>JAYSPV010000048.1:0-1752 GCA_043721915.1 Ilumatobacteraceae bacterium | reverse complement strand
TTGCGCATCGGCCGGTCGAAGGCGTACGAGTTGGCTGCGGCGTACACCTCGAGCGGCGGCGTCCAAGGCCTGCCAGTCCTGCGACTCGGCGACCTCCTTCGCGTGCCGAAGTTCGCGTTGCACGAGTACGTGACCACCGGTCACATCGCCCAGCTCATGCCACAGCTCGACGCGAACGCGACTCGCGACGCGATTGTGTCGCGTAAGCTGGCGCGCACGTCGCCAGCGGCCGATCGCGCCCAGCTGTCCCTGCTCGGTTCGGACTGACTCATGACCGATCGAGCAAGGACCACTGAGAGAGCACACCGCGGAAAGAACAGACAGGTGCCCGCCCGAAGGACTCACTCATGATCCGGGTCACCACCTTGTATGCGTCGACGGCTGCGTCGACGGCGAAGTACTACACCCGGTACCTGACGGATGCGCCCGGGGAGCTACCCGGGCGGGTGGGCCGGCCAGCAAGCCGACCTGCTCGGCCTGAACGTTACCGTCACAACCGAAGCGCTCGAGCGTTTGTTGTTCGGGCGCGACCCGATCTCCAATGTCGAACTCGGTTTCCCGTTGAAGGACCGCACTCTGGCCAACGGCAAGACGATCCGCGCTGTCGCCGGTTTCGACGCGACCGTGTCAGCGCCGAAATCGTTGAGTGTGTTGTGGGCACTCACCGGCGACCCGGGCTTCGAGGAAGCGCACGATGTCGCCCTCCAGGCAGTGTCGACTCATCTCGAACGGTACGGATCAACCACCCGGATTCGTTCCAATGGTGGGCGCCTTCACCCCGACTCACAGGGCTTGATCGTGGCCGGGTTCCGCCAGACCACGAGCCGGGCGGATGATGAGTGTGATTGGATCTCCGCATGACGACAGCCCGGGTGTGCCCTCCGAAAGCGCAGGCGGGGGACTCGGTTGCGGTTGTCTCTCCGTCGTTCGCTGCCCCCGAGGTGTACCCGGCAATTCATGAACAGGCGATGCGTCGCCTCACCGAAATCACCGGACTGATTCCCGTCGAGTATCCAACGACGAGACGTACCTCTCCCCCAAACGAACGCGCCCGAGATCTCAACGACGCGTTCGCCGACCCGTCGATTCGCGCTGTCCTCGCCGTCATTGGTGGCGAGGACCAGATAACGGTGGTTCCGCATCTCGACCACTCACTGATCGCAGCCGATCCCAAACCGTTCCTCGGCTATAGCGACAACACCAACATCTTGAACTGGCTCTGGAACCACGGCATCGCCGGCTTCTACGGCGGGGCGACCCAGGTACACCTTGGCGCAGGTCCCGGCGTCGATCCATGCCACGCGGCGTCGCTTCGAGCTGCGCTACTCACCGGTGAACGTATCGAAGTCACCGAGCCAGGCATGTCCGAAGATGTCGGCAAATCATGGGACGACCCGGCGGCCCTCACAGAATTCGGCGACCGGGCCATCACCGAACCATGGGCCTGGGCCGGCCCCGAACGGATAGTGACAGGACCCACATGGGGTGGCTGCATCGAGGTGCTCCAATGGCTGCTCACCGCCGGTCGCTTCGCTGACAAACCCGAGGTCCTCAACGGCGGGGTGCTCCTGCTCGAGACCAGCGAAGAACTGATATCAGCCCAAGAGTTCGGCTGGATTCTTCGATCGCTCGGCGAGCGCGGCGTGCTCGGCGCAGTCGATGCCGTGCTCGTGGCTCGCCCACCAGTATCTGACCTCGAACACCGGCTCACCCGAGCCGCAGGTGCTGCCCACCGTGCCGCCCAGCGCGACA
>JAYSPV010000047.1:0-21131 GCA_043721915.1 Ilumatobacteraceae bacterium | reverse complement strand
AGCATCCGCCGCCCGACGCTGCCGAGGTTGCTGCTCGTCAACGGTCTGGTCACCTGCGGCTTGTGGCTGGCCACGTGGCGCTACGTGATCAATGACGGCGAGGCAACGCTGGCGACGGTGACGTTCGGCTTCCTCGTGGGCCTGCTGCTTGCATCCAGCCACATCGCCCTCTACCGCCAATCGGGCAGTTGGGCAGATCAACTGCACGAGAACATCGATCGCCTGCGCCGCACGGAGGATGAGCTCCGCCAGTTCCTCGACGATCTGCCCGAGGCACTCGTGGTGCTGGGCAGCGACGGCAGCATCCGGGACGTGAACGCCAACACCGAGGAGCTCACCGGCCGGACGCGCGACCAGTTGCTGGGCATCTACTTCTCGGATCTGTTCAGTGACAACGACCGGCCGATGCTGCTGTCGCTGTGGCGTGCGATGCGCGACAACAGCGCACCGCAGATCGCGACGCTGACCTTCGTGCGGGCCGATGGCACCGAGGTACTCCTGGAGGGCGAGGCCAACCTGCCGGTTCGCGACCCCGAGCGCGTCGTGATCGTGTTGCGTGACGTCACGCAACGAGCGGCCGAAGCACGCCGGCTCGAACGGGCACGTGAGCGGTTTCGTCTCGCGTTCCACGGCGCCCCGACCGGCATGGCCCTGTCCACCGTCCCCGGCGGCATCCTCGTCGATGTCAACGAGTCGTTGGCGCACATGCTCGGCCGCACCAGTGAGGATCTGATCGGCCGGACGGTCGCCGAGATCAGCCACCCCGACGAGTGGCAGCACAACGAGAGCCTCCTTCGTCGTGCTGGCGACCAGGAGATCGACACCTATCGCATGGAGAAGCGCTACGTCCGCGGCGACGGCGGCGTGGTGTGGGCCCGAACGTCGGTCTCGATCCTCGACGACGGGGAGGGCGGCTCACTGGCCATCGGTCACATCGAGGACGTCACTGAGCAACGGCACAACGCCGAGCGTCTGGAGTGGGCCGCCGCGCACGACGAGCTCACCGGGTTGCCGAACCGTTTCCGCTTCCTCGAACGACTCGGCGCCTACCTGGAGACTTCGCAGCCCGGCGCCCTTGCGGTGCTGTTCATCGACATCGACAACTTCAAGGTCATCAACGACAGCCTCGGGCACGGAGCCGGCGACCAACTGCTGCAGGCGATGTCGGGGCGTCTGCGTTCCGTCGTACGTGATCGTGACATGCTGGCCCGCTTCGGCGGTGACGAGTTCATCGTCATGCTGAGCGACGTCAGCGGCAGCTATAACCCTCAGCAGGTGGCCGAGCAGTTG
The DNA here is from genome assembly GCA_043721915.1 of Ilumatobacteraceae bacterium. GTDB lineage: Bacteria > Actinomycetota > Acidimicrobiia > Acidimicrobiales > Ilumatobacteraceae > UBA668. Next base: position 19,841 of record JAYSPV010000047.1, on the reverse strand, counting down.
CGCAAGGAGATCGCGCTGCCGTTGACCATCGACGGGGCCGAGCTGTTCGTCACGGCCAGCATCGGCATCACCCTCTCCGATCGCGATGGCACGACCACCACCGAGATGATGCGCGACGCCGACGCCGCGATGTACCGGGCGAAGGCACGCGGCCGCGACTGCGTGGAGGTGTTCGCGCCCGGGAGCCACGACGCGACCGTGCTCAACCTGCGCACCACCAACGAGCTCCGGCGCGGCCTCGAGCGGGGGGAGATCGTGCCGTACTACCAGCCGATCGTGCAGTTGGGGAACGGTCACCTGATGGGTTTCGAAGTGCTTGCGCGGTGGCGCCACCCCGAACGTGGCCTGCTCGGCCCGGATCAGTTCCTCCCGATGGCAGAGGAGACCGGCCTGATCGGCGAGGTGGGTGCCGTGGTGCTGCGGGCGTCGCTGGCGCAGCTCGGCCAGTGGCGCAACAGCACGCAACGGTTCACCGACCTGTCGATCTCGGTCAACGTGAGCGCCCGCCAGTTGATGAGCAGCCAACTCGTCGATCTGGTCGCCGACGCCCTCGCCGAGGCCGGTGTGTCCGCCGGCGCCCTGTGGTTGGAGATCACCGAGACCGCCCTGATGGCCGACGTGAAGGCTGCCAGCGTGGCACTTCGCGAGCTGCGCAGCCTGGGCCTGCACCTCGCCGTGGACGACTTCGGTACCGGCTACTCGTCGCTCACCTACCTCAAGCGCTTCCCGGTGGAGGCGATCAAGATCGACCGCACCTTCGTCAACGGCCTGGGCATCGATCCGGAGGACTCGACGATCGTCGAGGCGGTGGTCAACCTCGGACACTCGCTGGGCCTGTCGGTGGTCGCCGAGGGCGTCGAGACGCCGTTGCAGCTCACCCGCCTGCGCGAGCTCGGCTGCGATCGCGGCCAGGGCTACCTCTTCGGTCGTCCTCGCCCCGCCGAACTGGTCGCGGCCGAGTACTCGCTGGTCTGAGCGACCCCGGGTCTCCGGGTCAGACGCCCTGTTTGCGAGCGCGAACCACCAGCACGGCGGGGCACAGCGGCTCGCGCACGCGGCGGTCGTCGAGCTCGTGGATGACGTCGAGGTGGAAGTTGCTGCGCTCGAAGGCCATGTACAGCTCGGTGAAGGTGGTGCCGTTGGCGCCGTACGCGGCGGTGGCGGTGTGATCGTGCCCGAACATGGCCGCAACCGGGTGGGTGATGGCGACGACGAAGGATGCGCCCGGCTTGAGCACGCGATGCACCTGACGCAACAGCCGGGGAAGATCGTCGACGGTTCCGAGCGAATGCGCGGCGACGACCAGATCCACCGAGGCGCTGGTGGCGAAGCCGAGGTCGGCCAGGTCGGCGGTGTGGCATTCCACACGCACCTCGGCGAGCTCGGCGCCGGCGCGCACGGTGGCGATCGATTGCGGGTTGGGGTCGAGCACTATCGCCTTCGCACCTGCGATGGCCATGGTGATCGAGTTCGGGGTGGGTGCGCCGCCACTGGGGGCGGAGTGGCCGGCGACCCCGAGTTCGATCACGCGCTTGCCCGCGACATCACCGCACAGCCGCAGCTCGGACTCGTCGGCCACGTGGGCGCCGTACCAGATGCTCATGTGCACAGTGTGGCTCGCTGCCGGTCGGTCGTGGCGGATGCGTGGTGGTGTGTGGCAGCGGTAACCTCGCGGGCCATGACGTTCAGTGCCGGTGCGTTGCGCGGTGCAGCAGGGGTGGTCGATCATCGGCTGTCCCGGCGGCACCTGATCAATGAGTTCAAACGCGGCCGGTTGCGTCAGGACCAGGTCTGCGACGCGCACCCGGAACTGATCCGCGCTGCCCGCAACCTGGGTTCGCCGGCCACCACCGCCTGCCCGATCTGCTCGGCGCAGGAACTGAAGCTGATCACGTACGTGTTCGGCCCGCGACTGCCTTCGCACGGGCGGTGTGTCAGCACCGCTGCAGAGCTGAGCAAGCTCAACACCCGCCCCGATGAGCTCACCGCCTACGTGGTGGAGGCGTGCGTCAGTTGCCGCTGGCACCATCTGCTACGCGTGCTGCCGGTGGGCAGCAAACGCCCGCCTCGGGCGCGGGCCTCGGGGTGACGGCTGCGGCCCCGCCCACCCACCTGTTCGTGTACGGCACGCTGGCGCCCGGCGAGGTGCGTTGGCACCACCTGGCGCCGTTCGTGGTGGGCGACGCCGTGGAGACGGCGGTGGGTGGCGACCTGTACGACACCGAACTGGGCTATCCGGCGGCGATGTTCGGCGGCGAGCGCCTGATCGTCGGGCGTGTCTACGCGCTCACCCCGCATCGTGTTGCTGCGGCGTTGGCCCATCTCGACGAGGTGGAGGCAGCGGTGCGCGGCCTGTACCACCGCGTGATGGTGCACTCCACCAGCGGGCACCTGGCGTGGGCATATCAGTGCGGCGAGGCGGCGCTCCTGGTGCGCCGCATCGAGAGTGGCGACTGGCAGCAGCGTTGAATGCGACCCTGCGACGCCAACCCTGCGATGCGCTGGTCAGAACGGGCTGAGGCCCATCCGGTTGCGGATGCTGGTCGCCTCACCGACGTGTGCATGGCCGTGGCCGATGACGGGCCACTGCACCAGCCACCACAGCGCCTTGCCCTCCCACATCGAGTACAGCCAGGGCAGTTGTTCGGCGTCGAGACCGGCGCGGTGCGTGAGCCGGTAGGCCGTGTTGGGTTCGATGTCGAGCGCCAATGAGCCGAGCGGTTCCATCCAGTCGTGGGTCTGGTCGAACACGTCGGTGAGGTAGTGCAGCAGGGCGCCGGGCTCCACGAGCGCGGTCGCGGCGTGATCCTGTGCTTCCGACAAGCCGACATCGGGCCCGTGCTCGGCCAGGCCGAGCTCGTCGCGGTAGGCGGTGAACAACGGCTCGTGGTTGCGGATCACCGCGTTGACGGCCAAGTCCTGGTGGCGAGCGACGTGCAGCAGCAGGCCGGCGAGGGTGCTGCCGGCGCCGTTGGTTTGCTCGTGCCAACGCTGCGCGGGCACGAGGCGGATCACCGAATCGAACAGCTTCGAGCGCATCGCGGCAAGGTCGCTGAGCATCCATTGGTGCAGGTCCACGGTGGTGACCGTAGTCGCTCGGGCTTCGTTGTCACACCCCCATGTCACCATCGTGACATGACCTCCCGCACCCCTTGTCGCAGCTCTGGCCGGGTCGGGGCGAAACACCGCTACACTCGCATGGTCATATTGGCCCTGCCCCATCACGGGGCCCCGGGAAGCCCCCGGGTCCGAAGGGAGGAATCACACGCATGATGCGTGCCTACGAATTCATGGTCATCCTCGAAGGTGATCTCGACGAAACAGCTGCCCAAGGTTGGGTGAAGACCCTCACAGAGGGCATCACCAAAGCCGGTGGCAGTGTCCACGGTAAGCCCGAGTGGTGGGGCCGGCGCCAGTTCGCCTACCCGATCAACAAGAAGCAGTACGGCTACTACGCCGTCTTCCACGTCGTGGCGCCCGGTGGCGCTCTCGACGATCTCGAGCGCCAGCTCCGCATCGCGGACGATGTCGTCCGCCACAAGCTGCTCCGTCTGCCCGAGGCCGAGGCCACCCGCCGCGGCATCACGGTGGCGGCATAGTCCTTTCCGGCGTCCGTACGCCTCCAGCCTTCTGAACAAGGAGCACCCACCATGGATAGCACCGTCACCATCGTTGGCAACATCACTCGCGACCCCGAGCTCCGGTTCACCGCCGGCGGTAAAGGCGTCGCCAGTTTCGGTGTCGCTGTCGGCCGTCGGTTCCAGCAGAACGGCGAATGGCAGGAGAAGACGTCGTTCTTCAACGTCACCGCATGGGACACGCTGGGCGAGAACATCGCGGCGTCGCTCACCAAGGGCACCCGTGTCATCGTGACCGGTCGCCTCGAGCAGCGCGAGTACGAGACCAAAGAAGGCGAGAAGCGCAACGTGGTCGAGATCGTCGCTGACGAGATCGGGCCGTCGCTGCGTTGGGCTCGTGCCGAAGTCGAGCGCATCGCTCGCGATGGCGGCTCTGGCGGTTCCGGCTCGGGTGGCGGCAACTCCGGCGGGGGTGGCTCCAGCAGTGGCAGCCGCGCTCCCGACCCCGTGTACGGCGACGAAGAACCCTTCTGATTCATTCGAGATTCCCTGAGATTTTACTGAAAGACACCGAGCAATGGGCAAAGACAACAACACCAGCAAGAAGACCAAGCCGAGGGCGCCCAAAGATGGGGCCAACGCGAAGAAGTTCAAGAAGAAGACCAGCATCCTGCTGACCGACAAGATCGAGTACATCGATTACAAGGACGTCAACCTGCTGACTCGCTTCGTGAGCGACCGGTCCAAGATCCGCAACCGTCGCGTCACCGGCAACACGGTGCAGCAGCAGCGTGAGATCGCCAACGCGATCAAGAACTCGCGTGAGATGGCGCTGATCCCGTACACCAAGCGCGTCGCTCAGACCCGCACCTCTCGCCCGTCACGCGATGGCGACAGCCGTCGTGGTCGCGACGACGATCAGTCGCGCGAGCCTCAGGCCGCAGCGGCTGCCGTTGCTGTGGAGAGCACCGAAGTAGTAGAGACCGGCACGGATGAGGAGGTGGAGGGCTGATGAAGCTGATTCTTCGTTCCGACCGCAAGGGTCTCGGCAAGCGCGGCGATGTCGTCGAGGTAGCCGACGGGTTCGCCCGCAACTTCCTGGTGCCCAAGGGCCACGCCTTCAAGTCCACCGAAGGCGCCGCCTCGCAGGCGGTGGCCATGCGCCGTGCTCGCGATCTGCGTGACGCACAGGATCGTGAAAGCGCCCAAACCGTCGCCTCGGCCCTCGTGGCCAAGACCTTCACCATTGCGGTGAAGGCCGGCGCCGAAGGCCGCCTGTTCGGCTCGGTCACCTCCAGCGATGTCGCCGCCGCCGTCGAGGCGCAGGCGCACATCGTGCTCGACCGCAAGAAGCTGCACGTCGATCACATCAAGACCACCGGCACCTATCAGGTTGCCGCGAAGTTGCACCACGATGTCGAGTTCCCGATCACGATCGAGGTCGTGGCCAAGTAGTTCCACAAGCGGGGCCTTTCACAAGGCCCTGTTGTCCACAGAGTTATACACAGCCCCGGTTGTTGCCGTTCTCGGTTGCTGCCGGGGCTGTGCTGTCCTTGACGTTCAGAAGTTATCCACAGTCAATCCCCAACGTTGACCCCCCTAGCGATCCACAGGGCACGTCAGGCAAGGTAGCTGCATCATGATCATCGTCGTTCACGGCTGCCGGCCCAGCCCACTGTCGTCCAGTGGCCCGCACGGGTGCCCCCGATGAGCGATTTTCGCAGTGGTGGTCGTGATGGAGGTGGTGGTCGCGACGGACGTGATGGTCGCGACGGACGTGATGGTCGCGAGCGGTCGTCGCGAGGCAGCGATGGCCGGGTGCCACCGCACAACCTGAGTGCCGAGGAGAGCCTGCTGGGCGCGCTGCTGCTCTCGCGCGATGTGGTCGGCCAGGTCGCCGAGCTGGGCCTGCACGTCGAGCACTTCTACAAGCCGTCGCACCAGCACATCTACTCGGCCATCAGGGGGCTGATGGCCAGCGGCAACGCGGTCGACATCGTGACGGTGGCCGACGAACTGCGGCGCAACGGGCTGATCGATGAGATCGGTGGCTCGCAGGCACTGCTGGAACTGCAGAACGCCACCCCGGCCATCTCCAACGCAGGCCGCTACGCGAAGATCGTGCAGGACACCGCGGTGCTGCGCCGGTTGATCAGTGTTGCCGGCGAGATCACCGAGCTCGCCTACCTCGAACCCGACGATGTCACCAAGGCGCTCGACGAGGCCGAGACCAAGGTGTTCGAGGTCGCCGAGGATCGCGTGATCGATTCCACTCGCGCGCTGGGCGATCTGCTGCCGCTGGCGATGGACAAGCTGCAGGAGACCTTCGAGCGCGGCGACAGCATCACCGGTGCGGCCACCGGTTTCAACGATCTCGACGAGATCCTGTCGGGCCTGCAGCCGAGCACCCTCAACATCATCGGCGCGCGACCCGCGATGGGCAAAACCGCCCTTGGTTTGGGCATCGCCACCAACGTCGCGAAGAACACTCAGAAGCCGGTGTTGGTGTTCTCACTGGAGATGGGCCACGCCGAGCTGACGCAGCGCATCTTGTCCAGCGAGGCCGAAGTGGAATCGCAGAAGCTGCGCAGCGGCCGGCTGGTGGAGAGCGACTGGACCAAGATCGGCAAGGCGATCAACCGCATCGACAGCCTGCCGCTGTACCTCGACGACAACCCGCGTGTGACGGTGATGGAGATCCGTGCCAAGGCTCGCCGGCTGAAGGCCCGCCACGGCGGGCTGGCGTTGATCATGATCGACTACCTGCAGCTGATGAGCGGCGGCATGAACAGCGAGAACCGCCAGCTGGAGGTCAGCGAGATCAGCCGTGGTCTCAAGATCCTGGCGCGTGAACTGGATGTGCCGATCATCGCCCTCAGCCAGCTCAGCCGAAACCTGGAGAGCCGCGCCGACAAGCGCCCGATGCTCGCCGACCTGCGTGAATCCGGCTCGCTCGAGCAGGACGCCGACGTCGTGATGTTCCTGTACCGCGATGAGGTCTACAACCGCGACTCGCCCGACAAGGCCAGCGCCGAGCTGATCATCTCCAAGCACCGCTCCGGCCCCACCGGCGTCGCCCGCCTGGTGTGGCGTGGCCAGTACACCAAGTTCGGCAACGCCGCCCGCGGCGTGTAAACGTCGCTGCGCGGCGACCCGATCCAGCTGAACCGTGAATTCACGGAAGCCTACGTAGCGTTCATTGAATTCACGGGTCGGCAAAGGGGCCTCGTGAAGCGGCCTTCGCGGTGCCCTCAGACGGCGGCGGGCTCCATCGGCTGCCAGACCGTGATCTTCGGAGGTGTCGTGTCCAGCTCGGGGGACGGGTTGGCCACCGTGGCGGCGGCCTGAGCCTTCTCGTGATCGGTGAACTCGCGCACGCTGTGGCAGAACTCCACCATGTTGCCGCTGGGGTCGGTGATGTAGATGCTGATGCAGAACTCGTGGTCCACCTCGAGCACGGTCTGGCCGTGGCTGCGCCAACGGTCGCGGTGGCGCTCGAGGTCCGAGTACTTCGGTGCATTGAACGCGATGTGGTTCACCCACACCGGCAGGCCGTGGCTCTTGTTGAGATCGACGGGGAAGTCGCTACCGATCTCGCTGTCGTGGATCTCCCAGAACGCCATCATCCCGGTCTCACCGTTGGGTGACTCGTCGGTGGCGTAGAAGAAGTGCTTGCTGAACCCGTGCACGGCGCCATCGGGCCGGGGAGGCGTGGGGGTGGCCACGACCTTCACGAGATGGAAGCCCATCACCTCGGTGTAGAACCGATGCGTGACAGCAGCATCGTGTGTGGCCAGTGCGACGTGATGAAAGCCCATTGCGGAATTGTCGCGCTCCGACGCAAGCCCGGGTGCACCGGGCGGCAGACTTGGAGGATGTTCCTCGGTAAGGACTTGATCGTGTGGCTGTTGCTGGCGATGGGCGGCGCGCTGTTCGCCGGCAATCTGATGGCGGTCATCCGCCCGCCGGAAGGCCCCCGCGACGAAACGGATCTGGACAGCGCACCCAAGGCGCGCAGCCTGACGATGGCCGCGATCGGCTTGGTGGTGGCGGTTGCCGCCCTGGCCGCGCTGATCACGCGCTGAGCCCGACAACCACCGAGACGGCGGCGGCCGGCGCCGAACCGGGTCGCCCCGCCGGGCGCTAGGTGAAATCGGGGATCGACGGCGTGTCGGCGAGCAGTCGCTTGGTGTACTCCTGCTGCGGGTTGCTGAGCGTGTCGGCGGCGGTGCCCAGCTCCACGATCTGCCCGTCGGCCATGACGGCCACCCGTTGTGCGATCGAGCGCACGAGCGGAAGGTTGTGGGTGACGAACAGCATCGCCAGGCCAAGGTCGCGCTGCAGATCGACCAGCAACTCGATGATGGTGGCCTGCACCAGCACGTCGAGTGCGGAGGTGACCTCGTCGCAGATCAGCATCTGCGGCTTGCTGACCAACGCGCGGGCGATCGCGACACGCTGGCGTTCACCACCCGAGAGCTGATCGGGGAACCTGCTGCCGTACGCGGCGCTCAGCGACACCCGCTCGAGCATGCGATCGACCTCGCGGGCGATCTCGTGCTTGTCGACGCCGGCAATCGCCAGTGGGCGAGCGATCGAGTCGGCCACCGACCGGCGTGGGTGCAGCGAGCTGTACGGGTTCTGGAAGACGTACTGGATGCTCAGCCGCTGCTGCACGGGACGGTCGCGCGACGATCTGGCCAGCGGCTGGCCCGCTAGCAGGATCTCGCCCGACCACTCGCGGTGCAGGCCGCCGATGGACCGTGACAGCGTGCTCTTGCCGGAACCCGACTCGCCGACCAAGGCAACGCACTCGCCACGGCCGATGTCGAACGTCACGTCATGGACGACCATGTTGCCGGTGTAGCCGGCGGAGACCCACCGCACGCTGAGCGCTACATCCGTGCTGCCGGAACCGCCAGCGCCTCCGACGCCACGATCGGCGGTTCGCGCCGGCACGCTGAACGCGTGGAAGCAGCGAACCTCGTGCGTGCTGCCCGGCCCTCCTGCCGCGGTGACCTCGGGGAAGTTGTCGTTGCACTCCGGTGTGGCCACCTCGCAACGCAGCGCGAACGCGCAGCCGGCGGGACGCTTGCCGGGTGATGGTGCCCGCCCGGCGAGACCGACCAACTCGCGATCGCTGCCCATCTCGGGGGCCGCGGCGACCAGGTAACGCGTGTACGGGTGCGCAGGGTTGGCGAAGATCTCCGCAGTGGTGCCCTGCTCGACGATGCGGCCTGCGTACATCACGGCCACACGGTCGGCCAGCGAGGCCACCACGGCCAGGTCGTGGGTGACGTACAGCGCCGCGACACCGTGCGTCGCCGCGAGTGAGCGCACGGTCTCCAGCACGTGGGCCTGGGTGCTGACATCGAGGCCGGTCGTGGGCTCGTCGAGCACGATCACCGCCGGCCGTGTGGCGAAGGCCATCGCCAGCGCCACACGCTGCTGCTGCCCGCCCGACAACTGGTGCGGGTAGCGGCGCAGGAACTCGGGCGTGGACGGCAGCATCACCTCGGAGAAGACTTCATGGACCCGAGCCTGACGGGCGGCCTTGTCGGTGCCGAAGCCGTGGGCTTGCAGCACCTCGAGCACCTGCGACCCGATGCGCAACGCCGGGTTCAAGGCGGTGCCCGGATCCTGCGGCACGTAGGTGACCAGTTTGCCGCGAGCATGGCGCCGCTCGTTGCCGACGAGCTCGAGGATCTCGCTGCCCTCGATCGTGATGCTGCCCGAGTGGATGGCGACGCCCTTGCGCGCGTGGCCGAGGACAGCCAGACCGACGGTGGTCTTGCCGGAGCCGGACTCGCCGACCAGGCCGAGCACCTCGCCGCGAGCGATGGTGAGCGACACTTCGTCGACGATGTCGTGGCCGTGCTGCGCGACATCCAGACGAAGGTTGCGGATCGTGAGTGCGACGGGCTGCTCGCTCATGCGTCGGGCCGCCCGCGGTCGATGCCGGCGACGGTGCGTGAGAGCCCATCGGCGATCAGCCCGGTGCCGATGGTGAGCAACGCGATGGCGATCGCGGGGAGCACCGTGCCCCACGGCTGCACCGACAACGCCACCCGGTTCTCCTGCACCATCAGCCCCCAGTCGGCGGCGTTGCGCTCGGTCGCGAAGCCCAGGAAGCCGAGCCCGGCGATGATGCCGATCGAGTAGGTGAGGCGCAGGTTGGCCTCCACCAGCAACGGGCCGGTGACATTGGGGAGCAACTCGCGCGTGATGATGCGGAACCGTGACTCGCCCAGCGCTTCGGCGGCGCCGATGAAGTCGCGCTCGACAACGGGCACCGTGGCGCCGCGGGTGATGCGCGCGATGCGCGGGATGGTGGTGAACCCGACGATGCTGATGATCAGCCACGACTGCGGCCCGACGGTGGTGAGCGCGACGAGCGCCAGCAGCAACTGGGGGAACGCCAGCAGGATGTCCATGAAGCGCATCAGCAGGTCGTCGATGCGGCCGCGGTTGTAGGCGGCGATCATCCCGATTGCCGCGCCGAAGAAGAAGCCGATCGCGGTGGCCACTGTCGCGAGGAACAGGATGCTGCGCCCGCCGTACAGGAACCGCGACCACACGTCCTGCCCGAAGTAGTCGGTGCCCAACCACGTGCCCTTCACGTCGCGCAGGTTGGCGGTGCCGACGAACTCGGCAGGCCCGTAGGGGGCGACCCACGGGCCGACGATGGCGACACCGACGAGCAGCACCACCACTGCCAAGCCGATTCGCGTACGCCACAGGCGCATCGCGCTGCGCCACAGCCCAGGTTGCTTGGGTGCCTTCACGTACGCAGCCTCGGTGACGACGGCGGTCATTGCAGTCTCGTTCGTAGTCGGGGTGTGACCAGGATGGTGGCCACATCGGCCAGCAGGTTGCTGACCACGTAGATCAGTGCGATGAACATCGCGATGAACTGCACGATCGGTGCATTCGCCTCCGGGATTGCGTCGCGCAACGCGATGCCCACCCCACGGAAGTTGAACAGCGACTCGACGATCACCACGCCACCGGCGAGGTAGGCGATGTTGAGCGCAATCACCTGCAGGGTGGGCCCCAACGCGTTGGGGAAGGCATGGCGCCACAGCACCGTGCGCTCGGGCATGCCTTTCAAGCGCGCCATCTCCACGTAATCGCTCTCCAGCACTTCGATCATGCCGGCGCGCATCGTGCGCCCGACGTGCGGGGTGACCGCGAGCACCAGAGTGAGCACCGGTAGCACCACGCCGTCGAGATCGGACCAGGGCGGCTCGCCGGGGCGAATGCGGCTGACGGCTGGCACCACATGCCAGACGTTGGTTGCCAGCAGCACCGTCAGCAACGCACCGACGACGAACTCCGGCGCCGCGGCCAGGACGAGCAACTGGTTGGACATGATCCGGTCGAACCACTTGTCGCGACGCAGCGCCGTGTAGGCGCCGATGAACAGCGACAGCGGTATCGAGACCGCTGCGGCCACCGCCATCAGGAACAGGGAGTTGTTGACCCTGTCCTTCATGATCGACCACACCGAGGTGCCGTTGGCGAACGACGTGCCCGGGTCGCCGGTGAGCAGCCCGCCCAACCAGCTGAAGTAGCGGGTGACCAGCGGCCGATCGAGCTTCAGTTCAGCGCGCTTGGCCACCACCACGTCGGGCAGCGCGCCGCGCCCGAGCATGCGCTTGACGGGGTCGCCGAGCACGTTGGTGAGCAGGAACACCGCGATCGAGACCACCAATAATGTGGCGATGCCGAGCAGCAGCCGGCGAAGGATGAGCTTGAGGATTCCCATGAGGAACAATCAGGCGGTGGTGGCCGCGCACCGCACGGCCACCACCACCCGGCAGATCAGCTCTCGATCCAGATCTGCTTCCAACCGCGACCGAAGTGGTCGAAGTTGAGCAGGTTCGGTCGTGAGACAGCGCCCTTCACGTACGACGCATGGCCATCGAGCAGGTTCTGGAAGTAGGCGATGATGTTGCCGCCGTCCTCGTACTCCTGGGTTTGCATCTCACGGATGATCGCGTAGCGCTTCTCCTGATCGACCTCGGCGATTGCCTGGTTGTACAGCTCCTCCCAGTTCGAACCGGCGGGCGGCCAGTGCGTCTCGGGATAGGTGGCGACGGGCACGTTGGTGCCTTGGGGCACCTGGTTCAGGAACGGGCGGGTGCTCCAGTAGCTGGTGGCGAACGCCCGCTGGGTGTACTCGGCGCCCCAGTAGGTGCCGCCGTCGAGCACGGTGGCGGTGACCGTGATGCCGGCCTCCTTGGCCTGCTCGGCGAAAGCCGTCACGTACTCGGGAAGCCCGGCGGTGTCGTCAGGGGCGAACAGTTCGATGGAGAGGTTCTCCTGGCCGGCCTCGGCCAGCAACGCCTTGGCGGCCTCGATGTCCTGCTCGCGCTGGGGGAAGTCCTTCGGGTACGAACCGTCGAGCACGCCGTACATGTCGTTGCCGACGCGACCGTGGCCGGAGAGCACACGCTGCACCATCTCTTCGCGGTTGACGATCAGGCGCATCGCCTGGCGCACCCGTACATCGTCGAACGGGGCCACGTCGACACGCATCGTGATCGTCTGCCAGTTGCCCGCCTGCGACTCGAGCAGCACCAGATCGCCGTTGCTTTCCACTGCGCCGGCCTGGGCGTAGGGCAGGTCGATCGCGACATCGATGTCGCCGGAGGTGAGGGCGTTGACGAGAGCTGCCTGGTCGGAGAAGTCGATGATCTGGATCTCGTCGAGGTACGACTCGCCCCAGTAGTTCTCGTGGCGAACGTGCACGCTCTCCGAGCCGGGCGTGAAGCTCTTCAGCTTGAACGCACCGGTACCGATCTGGGTGCTCGGGTCGCCGCTGAAGCGGGCGTAGTCGACCGGCACGATGTTGGCGCCGTAGTCGGCCATGCCGTTGAGGAAGGCGACGCTGGGCTTGAGCAACGAGATCTCGACCGTGCGCTCGTCGAGCGCCTTGAGGCTGTCGGGGCCGATGAACTCCGACAGAGCCGGGGCGATGCCGAGTGCCGGGTCGGTCAGACGATTGAACGAGTAGATCAGGTCCTCGGCGCCGACGGTCTTGCCGTTGTGGAACTCGACGCCCTCCTTGAGGCGCACCACGTAGAGATCCGGCGCCTTGGCCTCGATCTCCTCGGCCAGGCTGTGCGTGTACGCGATGTTGAAGTCGTCGTCGTAGTTGGCGATGGGCTCCCAGGTGGTGACCATGCGGGCCTGGTCGGCACGGGCGACGATGTACTGGCCGTCGAGCAGGTCGTTGGTGCTGCCGACGACACCGACACGCAGGGTGCCGCCCTTCTGGGCGCCGCCTGCCAACGTGCTGGTGGTCGCCGCAACGGTGTCGCCGGTGGTCACTGCGGTGGTGTCGCCGGTGGTGACTGCGGCGCCGCCGGTGGTCGATGACGACTTGGAGTCGTCGCTGCACGCGGCGAGCGTCGCGGCGGCGCCGGCGCCGATCAGCAGTTGACGACGCCCCAGTGTTGCCGGCAGCCAAAGCTTGTTGAGATCAGTCATGGTTCCCCCAGTGTTCGTTGCGCACGTGCCCGGCACCTCGGAGGTGCCGTTGGGCCACCATAGTGCGAGTCGTTGGGCCACCCGAACCGGCGCGCGTATGGTTGCGTCGATGTCATCGACTCCCGCTGCACCACTGGCAGGCGCCGCCGCCGAAGCCGTGGGAGTTGCTGTCGGCGGTGCGGCTCTCGCGGTTGCAACCGGTTGGCTGGTGCACCCGGTGCTCGCTGTGGTGATGGCAGTCGCATCTGCCTGCAACGGCGCGATCAGCGGCTGGCGCGGCGTGTACGGCTGGCGTTCTGCCACCGGCTGGGTGGCGTTCGTGCTCGACAGCACGTGGGCCACCGTGCCCGTGTCTGTCGGGCTGCTCGCTCACCTGGTTGCGCTGGTCTCGAGGCGCCCCGGGTACGAGGCATCGCTCAGCCGTCGTCAGCACCGCCACGTGTACCGCAACGGCGCCCACCTCAAGCCCGGGTTCGCGCTCACCGTCGGCAACGTGATCTCCGGTGCCGACAACGTGGATGGCGCACGGCGGCGCAAGCTGATCACCGATCACGAGGCCGTGCACGTCTGGCAGGCCCGCTGGTTCGGCCCGCTGTACCTCGTGCTCTACGGGCTGTGGGCCGGGGCGGCCGTGATGGTGGGCGTGGCGTTGTGGGTCGTGCGGCGCCGCCGGCAACGGTTGGGCAAGGTGATCGAGTCGTGTGCGTACTACCTCAACCCCTTCGAGTGGTGGGCCTACAGCCGCGACGACCTGTGGCCGCCGCCGGGTCTGTTGACCGGGTTCGGTTGGCCTAGGCCGGCGGCTCGCCCGCTGGCGGACATGCGCAGGCGGCGGGTGCGGTAGCGCCGGCAAGAAGCCGAGCAACGCTGCGCCGATTCAGCGCGAGTGGGTGCCGTGCGCGCCGCTGTCAGAGCTGAGCGAGCAGCGTCTGGCAGCGGGCCACCACGCCGTGCGGGCCGTCCATTCCATACTCGCCGCCGAAGCCCAGTGCGACCTCGGCGTGGTGGCGGGCGTTCGCGACATCGCCGCGGTCGGCCGACACCTGCGCCCACGCCTGGTGGGAACGGGCCAGATACACACGCGCGCCCGCTCGCTCGCACAACGCGACCGCCCTCGCGAAGTGATCGTCGGCAGCGTCGTGACGGCCGAGCGCCGCCGCGGCCTGGGCGAGCCCCAGGTCGTTGGGGTCGGCGACCGTCGCGCCGGTGTGGTTGAACGTGCCACCGAACGGCGCCAAGCGCGCGTAGATGTCCTCGATGACCTCCGTCGACGGCTGGAGTCGGTAACAGAGCCGAGCCAGCCCGCACATGATCACCGGCCACTCGACATCGGGCAGCACGCGCGCGCACCCGTCGCCCGCCAGCCAGTCGAAGTGAACTCGGGCCTCGTCGAGGCGGTCGCTCTCGGTCAATGCTCCCACCAGAGCGACTCGCCACACGGGTGCGTCGGGTGCTGCCGCGACCCGTGTTTCGAGGAGCGGCACGAGCTCACCGATTCGGCCCTGGCCCATGCGGATGTGGTACAGCACCGCGCCGTACGCACCGATCACACCCGACTCGCCGATGCCTGCGGCCAGGCCCATCTGCACCGCCTCGGCAGCGAGTTGATCGGCGCGGGCCAGGTCGCCGGCGAACGTGGCCAGCGCGACGGCCCAGTTCCGCGCGACCCAGTCGAGGCGTGGTCGGCGTAGGCCGCCGAACAAGCTCGACGCTGCCTCGATCAGCGCCGCGCCGCCGGCACCATCGCCGAGGCACATCATCGACCAACCCCTCTGGGTGAGCGACGACCCGAGCGCCTGCTGGTCACCCGACTCGCGGGCGACTGCCTCTGCCCCGGTCGCGTAGGCGAGCTGATCGGCCTGGAACGGTCGTGTGCCATCCACCAGCGTCCACGTCGAACTGAGTGCGTAGGCCAGCACGGCAGGATCGCCCACCTCGCGCGCCATCTCCAGCGCGTCCTTGGCCAGTGCCCGACGACGGTCGAGCTGTGGGCCCCACTGCAGTTCGACGGCCAGCGACATCTGTACGAGCGAGCGCAATCCGGTTCGCGGCTCGCCGAGCCCCGCCAGCGCCTCCTCGAGGAGTGCCACGTTCTCGTCGTCGACCGCGGACCCGCTGGGACCGGCCTGTCCTCGCACCATCACCGTTCGCGCCAGCCGCTCGCTGTCGTGTGCCGCGCGAGCACTGTCGGCGGCGGCGAACATCGCGGCCCGCCAGCCCGCGTCGCCGGCCTGGAACAGTGCGGACGCCAGCGCGATCTGTAGGTCGCAGCGCACACCGAAGTCTGCATCGGGCAGCAGTTCGATGGCGCCCAGACCCCGCTCGAAGTGCCCGACTGCACTCTCGAAGGCCAGCTCGCCGACCGCCTTCTCGCCAGCGCGGCGGCAGTAGTCGGCGGCCTTCAACGGGTCGCCGGCCAGTGCACCCTCGGAGAAATGGTGGGCGAGCACGCTCAGGTGCGCGTCGAGCCGGTTCTGGTAGCGCTGTTCGACCGCGTTCGCGATCTGCCAGTGCATGCGCACCCGGCGGTTGGTGGTGAGCTCCTCGTACAGCGCGGAGCGCATCAGCGCGTGGGCGAACGCATACCGGCCCACCGCACCGGGCACCTCACGAACGATGCTGTGCCGTACCGCTTCGTCGAGTGCGTCGAACAACTCGTCGCCCTTGGGCCCTCCCGCCCCTTCGATGGTGGCCAGGTCGAACTCGGCACCGATCACCGCACCCAGGGCGAGGGCGCGGTTCGCCGCGTCCGACAGGCGCGAGAGCCGCCGGCCGATGACCTCGCGGATGCCCTCTGGAATGCCGACGTCGGCGAGCGTCCGGTCGCTGGTCCACTGCCCGTCACGCTGCACGATCGAGCCGGATTCGGCGAGGTGGCGCAGCACCTCACCGACGAAGAACGGGTTTCCCTCGGTCTCTTGCTGCAGCGCCCGCGCCAGGCCGAGCCCCGGCTCGTCGAGATCGTGGCCGGCGGCCGACTCGAGCAGGGCCACGACCTCGGACTGGTCGAGGCCAACCAGGTCGAGACGGGTGACGCCCGGCTCGCGGCGCAATTGGGCGAGCACATCGGAGAGAGGATGCGTGCGGTCGAGGTCGGTGTCGCGGTAGGTCGCCAGCACGAGCAGGCGCATCGGGGTGGCGGCGCGCAGCAGGTGGCGCAGCAGCAGCAGCGACGGCTTGTCGGCCCAGTGGATGTCGTCGAGCACCAGGACCACCGGCGCGGCGTGCGACATCTCCGACAGCAGGTCGCACACAGCCTCGAACAAGCGGTGTCGTTCGGTCTCGGGGTCGGCGACGATCGGCGCGGCCAGCCCCGGCACCCGCCCGGCGAGCTCGGGCAGCACGCGGGTGAGTTCCCCACCGAGCGGGCCGAGCTCGGCACGCAGCCGTTCGGGCGGCACGACGTGCGTGTAGTGGCGCAGCGCTTCGGCGAACGGCTCGAATGGCACGCCGAGCTCCTCGTCGCACCGGCCCCACAGCACCGTCGTACCCGAGTCGTAGGCGTGGCGCACCAGCTCGCTGATCAGCCGGGTCTTGCCGATGCCCGGTTCGCCCGACACGAGCACCACGCGACGAGCACCCTCGACGGTCTCCTTCCACGTCATCTGCAGCGATTCGAGCTCATCGACCCGCCCGGCAAACCCGAACGCCGGGGCCGTGTCGACGAACACCGGCAGCGGCACTCGCACGGTGTCGACCGGAACCTGCCACTCGACGTCGCACACGGCGATGGGACCGGCGAGACCCTTCAGTTCGCGGGTGCCCAGCGGGCGCAGTTCGAACTCGCTGCGTGAGCCGGCCAGGGCACGGACCAGGTCGCTCACCAGGATCTGCCCCCCGGCAGCAGCGCTGCACAGCCGCGCGGCCTCGACCACCGGTGTGCCGAACCAGTCGCCGTTCTCGAACGATGCGTCGCCGACGCTGATGCCGACGCGCATCTCCAGCCGGTGCCCGTCAAGCGTGCGGTTGTGGCGCTCGACGGCGCGCTGCATGGCGACGCCGCCGGCGAGCGCGTCGGTGGCTCCCTTGTAGGCCACCATCACGGCGTCGCCGATGGTCTTCACCTCGTTGCCGTCGGTCGCGGCGATTGCCTCGCGTAGGTGTGCGAAGTGTTGCCGGCGCAGGTCGTCGGCAGCGACGTCACCCATGGTCGTCGCCATCTCGGTCGACCCGACGAGGTCGGTGAACAAGATGGTGACCAGCCCCGTTTCGCTCACCCGGCCCCCTTCCCCGTGCACTCGACACACCCATCGATGTCGCAGATGAGTCTTGCACATGCGCACAAGCGCCAGATCCGGCCCGTCTACCGTGAGCACCATCAACCCCTCACACCGTTACCACGGCACCGTCAACCACATGTTTTCGTCGGGCGGCCAGCGCCATGTGGCACGGCGAAGGTGCTAGCATTGCTTGCAATGCAAGCATCTCGGCCGCAAGGAGGACAGTCATGGCAACACTCACCATTCGGGATCTCGACGACGAACTTCGTGTTCGTTTGCGTGTGCGGGCCGCTCAACATGGCCGCTCGATGGAGGCCGAAGTACGAGAGATCCTGCGCGATGTCCTGACCAGGCCGGCAGTCCACGACCGACTTGGCAGTCGCATCCGGCAACGATTCGCAACAATCGGAGGAGCCGAGCTCGATCTACCGCCGCGCACTGATGTGCCACGAGGAGCCGCGCTGCCGTGATCGTCCTCGACACCAACGTCGTGTCCGAACTCATGCGCCCCGAGCCAGCCGTTGTCGTCGTCGGTTGGGTCGACCGCCAACCCGGCGCCGAGATCTACCTCACTGCGATCACGGTCGCCGAACTGCTCTACGGAGTCGCTCGGCTCCCCGAAGGACAACGAAAGGTCGACTTGGCCGAACGCATCGAAGCCCTTCTGTCCGACGACTTCGAACACCGAATAGCCCCGTTCGACGAGACAGCCGCCGCTCACTACGCCGACATCGTCGTTCGTCGCGAGCGATCTGGTCGACCGATCAGCACCGCAGACGCCCAGATTGCTGCCACGTGCCGAAGCCACCAAGCGCTCCTCGCCACCCGCAATGTTGACGACTTCACCGACACCGGAGTCGTGATCGTCAACCCTGGTTGAGCGGTTGATCGACCGCTTCCCCGAACGTTGCACGTACAGGTACCAGAGCCACTCCGAGCTGTGTCGCGATCCCGGTCAGGGCGGGCCGAAGCAGGTCCAGGCCGCGAACCAGGGTGCCTCTGTCGTCGTCAGGCCATCGAGGAACTGGTTCGGCTCGGCGCAGAACGGCGCCAACTGTGCCCTGATCTCGAGAGCGGCATCGGTGGTGTCGCCGAGCGAGACGTCCTGGCAGCTCCACACGACGGCCGACTCCTGGAGAAGTGTGCCGCCGACCCGTTCGCAGGTGGTCGCCAGGTCTGCCCCATCCGCGCCGGTCACCGGCGTGGTGTCGGCGGGGGCGCCGGGCGTGCAGCTCCAACCGACGAGCCAGGGAGCCTCGGTGGTCAGAAATCCGCTGGTCAGCGCTGCTGGCGCGGTGCAGTAGCCGGCCATGAATTCGTCGAAGTCCACAAACTGGTCGGTGTTATCGCCGATCAGCACGTTGGTGCAGGTCCAGTCATCCGGTCCGTTGTTCACCTCGAGCGCGCCCCCGAGCCCGTCGCATGCCGCCTCGATGCTCGTCGAGCTTCCCGCGGGCGAGCAGGTCCAGCCCGCGTACCAGGGCTCTGCGTTGCTCAACATGCCGCTCGTGAACTCGGCCGGGGTGACACAGAACGGCTGCAGCTGTTCGGTGACGTCTGCGTACGCGTCGATCGGGTCGCCCAACTGCACGTCCCTGCAGCTCCACCAATCGTCACGAAGGTCGGTGGTGGCGGTGCCATCCGGCGCTGTGAACGTACCGTCGAGCGACATGCAGGCCTCGATCAGCCCAGCTGCGAGCGGGAGGGACGCGGGGTCGATGCCGACGGCGCAATCGTCCGCGAACGCCTTGGCCGTGCCGTCGCTGTCCGCGAACGTGCCGTCGGGTTGGCCAGTGATGAGCTGGCCATCGGCGGAGGTGTACTGGCACTCGACGAACACCAGCGCGCAGTCCTGTCCGATCTCGTAGCTCGATCCGAGTGAGTCGGTGAGCCGCGAGCCGGCAGGGCCCACGAGGGGGCTACCGTCCCCGATGTCGGTGTACGAGCATTGTGCTGGCTCCGTCGTCTCGGGAGTCGCGCCCTTCCCGCTGTCACTGCACCCTGCCAACACGGCAACGACCGCAGCCGCTGCCACCCACGAGATCGAAGTCTTCTGCACGGCCGCTGAAGCTACGGCACGCCTGGGACGATTCGTTGCACCGTACGCAACATTCACACTTCCGGCGGCCTCGACTGCGGGTGACCACCCGATCCGTCAATGGCAACTTTGTGTAGTTGGTAGCTCTCAGGGCTACCAAGTGCACAACCTATCGATGCACCGCAATGCGTCACCGGAACGTCCGGAGGGATTGCGAGTGCGGCCGGCAGAAAGAAGACCTGTCGGCAACACGGCGGACCTGGAATGCTTGGGCACCCGCTACGGGCCGCAGTCCGGTAGCGAGGCCCGGGCCGGTTGTCCCCTATCGGGCGGTGTTCCAGCTGTACTTGTTGGTCTGACCCGGGGTTCTCAACGCTCGCTTCATTCGGAGAGTCTGAATGGGGGGTAGTGGTCGGTGGTGAGGGTGAAGGCGTAGTTGACGACTCGGTTGTGCCAGCGCATGACGCCGACGGTGAAGTCGAACAGGCGGCGTGGGTGGCGTCCGGTCGC
>JAYSPV010000046.1:0-1931 GCA_043721915.1 Ilumatobacteraceae bacterium | reverse complement strand
TGTCGGTCCTTGCGTGTTCGATCCACGCGTCGTATCTGGCGCCGTTGATGTTGGTGCTGGTGTCGATCGCGCTCGCCGACTTCTTTCTGCGCGACCGATTGGTATCGCCGTGGGCGCTCGCGGCAACCGGTTTCGTCGCGGTCGTGGCGGTGCTGGCCTCGAATCCGGTGGCGCGAGCAGCGGGCGGAAGAGGTACCGCCGCGCAGGCCTTCCTGGCGTTCGAGCGGATCCCGCATCACTCGCTGATTTCGCACTGGTCACCGCAGCAGACAGTGATCGCCTCGCTGGTGATCGTGGCGGGCGCATTGCTGTCCGTCCGGCTGTTGCGGTCGTGGTGGGCCGCGTTCGTCATGCTGGCGGCGCTGGTGTTCTCTCTCCTGGCTGCACTGGTCGTCGAAGTGACGAGGAACACGACGCTCGCGTCTGTGTTCCCATGGCGGATCACTGTCGTCATCGTGCCGTTGGCCTTCGTCTTCATCGCTGTCTCGCTCATCGAGTGGGTCACTCGGGCCATCGGTCCGCGAGTGCTGCTCGCGGTCGCATGCGTGGTGTCGCTCGTGATCGCAGTGGCCGGCGTCCGTGTCACGGAGGTCGCCCTCGATGCGCGGCCGTCAGCATTGGTCGCAACCTTGCGTGCCGCCGACCTGTCGGGCATCGGGCTGATCCCGATCACCGCAGAGGACGTCCGCCTCAACGCGCATCTCCCGGTGTTCGTCGACTGGAAGTCGCACCCGTATGCCCCCGACGAGTTGGCGGAGTGGGTGCGGCGCGTCAAGGCCACGACTCTCGCGTACACCGATCAGGGGCGCCTTTGTGCGTTGGCCGACGCAGAGTCGCTCGATTGGGTCGTGGTGGTCGGTGACGTGCTGCCCGGATGCTTTGACAGTTGGGCAGCCATCGACGGCGACGGGTTCATCGTCGTGCAGCGCCCGTGAGGCCGGTCTCGAGAGCGCCCGCCGCGGGTCCTCTCGCTGGTGGTCGGCCCTAGACTGTGAAACCGGCCCCGGCGGGGCTGTCCGCTGCCACCAGTGAGGAATCATGGCATCCAAGATCGCAATCATCGGAACCGGCTACGTCGGGCTCACAACGGGTGCCTGCTTCGCCCATCTCGGCCACGAGGTCATCTGTGCCGACATCGACCCTGCGAAGGTCGAGCGCCTGCAGCGCGGCGAACTGCCGATCTACGAGCCGGGCCTGCCCCAGATCGTTGCCGAGGCCACCCGTGCCGGCCGCCTCACCTTCGTGGTCGGCGCCGCCGTCGCCGCTGCACAGTGCGAGTTCGCCTACCTGTGCGTGCCCACACCTCAGGGCGATGACGGTTCCGCCGACCTCTCGTTCATCGAGCAGGCCGCGCGTGAGATCGGCCCGGTGTTGCCGCTGAACGCTGTGGTCGTCAACAAGAGCACCGTGCCCGTGGGGTCGGCGAAGGTCGTCGAGCGTGTCCTCGCGCGACCCGATGTGAAGGTCGTTTCCAACCCCGAGTTCCTGCGTGAGGGCTCCGCCGTCGGCGACTTCCTGAAGCCCGATCGGATCGTCATCGGTAGCGACGATCAGAGCGCCGCGATCCGCGTCGCCTCGCTGTACCTGGGCATCTCCGCCCCGTTGATCGTCACCGATCCGGCCTCGGCCGAGACCATCAAGTACGCCGCCAATGCGTTCCTCGCGACGAAGATCTCGTTCATCAATGCCGTCGCCGCCATCTGTGAGAACGTCGGCGCCGACGTCAACGATGTCGTGCTCGGCATCGGGTACGACAAGCGCATCGGTCACGATTTCCTGCGCCCCGGCCCCGGCTGGGGTGGCAGCTGCTTCCCGAAGGACACCCGCGCGCTGGTGAAGATCGCCGAAGACGCCGATTACGACTTCAACCTGCTCAAGGGCGTCATCGTTGTCAACGATGAGCAACGAGAGCGGATGGTGGCGAAGGTTCG
>JAYSPV010000045.1:0-74630 GCA_043721915.1 Ilumatobacteraceae bacterium | reverse complement strand
GGAGAGCCCCGCCAAGGCGATCATCGACGCTGCCGTCGATGCCGACCTCGTCGTCGTCGGCTCGCGTGGCCATGGCGGCTTCGTTGCGCTCTTGCTCGGCTCCGTCAGCAGAACCGTCCTGCAGCACTCGTCGCGGCCGGTGGCTGTGGTGCGCGCGAGCGACGACTGATCTTCGGCTGAGACCGGAAGCCCCACGACTCAACTCGCCCCTCTCGTTACGTGTGCTGCCGGCCATCTACGGTTCGGGCATGGAGCTCAACGATCGCGTCGTCGTCATCACCGGTGGTGGGTCAGGTATCGGCGAGGCACTTGCCCTCGCCGCCAAGGCAGCGGGCGCCCGCCACGTCGTGGTGGCAGACCTCGACGGCGTCCAGGCGGCGCGCGTCGCGTTGCTCGTCGGGGGTACCGGGGTCGAGATCGATGTGCGCGACGAGGCCGCCATCCAGCAACTGGTGGACGACACCGAGAGCGCCCATGGGCCGATCGACCTGTTCGTGTCCAACGCTGGCTACGTCACCTCTGCCGGGTTGGAGGATCCCAACAACTCGATCCAGCGAATGTGGGAAGTGCACTGCATGGCCCACATCTACGCAGCCAGGGCGGTGCTGCCCTCGATGATCGCTCGCGGTGAGGGCTACCTGCTGAACACCGCCTCAGCGGCCGGATTGCTCACCCAGATCGGCTCGATGTCGTACTCGATCACGAAGGCCGCTGCCGTGTCACTGGCGAGTGGCTGGCTGTGAGCCACCATCACCAGGGCATCCGCGTCTCGGTGCTGTGTCCGCAAGCGGTGCGCACCAACATCATCGCCAACAGCCCCGACTTCCAGGGCGTGGACCCCGCCGCCGGCGAATCCATCATCGAGGGCGGCGTGGCCTCCGGCGACGGTGTGCTGGAGCCGGCCGACGTTGCTGCCATCTGCCTCGATGCGATTCGCGACGAGCGATTCCTGGTACTGCCGCATCCGGAGGTCGCCACCTACGTGCAGCGCAAGGCGGTGGATCGCGACCGGTGGCTGGCCGGGATGCGCCGCTTTCAGAGCGCGCTGCACCCCGATGGCAACCTTCCCGGCGATGTGATCGCGCCGAAGCGATGAGCACGGTCGAGTACGACGAGTTCGGTCTCTTCCACGAAAACGCCGCCGAGTTCGGCCTCGCGTTCGACGGCCCACCGTTGGTGCGCCGCGAGTCGGTCGAGGTGCGGCCAGGCTTTCGTCTGAGCGCGCTGTTGTGGGGCGATGGCACGCCGGAACTGGTGTTGCTGCACGGCGGCGGGCAGAACGCGCACACCTGGGACACGGTGGCCATGGCACTCGGCCGCCCGCTGGTGGCGATCGACCTTCCGGGGCATGGCCACTCCGACGGCAGCATCCGTGGTTCGCTGTCGCTCGAGGCCGTCGCGCAGGACATCGCCGTCGTCGTTCGGGCACTCGCACCCGACGCCGCCGCCGTCGTGGGCATGTCGCTCGGCGGCCTCACCACGCTTGCCCTGAGCGCTACCGCTCCGGAGCTCGTTCGGCGCATCCTGCTCGTCGACGTGCTTCCCTCCCGCGACGACGCGGCCAGCGCCGTCATCGGCAAGTTCATCAACGGCCCGGCATCGTTCCCCGAATTCGACGAACTGCTCAAGCGCACGATGGAGTTCAACCCGACGCGCTCCGAGTCGTCGCTGCGGCGCGGCATCCTGCACAACGCGTTGCAACAGCCGGACGGGTCGTGGGTCTGGCGCCATGCCCGCACACGCGACGAAGCCGGCGACGCCGAGCCGATGCAGGACCCGGCGGAACGCTCAGAAGTGCTCTGGCGGATCATCGAGGAGACACGGGTGCCGATGCTGCTCGTGCGCGGGATGGAGCCGAGCTCGGTTCTTCGTGACGAACACGAGGCGGAGCTGAAGCGGCGCCTACCGGCGGCCGAGGTGGTGCACGTCGAAGGCGCCGGGCATAGCGTGCAGGGCGACAAGCCGATCGAGCTTGCCGCCCTCATCGACGGCTTCTCACCTGCCCGCTGATCACCTCTGTGCGATACGCTGCTGGGGTCCGAAACTGGCCCGCACGTGGGGGTCGGCTCGGGTGTTGACAACACGTGAGTGGCCCCCTCGGTGCCTCTCATCGGGGAGTAGCGCAGTTGGTAGCGCACCTGCTTTGGGAGCAGGAGGCCGGGAGTTCGAGTCTCCTCTCCCCGACCGGTCTGACCAGGTCTGATAGAGTGCACGTCACTCGTCGGCCGGGCGCATGTATCAGCGATGTATCAAACTTCGGTCGCAAAACTGCACGGAGATGACCCCATGTCGTGGAAGGCAACCGGCCAACCGATGGTGCGCAAGCAGCGCGACAAGTGGGTCGTGCGTGTCGACGGCGTCGACACATCCACCGGCAAACACCGGCCGCGCCAGCTCGGCACCTTTGGATCCCAGCGATCCGCGCTGGCGGCTGCCCGCAACGTTCGGGCCGACGACGTCGCAACCGAGCGCGGCACGGTGGGTTGGTTGGTGCGGCGATACGTCGCCGGACGGACCGACATCACCGAGAAGGCCCGAGAGCAGTACGCCTGGGCCATTCCCCACATCGAGGCCGGCCTTGGCGCCATTCCGCTGTCACGCTTGGATCGCGAGGACGTCGCTGCATGGGTCGACAAGCTCGCCGCCGGTGGCCGGCTATCGCGGCGAAGCGTGCAGATCTGTCGCAACGTGTTGCGCGCCGCGTTGTCGGAGGCGGTCGACGAGGGGCTCATCTCGCGCAGCCCTGCGGCTCGCGTAGGGCTTCCTCGAACTGTCGCCAAGCCGGTGAAGGTCAAGGACACAGTTGCGTGGTCGGAGGACGAGGTCGATCAGTTCCTCGAGGCCACCTCCACCCATCGGTGGGCGATCGCGTTTCGGCTCGGCGTGCTCTACGGACTGCGCCGCAGCGAGGTGCTCGCCCTCCGGTGGGACGATGTCGACCTCGACAAGCAGACCCTGCGCATTGACGAGAGCCTCGTGGCAGTGAGCGGCGGTGCGGCATGGGGCGACGCCAAGAACGAACGCTCACGGCGCATCATCCCCCTCGATGACGCCACCCTGCGCTGCCTTACCCGTCGCCGCGCCGACCAGGCGGCCGAACGACTCGCAGCCGGACCGGCGTGGGAGGGCGGCAACCTGATGGTGACGACACGCCAAGGTGGCATCGTCTTGCCCCGTTCGTTCGACCGTGCATTGGAGCGCATCGTCGTTCACGCCGGCCTGCCGCGGCTCACCTCGCATGGGCTTCGGCACACTGCGGCAACCCACATGGTGAGCACCGCCGGCGACGTCGGCGAGCTGCGAGCCATCGCCGACATCCTCGGCCACAGCCCCGAGATGCTGCTCAACACGTACTCACACGCGCTGCCTCGGAGCCAGAACGCCGTGGTCGCTCGCCTCGGTCGCCGGTCAACGTAAGCGCGAGTCGGCTTCGCCGGGCATGTGCCCCTAGCGTCGCTGCACCATTGGTCAGGTCGTGCAGTTGGTCGCTGAATTTGGGGTCACGCCCTTGCATCATCGATGCGCGGGTGCGTCAGCACCGCTGCCTGGCGACCGGAGTTGGTCCGACTGAGGATGGTCGCCCAACGTGGACCGGAGCTGCGCACTGGCCGCCAAGGCCGTAACCGGCTGCCAGCTGGCAACCAAAGGCGACAGCTAGGGACACACAGCGCCTTGCGCACTTGTCGGCCGTTCTGTGCGGGAGTCACCGGCCTGCACCGACCCGATCACCGGAATAACCGGGGTACGGCTGCGCGATTGCCGGAATGACCACAGCTATGCGCTGTCAGTCGTCGGCGATCGGTCGCAGGAACTTGCTCAACCAGCTTGCCGTGGTGCGCTCGTCCCACTCGCCGGCGGCGATGGCGAGTACCGCCGCCTCGGCCTCGTCGATGTCGGGTCTCTGTGCCCAGGTCCAATCGTTGATGTCGACGAACAAACGCAACGAGACCCATGCAGCTCGCTTGTTGCCGTCAGGCAACGGATGGTTCCGGGCGAGCCGCACGATCAACACCGCCGCCTTGTCGACAAAGTCGGGATAGAGGTCCGTGTCGCCGAAACCCGCCGCTGGGGCGTGCAAGGCCGAGTCGGCGAGGTCGTGGTTGGTGACGTTCATCACGGTCTGTAAGTCGAGACCGGTAACCGACGCAGCGATCGCGATGTAGTCAGCGAGATCGAGGTACTCGACGCTCACTTCGCGAGACGCTCGAGCAGCTCTCGATCCTCGTCGATGATCTGGTGAATTCGGCGACGAAACGCCGGATCCTTCTGACGACGCTCGACGGCCTCACGCAGTGCGAGCTTCACCGTCTCGTTGAGGCTCTGGCCTTCGGCACGTGCGAGCGCCTCGGTGTCAGCGGCCAGCTCGTCGTCGAGGCGGACAGTGAGGTTCTTCGGCATGACACCATGGTATCAAGAAGTCACGGACAGCAATAGCGCAGAACGTCCCAGATCCGCTCCGTGTCCAGCGACGTATCGGCAGGTAGGCGTGGCGGTTGCTCTTGGTCGCGCTGATACCGTCTCGCCATGAATGTGGCGTCATCCCGGTCATCCCCGCCTCGTTTCGTCATCGCATCGCTGGCGTCAATCATGTTGCTTGTTGCCTTTGTGATCGCACCTCGCGTCGGCTGGATGAACGACTTCTCCACGGCCGACAGCAATCCGGTGGTCCCGTTCGCCGTTCTCTTCATCGTGGCCCTGATCGTGCCGTTCGCCGGCGTCCACCGATCGCTGTTGTGGCGAAAACGGGCGGCCATCCAATGCGGCGTAGCCCTTCTCGCTTGCGCAACCCTTTTTGCTTTCCGGCCGTCTGGTGATGGGTTGTACGTGCTGCCAGTCGCTGGCGCTTCGATCCTGGCCACAGTCGCGTCGACCGTGTTGACGGTACAACTTCGCACGCAGCGTGCCCCCGAAGTGTCGGGCGATGTCCAGCGGGCAGAGCGGCAGTTCTGCCCTATTTGAAGCGCATGGGTCGGAAAGCAGGCGAAACGCAAGGGTACGTAGCCTCGACAACGTGACCATCGAAGTCGAGCGTCACCGCTCGGCCAACGACCGGCCAGCCGCGAACCAAGATGGCCGCACCTTGCTCGACAGCTTCGAGGTCTGCGAGCGGGTCGACTTCGGCGACAACGACCGGCTTGGATCCTGGCACTGCTGACAGCCCGTAGAGCGCAACTACTTGACGCCAGGCCGAGCGATCGCCCGAGAGCATCTGAACCGGTGACGACGACGGGTCTGCACGCCGCTCATGTCGAACCCGCATCGTTGTTGTAGGGGCGCTCAGCGGCCGCTCACGCAACTCTGCAAGGTCGGACTCGAAGCTCACCGTCCGCAGAGTACCGACACGCAGTCGCACCTATCGGCAGCCCTGCTCGGGTCAGCAGTCGAACTGACCAAGTGGGTACTGATCGAGGAGGTGGGGGTACACGGGTGCGTTGTACCACGTCTCTACCGCACTCTTCTCCACTACTGAGCAGGTGGAGCCGGGGTAGGGACGATCTATCCACCGTGAAGGGCGCCAGGGTTCGCTCGCACCGGCCACCACTGCGGACAGCAGCTCGTTGAGGTAGGTCGCAAACGGTTCGATGGACCGGTCGTTGATCTCCCAGGTGTGCGTGCCAACAATCATTGGTCGCGCAGGGTTGTCGATGACCCCGACGCCAACCGGCGAGTCCGAAGGCAACCCCTCGGCGCCCGACAGCAAGCGTTGGAGCACTGCCTCGCCGAGATGACCCTGCACCAACCGGTACTGCGCAACTCCGTCCTTCACACCGTCTGGGAATTCCGCATAGACCGACCCGTCGCCATACACAATGAGTTCCGGTCCGACGACGAACTCATCCGGCACGCCTCCAAACCGGTAGCCGTCCAGTTGGATCACCACGTCCGAGGCGCCCACAGGATGAGGAATGCTCGGTGTCGTCGCGCTCTGCGGTGTCTGCCCAGATGAGCACCCCGCAAACAGCACCAGGGCACAAACGACGGACGGAGCACGCATGGATCTTCGACGCCGCTGCCGCTCACGAAGTTCCAACCGCATCGGCGATCAGATTGCCGGGTATGTGCGCTCGGCGCAAGTGGCTGTTGGTGTTGGTGTCGGTGCTGGAATCTGGGTCCGGGACGTGCGATTGTCTCGTGATGGTCGATGAGGATCCGGCAGGGCTGCATCTGGAGGTGTACGACACCAAGTCCGGGCTGTGGCATCCCGAGCTCGGCGATCTCGTCCGCCCGGACGGTTGGGACTTGCTGCCGGCTGGCGACGCGTTCCTCACGCGGCAGGTGAAGGGCGCCGGCGACTATTGGGTTCTGTTCCGCCCGAAGGGTCGCGGGCAGCATCGCCGCCAGTTGGGTTTGCTCGCCCCGATCGAATCGATTGCGGCAGCACGCGAGGCTGCGGCTGTCACCGCCGCACGGCGCGAGACGCAACGTGAGTCGAGCAGTCGTCAACGCGAGCGAGCCGAGACCGCGTATCGCGCCGAGTTCGAGGAGGCCGTGTTGCGATGGTTGGCGTTCGCCCCGCAGCATCAGGTGATCGCGGACGAGATCGCGCGTGGCGCGGTTGACCGTGCGGCGGTGGTCGGCAGCGGACGGGTTGGGCGGACCAAGCAGTTGACGCTCGACGAGCGTGCCGCGTTGGCTGCACGGGCCTTCATTCGTCATCGTCACACCGACTACGAGGACCGGCTGTTCTCGCTCGAGTTGGGCGAGCTCGACATCGACTCGGGCATCGGCATCGGCATCGACTCGGGCATCGGCATCGGCGACGTCGGGGACTATCGGGAGATCAAGCGGACGGCGCACGGCGAGGTCGACGCGTTCCTCGAGCAGCATCGAGTTCAGTGACCGTCATGGTCCGCTGCATGATTGTCATGCTCGCCCTGCGCACATAATGCGCGAGCAGAAGAACTTGCGCGCAGCGCACATGCCGGGCACTATGTGCTGCTTGCGGGCGCTGCTGATCTTCTCCGCGACTCTGTTGGCAGGTGCAGGTGTGGTGGCTCTCGACTTCACCTGGACGGCGTCTCAGGCCGCCTACATCGTCGGGTTGCTTGGGCTGACTGTCATTCCCGCCGTTCTCTGTCTCGTGACGGTCGCGCAGTTGACGCGAGCGCCTGGTCGCCCGACGACTTTCAGCCCGAAGCAGCTCGCCGCCTCCTGCGTCATCCTCTCGCTAGGGGTCGGATTGATCCCCGTCACGTTTGGGCTGATCGTGCTGGTCGACGTCATGCTCGTTCCAGGTGCTCTGATGCTGCTCTCACTGTCGTGGGTGCAGCCACGTGAGGACGACTTCCCGTTGACCCTCCTAGCGGGTGCTGCAATCGCTCCCGCGCTCGTGTGGTTGGTGAGTCGGAGCGCGGACCACGCTCTCGAAGGAGCGGTCAGTGGTGCGCTCGTCTGCGTCATCGTCGTCTCCGCGGTCATGATGAGGCGGCGCGGTGTCCGCTCATCGGTTTGAGGCGGCCCTATCTGCCGATAGGCACGGTGGACAACGGCGTGCTCACTTGGGCGAGCGACGCCAGAAGTTTCGGTGCCATGGCCGCTGATTCTCCAACACGGCGCCAGGTCGTTGGCGGATGCGGTCGTTCCGGAACGGCACAGCGTGTCGTGGTACATCGACCATCGCCATGACTTCGCCCACACCGAGGGTCCTGCCCGGCTTCCAGTGCAAGGAGACGAGATCACCCACGGCAACGCCGTTCCAACGCTCGGGCTGCAGCGGATACGCCCAGACCATCGCTGTCTCCCCGGGCTTGATGCTTCTCCGCCCGTCGAGGAGGTCCACCGGGGCGTCGGACGGCGATGCGTCGTCGCCGAGGATCCACCGCGCTCTGAAGCCGGATTGCAGCGCCTGGTCACGAGCACCTTCGTCAGGGCGAAGCAATCGGAGTCTGATCTCGATGTGACCGGAATGGCCGATGCCCAGCCGCCACCGCTCCGCTGCGCTCATCTCACGATCATCGCAGAACATATGGCGAACCCCCCGCCGACTTTCAGCCCCGCCCGCGTGTCGAGGTGTCATCGGCACCCACGCAGATCTGTGTGGCCCGGAGTGCATTCTACTTTCTAGGGCGTGCGGGCTGAATCACACGACGGAGGCGGGTGGTGATGTCGTCGAGGTCCGGGTTGGATGCGGCGATCCACACGACGAACTCGTAGACGGCATCGTTCGAGGCGCGTGACGCCTTGATTCCATTGAGTTCGAGGAACACTGCGGTGGCCAGCCAGCCGAGTCGTTTGTTGCCGTCCACGAGTGCGTGGTTGTTGACGATCGATTGCAGGAGGGCCGCGGCCTTGGTGACCAGGTCGGGGTACGCGTCCTCGCCGAAGGCAGTGGTCTGCGGTCGTGCCGCGGCGGAGCCGAGAAGGCCGATGTCGCGGATCGGTGGCGGGTCGCCGAGCAAGCTGCGAGCCAACTCGACAAGGTCGTCGAGGTCGAGGAACTCGATCGGTTCGCTCATTCGCCAAGGCGTCGCAGGGCGTCGGCGTGCTTGTTCATGATCAGTCGTGCCGCAGTAATCACCCGGTCGGTGTGTTGACCGCGGCTGACGAACTCCCGAACCGCTCGACGGGCGGCCTCCTGCATGGAGATGCCCTCTGCGTCGGCACGCTCTCGCAGCGCTGCTTGCTCGGTGTCGGTAAGGCGGAGGGTCATAGCCATGCACCTGATGGTATCAGTTCGATACCGCACACATCTGCCGCTATGCGTGCTGGACAACGGCGACCACTTCGGGCATTCCGCTCGGGTCCGGTCCGCCGGGGGGCGTCAGACCTCTTCGGGAAGGGCGCGACGGAGCTTGGTGCGCTCAGGGATGTCAGCGCCCGCCTCGATGAGCGCGGTCTCGGCTGCGAACGCTGCGAGGACTGGCGTCTCGGCCCGGCCGCACAGTGAGCTGCCATCGCCAGCGAGGACGTGCCATCGCCAAGGGCTTGCCGAGTCCAGCTCTGCACCAGGATCACACGCACCGTGATGAGCGTGGGCCCACTCGGGGTCGACTAGACCGACGATCTCAGTGGCCCCGGTGTTGAACGAAGCGCGCCAAGAGTTGCCGCCTGACCAGCTCGGTCCGAGGTCGTAGGGATGCGGGACCGAGAGATCGATCGCGTGCTGGTTGGGTCTTTCGAAGGTGCCTTGGTCGGCGTCGACCGCCCAGCCGAGCGAGACCAGAGTTGCGAAGGCCAACTGGAAGAGAGGGACGTCTGGCGCCAGCCAAGCGTCCGCAGGGAGTACGGAGAACGCGTGGCGGGGCACCCCGGAGCTGACGAAGAGCTCGACGTCAACTGGTGGAAGTTCCTGGTACCTCGTCGTGCCGGCCATGCGCATAGTCTCGCGCCAGTGGCGTGCCCCACCGGCGTGCAGATCTGCCGTACTGGGCGGTTGACGTCCGTCACCGCGTGACTATGATTCTGGTCATGTCTGACGTGCTTCCGCTCGCCGAAGTCAAAGCCAAGTTCTCCGAGATGGTCGATCGCGTGGAACACCAACATGACCGCATCACCGTCACCCGCAACGGTCGGCCGGCAGCGGTGCTGATGAGCGCTGACGACCTTGCAGCACTCGAGGACACTCTCGAGTTGCTCTCGGACCCCGCGGCCATGGCCGAGATCGAACAAGCCCGCCGGGATGTCGTGGCAGGCAACACCGTGTCGGCCGATGAAATCCGCGCCAAGTATCTGAACCAGTGAGCGCTCCTCTTCGGGCGCTGCGCGTTGCCGCGTCGGCAGAGCGACAACTCGCTCGCCTTCCCGAGCGCGTCGCCGCTGCGGTCGTGGAGTTCATGGTCGGACCGATGTGCGAGAACCCGCGCAGAGTCGGTCACCCGCTGCAACGCGAGCTCGCAGGACTGTGGTCGGCGAGACGCGGCGCGTATCGCGTCGTCTACGAGATCGACGACGAAGCGACCACCGTCACCGTCCTTCGAATCGAGCATCGGTCCGACGTCTACCGGCCCCGTTAGCACCGCACCTATCTGTAGATATTCCGGTGATCGGGGAGGCTGTTTGGGCCTCCTGCTGAGGTACCGGGCACGATGTACATCGTGAACGAGACGCGCGGGCCGATGAGGTCGTTTCTCGTCGTCCCGGCATGGACCCGCTCGTCGACATCGCTGTGTTTGGCCACGCGGTGTTCAGCCCGTCAACTGACGGCTTGGTTCGCGAGATCCTTGCGCTGGGCGGTCCCGCGTTGATGCCCAACCTTTGGCAGTACGTCACCTGGGATCGCTCCGACGACGTGTACATCGTCGACGATGAGCATCTGAAGATTGACGCGCTTGAACGCGAGTTGACCGCAGCGCGAGATCGACTCGAAGACGAAGGGCGGACGAACGGCTGGGAAGTCGATCGCCTTCTGGAACAAGCGCGTCGGGGACCCAACGGCGCCTAACTTCCGATCGGTGCGGTTGCCCCTGCTCGGCCCGGCCTCGTTGGCCGAAGATCTCCTCGCAGCTCGACTACGAACCGCCGCTTTGGTGCGAGTTGGTCGTAGACAACTTCAACCCGTACCGCTCTGTCGGTTTCACCGAGACGCTCGAAGACCGACGTCTCGGTGATCGCCAAGAACTCTTCGCTCGTCTACCCGCGATGTATCAGAAATGTATCAATCCGCCGCGCACCGGCCTGTGTTGCTGAGTGCTGCCCCGTCTGCGTAGTCCTCCAACACCCCTGCTCAGCTGGGCTTTTACGGCACCAGGCAACACAGGGCAACACGAACCGAAACGGCTCCAGCCTGCTTTGGGAGCAGGAGGCCGGGAGTTCGAGTCTCCTCTCCCCGACCGGTCTGACCAGGTCTGATAGAGCCGCTACAGGGTGCGACCGGCCAACGCGTCGACGTGCGCGTCGGGCGAGTCCTGCACGAACGGTAGCGAGGACCGGGAGCGGCGATGAGCCCGAGGCGCGTGGCAGACTATTGAGATGCTCGCTCGCAAGGTTCTGGTCGCTGCGCTGGCTGTGGCGCTCACCGTATTCGTACCCTCACCAGCCTCGTCGCTCGCAGCGTCGTATTACGCGGACCCGACGAGCCGCGCATCAGGTCCAATGGCCATCGTCGGTGACTCGCTGACCATCTCGTACTGGGGTGGACTACCAGCCTCATTCAAGGCGCAGAGCTTCGGTCCATTTCAGATGGAGGCTCGCAGCGCCCGCCGTACGACAGTCGCGCTGACGGGTTCAACGTCAGGTATCGACGGTGTCCGCCGCATCCGTGCCAGTGGGTTCGATCCGCCACTGTGGGTCGTTGCGTTGGGTACCAACGACATGAACATCACCGTGAAGACGCCGGGCGCTACCGACGCGATCATCAACACAATGCTCGACGAGATCGGCCCCGGGCGCCGCGTCGTCTGGGTCAACGTGTACGCCCGCGGCTCACTGGCGAATTCGCAGGCGTTCAATGCACGCCTTGCTGCGATCGCCGTGCAGCGGCCGATGATGACCGTTGCAGACTGGTACAGCCTCGTCGCCGCTCATCCCAGTTGGCTCGTGGCCGACGGCGTTCACCCCAACGCGACCGGCGCTCTTCAACGGAACATCTTCGTCGCAGCGCAGGCCGCCTCAGCGCAGGGTGCACGCCAACTCGGCCCACAGAGCACCGCCGGCGCGCCCGTGGGTGCTGTCACCCGGTTCGTACCGACCGACGGCATCCGCCTGATGGACACCATCGCGACAGACACCGCCCTGACCGCCGGCGTCGAGCGAGTCATCCCCGTCCCCGCCGAGATCCGCGGCGATGCTACGGGCGTCGTCGTCAACCTCATCGCCACCAGTCGCGGCGCCACCGGCTTCGTCGTGGCCTACGCATGCGATCGTCCACCGCCAGCGACCTCGAGCCTCAACTTCGGTCAATCCGGGTCGCGGGCGGCAACGTCCGCGGTTGCACTCGACAACAATGGGAGGTTCTGCGTCCGCTCGTCGCGATCGGTGGATCTTGCGGTCGAGCTGCAAGGTTCCCTCTCCCCGACGTTGGGATCGTCCTTCGTTCCGCTCGCACCGCGCCGCCTGCTGGATACTCGCCTGCCGCCGCGTTCGGCGCCACTCGGCGTCGGTCAGCAGATCGAGCTGACCCTGCCGACAACCGGTGCTTCGGTTCCCACCGGCGGCATCATCAATGTCACGGTGATCAATCCCGTTGCGGGCGCCGCTGTGTCCGTTGGCCCCTGCGATCGCGTGAGCCCGGCCATCGCGTCCGCACCGGGCGGGGAGGTAGTCCCCAACTCTGCGTGGGTGCGGACTGACACAGGAGGACGGTTCTGTGTCAGGTCGACGGCCGCAACCCATGTTGCGATCGACCTACAGGGCGTGTTCGTCGACGGGCCTGGCGCCGCACTCCAACTGGCTGTACCGGCGCGAGCCCTGGACACTCGCAGTGGCATCGGCGGCTGGATCGGCATGCCTGCACCATTCCAGCCGCTCTCGGTTCGTCCGACCGGCGTGCCCACCGACGCAGTTGCCTACATGTACACGGTCACGAGCACACAGCCGCTCGGAACCGGTTTCGTCGTCTCGTGGCCCTGCCCGACCACGCCCCCCACCGTCTCGATCCTCAATCACCTGCCGGGCAACAGCGTGGCCAACTCGACGGTGAGCGCACCGGACATGTGCCTCGCCACCAGCCGGGGAGCACACTTGGTCGCCGACCTCGTCGGCTGGTTCGTCCCGTTCGTCCCGCCAGCCGGGTAGCCGCGCTCAGCGCACAGGGAACGTGCCGGCAGCGACGATCGTCGCGGTCAGTTCCTTGCCCAGATCGCCCAGCCACGTGACCTGCGCCTCGCTGAGCGTTCGCCAGGGCGCAGCAGCGAGCTCGTCGGTGTACTGCTCGACCCGGTTGCGGTGCTGCTGGCCCGCGGCGGTGAGCGCACCGTCGTCGTCCAGCCAGTTGCGTTGCTGCAACCGCGCAACGGCCGCCGCCCATGCATCGTCGCCCCACCCGCGGGTGGCTTGCAGCACGAACGACGGCACCGCCCCCGTCGCGCCGTGGATGACCAATGCCTCGATGCCCGCGACCGCCTCGACCGTGAGCGCGGCGACGTGGCCATCGCCGCGGTACTCGCGCAGCAAGGTGATCGCCAACCACAGCGCGAGGTGCGGTTCCTCGGGCCAGTCCTGGGCGAGGTGGCCGGCAAACAGCGGCCGGCCTTCGGGAGCGCACTCCCCCACCAGACCGCGCAGCACGTCTGCAGCCTCGGAGATGTCGTCCGCCAGCAGTCGATCACCGAAGATGCGGGTGAGCGCAGCATCGGCTGCAGCCAGCCGCGCCTGCCAGAGCTGAGGCGCAGTCGTACGCTCCCACGCCGTGGGCACCAGCGCGCGGATGCGATTCGGCTCGAAGTTGTAGAACGTGGCAACGACCACCTCTGCCGGCACGGCACCCATCGCTGCAGCGCGTGACGAGAAGTAGCCCATCATCCCTGCATCCAACCCGAGCGCGGTGTACTGCTGATCTGCCTCTGGCACGAAGTAGATCAAGCCGTGGTAGCTCTCCAGCCGCTGCCACAGGAACCGAGCGGTGTTGGCCACGATTAGTCGTTCATGCCGATGGCGTCGCGGATCATCGAGTGGAACACGGCCAGCGGGTACTCCCACTTCGGGCTCAGCACGCCGGTGGTGTAGTTGCCGGCATCGAGGTTGCGCTGCACGTGCTCGCACATCCGCGCATCCTCATCCGCGACTTCCTCGCTGAACTTGACGATGTCTTCCACACCCTCGGCGTCGTCGGCGAAGAAGTACTCGAAGATCAGGTCACTGTGGGTGTGTCCGCGGGGCAACCAGCGCTCGATCGCGAACCCGCCGGGGAACACGTCGAACGCGAACGTCGGCCAGAAGTAGCCGAACACGCCGAACGTGCTCTCGTCGCGAGGCGGCATCGTGTGGATGTTCCACTTCGGGTCGCCCTTGTAGAGGACCCGGTAGTTGAGCGCATCCGCATCGCGACTCATCGCAGGGTGCGTCGTAGGCAGGTGATAGCCCTCGAGGAAGTTGTCGCCGTAGGTCTTCCAGTTGCAGGCGACGTGGCGAACGCTCTTGCTGTGGAAGCGATAGCTCTCCAGCGGCACGCCATCGACTTCCTTCTTGAAATCGCCGAGCCACTCGTCGAGCGGAGGAATCGCCGGATTGAGGCAGACGAACACCATGCCGCGCCACGATGCGACCTGGATGGCCGTGAGATCCATGTCGTCGGGCGCCGCTGCGCCGAAGTCGCGCGCCGAGAGCAACTTGCCCTCGGCGTTGAACGCCCAGCCGTGGTACTTGCACACCAGGTTCTTCGAGCAACCCTCGCCCTCGAACACCAGCGGACCGGCGCGGTGCGGACACATGTTGTAGAACGCGCTGAGCGCGCCGTTGTCGCGGCGGCGGATGAAGATCGGCCAGCCAGCGAGGTTCTCGGTGACGTAGTCACCCGAGTTGCGCAGTTGGTGATCGTAGGCGACGTGCACCCAGTTGCTGCCGAAGATCGGCCACCGCTCGCGTTGCCAGATCTCGGGATCGTTGTACCACGAAGCCGGCAGCGTGATGCCCGGATCGAGGGTGTAGTCCGTCTCCATCAGCGCCTTGACCTCGGGCCGCGGACGTACGATGACTGGACGCGAGTGCAGCGAGGTCATTGCTTCGGAGTGCCTTGCACGGCGTTGAGCTGTTGCAGCGCCATCAGGTCCTTCATCTGCTTCTCCATGCCCTCGGGCGAGCCGTCGAGGAACAACACGTTGCCCTTGCCGTGCTCGGCCATCTGGCGGATCGTCTCGGTCCACATCGAGAACAGGATGAGCGACGAATCGACTGTGTCGGTGGCGAGCGCAAGACCGCGAGCGACCTCTTCGCGGAACAACGCCACACCTTGCCCACGAAGCTGGGCGGCGGTGCGCTCGGCTTCGGCCTCGATACGCACGGCGGTGCCGAGCGCCTCGGCTTCCTTGGTCTTGCGGATCAGCAGCGCGTCGCCTTCGTTGGTGGCAGCCGCCTTCAGGTTGTTGCTGGCCACGACCTGCGCCATCGAGGTGGTGATCGCCTGATCGAAGGTGATGTCGTTGAGCTGCAGATCGATGAGGTGGTAACCCCATGTCTCGATCACGTGGTCGAGGTTGTCCTTGACCTCCGACACGATCTCGGCGCGCAGCACGAGGATCTCGGCCTGCTTCTTGGTGGCCACGAAGCCGCGGGTGCTTCCCTCGACGCTGCGTACGAGCGCGGTGAGGAAATCCTTCTCGCTGACGAACTTGAATGCGATGTTCTTGACCGTGTCTTCGCTCTCACTGATCGCGCCGTACACCATCATCGCGGTGAAGTACACGTTGGCCTGGTCGAACGTGATCGCCTGGAACTGCAGCTCGACGGCGCGGTTCTGCACGCTGATGCGACGGAAGATCTTTTCGATGAACGGCACCACGACGTTGAGGCCCGGCCGCAATGTGCGCCGGTACTTGCCGAAGATGGTCGTGACCGCGACGGTGCCTTGATTGACCGTGCGCAGGCCGGTGAGGATGGTGAGCAGGACGATGGCGGCAATGACGATGCCGGCGATAGCTCCGGAGCCCATAGGTGTGAACCTCCCGATCGGGTTGATCGGAGTCTAGGGCAATTCAGCGATGGACGATCGTGTACGCCTTACGAATCGTCTGATGAACCACCCATCGTCCGGTGAGCCCGGCGGGCGTCAACAGCACGCTGCCGGGGCGCAGGTCGAAGGACTGGCCGTGCCCCTCTGCGGCGTCCACGTGCAGCGTGGCATGGCCACTGAGCACGCAGAACACCTCGTCGTAGCCGTCGCGACGGAAGGGGAACTCGCCCGGGGTGCACTCCCAGACCCCGGTGTCGAGCCGGTTGTGAGCCCACAGCGATGTGCTGGCCTCGAGCGGGGCGCCGGCGAGCACGACGGGGCGGCGTGCGCTGGTGCCCAACGCCTCCGAGTGGCCGTTCGAGAGGTACGCGGGTGCGCCGGGTTCACCCGGACGGTTGTCGATCACGTACAGCTTGCGCACCGTCTGCTGCACCGTCCACGTGCTGGCGAAGTGCCGCGGCGTGGCCCACAACGTGCCAGGGGCGGCATCGAAGCTGCCCTCGCCGTGGTCGACCGCCAAACGGCCCGAGACCATGAACATCGTCTCGTCGTAGTCGCCGCCCGGGTCAGACGCCACTCCCGGTGTGCACTCCCAGATGCCGATCTGCACCTCACCGTCGTCGAGCAGTGGAAGATCCGATGTGCGGTCGTCGGTGCGTCGCAGCGGCACGGTCATGATGTCGGGCACGTACATCGGGCCATTGTGCCCCACCCAGTCCATCGCTCGGAGCCTCCCGGCTTCTGGGGCTGGATCGTCCCATCGGGCCTTCTGGGGCTGTTTCGTCTCCAACTACGGGACGATCGGATGGGCAGTTGCGGGCACAACGAAACCGGCGCTGATGAGACGATGCAGCCCCAGAAGCCCCTCCGCAGCGGCCGTATGCCCCGGACCCCAGCCGGCGGCGGATCAGGCGGCCAGGAAACCGCGGATGTCGGGCCAGGCCTGGCGGTCCTGCCAGACGAAGGCGTGGCCGCCCTGGTAGCGGCGCAGTTCGCTGCCGGCGATGCGGGAGGAGATCGCCTCACTGTTCGCGGGCGGTGCGAGCGCGTCGAACTCGCCGCACGCCACCAGCGTCGGGCAGGTGATCGCACCCAGGCGATCCCAGACGTCGTGGTGGCTGCGGGCCTCCAGTTGCATCACCTCACCACGCAACTGCTCGGCCGTTCGCGGTGCCGCTCGTCCGGCGCTGGCGAGGTCGACCAAACGCTGGTCGAACGGGTGGGCCGCGAGGAACTCCGCGTCGTAGCGCGAGTCGGCGAGGCGCAGCCGCAGCAGCTCCTGTTCGCCCGCGGGCAGCGACGGGATGGTGTGCAGCGGGAAACTGCTGCCACCCCCACCTCCGGGCGAGGTGCACAGCAACGCCAGCCGTTCGACCCGCTGGGGCCAGGTGACCGCGAACTCCTGCGCGACCATGCCACCGAAGCTGATGCCGAACACCCGCGCCGTCGTCCAGCCGACATGGTCGAGCAGCGCCGCCGCGTCGGCGGCGTAGTCGGCCATCGTCGGCGTGGCATCAGGAACCGTGGTGCGGCCGAGGCACCGTTGGTCGTGGATCAACACCTCGAAGCGAGCGGTCAGCTTGTCGATCATCGGCGTCGCCGCGGCGATCGTGGCACCCGAGCCGTTGCACACCAGGAGGCGCGGCCCACTGCCCAGCACCTCGTACTGGATGTCGATCCCGTTCAGACGTGCAGTGGGCATCAGTCGGCTCCGAAGTCGAAGAAGGTCACCGGCCCCGGACGGCCGCCGAGTGCACGGTAGAAGTCGAGGGCGTGCTCGTCCTCATCGTCGGCGGCGACGAACACCACGTCGATACCTTCAGCCGAGGCGGCAGCGATCGTGGCCTCCATCAGCCGTCGCCCCACTCCGCGCCGCTGATGCGCCGGATGGACGACGAGGTCGTAGATGAACACCTCGCTCATCGCGCTGCGTGTCATCGGCAGGACATGGGCGGTCAGGCCACCGATCACGTTGACGCCGTCCATCGCGGCGAAGACCCAGAAGCGGGTATCGGCCAGCATGGTCTCCAGCGTGCTGTCATCGTGACCGCCGTATTCGTCCTCGAACACTTCGGCGATCAGCGCGAAGGTCGTGCGCGCCAGAGCCGGGTCGGCAGCGTCCAGGCGCCGGATGATCGCTCGTCAGCCCAGCAGGAAGCCGCGCGGGAAGGGGTCGCGCTCGTCGAGAAACATCTGTGACGTTCCGGTGAGCCAGGCGCTCCCGGTGATCGTGGGAATGACAGCGGGAATGCCGGCAACCTCGGTGGTGTCGACGAGGCGGCCGACGAAGTGGGTACCGAGCAACGACTCGTTGACGAAGTCGGTGTGCAGCGCCAGCAGTCCACGGGCGTGCAACTGGGCGACACGTGCGCTGGTGCCGGTGCCGCACGGCGACCGATCGAAGTAGCCGGGTGCGATCACCATCGCGTGCCGCGAACGGCGGGCATCACTGCCGGGCGCGACCAGTTGCACGTGGTGGCACCCCGAAATGCCCGGCTCCGCCGGGTGCACCGGTGGGTCCGCGGCGTTGATCGCCTCGATGATCCGCATGCCGGAGTCGAGCAGGGTGCGAGCGTGTTGCTGACCGTACGGGACGCCGATCTCGTCGAGTTCGACGATGGCGTAGAAGTTGCCGCCGAAGGCCATGTCGTAGCGAACCTCACCGAGCCCGGGAACCGACACGACGCTGTCGAGCGCTGTCACGAACGACGGCACGTTGCGGATCGTGACGGCCATCGCGCGACCTTCGTCGACCGCGACCTCCGCAACCACCAAGCCGGCCGGAGTGTCGAGGCGAATGGTGGTGACGGGTTCGGTGACGTCCACCATGCCTGTCTCCACCAGCACGGTTGCGACACCGATCGTGCCGTGGCCGCACATCGGCAGGCAGCCGGTGACTTCGATGTAGAGCACACCCCAGTCGGCGTCGGGTCGCGTGGGCGGTTGCACGATCGCGCCGCTCATCGCCGAGTGACCGCGCGGCTCGTGCATCAGCAGCGTTCGCAGGTCATCGCTATTGGCCATGAACCATTGCCGGCGCTCCTCCATCGTGTCGCCGGGGATCGGAGGCACCCCGCCGACGACCACGCGGGTGGGCATCCCCTCCGTGTGCGAATCCACGCAATGCAGCACGCGTCGGGCTCTCATCGAACACTTCCTTTCCGGATGAAACGGGCGGGCGAGACCACACCCATGTCGAACCCTGGTTCGCCGCCTGTGAGCAACGCGGCAACAGCTTCGCCGGTGCCGAGGCTGCAGCTGGAGCCGAGCATCCCGTGGCCTGCAGCGACCAGGATCGCGGGTGCGCCGGGCAGCGCCCCGATGATCGGCAGGCCGTCGGGGGTTGCCGGCCGCAGCCCTGTCCACTCGTTGGCCGGCGCGGTGTCCGATGGCAGCGACAACACCTGGCCCGCACGGCGGATGATCTCGCGCGAACGAGCGGGGTTGACGGTGCGGTCAGATGTGTGGGTGAGACGAAAGCCACTGGTGAGCCGCAAGCCCTGAGCGAGTGGACTGAGCGCAAGCCGCTGCTCGACCAGCAGCATCGGCCTGTTGGTCGTGGTCACGTCGGGCAGCGTGATGCTGTTGCCGCGTGCAGGCACGACGGGCAAGCGCACGCCGAGGGGCCGGCACAGTGCGTGCGTCCAGACACCGGCGGCGACCACGACATGTGCGCCTTGCACCAGTCCGGCTGCCGTGTGCACCTGCGCGCCGGGTCCGCCGATGCCGATGCGTTCCACCGTCGCGCCGACAGTTTCGACGCCGTGACGTTCGCCCTCGGCCGTCACGGCTGCCAGCAACAGGGCCGGGTCGAGACGCGAGTCGCCGGAGAGCAGCACACCACCGACCGCCCGCTCGGTGACCATCGGCTCCGAGGCCCGCAGCGCGGCAGCGTCGAACGCTTCCGTGGGCACACCCCATCGGCCCCACACTTCGGCTTCGTGGTGCAGTTCGCGCAACGAGGCAGCGCTGCTGGCGATCTGCATGATGCCGCCTCTCGCATCGTCGAGAGCGGCACCCGTCTCGCTCAGCCGGGCGACATCGGCGACCGTCGCCTCCAGCAGCCAGCGCAGCGCCGGCACACCCCGCTCGACGTTGGCATGGGTGGACGACCGCGCAAAGCGCCACAGCCACGGCACCAATCCCAGTGCTGAGCGAGGGGCGATGGCGAAGGCGCCGTCGCGCGCTGCGAGGCTGCGCAGCCCGGCGCGCACCATGCCGGGCGCCGCGAACGGGACCACATGGCTGGGCACCAGATGGCCCGCGTTCGCCAATGAAGTCCCGAACGTGCGGGCGCCGGCTTCGACGACGATCACCGACAGTCCGCGCCGCGCAGCGGCCGATGCAACCGAACGGCCGATGATGCCGCCGCCGACCACGACGACATCCGCGCTGCGCACAGGACCCGTCATGAGGCCAGGTGCCCCAGCGCCGCGAGGTGCGCCCGCATGGTGGCCGCATCGGCCGAGCCGAGGGCATGCAGTGGCTCGCGCGGTGGCCCGACCGGAATCGAACGGGCGATCAGCGACCACTTGGTGCGCGCGATGTAGTGGCCGCTTTCGACGTCCGTGAGGATCGGGCTCAGGCGTTCCTGCACCGCCCAACCGGCCGCCATGTCGCCTCGTCGTGCGGCGGCGAGCATCTCGACATGTTCCGTCGGGAGCGCGTTCGCGAAGCCGGCGATCCAGCAGTCGCTGCCGGCCTCGAAGTAGTGCATTGCGAGTGTGTCGCTGCCGGAGATGATCGCAAGGTCGTCGCCGTAGCGATCCTGCAGCTGCACGATGCGTGAGAGATCACCGCTCGCCTCCTTGATGCCCACGACCAGCGGGTGGCCGGCGAGGGCATCGAGCGCTTCGAGGTCGAACGGCACCCCGGTGCGTGCCGGGTAGTCGTACAGCACCGTCGGCAGCGGCACAGCCGAAAGCACACGCAGCACGTGGACGCCCAGCTCGGCACCAGTCGGCAGGCAGTAGGCGGGCGCGGCGACCATCATGCCTTGCACGCCGGCTTCGGCTGCGGCGGTGGCCTGAACGACCGCTTCGCGAGTCGCGGTTCCTCCGACACCGGCGAGCACCGGCACGCGACCACGCACGACATCCATCACGGATCGCAGAAGGGCGCGGCGTTCCGCGAGATCGAGTGCGTACCCCTCCCCCGTCGTACCTGCGACGACGAACCCGGCGACGCCGTCACCCAGCAGGAAGTCGACCAGCGGCACCAGCACCTCGAGGGCGAGCGAGCCGTCCTCGTGGAACGGAGTGACGAGGGGTACCAGGACCCCGGGGAAGTGGCTGCTGCGCTGCGACATGGTTCCTCACGATTGGCCGGTGGCGGCCTGCATCGTCGCACATCCAACCGCGCTGAACATGAAGGGACATCGAGTGAACAGGAGATGAAATCTTGGATGGTTCGTCGTCCACCGCGATACCGTCACGCCGTGACCGAGACCCGCGTCCACCGGGAAGTCGAGCGCAAACTCGAAGTGCCTGCACGCTTCCGCCTCCCACCGCTGGGCGGCGAAGGTTCCGCCCTCGGAGGGGCAGTCGAGCAGCCCGCCATCCGGCTCACAGCCGTCTACTGGGACACCGAGGATCTGCGTCTCGCCCGCCACCGCATCACATTGCGCCGTCGCACGGGCGGGCACGACGATGGGTGGCACCTGAAGTTGCCCCATGCCGACGAGAACGCACGTGATGAGGTGCAATTGCCACTCGGCGATGCCACCGATGTGCCGGATGCTCTGGCGACGCTCGTGCTCGGCGTAACGCGCGGCAGCCCGCTGTTGCCGGTCGCCACCATTGTCAACGACCGGCGGCCGACGCTGGTCACCGATGCCACCGGCGCCGCCCTGGCGGAGGTGACCGACGATCGGGTCACGGTGAAGACCGATGGTCGTATCACGGCTCGCTTCCGTGAGCTGGAGGTGGAGGCGGCCACCGGGCGTTCGAACGACGATCTGCAGCCGGTCGTCGATGTGCTGATCGCCGCGGGCGCTGCTCCCAGTACCTTCACCTCGAAGGCCGTGCGGGCATTGGGCCCTC
Organism: Ilumatobacteraceae bacterium; assembly: GCA_043721915.1. GTDB lineage: Bacteria > Actinomycetota > Acidimicrobiia > Acidimicrobiales > Ilumatobacteraceae > UBA668. Next base: position 53,045 of record JAYSPV010000045.1, on the reverse strand, counting down.
GTGCAATCGAACCTGGCGACGTGGTGTTGCGCGACAAGGTTGCTTCCAGCGACCCCGCCGGCGATGCCGTCACGGCCCTGATCGCGAAGCTCGTCACTGCCTTTCTCGCGCAGGATCTTCGGCTGCGGCGCGACCTCCCGGATGCGGTGCACCAGATGCGCGTCGCCGCCCGACGGTTGCGCAGCGGCCTCAAGGTGTTCGCGCCGCTGGTCGAGGCCGAATGGGCGAAGGCGCTCTCCGGCGAAGTGGCCTGGATCGCCGGCGAGCTCAGCGCCTCTCGCGATCGCGAGGTGCTCGAAGCTCGCCTGTTGGCAGGAATGGCGACGATCGAGGCCCCAGGGGCGGAGAAGGCGATCAAGATCATCCGCCGCGAACTCGGCAATGACGAAGCCGCGGCACTCGCCGAGGTGCGCGCAGCGATGCAGTCGCCGCGTTACCTGGCGCTCCTCGATGCACTCGTCGCCGCCGCACACGCCCCGCGCCTCACCGAAGCAGCACTGCTGCCGGCCTCCGAGGCGCTGCCGCCGCTCGTCCGCTCCGCCTGGAAGCGGCTGTCGCGCGATGTGCGCGGTCTGCGCCAGAAGAGCGCCGACGAGCCGTGGCACGCAGCACGCATCCGCGCCAAGCATGCCCGTTACGCGGCGGACGCACTGGTCCCCGTGTTCGGCAAGCCGGCCAAGCGCCTGTCGAAGCAACTCGAGCACGTCACAGAGTTGCTCGGGCGTCATCAGGACGCCGCAATCGCCGCTGAGACGGCCCAGTCACTCGCATCCGCCAAGGGCGTGGGCGGCAAGGCCGGCTACGCGCTGGGGTTGCTCCACGATCAGCAGCGCGCCGAAGTCCGCGATGTGCGCCAACAGTTCGTCGAAGTCTGGCCTTCGGTGGCCGCGCCCGAGTGGCGCCACTGGCTCAAGACCACGACCTGATCGGCACGACGCCCAAAACGCACCTGACACCAAGTCGGAGGCTTGCTGATCCGATCAGCGGTTCAGAATCACCGAGCTGATCCGAACGACCGGACGACTCAACTCGGTGTTCAACACCGTAGGTACCGCCAGTCGCCTACCGCTTCTGTGGCAACAACGGGAGCGGAAGGGGTCGTAGACGCACCCTGAACCTCGATCACAGGTGAGGCAGACCGCTCCAACCTGCTGGCGAGGTGGCGCGACGCCGTAGCACCCGTTTCACTTGGACACGCGTCGGCGCGCACAAGAACCGGCGCATTGTATATGTAGGCCGCTGCACTGGCGGTCGTCGTAGCCGCGAAGAGGCAGGACAGTGCGGCCACAAGTACGAGCACCAAAGGCCTCAGCCTCACCCGTCGCTCCGTTCAACGCGGATGTTCGCGGCGACTGCTGATAGCTCGGCCGCAACCGCCAGTTCGTCGTAGTAGTGCTCTCCGCCACCTGGCTCGTAGCAAGAAAGAATCCAGACGACCTCGTCGGCCCATTCCTCGTCTCGGAAGCATTCCAACACGAGCCCCAGAAGCTCATCAGCGAGAACCTTCGAAGTTTCCCCACCGACAAACCGATCAATGTGGTCGAGGAGATCGATCCAGTCTTGGTCGATCACTTCGGGACCATCGCGGTGACGATTCTGTTGCCGGTGGCATCGTCCACGACAACGTATGGCCTGCCGGGCATTCCCGGTTGGGTGACGCGGACCGTACCGTTTTCCGGTCTCCAACGCACGGATGTGCCAGTGTCGAGAATCTCGTCGACCGTCGTAAGTGATGTCGGTGGACGGCCTCGACCGCCATTGGCGATCACCTCCGCGGCGTGTGCGGTCACTGTCCTGCCGCCTGGTGTTTCGGCGTAGCCCGCTGAACCCGGTGTGTTCTGACCAAGCAGCTGACGCGATGCCCATTCTTCGTCAAACAAAATGAGATCTGTCCGCGTGTTTGTGGCTTTCGGGGCACGAAATGATCTGCTGTCGGCGCCGACTACCGTGTGGCTGTTGAGGCCGGTCTGGAAGAATCCTTCGGCGAGTGCGTCGGCACCAACCCACGCTGCGGCTGTCCCAGCGGCGAAAGCCAATGGTACGAAGGCTCCGGTAGTGACGATGCCGACTGTGAGGCTGGTGACGGTGAGCGATGCAGTGCCTCCGAGCGTGGCAACGGTGAGTGCGCCTGCCATGGCCATTCCAGCGGCACCAACGGTTGCCACAGTCGCGAGGATCGCTACTCCGATCATGATCGCGCTGAGGTGCGCCTCGAGGAACGACTTCTCGTGATCGATCTTCTCGAACTCGGATTTTGAGTTCTGGATCTTCTTGGCGACGGACTGGGCCAGTGTCGCCCAGAGGCGGGCTTGTGTTCGGTCGATGCCGAGGGATTTCATGATCGCGTCTTCGAGGTTCTTGCCCCCTGCGGCTGCTGCGTCGATGCTCTTCTGGCCCCAGTTGCCGTCAAGATCGCCTTTCACGTCGGCGCCTTCGATGGCAGCGAAGACGACTGCGCCAAACCCATCGTCCTTGGACGCTTTGATCAGGGCGACCATTCGTTGCGGGGTGCATTTGGGGTCTTGGGCGCACGTTTGGATCGGATCAGGCGGTGGGTCGGCGCTGTTGCCTTTGCCAGAGTTACCGTGGGGTGCTTCTCGGGTTTGGTTACCACCGTCGGGGCAGGCGTTGAAGCGAATGCAACGGCCCGTGGGCCCGCTGCTGCGCTTCGGGGTGACGATTGCGCTATACCAGTTCGAGTTGTAAGCCGTTGATCGTGTTGTGCGGGTCGGGGCGCAGTAGTTGCCGTCGATGCGGATTGCACAGTGGCCGTCGGGGTCGAAGTGGCCGAGCGGGTCGTTGTTGGCGTAGGTGTACATGTTGAGCGACACCGGCGAGGCAAGCATCGGAGCGATGGTGTCGCGGGCGAGGAAACGCCCGGTGTTGGGCGAGTACCAGCGGGCGCCCATGTCGACGAGTTTGGTGGTTGGGTCGGTGTAGGCGCCTTGGAAGCCGGCGGTGTTGGCAGTGGTGCCGGTACGCCCGACGACTTGCCCGAACGGGTCGTAGTCGATGCTGTCGGTGAGGGTGGAACCGCCAGGTTGGAACAGGGCAACGATGTCGCCGTGGCGGTCTTGGCCAACGGTGAGCCCTGGGCCGGCGCCGACTTTCATCGATACTGGCGCACCCCCCGGCGAACGCGCGATCAGGCTGGCGCCGTCGCTGGTGGGTTGCAGGCCCAGACCGGAATAGGCAAAGGTGGCGGTGTTGGCGCCATCGGTACGCGACGCGATGCGGTCAAGAGCGTCGTAGGTGAAGTTGACGCCACCAGCTGTGACCATTCGACCCAGACCATCGAAGGTGTAAGCAGTTGCGGTGCCGTTGATGGCCTGCGACGAAATCGTGCCTCGCGGTGTCCATGTGTAGGCATCGGTGGTGGCCCCCGATGGGGCGGTGGTGGTTCCGGCGGTGATTCGGTTTCGGGCGTCGTAGGTGTTGGTCGTGTTGCCCGCCTGCACACGGTTCGCCGCGTCATCCCAGTTGTAGTTGGTGACCGCTGCGTTGGTGGCAGTCCATGCACGCAACCGGCCGGCAAGGTCGTAGGTGTACGTGTTGCTCCCAGGGTTGACGACCGATGCCCCAGCGATGGTTTCCTTGGTGAGGTTCCCGCTGGTGTCGTACTCGTAGATCGCGGATCGTTGGACGGTGGTCGGATCTGACTTGATCGTGTCGGTCTTGAGTTGCCCCGACGGCCAGTAGTCGTAGCTTCGCGAACCGCCACCAGTGGCATAACTGACACCTGTGACCTGATCGGCGTCGTTCCAGGTGTACACACGTGCTGTGTTGGTCAACGGATCGGTATCGGAATACAGGCGACTGTTCGCGTCCCATGCATACTGCGAGACACCAGACGCGTCGGTCCTATTGACGATCCGACCCAGCGCGTCATACTCGAACGAACTTGGCCCACCCGGCCCGGTGGCGTTGGTGAGCAGCCCGCGGTCGTCGTAGGTGAGCGCTGCGGTTGAGCCTGCGACCGAGAATGATGTCATTCGTCCTGCCGGGTCGTACCCAAAAGATGCCATCGCAGCGGGGGCTGTCGGTGCGGAATCGGAGGATTCGGTGATTGCCCGACCCAAATCGTCATAGGCGTAGTGCACGCGCACCCCACCGGGTTGCTCGTAGCGTTCGGCGAGCCCCGCCGCGTTGTGAATGGTGGTGAACCTGCGGTCACCGATCGTGCTTTGGCCGGGTGTGGCAGGTTCAATTTGGTCTTGAAGAAGCCCGAGCGTGTTGTACGTGTTGAGCCAGGTGTTGTCGCGACCGTCGACTGCTGTGACCTGCCGCCCGAGGGCGTCGTAGCCGTAGCTGGTCACGATGCTGTGCGCCGATGGTGCAGCGTCGGAAAGTTGGGTGACGCCGATGAGTTGGTTGCGCGCGTCGTAGATGTAATCGACCCGGCCACCATTGGCCAACGCGATTGTGGTGGTGTTGCCGTTGGCGTCAAGCGTGTAGCTGGAGCTCGACACGGTGGCGCCGTCGCTGCCGATTTGAGAGGTGGTGTAGCTATGCCCGATGCCGTCACCAAAGGCGGTCACGGTCTTGTGGTTCATCGGGTCCGTCACTGATGTGTGGCGGCCGAGCCCGTCATAGCTGTGCCTGGTGGTCTTCGACAAGGCGTTGGTAGTGGTCAACACCGATCCGAACGGCGAGTAGGTGGTAGTGCTGCAGGGTGTGACGCCGTTGACTGTCGGCAGGCACGCGATGATCACGCGCCCGGCTCGGTCGTAGGTGTAACTGCTCGTGTAGGAATCGGTGACTGAACCATGCCGCACCTTTCGGGTAACGGTGACGGGCAGGCCCATGTAGTTGTAGGTCGTCTCGGTGCGCGCCCCGATTGGGTCGGTGATGCTGAGCTGGTTGCCGGCGTCGTCGTAGGTGATGGTGGTCACCCCCGCCGGTGCTGTGGCGTTCGCTGGCGGGTCGACTTGTTGGACAACACGGTTCATCAAGTCGAACGTGAAAGTGGTGTTCTTGCCGAGCCGGTCGGTCCGGGTGTCGAGGTTGCCGTTGGCGTCATAATGGAACGCCTCGGTCGGGTTCAGCACCGTGGTCGTCCCCGGCTGCGTGTACGACGGGTAGTGAACAACCGACTTGCGGCCCAACACGTCGAAGTCGACGGTTGTCACCTGCCCGAGAGGGTCGCGCACGTGGACGGCTTCACCAAAGGTGTTGTAGCCGGTCGTGTTCGACGCGGTCACGGTTGCTGTGGTCGCGCTGCCAGCGTCGCGATCGACCGTGGTCGTGGGTACCCCCGGGTAGGTCACGGTGGTCGCCCGGCCCAGCACGTCGTAGACCATCTGTACCGGGTTGCCGCGCTGGTCCACACTCGAGTACACCAGGCCGCGGGCGTCGGTGGCCCGTGTCGATGTCACCACGGTTTGGCCGCTGCTGACCGTGGTGGTTGTGGGGATCCCGGTGGCAGCAGAGAAGGTGGTCGTGGTGGTCGTCGACACGGCGCCGCCCGCGGTGACCGAGACCGTAACGTTGCCGGACTTGTCGTACGTGTTGGTCTGGGTTTGATTGACGGTGCCACCACCGGCGCCGTTGCTGGCCGTGTCGTAGGTGGTGGTGACCTTCGCGCGGCCCCACAGGTCGTAGTCGGTGTGGGTGCGTTGCATCATCTGGGCTTGCCCGCCTGTGGGATCACCGAACTTGTACACGTCGGTGGCACGCCCGACCAGGTCGTAGTTGGTAGCCACCACGATGTTGCTGGTGGAACCCGCTGTCACAACGGTCTGAACCGGCCAGCCCATGCCAGCCGTGTCGTAGACGGTTTCGGTGACACGGCCGAGTGCGTCGGTGGTCTTCCACGGTCGCCCGGCAGTGTCATAGGTTTGCGTCGACACGATCACATCGCGGGTGACGGCGGGAGCGCTGATCGGGTCATCGACGAAGTTCTTGATGGTCGTTGCGGTGGGTCGGCCACCCATGTCGAAGGCGGTCACCACCCGTGTCCCGCGTGCGTCGATGGTCTCGGTGGGGTTCCCGTCGGCATCAAAGACGGTGTCGGTGGTGTTACCCAACGCGTCGGTGGTGCGATCGCGACGGTTCGCGTCGTCGTAGTGGTAGCTGGTCGTGCGCGCTGGGTCGGTGGTGGCGCTGCCACCCACATCGGATTTGGTGATGGTCAGCGGGTTCCCCGCGTCGTCGTAGCTGGTGGTGATACGCAGCTTGTGCGCGGCGCCCGTGACCGCGTCAGTGACCAATGCACCATCGGCTTGAACGATCCGTCCAGCCGGGTCGTAGGCGGTGACATCGGTAGTGACCCAGTTGACGTTGTCATACATGGTTTCGGTCTTGATCTTTCGACCGATTGCGTCGTACGTGTAGCGGGTCTGCACCCCCGTCGGGCCGATCTCGAGACGCAGGTCACCAGCCTTGTCGTACCGCATCTGGGTGACGGCACCGCGTTCGTCGGTGATCGTTGCCGGCAACCACAGTGGCGGGTGATCAGTCGTGGAGCCGTAGGCGATGGTGTTCGCATCGGTGTACGTGTAGGTGGTGGTCGCGTCGCCGTGCCCGAGGTTCGCCCCGACGGGTGCGACGCGGGTGGTGCTGGCCACATGGATGTTGTCGGCAAGGTAGGCGGTCGTCACGGTGTACCCATACGGATCGACTTCGCTGGCGACGCGCCCGGCAGCGTTGTAGGTCCACTTCCACGCGGTGGCGTCGGACAGGTTCGGGTCGACCCTGGAAGTCATCTGGCCCGCAGCGTTCGACACGTACTTGGTGGTCGCATATTGGGCGGCCCCGACCTGGGTCGTGGTCTTGGACATGAACCCAGCGGAGTCGTATTCCCACCACTGCTGTTCACCCATCGCGTTCTTCTGATAGATCAACCGGCGCAACGCGTCGAAGTAGTATTCGGTGACCCCACCTCGCGGTGCGGTGGCCCTAGCCAGATAGCGGGCGGTGACGGTGCCGCCAGCAGGGTTCGGTGTTGTCTGGTCAGTGAGGTACGTGTACGACCACTGGTTGCCGACACCATTGCGTTGCTGCGCGACGCGGCCATTGGTGTCGTACGTGACGCCAAACAGCACCTTCTTGTTGGTAGGCGAGACCATCGGGCTGAGCGCACTGCCGGTTTTGGTCTGAGCCGATTGCGCCTCGATCAGTCGCTGGGCACCGTCGAAGTCGTACTGGGTGCACAGTTGCTTGGTGGCACTGCCCGGGTCGACGTCGGGCGAGCAAGCATCCACCAGCCGGTCGTTGTCGTACACGTACGTCCACACCTCGCCCGGCGCGCCAAGAGCGGCGACCGATGCAACATGACTGCGCGTCGCGTTCGGTGGTGTGGCCAGCGTGTAGATGAGTGACCGGCCACTCGCGACATCAGTGACCTGCACGCTGCTCGCACCCCACGTGATCGATGTCGCCGCACCATCAGCGTTTGTAACGCCAAGGAACTCAAGTGTTGTCGGTGTCGAGTTGATGTCCTTGAACCGGTACTTCGTCTTATTGGACAGCGTCAGCCAATACTCCCCGGTCACAGCATCGAGGGTGAACTCGCCGTCGCCACCCCAAGATCTTGCCCACCCGGTTGTGTTCTTGCCGTGGAACTGGGCGCGGCCGTCGTCAAGCAAGATGGTCACGTTCTGGGCAGCATCGAGCGATGCCGACATGTCCAGCGCGCTCGACCAACCCATACCGAAGTAGCCGCTACGCGAGTCGAGGCTGTTGTACGAACGCGTGACGCCAATATCCACACCGACAGTCGCCGGATCGATGTCGGTCGCCGCGAAGAACAGGTTCCCACTCGCCAACTCGACCATGCCCGACGGGGCACCATTGGGGTACGAACCACGCACCCATTGGGTTCCTGCGATGTCGTTGTACGGCGCGGCCACCTGGGTTTGCGTCACAACCCCGCCGTTACGAAGCCCATCCGTGGTGCTGACCGTCCAATAATAGGTTTGCGCCCAGTTGATCGCCGACGCCCAACTGGTCGAGGTTTGCCAGTTCGATGACGTGCAGTTGCCCTGCGCAACACCCTGCGCTGTGGCGGGCTGATCACACACTTGGAACTTGTACTGGACAAGATCACCATTCGGATCAGTGACCGCGGGAACGGTGATGCTCGGAGTGCTCGTCGAGACAAAACCGTCGACACCGATGTTGAGCGCCGCAGCAGGTGGAGCCGTGTTGGTCAACGTCAGTGTGCGCGCCGGACTGGAGAAGTAGACGTCGGCACCGACAGCCTTCCGGATACGCCAATAGCTCGGCTGGTTCTGCAAGAACTGCGCCGCGCCGATCGACGCCGTGCCCACACCCTGGGCCGAGAAGAAACAATCCTGCGTGAACGCGGCGTCCGAGCAGACCTGGACCTGCGCCTGCAGGCCATCAGGATCACCCCACGCGAAATCCACGCTCTGCGTAGCGTTCTTGTGGACCGTGGTCCCAGATGCAGGAGACGTCGCAACCGGGGTCGAATTATAGGTGACCAGCAGCACCGGAGGGTTGTTCGACTCCATCGATTTCATCATCGTGAAACCGTGCCCCAGACCCGGCAGCGATTGGCCAAGCCCGTAGAACACAACACCCTTGTTGGTCGCGGGAGCGGCCTCCCAACCTTGGACCCAACCCGTGACGTCAGTAGTGAACGTCAACGTCTGCGCGACCAGCTGAGTCTTGGCGGTCGCAGCATCAAACGTCGGCTGCGTCGCCCACGTCAGATTCGGCGACGCGTCCGGACCTGGCGCCCACGGCCCGGTGCCCTTTGCGATCCCAATGTTCGCGGCACCGTAGGCCGGAACTGAGACCGCGCCATTGCTAGAGAAGTCACGAACGTACACAACCTCACCCGAGAGCGTCGCGTTGGTGATGTTGTGGATGTAGCCGGCCGGCAACGGCAAGTTGAAGTACGCCCACGACTTGTACTGCTGCCACGTGCCCGACACATTGCTGTAGCCGATCTTGTCCACAAACGTGCTCGACACCGACGACCACTGCGAATAGGTGCCCGACGTGCCGTTGTACTGGCCCGCGCCAACCGACGACACGACATAGGCATCAGAACGCACGGTCGACTGTGACGTCGACACGAACTGCGGATCGATCGTGACCGGGTACACACGCGCAGGATCGGACATCCACTCCCAATCCGGAACCAGCTCGACAACCCAATCGACGCCATCGCGCACAAGCCGAGTCGCCACCCCCACACGACCAAGTTCTTCGACCTGGCTCGGGTTCGAATCCCACGCAGTACCCCGGGGAATCGTGAACACCACCCTGCCAGCGCTGTCCACCAACTGCACCGAACCCCCCACCGCTGTCCGTGGGCTGAGACCCTTCGTGGTCAACCTGAAACGGTAGGTCGGCGCCGTCGCAGGGCGCTCCGCAACGATCAGATCTTCCTTGACCCCATCGAGCACCGAATGCTCCTCAAGAGTGACACCCGGCAAGATATTGACGAACCTCACACCAGTCTCGGTCGTGATCGCTTCAACAGCGGCAGCCCCGTCGAGCGAAAACCCGGCGGCCCGCGAACCAGACACGACTCGGGCGAGTTCATCATCGGAACCAACCCCAGCAAACGACGTGTCAACAACCGCGTCGGGAACCTCGACGCGGTCCCCCGTGTCAACTGGGGTCGGATTGAACTGTGTCCACTCACCGGTCTCGTCCCTGAACACCGACGGCGTCGAAAAGATCGCAGCGGTCCGAGAGCCGTCAGGATTCTCATAGATGATCGAAGTCGGCGACCCACCAACCACTTCGCTATCGCCAGGCACGAAACCATCGGGAACATTCGGATCCACCGGCACCGGCTGCTCGATCGTCCCAGGAACATCGACACCAGCCTGCGGTATCTGCACCACAGACGTATCCGTGCCGTCCGTGTCCGCCGGCGGAGTGGCACCCGATGTCGCAACCCCAGTCGGCACACCAACAAGCCCACGATCCGCCGACCACAACGCCTGTGCCTGCGCCGCCTGCGCCGCGACCGGATCACCACCGCCGTACTCGACGAGCTTCGCGTCGGCGACAGAGTGCTCCACGGCCTCGGTCACCACGATCGCGGCCCCGAACAACGCCAACGCCAACAACCCACCACACCAGCGACGCACACCTCGCCGACAACCCGACCCGGCAACGCGAGCAACAGTGATGGAATCTGACATGTTCGACCCTCCGAGAGGCTGGTGTCCGCCGACAACAAGCACCGACACTAGGCACACGGCTCGACAACGCACAAGAGGGAACGCCGCCGAACCCGTCGATCTGCGCCCACCGCGAGGCCGCACCGATTGCTGCACGCTACGAGCGACAAGAAACCGACCTGCCAAACTCGCGAGATGACCGAGGTCGCGCCTCCGCCACGATCGTGGCCCCGTTCTCTTGCGCAAGTCCCATGCCGACACGGCGTCAACCTGACGCGACACAACCGGTGCCGCGTGCCCGCACGCATTCTTTCAACCCCACAGAGAACTGTGGGCAGATGATGTCCCCCGCCAGCGGCTGGGTGCCCGTCATCGATCTGCACGCGCCAGACGCACCGGCGGCGATCAGCGCGGCCTGCGAACGTGTCGGCTTCCTGACCATCGTCAATCACGAGGTACCTGCCCCGATCGTGGAGGCGGCGTGGGCGACCGCCCGTTCGTTCTTCGACATGCCGTTGGACGAAAAACTCACAGTGGCAATGCCCTACCCCGGCTATCCGTACGGCTATTCGGCACTTGCGGGCGAGACGCTGGCGAAGTCGCTGGGCAAGGGCGGCGCCCCGGATCTGAAGGAGAGCTTCGCGATCGGCCCTGTCGTGCGGCCGACGCACACGATCACCGACCCCGATGAAGCGTTCGCGTGGTCGCAGAACCTGTGGCCGGCGATGCTGCCGGCCATGGAGCCGGCGTGGAGCAACTACTTCCTCGCGCTCAGCGATCTGGCCGCGCGGTTGCTGAGTCTGATGGCGACCGGCCTCGGTCTTGCCGAGGATCACTTCGCCCCGATGATCGAGCGACACACGAGTGCGATGCGAGCGCTCAACTACCCACCGCGTGGCGCCGCCGGCACAGTGGCCGAGGGCCAGTTCGGGGCAGGAGCGCACACCGACTACGGCACGCTGACGATCCTGCTCGCGGACCCCGAGCAGGGTGGGCTACAGGTGCAGGGCCCTGCAGGCGAGTGGCACGACGTCGACGCCGAACCAGGCTCGTTCGTGGTCAACCTCGGCGACGCCATGGCCCGCTGGACCAACGACCGCTGGCGCTCGACGATGCACCGGGTGCAGGTGCCGACCGGTCGCCGGCAGTCGATCGCGTTCTTCCACAACGCCAACTGGGATGCCGTCATCGAGTGCCTGCCCACGTGCCTGGCGGAGGGCGAGCAGCCCCGCTACGACGCGATCGAGGCCGGTCCGCACCTGATGCAGAAGTTCCAAGCCACGGTCAACGGCCGGCCGTCGGGGGCGGCGTGATCCTCGGCGAGGCCGTGTCACCGGCCGCCATCGACGACCACCTGTATCGCATGGTCACCCACTCGCGCACCACCATGCTGCCCAGCGCGCCGAGTGAACTGCGTGCTCACCGCGCCACGTTGGAGCCCTCCGATGCCGATGCGGTCATGTTGTGGTGGGAGTTCCAGCAGCACACGACCGGCGCGTCCTGCTGGTTGCAAGACCTTCAGCCATCCGCTGGCGGTTTGGCCCGGGCAGTGTCGTTCCAGGTCGGAGACGAGTCGGGGCGCAGACCCGTCGATCTTCGCTTCGCCGTGGACCTGGAACCTGTCCTCGTGTCCACCGGCACGCACGATTGGCTGTACGTCCTGGACGGCAACCACCGCTTGATCGCACAGTGGCTGGCGAACCGCGATCTCACCGGCATCGACGTATACGTCGTGGTCGATCCGCGCTTGAAGGAGTGGGCGTACATCCCCACAGCACACAAGCAGTCGTGCTAGCCCACTGCCGGCAACAGCGCGGCCCGGGCGAATGCCACCGCGAGGCTCGCCTGTCGCCCGGTGGCGGCGGTCAGGCGGACGACTGGATCGATCGCTCCGTACGATCTGCGCATGCTCAAGCCCACGATGCCCGAAGGTCTGTCGCTGGTGCGCACCACGCCAGAGTTCACCGCCGTGTCGACGCCCAGCGGGCTACGCAGCGCGCACGAGGTCGCCGATGGGGTGTGGGGACGGTTGAGGGTGCGTAGGGGGTCAGTGCGCTTCGTGTTCGAGGACGCCCGCGACGATGCCATGGTCATCTCGGCGGACGGATCGGTCGACATCCCTCCGCAAAGGCGGCATCACGTGGAGCCCGCCGACGATGCGGTGTTCGTCGTCGAGTTCCACCGCTGACGACGCGACGGTAGGCTCTGCGTCTGCAAGTTCGCGGGTGTAGCTCAATGGCTAGAGTTCCAGCCTTCCAAGCTGGCTATGCGGGTTCGATTCCCGTCACCCGCTCCACGTCTGCCCAGGTCAGCGCATGTCGTTGGTCTGGGCGTCGTCTCGCTCGGGGGCTCCGGCGAGGTGGTGAAGTCGCACGCGGCCGAAGCCTCAGGCCGCGCCGCTCGCCCCCAGGGCAACGCTCACGACGGCGACGATCTGGTCGGCTATGGCGACGACTGCAGCTGCCTCGCCGGCCGTGATGTCGGGGAGGTCGGCCGGGTAGCGCGCATCCACGGCCCATTGCTGGAGCTGCTGGAGGTCGAGCTCGCTGACCTTCGACCGAACCGGCTCGGGTTGAAGCGCCACCAGCACGACGAGGTCGTGGGTCTTGCGGAACTGGATCGCCGAGTGCACGAGCGAGGCCTTGAGAGCCTTCTCGGCGGCCTGCTGCGCGTGGAAGCACGCCATACGGGCCGGCAGTGCTGCATCGGTCAGCAGCAGCCCGGCAGCGGCGAGGTCGTCGTGGGCGAACCGCAGCCACTCGTGCGGCTCAGACTGCTTGGACACTCGCCCGCCGATACACCGCTCGACCTTCGCGGGCGGGCCAGTACAGGATCGAGCCGACGTCGTCGTGGCGATCGGCCATCTCGGCCGCATCGGTGACGATCACATCGACCGGAGCGAACGTCTCGATCGCCGATCGGATGCGCGCCATCATCGGCCGCTTCTCCACCGGTTCGATGTGATCGAACACGACCAGCAGATCGATGTCGGAATCGGGTCCGTCCTCACCCCTGGCCACCGAGCCGAACAGGATCACCTCGGCCGGGTCGACGGCACGGACCACCTCGTCGACCACCGACGGCCACAGCTGCTGCAGAGTCTTGCCGTCGTAGCGACCCTGCTCGTCGACGAAATGCTGGACGGCCATGGACCCAGTGTACGGAAGGCTGCGCAGCGTACTGGGGGCATTGAGCGGCTCCGCCCTCGACGCCTGTGGCCGAGCCATCGCATCCGGGGCAGCAGCGATCGCCGCATCACGCTCCCCCGCTGCGTGCTGGTAGTGCAATGCCGCTCGCGCCGATCTGTGACCGACGCGCGCCATCAGCTCCTTGGTGCTCGCGCCCGTCGAGGCAGCAAGCGTGTTGCCGGTGTGGCGCAGGTCGTGGAAGCGCAAGCCCTCGCAACCGACCGCCTTGCGCAGTGCGTTCCACTTGCCGTTCCAGTTGCCCCGCCGCAAGGGCGCACCCTTTGGGCCGGTGAACACGACCGCGTCGAGTTCCGGCCCCACGTAGCGACGCATGTGGTCGGCGAGCTCGTCGACCACGAACGCCGGCATGGTGATCGTGCGTCGGCCGGCGTCGGTCGTGGGCGGGCCGAGCACTCTTGTTCCGCCGGACAGCTCCAGGGCTTGGTCGACCACCTCGACCGTGCCCGCCTGCAGGTCGATGCGCTGCCGGGTAAGCGCAGTCAGCTCTCCCCATCGCATCGACCCATAGGTGGCCAGGAGCACGAGTGCTCGCCAACGAGGGTCGATCGCGTTTGCAAGCGCGTCGACCTGAGCGATCGTGGCGATTGGCCGCTCGGGCGAACGCTCCGTGGCAGCGCCATCGATCACGCACGGGTTCTTCATGATCAGCTCGTCCTCGACGGCGGTGTTCAGGATCGTGCGCAGCAGTCGGTAGCACTTGGCCACGGTCGTGGGCGCGAGGCCGCTCTCCTGGACGAGGTCGGCGAGCCACACGCGCACCTCTGGCGTCGACAGCTTCGACAGCTCCCGCTGGCCGAGCGCCGGGATGATGTGGTTGTCGAGCTGGCTGCGGTACAGCTCGACCGTGCGGATGCGCAGGTTGTGGCGATGGGCCAGCCAATGGTTCGCGTAGGCCTCGAGCGTGATCTTGCCGTCGCGCGGGTCGACCCAGGCGCCGCGCTGCTGGTCGGCGCCGGCCAGCAGCAGCGCCCGTTCGGCGTCGGCCTTCGCGCGGAACGAACCGAGCGACACGTGCTTGCCGTCGCCCACGTAGGTGCGGGCGCGCCACGTGCCGGAGCGGTTCTGGATGACCGCCCCGCTATCGGGTGCTCGGCGCTGACGCTTGCGTGCCACAGCGCCATCCTACGCCCATCGCGGCATTGGCGCGGCATTCAGAACGGCGTGCAGGGGTCGGCCGAGGCGAACAACGGTCAATTCACAGCCTCATCTAACTGGTATTTCGCCGATTCGGCGCTGCCCCTCACCACCCGCATACCTTTCTTACAAGCTGGCTATGCGCGTTCGATTCCCGTCACCCGCTCCAAAGCGGTCTCTGCACTAGTTCGCAGTGGAAGCGGTAGTCGCTGACGAGCGTTGTGGGTGGGTTCGGCCCTGGTGCGGTGCAGTCAGCCGGCAAGCTTTGCCGGTGTTGAGCGCCGGGCTGGTTGAGGACGCGCGGGTGTTGTAGCGACGTCGTGGGTGGGGATGGTGGGGAGGGGCAGCCTTTGGCTGTCTCTGTTATGCGTTCGTGGGACAGTGCTTGTTCTGTACGCGCAAGAACCCTCCCGATCTCACTTTTGCCGGTGACGGGAGGGTTCTTCCTGATGCCCGGGGGCACTGTTGAAGATTGTAGGAACGGATCGGCTGGAAGTCGAACGCGCTTTGTTGGCTGGCGAGTTGGGGTGCCCGGATTGTGCTGGTCGGTTGTGTCCGTGGGGGTGGGCTCGGTGGCGGGTTCTGCGTTGTCGTGAGGTCGTGTTGCGGCATCGTGCTCGTCGTTCGCGGTGTGCGGTGTGTGCGGTCACGCACGTGTTGATCAGCAGCGACGGTCTGTTGCGTCGGCGTGACGGGGTCGAGGTGATCGGGGCGGCGCTGGTCGCGAAGGCGTCGGGTTGGGGGCATCGTCGGATCGCGTTGTTGGTCGGGGTGCCGGTGTCGACGGTGCGGGGTTGGCTGCGCCGGTTCGCGGTCAACGCGGGCATGGTTCGGGTCTGGTTCACGGTGTTGGCGCACGATCTTGATCCGTTGCTCGGGCCGATCGAACCGGCCGCGACGGTGTTCGCTGATGCGGTCGAAGCGGTTGGTGTGGCGGCGCGTGCGGCGGTGTTGCGGCTCGGCCCGGCGGGGCCGTGGTCGTTCGCGTCGTCGGCGAGCCGAGGCCGATTGTTGTCCAACACGGGTTGGCCCTGGGCGGCTGTTTGTTGAGCTGGCATTCTCGGCGGCGTCCACCCCGGACCGTCAGGAGGCTGTGTGCAGGACCGTGATCGTGATGTCGGGTTGTTCCGTTACTCGTTGATCCGTGAGGCCGCTGACCCGTCAGTGTCCAAAGCCGATCGTGGTGTGCTGGTCCGCGCGGTCGCGGCCCGCGAGCACACCGACCCGACCGGCGTGCGGGTGCGTGTGGGCCGGTCAACTCTTGATCGTTGGATCCGTGAGTGGCGTGCCGGCGGGTTCGAAGCGCTCGTGCCAACCCCGCGTGTGAGCGAGCCGTCCACGCCGGCTGGCGTGTTGGAGTTGGCGGTCAAGTTGAAGCGGGAGACCCCGGGGCGCACCGCCGCGCAGGTGACCGCGATCATCGCCGCGGTCGACGGGACGGCGCCGTCGGAACGCACGATTCAACGTTTGTTCGCCCGGCACGGTTTGAACACCCGCCCCGACGGGACACCACCAGCAGCGTTCGGCCGGTTCGAAGCCGCCGCCGCGAACGACCGCTGGACCGGCGACGCGTTGCACGGACCGGTCGTTGGCGGCCACAAGGCTTACCTGTTCGCGTTCATCGATGATCACTCGCGGGCGATCCCCGGCTACCGGTGGGGGCATTCCGAAGACACTGTCCGTCTCGAGGCTGCGTTGCGTCACGGGCTCGCCTCACGCGGGGTGCCACGTTCGGTCTATGTCGATTATGCCGACATCTGGATTATGCCGACTCGTGCGCGTAGTGCCTGCCCGGTGGGGGTGACCAGCTTGGAAAGGTCGGCATAATCCTGAGGTCTGCTGGCAGCGTTGGCTCTTCAGTTTCTACAGATGGAGGAGTCATGTCAGGTCCGGTTTCGAAGGTGCACGAGGTTCGTGTGGTGGGGCCGTTGGCTCCGTTCGCGGATGGGTTCAAGGCCAGGTTGGGTGAGTTGGGTTACACGCCGTTGACGATCGTGAACGAGTTGAGGCTTGTCGCACATGTCAGCCGCTGGCTCGATGCGGGCGGTTTGGCGGTGGCGGATCTGACCTCGGATCGTGTGGGCGAGTACTTCGCGGCGCGACGGGCGGCGGGCTATCGGTCGTCGACAACCTCGCGGAGCCTGGTGCAGTTGGTCGTGTTCTTGACCGATGCAGGGGTGCTGTCGGTGCCTCCGCAGACGGCATCGCAGTCGCAAGCCGATGCGCTGTTGGACGCGTTCGAGGTGTTCCTGATCGATGAACGCGGTCTTGCTGGCTGCACCGCCAAGGCGTACGTCGCGCGGGCACGCCGTTTCCTTGGTTGGTGCGCACCCGACGGCGATCTTGATCGTGTTGTCACCGCTGGCGTGACCGGCGCGGTTGCGCGGGAGGCGAGCATGGTGTCGGTTGGGTCGGTTCAGTTCTTCGTGGCCGGGGTGCGGGCGTTCCTACGGTTCTGTCATGTCCGCGGGTTGATCGGTGCGGATCTGTCAGCGGCTGCACTCGCGATCACCGGGCGACGTTCGTCGTTTCTGCCGAGAGGCATCGGCCAGGGTGACGCGCGGGCGTTGCTCGGCTCGTGCGACCGGCGAACCGCTGCGGGTCGCCGCGACTTCGCAGTGCTGACGGTGTTGATCCGGTTGGGGATGCGGGCCAGCGAAGTTGCGTCGTTGACGCTCGAGGACCTCGATTGGCGCGCCGGGGTGATCACTGTCCATGGCAAGGCCGGGCGTGTCGACCGGTTGCCGATCCCGGTTGAGGTCGGCGAAGCCGTCGCCGCCTATCTCATGCGGGGACGACCAGCATCGAAGCATCGGAAAGTGTTCCTGCGAATGATCGCACCGGTCGTTGGACTGGGCCGGGGTGGTGTGTCAATGATCGTGCGCAACGCCTGTGAACGCGCCGGGCTCCCACAAGTCGGTGCTCATCGGTTGCGTCACACGCTGGCTTGCACGATGGTCGCCGCCGGGGTGTCGTTGCCTGACATCGGTCAAGTGCTGCGCCACCGGAACATCTCGTCGACCGCGGTCTATGCCCGTGTCGACATCGGCATGCTGCGTGGCATCGCTCAACCGTGGCCAAAGAGGTGAGCGTGATGAGCGATCTCAACTCTCACGTCGGGGACTACCTGCGGTTACGTCGGGGACTCGGTTTCAAACTTGTCTTCGCCGGACACGTCCTGCCGCAGTTCGTCGCCTATCTCACCGACCTCGGCGCGTCGACGGTCACCGTCGACGCCGCGATCGCATGGGCGGCGCTGCCACAGGACGTGAAGCCGATCTTGTTGTCGCACCGCCTCGGAGCGGTCCGCGGGTTCGCCAAATATTTGGCCACGATCGACCCGGCGACCGAGATCCCACCATGCGGGGTGTGGCCCTCGACCTCGCCACGGCCCACGCCTTACGTGTGGTCACCAGCAGATATCGGGCGTCTTCTCGACGCGGCCCGACTCATGGTGTCGCCGTTGCGGGCCATCACGCATGAAACGTTGTTCGGTCTGCTCGCGTCGACCGGGATGCGGATCGGCGAAGCGATCAAACTCGGCATCGACGATGTCGACCTCGCGGTCGGGGTCATCACGGTCCGTGACGCCAAGTTCGGCCGTTCCCGCCTCGTCCCCATGCACGACACCACGACGCGGGCGCTCACCGCATACACGGCGGAACGGGAACGGCTCTGCCCCACCCCGACTCCGGCAACGTTCTTCGTGTCATCCACCGGCACCCCGCTCTGCCACGGAACCGTGCAAACGGTGTTCCATGCCTTGACCACCGAACTCGGTCTACGCACGAACGACTGCCGCCCCCGGATACACGATTTGAGGCATGCGTTCGCTGTCCGAACCCTGATCGATTGGCACCAGAGCGGTGTCGACATCGGCGGCCGGATCCCGGTGCTGTCGACATATCTCGGTCACGTCAACCCTGCCGGCACCTACTGGTATCTGACCGCGGTCCCCGAACTGATGGCCCTTGCCGCCGAACGACTCAACACCCTCACCAGCGAGGTTCGGCCGTGACAGCGCTCGCCCCGACCATGCAAGCATTCTTCACCGACCGGTTGATCCTGCAGCGCGGCGCCAGCCCGCACACCATCGGCGCGTATCGCGACACGATGCGACTCCTCCTCGCCTTCGCCGCCGAACGCGTCCATCGGCCTCCGAACCGGTTGGATCTCGCCGATCTCGACGCCCCACTGATCGGAGCTTTCCTCACCCACCTCGAACACGACCGAAACAACAGCGTCCGCACCCGAAACCAACGGCTCACCGCGATCCGCTCATTGTTCACCTACGCCGCGATCCGACACCCCGAACACGCCGCGTCGATCCAACAGGTGCTCGCGATCCCATCGAAACGCCACGACCGCAACCTCGTCACCTACCTCACCGACCCAGAGATCGACGCCCTCCTCAACGCCTGCAATCGGGACACCTGGACCGGCCGCCGAGACCACACCATGCTCCTCGTCGCCATCCAGACCGGGCTCCGGATCTCCGAACTTGCCGGGCTCAACATCGGTGACGTCACCCTCGGCAAAGGAGCGAACGTGCACACCATCGGCAAAGGCCGCAAACAACGCTGCACCCCACTACGCCCCGACACCGTGATCGCCCTACGGACCTGGTTGGCCGAACGGAAAGGACAACCCGACGATCCGCTGTTCCCGACCTCGACCGGACGGCCGCTATCCCGAGACGCGATCGAGCACCGCGTCGCCCTCCACGTCGTCGACGCCACCCCGAACTGCCCGTCACTGAAGACCAAAAAGGTCACGACTCACACGTTGCGCCACACGTGCGCGATGCGTCTCCTCGCCGCCGGTGTCGACATCACCGTCATCGCCTTGTGGCTCGGCCACGAACAAGTCACCACGACCAGCATCTACCTCCACGCCGACATGACCATCAAGGAACGAGCCCTCGAACGAACCACCCCACCCAACACGAGCCCCGGCCGCTACCAGCCAACCGACACACTCCTCGCATTCCTTGACACCCTGTGATTATGCCGACCTTTCCAAGCTGGTCACCCCCACTGGGCAGGCACTACGCGCACGAGTCGGCATAATCCAGATGTCGGCATAATCGACACTATGCCGACGTCGGCATAGTGTCGACAACGGTTCCGCGTTCGTCGCTGCGCCGCTGCTGCGCGCCTGCGCGGTGTTGGGGATCCGGCTGATCCACTCACGCCCCGGACGGCCCGAAGGCCGAGGCAAGATCGAACGGTTCTTCCGCACCGTCCGCGATCAGTTCCTGGTCGAGATCGCCGGCCGTGAGATCACGGATCTGGTCGAGATGAACCGGTTGTTCGCGGGCTGGGTCGAGACCGCCTATCACCGTCGAGTCCATTCCGAAACGAAACAGGCGCCACTGGACCGGTTCATCGCGGGTGGGCCGTTCCCGATCCCGACACCAGCGATGTTGCATGAGGCATTCCTCTGGTCCGAACGGCGCACCGTCACCAAAACCGCGACCGTCAGTGTCCACGGCAACGTGTTCGAAGTCGACGCCGCCCTCGTTGGCTGCAAAGTCGAGTGCGTGTTCGACCCGTTCGATCTGACCGTGATCGAGGTCCGCTACCAGAACCGGCCGATGGGCCCGGGGGTCGCGCATCGGATCGGTCGGCACACCCACCCGATGGCCAAACCAGAACCGCCACCAACGCCAGCAGCGACCGGGATCGACTACCTCGCTCTGCTCGCCGACCGCCACGCCATCGAGCTCGTTGACCATGCCCCCAAGATCGCCTACGCCGAGCTGATCGAGACCACCGACCCCGGCCAGTGCGCCGGCCAACTCCACATCCCCACCACGACAATCGAAAGCGACCACCGATGAGCATCCAGATCCTGCAAGCCCACTACGGGTTCACCCGGATGCCGTTCGGTCGTGATCTCGCCCCGCAAATGTTGCACCGCTCAGCCAGCCACAACGAAGCCGTCGCCCGGATCGGCTGGTGCATCCAAGAACGCGCGCTCGGTGTCGTCACCGGCGAAGTCGGGTCCGGCAAAACCGTCGCGACCCGCGCCGCGACCGCCGCCCTCGACGCATCCCGACACACCATCATCTACCTCGGCAACCCCGCGATTGGAGCCCGCGGCCTCTACGCCGCCATCGTCACCGCACTCGGCGGCGTCCCGCGTTTCCACAAAGCGAACCTGATCCCCCAAACCGCCGACCTGCTCGCCGCCGAGGAGGCCGAACGCGGCAAACACGTCGTCGTGATCGTTGACGAAGCCCACCTCCTCGCCCCCGATCAACTCGAAGAACTCCGCCTACTGACCAACGCCGACATGGACTCCCACTCACCGTTCGCGTGTGTGCTGATTGGTCAACCAACACTGCGCCGGCGGATCAAGCTCGGCACCTTCGCCGCCCTCGATCAACGCATCGCCCTCCGCTTCGCGATGCCACCCATGACCCCAGTCGAGACCGGCGCCTACATCAACCACCACCTCAACCTCGCCGGACGAGCCGACACCCTGTTCTCCGACGACGCCACCGCACTCATCCACCAAGTCGCCAGAGGGCTGCCCCGCGCCGTCAACAACCTCGCCGTCCAAGCACTCATCGCCGCCTACGCCACCAAGAAAGCAATCGTCGACGAAACCTCAGCCAGAGCCGCCATCACCGAAATCACCGCCGACTGAACCAGCCACCGATCGCAAAGACTCCGCGCGCCCCGATCACGTCCCCACCCAACATGTCGCCACCATCCTCATCCGGCGTGTCGGGCAACAGCCGCCAGCACGGCTTCGAACGCAGCAAGATCACCGTTGAACGCCGCCAGCTCCACCGGGCCCATCAGCAGCGTCGATTCGGTGCCGGCATGGCCGATCACCGCCGGCAGCACCGGCGCGACGCCACGCAACTCCTCGGGCAGTTCGTCGCGGTGCAGGTACTCGAACGGCGTGCGGAGACGGCCCGCACACTCGTCGAACGCCTTGCGCTTGCCGAACCGGTGATGCGTCAGGTCGCACAGCGAGCAGTGTTGTGCGCCGAACAACGTGCCCACCCAGTACTTCACCTCGCCGGCCAGTGAGCCATCCGCGTCGTAGACGAAGGTCAGCCGATCGATGGTGGGCATGCGCGAACGTTACCGGTCAGTGCACTATCGACACTGCGCGACCCTCGAAGGTCCAACCGAACGGCTTGGGTTCCTTGGGGTGCGAGTAGGTCTCCATGCTCTCGATGACGAACCCTGCGCGGTCGAGCAGTGCAGGGATGTCGCGCGTCAGGTGGCAGCCACCGAACAGCGGCTTGGTGATCGGCTCGATGCGGCGCTGGCGGCGGGCGACCTTCGCATCCGGCGACACGCCGTGCTCGACGAAGTGGAGCACGCCGCCCGGCTTGAGCACGCGGCGAATCTCGAGAAGGGCGGCGTCGACGTCGGGGATGGAGCACAGCGTCCAGGTCGACAGGACGGCGTCGGCTGATCCGCTGGGGAGATCGATTCGCTCGCCGGTGAGGTTGGCGTGTCGAACGTCGGCGTGCCCTGCGGCGATCCGCTCGGCCGCCAGCGCGACAGAACGCGCCAGCGGTTCAACGGCATGCACCGTGTGGACGCCCGAGGGGTAGAAGGGCACGTTGTGACCCGACCCGAACCCGATCTCCACGACTGTCCCGTCCAGACCGATGCACACACGGGAGCGGATCTCGTCGTTCTCGTCGGACTTCATGACGGCGTTCATGAGACGGGGAAGGATCCGCGATCGGTAATAGCTCATCGCCGTACTCAACTCGTTCGCTTGCGCCTCGTCAACCGGTGGCACACTGCACGGTGTCATGGCCGCGCTCTCCCACCTCCTCCCACCGGTGGGCAGCGACCCAGCGCTCGTGCTCGACGCATTCGCCCTCTGGGCGGCCGAGGGCAACCGGCCGCTCTACCCGCACCAGGAGGAAGCTGCGCTGGCGTTGGCCGCCGGCGAGCACGTCGTGCTCGCAACCCCCACCGGCTCCGGCAAGAGCCTCGTCGCGATGGCGGGCATCGCACTGGCACTCAATGACGGCAAGCGGGCCGTGTGGACCGCCCCGATCAAGGCGCTCGTTGCCGAGAAGTTCTTCGACCTCGTCGATCTCCTCGGGGCGCAGCAGGTCGGTCTCGCGACCGGCGATGCCTCGATCAACTCCGATGCCCCTGTGCTGGTCTGCACTGCCGAGGTCCTTGCGAACAACGCACTCTCCCAGGGCAGCGGAAGCGAGTTCGGCTTCGCCTGCCTGGACGAGTTCCACTACTACGCCGACCCGGATCGCGGATGGGCATGGCAGATCCCATTGCTGGAACTGACCCACTGCCAGATGCTGCTGGCCAGCGCCACCCTCGGCGACATGACCGCGATCATCACGGACCTTCACGAGCGATCCGGCCGTGCGGTGAGCGAGGTGACCAGTGTCGATCGCCCTACGCCGCTGTACCACCAGTGGCGGATGAGTACCGTCGCCGACAGCGTGCTCGAGGCCGTGCGCGACGGGCTCAGCCCGGTGTACGTCGTGCACGCCAACCAGGCGGCGGCCATCGATCGTGCGCAGGCACTGGTCAGCACGAACATCACCACCCGCGCCCAGCGCGAAGCCATCGCCGCTGCGATGGCGGGTGTGCGCATGGGCCGCGGCTTCGGCGAGACGCTCGATCGCCTCTTGCGCAACGGCGTCGGGGTGCACCACGCGGGCATGCTCCCCCGGTACCGTCGCCTGGTGGAGCGCCTCGCGGGTGAGGGCCTGTTGCCGGCGATCTGCGGCACCGACACGTTGGGTGTCGGTGTCAACATCCCGATCCGCACCGTGCTGATGACCGCCCTCACCAAGTTCGACGGCAGCCGCGTTCGCATCTTCACCGTGCGCGAGTTCCACCAGCTCGCCGGTCGCGCCGGCCGGCCCGGCTTCGACCCTGATGGGCACGTGTGGGTACAGGCCCCCGAGCACGTCATCGAGAATGCAAAGGCGATGAGCAAGGCCGGCGACGACCCAAAGGCACGACGCAAGGCGAACAAGGCGAAGCCACCCGAGGGGTTCGTCAACTACGACGAGGCCGGAATGCAGCGGCTGATCACCGCCCGTCCCGAGCCGCTGATCTCCCGGTTCCGCGTCACCGCCGACCTGGTGGCCGGTGTCCTCGGCCGGCCCGACGGCCCTGCCGCGTTGAAACACCTGCTCAACACCAACCACGACGCGCCCGCACGACGGCGACTGCACAAGAAGCGCGCGATCGCCGTGTATCGCAGCCTAGAGGCGGCAGGTGTCGCCGCCCGCCTGCGCGACGAGCGAGGCCGTTGCGCCGGGGTGCGCGTCGGCTCCTTGATCGAGGGCACCGACCAGCGCAGCGAGCTGCGCTTCTCCGCTCCGCTCGCCCCTTTCGCGATCGAAGTGATCAGCACCTTCGATCGCGAAGATCCGGCCTACCTGCTCGATGTGGTCAGCATGATCGAGGCGATCCTCGACGACCCGCGCCAGATCCTGTACGCACAGCAGAACGCAGCGAAGGGCGCGGCCGTCGCAAGGATGAAGGCCGAGTACATCCCGTACGAAGAGCGGATGGAGCAGTTGGAGGGCATCACCTGGCCCAAGCCGTTGGCCGGACTGCTCGACGAGTGCTTCACCACCTACCACCAGCAGCACCCCTGGATCGCCGAGGCGCCCGCCCCGAAGTCGATCCTGCGCGAGATGCTGGAGGGCGGTGACACGTTCGCGACATTCGTGCGCCGCTACCGCCTCGAGCGCAGCGAAGGCCTGGTCCTGCGGTATCTGACCGACGCGTGGCGCACCCTCGACCGCAGCCTGCCCGACGACGTGTACACCGATGCGCTGGAGGACGTGGTGGAGTGGTTGGGCCAGCTGATCCGCGCCACCGACGCCACCTTGCTCGACGAATGGGCCGTACTCGCCGGCAAGCCGGCCCACGAGCATCACGAACCCGAGGCGCCCACCGCTGCCCGCGTCGGCCCACCGCCCGCGTGGCGCACCGCTGTACGCACTGCCGCGTTCGGTTGGGTCGAGCTGCTCGCCACCCG
Source organism: Ilumatobacteraceae bacterium (assembly GCA_043721915.1). Classification (GTDB taxonomy): domain Bacteria; phylum Actinomycetota; class Acidimicrobiia; order Acidimicrobiales; family Ilumatobacteraceae; genus UBA668. Next base: position 28,585 of record JAYSPV010000045.1, on the reverse strand, counting down.
CCGCCACGTCGCCATGGCAGAGCGCAGCGGCTGGACAGAGGCCGAGATCGCCGCGGCGATACGCCCGTACTGGGATTCCTACGCCACGGTCGGTATCGACAGCGCGGCCCGGTCACTTCGCCACTTCTCCCTCGACGAGACCACCGACCGTTGGACGGTGACGCAACAGCTGGTCGACCCCGACGGCGATGGCGAATGGCGCTTCGTCGCCACGGTCGACATTGCGCTCGCACTCGCCGAAGGTGGCCCCACGCTGGTGCTGAAGCAGCTCGGCGTCTACGAAGCCGACGACGATTCGGACGACGACGATTCGGACGACGTCGATTCGGACGAGGCGTCCCCGCTGTAGGGGTGTACCGGCAACAGCACCCGCGCGACGGCCACCACCACCAGGTTGAGCGCCGCGGCGCACAGCAGCGACGTCCGCACACTGAGAGCCGACGCCAGCGCACCCCAGGCGACGGCACCGACCGAGGTACCCAACCAGACCATCAGCATCGCAACCGCCGAGCCACGCCCCCGCACCCACGGCTGCAACTGCAACGTGAAGTTGGAGAACAGCACGCTGAGCATCCCCATCGTGCCCGCGCCCGCCAGTAGCAGTGCGACGAGTCCCACCCATAACTCGCCGGCCACGGCGAACAGAGCCGCACCCGCCGACCAGAGCGTTGCGGCCGATGCGATCGCTCGCTCGGGGCGTTTGGCTGAGTTGAAGATCGGGAGCAGCCAGATCGCACCCACCGACCCGAGGCCGAGCGCCGCCGACAACAGGCCGAACCCGGACTCTCGCACGCCCAGCCGATCGCGAGCAACGATCGGGAGGAGCGCCAGGAGGCCGGCGCCAGTGCCGGTGGCCAACGCGAGCCGGATCACTGGATGACGCAGCGACGGGACCGCGGCGACATGACGAACCCCTTCGCGGATCGCTGCGCGCATGGCGACACTGCGTCGCGCGCTGCGTGGTGGTCGGTACCTGCGCACGACCGCCATCACCCCGAGGAACGACACCGCGTTGAACGAGAACGCCGCCCCGGGGCCCGCCAGCGCCATCAGCGCGCCGGCGAGCGCCGGCCCGACCGTCTGCGCGGCGTTGCGCGAAATGGCATCCAACCCGATCGCCTGCGGTAGCGTGCGGGCGTCGACGAGCTCTGGGGTCAGCGCCATGAACGCCGGGGCCGACAGCGTCAGCGCCATGGATTCGAGCAAGGTTCCGGCCAACAGCACCGGAGGCGACATGGCACCGGCGGCCTGCGCGACTGCCAGCGCAGCCGCGACGAGCAGCGCCGCGAACTGCGTCGCCAAGATGAACCGACGACGGTCGATCATGTCCGCCAGCGCGCCGGCGTGCAATGCGAGGAGGAATCCGGGTATCGCCCACGCCGTCTGCACGAGACCCACCAACGTCGGTGAACTGGTGAGCTCCGCCATCGTCCAGTTCGCTGCCGTGAGGTGCACGAAGGTGCCGATGTTGGAGACGACGCCTGCGATCCACAGCCAGCGGTACACCTGGATGCGCAGTGGCGACCAGGGGCCGAGCGACGGCTCGACGCCGGGGTTCCGAGGGATCTCGCCGGTGCCACCACCGAGCGACATGCCGCAACCCTACACTCGGCCCGATGGCCGACCGGTCCACGCGTGAACTGATCCTGCTCCACGCGTCGCGTCTGTTCTCCGCCCGCGGCTTCGCCGGAACGTCCACCCGCGACATCGCCAGCGCGGTGGGCATTCGCCAGCCATCCGTGTACAGCCACTTCACGTCGAAGCACGCGATCGCCGAAGAGCTGCTCCGTCGTGATCTCACCGCCGGCATCGAAGCACTGACCCAGTGCTGCGCAGACGGTGGCGACGCCGCCGTGGAGTTGTACCGCTACCTGCTCTGGGAGGTCGCGTACGTGCGCGACACCCCGCTCGATCTGCGCGCGTTGTACCTGGGCGAGCTGCTCCAGCTGCCCCAGTTCGAAGAGGGCCGACGCCTGAACGCGGAGTACGAAGCGCTGCTCGGCGGCATCATCGCCCGGGGCATCGACAGGGCAGAGTTCGGCGGGGTCGATGTCGCGTTCGCCGTCAGAGCGGTCGATGCGATCATCCTCGAGGCGATTCGCGGTTCCGCACAACACCGCCCGCATCGCATCCTCGACGAGCCGGACATGGTGGCCACCTTCGTGGTCCGGTCGCTGTTGCGCGACACATCGCGGATGGATGCCGTGAGGGCCGATGCCCAGACCCCGAGCTGAGCACGCTCAGCCCGCACCTCCAGACATCACGTCTCTGCCAGCACCCTGCGCCGCTGCGGGTCGTACAGGGGCGCCAGCTGCAGATGGGTGGGCAGCAGTCGCGCAGGAGTGGCAACCTCGAATCGGCCGGCGCTCAGCCACTCGGCGGTGACCCCGGCCGGGCACTCCACCTGCGCGATGCCCACCGGCCCGCCGAGCGTGTGGCCGAAGGCTGCCGCACGCACGTACCCGACCCACTCGCCGTTCAACAGCAGCGGCTCGCCACCGAACAGGTCGGCGGTCGGGTCGTCGACGAACAGGTTGACCAGCCGCCTGATGGGTGCACCGGCGGCCTTCGCCGCCAGCAGCGCCTCGCGGCCGATGAAGCCGCCGACCTTGTCCCACGCGACGGCAAAGCCCAGCCCGGCGGCCAATGGGGTATCGGTGTTGTCGATGTCCACGCCCATGTCGCGATACCCCTTCTCCAGCCGCAGGCTCGACATCGCCCCGAACCCGACAGGGCGGATGCCGAGGTCGGCTCCGGTCGACAGCAGGTCGTCGTACACGCCCAACGCGTATTCGGTGGGCACGTGCAGCTCGTAGCCGAGCTCACCCACGTAGGTGACGCGCCCGGCCCACACGGGCGCGTAGCCGACGTGCAACTGCTGCGCGGTGAGGTACGCGAAGGCCTCGTTGGACAGGTCGGCGTCGGTGAGGCGGCCCAGTAGCTCGCGCGCTGCCGGTCCCTGCACGGACAAGAGAGTCGTGGCAGAGGTGACGTCGGTGACGACGGCGACCTCACCGGGCAGCAGCGCACGGCGGATCAGTGGCTCGATGCGGCGGTGGATGATGTCTCCGGCCACGACGAGGAACTCCGCCTCGCCGAGTCGCAGCACGGTCAGGTCGGCGACGATGCCACCCGACGTGTCGAGCCACTGGGTGTACACCAGCCGACCGATCTCGCGGTCGACGTCGTTGGCCGAGATCCGGTTCAACACGGCAGCTGCCGATGGCCCCTGCATCTTCAGCTTCGCCATCAGGCTGACGTCGAGCACACCAACTGCCTCGCGCACCGCACGGTGCTCGGCGGCGATGAACTCGTGAGACGGCTGCCGGTGGAAGCCGGGCTTGATCGGGCCCGGCTGCTGATCGCCGGCGAACCACTCGGGGAACTCCCACCCGAACGATGTGTTCCACTGCGCGCCTGCCGCCACGTGCCGCTCGTGAACGACCGACCGGCGAACGTTGCGCGCGGTACGCGGCTTGAAGGTTGGGTACCAGCCATCACCGAACCCCACGCCCAGTTGCTCCACGGTGCGTTCGGCTCGGAACCGACGCGACGTTTCATAGGTGGCGGTGCGATCGATCGCGTACCCAGTGATGTCGACAGGCGGCACACCGTCGACGATCCAGTGCGCCAACACGTGGCCGACGCCGCCGCCCAACAGCACGCCGAGGGAGTTCATCCCCGCCGCCACCCAGTACCCGTCCAGCTCGGGCGCCGGCCCGAGCAGCGGGTGCACATCGGCTGTGAACGACTCGGGGCCACAGAAGAACAGCCGCACCCCGATGTCGGTGAGGATGGGGATTCGGTCCATCGCGTTCGCGAGGTACGGGGCCATCCGGTCCCAGTCAGGGTCGATGGTGCCGAACGCGAAGTCGGTCGGGACGCCGTCCAACTTCCATGGTGCCGCCACCGGCTCGAACAGGCCGACCAGCATGCCGTCGCCCTCCGGGCGGTAGTAGCCGTACCGGTCGGCGTCCTCCACAACCGCGAGGTCAGGGCTCATGCCCGGGACGGCGTCGGTAATCAGGTAGTAGTGCTCGGCGGCCTGCAGCGGCACGTGCACCCCTGCCGTGGCACCGAACCGGCCGGCCCACATGCCTCCGGCGTTGATCACCAGTTCTGTCTCGATCCGGCCGTGATCGGTGAGTACCGCTGTGACCCGGCGATGCGCGGTCTCCACGCCCGTTGCGCTCACACCGTTGATGACTCTCGCGCCCCTCGAGGTGGCGCCTTTGGCCAGTGCAGTGGCAACACCGACCGGGTCCGCACGACCTTCGTCAGCGACGAGGAACCCCGCCAGCACGTCGTCCGTGCGCAGCAGGGGCCACAGCTGCTGCAGCTCCGATGGCGAGATCTCCGTGTCGGGCACACCGAAACCTCGCATCCACGCTCCCGACCGGCGCAACGACTCGAGCCGATTTGGGTTGGATGCCACCGAGATGTGTCCGACTTCTCGAAACCCGGTGGAGTGGCCGGTCTCGGCCTCCAGCCGAGCGTAGAGGTCGCGTGAGTACCGGGACATGAACAGCGAGGTCTCGTCGGTCATCCCTGCGGAGGTGATCAGCCCCGCTGCGTGCCATGTCGTGCCGGCCGTGAGCGCATGGCGTTCCAACAGCACGACGTCGGTGAGGCCGAGCAACGTCAGGTGGTACGCGAGGCTGCAACCGATGACGCCGCCGCCGACGATCACCACCGGTGCACGCGTGGGCAGTGGTGCCGGTTGGTGGCCGTTGGCCGTGGCGCTCATGATGGACCTCCGTCATTCACCTATCGAACGATAGCCGACCAGCTCGACGGGTCGTGATCGACATGTCAATTGACACGTCAATTGACATGTCTACTGACAGCAGTTACCTTCGAGTGATGGCTCCGTCACGCATGCACCTCATCGATGTCCTGCAACACAACTTCGAATCCTTCGGCGCCGCAGCGGACGCGTTGTCAGCCCAGCAGTGGCAGGCGCAGTCGCTGTGCCCCGCGTGGACGATGCGCGGAGTTGTCCAGCACGTGACGATGATCGAGGTTGCGTTGCTCGGCTGGCGAGCGGGTGACGACAACCCGTTCGCCGCGATGCCGGCGATCGGCGAGGAGCTCAGCCCGCTCTCCCCCGCCGAGCTTCTCGGCCGCTACCGCGAGGTCACGGCAGCACGTCTGGCCGAGCTGAGCGCGATGACCGATGACGACTTCGACAGCCCTTCGGTCACCCCGGTCGGCCCCGGCACCTACGGTCGGTTCATGGCCATCCGCGCCTTCGATGTCTGGGTGCACGAACGCGACATCCGCGTACCGCTGGGCATCGACGGCGACGACGGGGGCGCCGCAGCAGAACTGGCACTCGATGAGGTGCATGGCTCGCTGGGGTTCATCGTCGGCAAGAAGATCGGCCTCGCCGACGGCAGGAGCATCGCCATCGAGGTCACCGGTCCCGTCCACCGACGGCTGCTCGCCAGGGTCGATGGTCGGGCGACGCGCGTGGACGAACTGCCGAACCCGGACCTCACCCTCATCACCGACTCGCTCACGTTCATGCTGCTCGCGTGCGGCCGGATCGATCCTGAGGCCGCGATCGCCGACGGGCGCATCCTCTGGCTGGGCGACGGCGATCTCGGCGCCCACGCCGCACGCCATCTCGCCTTCACGATGTAGGAGCCATCATGCCGACGTTCCGCACACCGGACCTCGCGTTCGAGTCGCTGCCCGACTTCCCGTACCAACCGCACTACCTGGAGTGGAACAGCCTGCGCGTGCACCACCTCGACGAAGGCCCGCCAGACGCACCCGTGATGCTGCTGCTCCACGGCGAACCCACCTGGAGCTACCTCTATCGCGGGTGGATCGACACTCTTGTGCAGGCGGGATACCGGGTGATTGCACCCGACCACGTCGGCTTCGGCCGCAGCGACAAGCCGACGGACGACGACTGGTATGTCATCGAACGCCACTGCGAGCGCATCCGCCACCTCATCGACACGCTTGACCTCCATCGCGTCACGGTCGTGGTTCAGGACTGGGGCGGCCCGATCGGCCTGCGCCAGGTGTGCGATCAGCCTGCGCGCTTCGAACGAGTCTTCATCCTCAACACGTGGCTGCACCACGAGGGCTACGAGTACAGCGACGGCATCCGCATGTGGCGACAGATGGCCTTGAACCCCGACGCGCTGGGCGGCGACATGCCGACCGGACGAATCGTCTCGATGAGCCTGCGACGCGACGGCCATGACCGCGATGCGCTGGCAGCGGCCTACGACGCGCCGTACGACGGCATCGAATCGAAAGCGGGCGCCCGTCGCTTCCCGTACTGCATCCCGTTCGCGGAGCCCGAAGCCGGCAATGCAGCCGTTCAGCAGTGGTGCTTCGACACGTTGCCCACGTTGGGGCTACCGATCCATCTGGCGTTCGGCGACGGCGACGGTGTGTTCACGTGGGAGTGGGCCCAGCAGTGGCACCACCAACTCCCCGGCAGCACGCTCGATCGCATCGAGGGCGCCGGTCACTTCCCGCAAGAGGACGCAACCGCCGACTGCCTGGAGATCGTGCTACGCCGCGCTACCGCCAGCTGATCGGCAGCGAGGTGTAGCGCTGGATGATCGACAGACGTTGTGCCGATCGAGTGTGTCGCGACGGGCTTGCGATAGAACTACCCCTCGTGAGCCCGCCGACCGAACCACCGTCCGACGGAGCTCCTCGGCTGCGCCACTCCGGCGTCGCTGTCGCCGCGCTGTTCCTCGTCAACGGCGCGACGTTCTCCAACTGGCTGCCCCGCATCCCCGAGATCCGCGACAACCTCGGCATCGGCAACGCCGGGCTCGGGGCCACCCTGCTGGGGGGAGGTCTCGGCGGCATCGTCGGCTCGCTCCTGGTCGCCCGAGCGATGGACCGGCTGGGCAGTCGTCGCCTGCTCACCATTGCCGCGACTGCGCTGTCCATCGGCATGCCGCTGATCGCGTTCGCGCCGTCCGCACCTACGTTGTTGATCCTGCTCACGGCACTCGGCGCCCTGGATGTCTGCAACGACGTGGCCATGAACGCTCAGGGCGTCACGGTGCAGCAGCAGTCGGGTCGCTCGATCATGAACCGGTTGCATGCGATGTGGAGCCTGGGCTTCACCGGCGGGGCGGTGCTCGGCTCGTTGGCATCGGCCGCACGCGTCGACATTCGTGTGCACCTCACCATCGTCGGTATGGCGTTGCTGGCGACCGTCTGGTCCGTGCGCCGTTGGCTCCTTCGACACGACCCGCCGCCGGTTCCTCTCGCGGTCGCAGCACACCCGAACGAGGCCGCGCCGCGAGGCCCGCGGGCGGTGTCGATCACCACCGTGGCCATGGCCTTCGCCGCAATGGCTGCGGTCTCGCTGGAGGTCCTACCCAACGACTGGTCCGCCGTCCTGATGCGCGACGTGTTCGACGCCGGTCGCCTCAGCGGCCTCGGCACGGTGGCGTGCGCAGGGGCGATGCTCGTGGGCCGGCTGGGAGGCGACCACGTGCTGGAACGCATCGGTGAGCGCCGGCTGCTGTTCGGCGCCCTGTGGATGGTCGCACTCGGCGCCGTGATCACCGTCGCTGCACCGGTCACAGCGGTCGCTCTGCTCGGTCTCGTCGTGTGGGGCCTTGGCCTGTCGGTGGTCTTCCCCCAGCTGTACGCGACAGCGGCGCGGCTACCGGGCACCTCGGCCGGCGCCGGTCTCGGCTCGATGCTGCTGGGCCAGCGCAGCGGGGCGATGCTGACCGCAGTGAGCACTGGAGCTCTGGCCCAGTGGCAGAGCCTGCGTGTCGCGTTCGGTGTGGTCGCCCTCGTCGCGTTTGCGATCCTTGCGGTGACCCTCCGCCGGGCCGCCGCTGCGGCAACTTGAACAAACCCGGCGCGCCTGTCCGGGCTAGCCTCCCCCTCGTGACGGTTGGGGGCATTCGTCGAGTGTGTGGTCTCGCCGCAGCCTGCGCGTTCATCGCAGGGTGCTCGACAGCGCCTGACAGTCGCAACGCGACCACCACCGACTCTGTCGCGGCGGCCAGCGCGGTCGTCAGGTCAACCACGACCACGATCACGACCACAAGCACGACCACCACGACCACCATCTCGCCGACGACGGTGGAGGCGTCACCCGGCGACCCGTACGCCCAACCGGGATGGGTTGCCGAGGAGAACCGACGGCCCGGCAGCACCGACTGGCGGATCATCAACGACCCCGCGGACCCGGTGCGCGACACACCCGGCGCCTGGGTCGAAGGGTACGCCGACACCACCAGCGCCACGATCGGCCAGACGGTGACGATGTTCGTCGATACGCCGGCGGCGACCTTCACCGTCAAGGCGTTCCGCATGGGCTGGTACGACGGCCTGCAGGCTCGCCTGGTGTGGCAGTCCGAGCCGACGGCCGGCAGTCGGCAGCCTGCCGCCTCGTTCGTCGCCGACACGGGCATGGCCGAAGCGCCCTGGACGCCCTCACTCACGGTCGACATCACCGAGCAGTGGCCTCCCGGCGCCTACCTGTTGAAGCTGGAGAGCAGTGGGGGCGGCGGCCACTACGTGCCATTGACCATCCGTCATGATGCGGCGGCAGGCGACCTGCTGTTCATGAGCGCGGTCACCACCTGGCAGGCGTACAACCCATGGGGCGACTGCACGCTCTACGAGTGCTTCGAGCCACGCCGAAAGTTTCGTGCGGAAGTGGTGAGCTTCGATCGGCCATATGCGCACAGCTATGCACAGGGTGCAGCCGACTTCCCGACCCACGAACTGCCGCTGTTGTCATTCATCGAGCAGCAGGGTTTCGACGTCGCCTACATCACCAACATCGATCTCCATCGCGAACCGTCGCTGGCAGGCAGCCGGCGAGCGTTGGTCAGCACCGGTCACGACGAGTACTACTCGTGGCCGATGCGCGCAGGATTGGTCGGCGCACTCGACGCGGGCCGCAACATCGCCTTCTTCGGCGCCAACGCCGTCTACCGCAACATCCGCCTCGAGCCCGGCGCCACCGGCGCGCCGGATCGGCGCGAGGTGAACTACCGCGTCCGCGACTCTGGAGCGGGCGGCGACCCGCAGCAGGTGACGGTGAACTGGCGCGAGTCGCCGTTGAGAAAGCCTGAGGCCGAGATCGTGGGCATCCAGTACGGATGCGCCGAGGTACGCGCCAACATGCGGTTGGTCAACACCAGCAGCTGGCTGTACGAGGGCACCGGCGCCAAGGAGGGCGAGCGGCTCAAGAACCTGGTCGGCGTCGAGTTCGACGAACTTGCGCCGTCGTCGCAAACCCCTCCCGGTGTCGAACTGCTGGCGGTGACCCCACTGACCTGCCGCGAGCTCACCTATCAACAGGTCACCGCCTATCACACCCGCGCGAGCGGGGCGGGGGTGTTCGCAGCCGGCACGATCGATTGGAGCTGCGGCCTCGATGGCACATGCCCAGGCATCCAACGCTTCGAGATCGTTCGCGGCGTGACGCTCAACGTGCTGCGCGTCTTCATGGCCGGACCTGCCGGTGAGACCCAGCCGAGCCGCGGCAACGTCAGCCGGTACCGAACCAGGATGCACGAACCGGTGAACGGCCCCGTGGTTGTCGCCACGACCTCGACCACCGACGTTCCACCGACGACCACGGACCCGACCACCACGGTGGACCCATCGACGACGATGACACCAACGACCGCTCCGCCACCACCAACTACCGTGTGAGTGTGCCCATGCCCGACTACGTTGCCCGCCGCTGCAACGGGCCCCTGGGTATCGACGGCGATGTGACCAAGGCGCAGTGGGCGAACGCTCAGTGGAGCCGCCGGTTCGTCGACATGGCCGACGGCTCACCAGGAATGTACGACACCCGTACAGCGGTGCTGTGGGACGACACTCACCTGTACGTTGCGTTCACCGCCGAGGAACCGTTCCTACGAGCGCTGCTCACGGAACGCGACAGCATCATCTTCCAGGAGAACGATCTGGAGGTGTTCATCGACGGCGGCGACTGCTACTACGAGCTCGAGGTCAATGCCGCCAACACCGTGTACGAGGTGCTGTTCGTCTGGAAGGACGCCTACGAGCGGGGCGGAAGGTTCGAGACCGCTGGTCTCGACGTGCACGGCCCCGACACGTACACGTTCGGCGGCGACTACGACCGCTCGCCTGCGAGCTTCTGGCGCGGCACTCATCCTCGTGGCATTCGCTGGGCGTTCACCGACTTCGACCTTCCGGGCTTGCGTACCGCCATCGCGCTCGACGGCACGCTCAACGACGACACCGACGTCGATCGCGGTTGGTCGCTGGAGATCGCCGTCCCTTGGGCGAGCCTCGAGCTGTTGGCCCACGGCAGGTCACTGCCACCCGAGCCGGGCGACGAATGGCGGATGTTCCTCGGGCGGTTTCAGAAGCTGGTGGTGGGTGGCCGCGAAGTCACGCCGCATCCGGCGACGGCACTCACCAGCCACGGCGTGTACGACACGCACCAACCCGAACGCTGGAGCCGCATCCGCTTCGAACGCTGACCGACGCAGGCGCTCAGCCGACGGGAGGCGACGCCACTGCCGACGCGGGCGTGACACCCTTCGCCGCCGAGTACGGCAACCAGGTGCCGGCCTCGAAGTCGTACAGCTTGCAGGCCCTTGCATCTCGCACGTACTCACGCATCGACAGCTTGCCGGAGCGGACCGTCTGCGGGTAGGCGGCGACGATCGCCGCGGCGGCCGCCGGCAGCTGGTGGAACGGGATGCGGGCATCGACGTGATGCGGCACGTGAACGAAGATGTTGTGGAACCACAGCTTGTTCACGACGACTGGAAGCCGCAGGATCGTGGTGCTCTCCATCTGTCCCTTGAACTGCGTCCACTCCTTGCGCGGCCACCAGCGGATGTCGGGCGCGACGTGGTGCACGTACACGGTCCAACCGATCACTTGCACGAACAACAGGAACGGGACCACCAGCATCTTGACCGGCACCCACACCGCGCCGAGCAGGCCATCGGTGAGGGCGCCGTAGGTAGCTGCCCCGCCGAACGCCAGCAGCAGCACGCTGCTCAGCACGATCTTGTCGCGCACGATGGCATCGTGGCGCTTGCCGGGCGCATTGAAGCGCCACATCTTCTGCCACCACACGGTGCGCAGGAAGTACGCGCCGGAGCCGAGACGGGACCATTCGAAGCGGTGACGCAGCCGGGCGAACCTGCCCATCGCTGCGTACTCCTCGACGGTGGCCGGGTGCCACACGAAGTCGAACCCCTGGCGGGTGGTGTATCCGTGGTGGATGCGGTTGTGACCCAGATCCCATGCCGCCTCGACGTGGAAGCTGGGCACCATGCACACCTGAGCGACGATCCGGTTGAGCTTTCGCGACTCGAACAGCGCCTGATGTGACGCGTCGTGCCCGAGCACGAACAGACCCGAGACTGCGAGACCGGCCAACACCCACCAGGCCCCGACTGCCCACCAGGTGTTGGTGAGCGCGAGCCCGACCATCGGCACCGCATACAGCACCCACGCCTGCACCAGCGCTCTCACGGCCGGGGCGGTGGGCCGTTTGTAGCACACCTCCGGAATGATGTCGCGGACATCGTTCAGCGAGTGGGTGCGGGGGGTGAGCAGCTGCGTGCCTGTACTCGTCACATCGTCAGCATACTCTCCCTACTGACCGGTAGGTAGGCACCAGGTAACAGATTTCCGGGGCGTCGCCGACCAAGGCCGCACACCGTCTGGGCACGTATGGTTCGATCAGAACAGCGAGGAGCTCCACACATGACGACAGCGCTGCTCGACGGTGCGACAGCAGGCGATGCCGACGGTGTCGCCGCAGCCATTGCGGGCGGCGCACAGATCGAGACACGCGACCACCGTGGCCGCACAGCGCTGATGCTGGCCGTGCTGGCCGACCAGGTAGAGGTGGCGAAGCTGCTGGTGACCAGCGGCGCCGATCCCGATGCTCTCGATGACCGCAACGACACCCCCTGGCTCGCCACGGGGGTCACCGGCAGCGTCGCGATGCTGGAGGCCCTGTTACCCGCGAACCCCGACCTCTCGCTGCGCAATCGCTACGGGGGTGTGAGCATCATCCCGGCGAGCGAGCGCGGCCACGTCGAGTACGTGCGTCGCGTGGCAGCTACCGGCATCAACATCGACCATGTCAACGATCTCGGCTGGACCGCCCTGCTCGAGGCGGTCATCCTCGGCGACGGCTCGCAGCCCTACCGGGAGATCGTCGCCGTCCTCCTCGCTGCCGGGGCGGACCCGATGCTCGCCGATCGCGACGGTGTCACGGCTCGAGAACATGCGGTGCGGCTCGGACACACGCACCTTGCCGCAGCGCTCGCAGCGCACCACGCCGGATGAAGCCCTCGCCCACTGCCGCCGTGCTCGGTGGCGGACCCGCTGGGTTGATGGCAGCCGAACGGCTGGCACAGGACGGATGGGTGGTGGATGTCTACGAGCACATGCCATCGGTCGGACGCAAGCTGTTGCTCGCCGGCCGGAGCGGGCTGAACCTGACGCACGCAGAGCCGCTCCCCGATCTGCTGGCCCGGTACCGCGACGCACCGATCGTGCGGGCTGCGGTGGAGACGTACAGTCCCGCTGCACTGCGCGACTGGGCTGGCGGGCTCGGTCAGCCGACGTACGTCGGCTCCAGCGGCCGCGTCTTCCCCACCGCGATGCGGGCCACCCCGCTTCTGCGAGCGTGGCTGCAGCGGCTGGCGGGGCTTGGTGTGCAGATCCACGTCCGTTCGAAGTGGCTCGGCTGGGCCGACGAGCCCACACTCTCCGGACACGGCGCCCCGCGACTACGGATCGGCGCGGCCGACGGCAGTGAGCGCGACGTGGCCGCAGATGCGATCGTGCTCGCTCTCGGTGGGGCGAGTTGGCCGCGCGTCGGGTCCGATGGCGCATGGGTGAGCCACCTCGCTGCCGCAGGCATTGTTGTCGCGCCATTGCTTCCGGCGAACTGCGGCGTCCACATCGAGTGGAGCGACGAGTTCACCGAGCGGTTCGCCGGCACGCCGCTGAAGAATGTGGCGCTGGAGGTGCCGAAATCGGGCGCTCCCGGCGAGCGGGTCCGCGGCGACATCACCATCACTCGTGATGGGCTGGAGTCGGGTCCGGTCTACACCCTCTCGTCGGTCGTGCGCGAGAGAGTCGCCGTCACCGGTGAGTGCCTCGTGACGGTCGATCTGCACCCGGATCTCACCGTCGAGCAGGTGGTGACGCGGCTCGCCCGCCGACGCCCGAAGGACTCTCTGGCCACCGGCCTGCGCCGGAGCCTCGGCCTGTCGCCGGCCGCCGTCTCACTGCTCCGCGAGGCAACGGCGGGCCGCGTACCGACCGACCACGCCGAGTTGGCCTCGCTCCTGAAAGCCACCCCCCTGCGGGTCACCTCGATGACACCCCTTGCCCGCGCCATCTCGACGGCCGGCGGCATCGCACTTGCCGAGATCGACGATCGGTTCATGCTTCGCCGCCTCCCCGGCGTCTTCGTCGCCGGCGAGATGCTCGATTGGGAGGCACCGACGGGCGGCTACCTGCTCCAAGCGTCGTTCAGCACCGCGGTGGCAGCCGCTGCGGGCGCCACGCAATGGCTGCAGCACACCACCTGAGCGGATGCACGCAGCTCAGCGGACGGCAACCAGCGGATCGTCGGCAACCCGGCTCTCCAGCCCTGTCGGACCGATCGCCGTGCCGCCGCGGATGGTGACGCGCCGCATCACGCGCTCGATGTCGCCGTAGTCGTCGACCGCGTAGTGCATCGTCGAACGGTTGTCCCAGATCACGATGTCACCGGCGCCCCAACTGTGCCGCATCGTCAGCTCCGGCTGAGTTGCGTGTTCGTACAGCAGCCGCAACAGGCCGTCGCTCTCGATCCGCGACATACCGATGATGTGACTGGTGAAGCCAGGGTTCACGAACAGGTTCTTGCGGCCCGTGACGGGGTGCACACGAACCACCGGATGAATCACGGGCGGCACCCGCATCGCATCGTCGTACAACTGCTGCGCATCGCTGCGGCCGAGCGCGGTGTCGAACGGTTCCCCCCAGTAGGCCAACGGCGAGATGCGGTGCACCGCCTCCAATTCGTCGATAGTCCGCTGCAACGAAGGTGACAGCCGCTCGTAGCCGGTGCGGGTGTCGGCCCACATCGTGTCGCCTCCGAACGAAGGGACGACATCGGCGACCAGCACAGATGCCGCCGGTGGTGCGGCAACGAACGTGACGTCGGTGTGCCAGCGTGCGTTGCGACCGCCTGCGGCGCTATCGAGCACAAGGATCTCGGGATGATCCGGATGGCCGGGAACAACGGGATGCGCAGGCGTCGGCTCGCCGAGCGCACGCGCGAGCGCCACCTGCTGGGCGTGCGTGATGTGCTGCGCCGGCAGAACCAGTACCAGATGCTGCGCCAACATCGCGCCGAGCCAGCCGCCATCCACTCCATCCGCGAGACGGCCACCGGTGACCCTGGCGCCGAACGTTCCCGTGATCGGGGTGACTGTCCAGTGCTGTTGACTCATCCGCGGATCCTCCCACTCGGCTCGGTCGGCGGACAACTTCAGTAGCTTGTTCTGGTCATGTTGCCCGCCACTCGCTACTCCCGCCTGGTCGGCTCCTGGATAGGGGTGGGCATCGGAATCCCGCTGTTGATCCGCGCGGATCTCGGCGTCGCTCCATTCGACGTCCTCACCACCGGGGTGCACGAGGCGATCGGCTGGTCGCTGGGGCTGTGCTTCATCGCAGTCTCCGTCGTGTTCTTCGCCCTCGGCGGGTTGCTCGGTGGCAAGCTCGGGTGGGCGTGCATCGCCGGCACAGTGGTGATCGGCCAGTTCGTCAACCTCGTGCTGCCGTTCTTGCCCGAGGTGCACGCCGTCGCACCGCGGGTCGCGATGCTGCTGGTGGCGATCGCCATCATCGCGGTCGCCATCTGCATGGTGATCACCACCGAGCTCGGCCCTGGGCCCACGGAGGTCGTCATGCTCGGGCTGGTCCACCGCGGCATGGGCATCGTGCCAGCACGTTGGATCAGCGACGGCACGCCGGTGGTGCTCGGCGCCCTGATCGGCGGTTCTCTCGGCCCGGGCACCGTGCTGTTCGCACTGGTCCTGGGGCCATCGGTGAAGCTGGGGTTACGCCGGTTGCACTACACGCCGCACTGACAGCGCCGGAACGCACAGCGAGCCGGGCGCCGGCCACACACCGAAGCGTGTAGTTGCGGCGCACCGGCTCGGCGCGACTGAGATTCAGTTGTTATTCGACAGCGAGTTGTGCGAGCAGCAGGTCCTTCGCCGATTCGAAATCCTCGAAGGAGATCGATTCGTCGTCGAAACGCTGATGCAGTGCAGCGAGATCTGCGAGTACATCGTCCTGAGGGCGCTTCGGGGCGGATGCCGCCTCTACGTCTTCAGCCGACGGCTCAGCAGACGCTTCCGCCTGCTTGCGATCTCTTTTCAGTGACGCCTTTTCCTGCTTGGCACGCTCGCGGTCGCGCTTGGCACGACCGTTGCTGCTCAGAGCGGGCGGACGTTCTGTGCTTCTTCGCCCTTACGACCGGGGGCAACGTCGAACTCGACGCTCTGACCCTCGACGAGGGACTTGTAGCCCTCGCCCTGGATCTGCGAGAAGTGCACGAACACATCTTCGCCCTGCTCGCGGGAAATGAAGCCGTAGCCCTTTTCAGCGTTGAAAAACTTGACTGTACCTGTGGCCATTTTGGCCCTCACCTTCGACGTGGATCCGGCAAGCCGGAAAACCCTTGAAGATTCGATCCTACCTTGAGGAACGGTCGGCCACACCAGGAATGTGGGCTGCATCGACGTCAGCCGCGGAACACACCCACTCCCACAGTTCCGCACGCCGAGCGGGGGTATCGCTCGATCGGGTGCTCGGCAGCTTGTGGATCGAACGCTGGTGGCGATCGAGCCAGAACCGGCCGGTCCCGGCGAGCGGTTCACCGTCGTCGGCAGCGAGCCACACCAGCGTGTCGGCGCCCTGTTCGGGTGTGCGCAGGAGTGGGCCGACAATTCGCCGAAAGGTGGGCAGTGCGTCGCGCACGCCAGGGGTGTCGGCCCAGCCGGGGTGCATCGCGTGGAACACGATCTCACGAGCAGGGAAGCGTTGCGCCCACATCTCGTTCAACGTCACCTGGGCGCGCTTGGCTCGCGCGTACTGCTCGCTCCCCTTGTAATCGTCGCCCATCTGCAAGTCGGCGACCGTCAGGCCGGTGGCGTACATGCCCCCGGACGACATCGTGATCACGCGCGCCGGGGCGCTTGCCGTCAGCAGTGGGAGCAGCAGCGACGTGAGCAGGAAGGGACCAACCACCTGGCTCGCCACTGTCTGCTCGATGCCCTGTGGCGACAGTTGGCGAGTGGCGCTGAGGGCACCGGCGTTGTGCACCAGTACGTCGAGTTGCGAGTGCTGCTCGATGATCTGGCCGGCGGCCGCGCGCACTGCCGGAAGATCGCCCATGTCGGCGACCACGACCGTGAGCGAGGTGTTGCCGGTGCTCGCGGCGATCTCGTCGCGGACCCTCGTGGTCTTGGCTTCGTCACGTCCGAGCAATACCACCGCGGCACCGCAGCGCGCGAACTGGAGCGCGGCAACCTGACCCAGCCCCGACGACGCTCCCGTCACCAGGATCGTCCGGCCGGTGAGGTCGTACTCATCGAGCGGCTTCCAGTGCGCGAGCCGCGAGCGGGCGTCATAGCCGAGGCGGGTGAAGCTGGTGACGACCGGCGCTTCGAGCACGGCATCGAGGATCGAGCCGAGGTTCATGCGGGCACGTCCACGCCATCGAGCGCAGACCGCAAGCCGGCTGCAGCGCGGTCACCGATGCGCCCGAAGGCCAGGCGGAGAAACGGGTCGGCGAGGCGCAGCAGGCCGTTGAGCTCGAGCACGGCGTCGTATCTCACCAGCGTGCCGTCGGTGTCGACGCTCACCGTCACCGTGTCGGTGGAGGTCAGGGTGCGGCTGCGTGCCACCACCACCAACTCCTCGTCGGGCCGGTAGGTGGTCGTCCGATACCGCAGGGTGGCACCCGTGACCGTCACGTCGAACTCGGTGCCGGCACCAGCACCGTCGCCCTCGACCTGCACGACCTTCTTGACGCCCGGGTCCCACTCGGCGAAGTTCCGAAGGTCGGCCATGTAGTCGAACGCCGACTCCGCCGACATCTGGGTGCGAACTGTGGTGACGTAGCGAGCCATCTGATCCCTCTTCCGGAGCCTGGATTGCTACAAATGCTAACGGTGCCGATCCCGGGGCGACAGTGGAGTGACGCGCGCTACGTTCGAGGCAGGAGGTACGCGATGAACAGCGACCGGTCGACGGTGGTGCGGGCTCGATGGTCACGATCCTGACCATCTGCGGGAGTCTCGGCCCCAACTCGGCACATCAGGACGCCTTACGCGAGGTCGAGCGGTGTCTGTCGGCGCGGCCGGTGATCGTGACTGTGACCCGCGATGATTCGCTCGCCGACATCCCGCCATTGCGGCCGGATCAGACCGATGCGCCACCCGAGGTGGTCGCGACGTTTCGCGCGCAGATAGCCGGGGCCGACGCGGTGATCATCGCTGCGCCGGAGTACGCGGGTTCGTTGGCGGGCGCGATCAAGAACGCCCTCGACTGGGTGGTGGGTTCGGGCGAGCTCTACGACAAGCCGGTCGGCATCCTCAGCGCCGGCACCTCGGGTGGACCGTTCGCTCGTCAGGTGCTGGCACAGACACTGGTGTGGCAGGGCGCGCACGTCGTCGCCCAATTGGGGATCGCTGCCCGCGCACAAAGTCGGACGCCACCGGCAGCTTCACCGATGCTGCCACCCTCACCGTGCTCGCCGCCTTTGCTGCGGAGGTTGTCGGCTCCCTGTCGATGACACCCGACGAAAGGGCCGCACGCTCGCGTGATGTTGCGGCCTCAGTCGGTGTCGTGCGTAGCTGAGCTTCCGGCGGCCGACTCGTCCTCGTCGAGCCTGGCGGGCGCCCCACCGTCTGGGTCGGCCCCCGGCTCGGGCGGCGGTGGCTTGGGCGCCCAGGCCGGTGCTGCGCCGGTCTCGAGTTCGATGAGACGAGCCTTGGCAATTTTCCAGGCGGCGTCGGCCTCGACACGACCGCGACCCGCCTCCTTGCTGTGGCGCACAGCCTCCACAGCACGCTGGAGATCGCGTCGTGCGGCCACCAGTGCCCTGTCGTGAGCGGCCGCCTCATCAGCCCTGCGAGCAGCGTCGGCGCGCTGTTGCAGAGTCTGCTGCCGGGCGGCCTTGTCCGCCATCGCAGAATCCTTCAACGCTGCTGCGAATCGTTCCAGATCGCGTTCCACGTCGGGCACGGCACCCGACCCGGCCTTGGCACTCGCGGCGGGCGGCTGGGCGAACGTTTCTCTCGAAGGGTTGGCGGGAGACTTGGGGCGGCGACGACTGGGCATCAGGAATGGAGTCTGCCTGCATGACCCGGGGGCGTGTCAATGCCCGACAGCACGGTGGCCACACCGGCAGCCGCTGAGGTGCAGTCGCCGATGTGTTGCGCCACCCACTCGGGGTCGTAGAACGAGGCGAGGTAGCGCTCACCGGGATCGCAGATGAGCGAGAGGATCGATCCTTGCTCGCCACGATTGAGCATCTCCTCGGCGAGATGCAGCATCGCCGCGAAGTTGGTACCCGTCGAGGGCCCGATCCGCCTGCCGAGTTGGTGGTTCAGCGCACGCATCGCCGCCACCGAGACGGCGTCGGGAACCTCGATCATCCGATCGATCACGGTCCTGATGAAGCTTGCCTCCACCCTCGGACGGCCAATGCCTTCGATGTGCGAGCCCGCCGACGTGAGCGTGGCGTCGCCGGTGTCGAAGTAGGCCTTGAACACCGACCCGGCGGGATCCGCGACGCACAACCGTGATGCCAGCCGGTGATAGCGCAGGTATCTCCCGATGGTGGCACTGGTGCCGCCGGTGCCGGCTCCGACGACGATCCACGCCGGCACGGGGAACCGCTCGCTACGCATCTGCGCCGCCATGCTCTCGGCGATGTTGTTGTTGCCGCGCCAGTCGGTGGCCCGTTCCGCATACGTGAACTGGTCGAGGTAGTGGCCGCCGGCGGTCTCGGCGAGAACACGCGCCTCCTCGTAGGCGTCGGTGGCCCGCTCGACGAAGTGGCAGGTGGCGCCGTAGAACTCGATCTGCGCGACTTTCTCCGCCGACGTGTTGCGCGGCATGACAGCGATGAACGGCAGGCCGAGCAGGCGCGCGAAGTACGCCTCACTGACGGCGGTGCTGCCGCTGGAAGCCTCCACCACCGTGTCGCCTTGCTCGATCCAACCGTTGCAGAGCGCGTACAGGAACAGGGATCGGGCCAACCTGTGCTTCAGGCTGCCCGTCGGGTGGGTGGACTCATCCTTGAAGTACAGGTCGATTCCTGCCGCAGCGAAGCGCGGGATCGGGCACGCAATCAGGTGGGTGTCGGCAGACCGTTGGAAGTCGGCGTCGATCTGGGCGATCGCCCAGCGCTGCCACTCACACGGTTCGTCGCAGGGGTCCGGAGCATTCATGACGTTCCCATCATGCCCGGTCGTTCGCCACGCCGCCGCGCTCGTAGAGTTGGCGGCCATGTCGCTTCTGTCGGCCAGTTCATCCCATTCCCGTCCGATCGAGCTGCGCAGCGACAATGCGGCGGGCGTGGCACCCCAGATCATGGCTGCAGTCGCCGCCGCCAACGACGGCTCGGCGCTCGCCTACGGCGGTGATGCGATCACCGCGCAGGCGCGCGAGCTGACGCGCGACGTGTTCGAGCACCGCGAGGCCGAGCTGTTCCCGGTGGTCAGTGGCACGGCAGCCAACTCGCTCGCTCTGTCGGCGTTGTGCCCGCCGTGGGGCAGCGTGCTGTGTCATGAGACGTCGCACATCATCGTCAACGAAGGCGGCGCCACCTCGATGTTCAGCGGCGGCGCCGTGATGCGCGGCCTGCAGGGCGAGGGGTACAAGCTCCTACCGGCCGCTGTGCAGCGTGTGTACGACGCGACGAACTGGGGCGACCCTCACCACTCGCAGCCTGCCGTTGTGTCCATCACCTGCCCGACCGACTTCGGCACGATCTACTCCCCCGCCGAGGTCACCGCGCTGGCGGCGGTCGCACACGAGCGCGGCCTACGGATGCATCTCGACGGCGCACGGCTCGCGAACGCGATCGCTGCCAACGGCTGCGCCCCGGCCGCGCTGCTGACCCACGCCGGCGTGGATGCGTTCTCACTGGGTGCGATCAAGAACGGCGCGCTCAGTACGGACGGCATCGTCTGCCTCGACCCGGCCGTCAGCGAGCAGCTGGTCTACCGCGTGAAGCGGGCCGGCCATGTCGCCAGCAAGATGCGCTTCCAGTCCGCACAGCTGGTTGCCTACCTCACCGACGGCCTGTGGCTGCGGCTGGCCCGCCACTCGAACGATGCGATGGCCGCGCTGAGCGCCGGCATGCGCGGCCTGGGCGTGGAACTGCTCAACGACCCGCAGGCGAACATCCTGTTCGCCCAGGTGGGCGCTGAGGTGATCGCCGCGCTGCAGGCGAGCGACGTGTTGTTCTACGACATGCCCGGCGGAGTGCTCCGCTTCGTGACCAGCTTCCAGACCACCGACGAAGATGTCGCCGAAGTCCTTCGCCGAGTGGAGGCCGTGCTCAGCTGAGCAGGCTCAGCCGACGTCGAACTGCACGGCTATGCGTTCGCGCACGTGCGGCACGATGAACGCCTGCACCAACGCTTGGTGCGCAGGGTGATCGCGGTAGGCGAGGAAGTCGTCGACAGAGTCGAACTCGCCGGTGACCGCGTAGTCGAAGTTGGTCGTGGCAACCCCGAGATCGGCGCCCCATGCGTACGAGCGGATCTGCGGGATCGCCGACGGCAGCGCCGCGAACTCCGCCGTGGTCGCCGCGATGTGCGCTGCGTCCACACCATCGTTCCACCGGAACATCACCACGTGCCGAATCATCCTGTCGCCCCTCCTCGATTCGCCCGCAGCGTACCGATCGGCGAGTCCGCATCAGCCCCGCAGGTGGAGGCCGGTGAGGCCGCGGATCACGAAGTTGGGGTGGTACACCGGTTCGGCAGCCATCTCGATCTCGGGGAAGCGGGCGGCCAGGCCCGCCACCGAGACCTCGATCTCCTGGCGGGCCAGCGGCGCTCCGACACACAGGTGGATGCCACCCCCGAAGCCGATGTGGCCGGCGTCGCCGCGGGCGATATCGAACCGGTCTGGGTCGTCGAAGCGGCGCGGGTCGCGCTGCGCCGAGCCGAACAGCATCGCGATCTCCTCACCTACCGCGACCGGCTGGCCGGCGATCTCGACGCCGTCCTCCAGTACCCAGCGCTCGAACAGGTGCAGCGGAGGGTCCCAGCGCAGCATCTCCTCCACCGCTACCCGCGCCGGCACCTCCCCACTGACGACGCGCTGCCACTCGCCGGGATGGCGCAGGATCGCGCGCATGCCGTTGCCCAGCGTGTTGACCGTGGCCTCGTGGCCGGCCTCGAGCAGCACCATCGTGGTGGAGACGATCTCGTCCTCGGTGAGCGTGTCACCTTCGTCTTCCACTCGAACCAGCTCGCTGACCAACAGCCCGTCGGGGGTGCGCCGCTTCTCTGCGATCAGCGCCTTCGTGTAGGCGATGTACTCGGCAGCGGCGGTGTTCGCGGCCTCGCGCACTGCGTCGGTCGTGCTCAGCTCGTACATCTTCACGATCGCGTGCGACCAGTCGAGCAGGAGCTGCGTATCCGTGCGCGGCACGCCCAGCATCGAGCAGATCACGGCCACTGAGTACGGCTGGGCGTAGTCGCGCAGCAACTCGAACGAACCCATGTCACGGCAGACATCGAGCAGCTCGTCGGCAAACGCCTGCACCGACGGACGCAACGCGGCGATCGATCGCGGCGTGAACACCTTGGCCACCAACCGCCGGATGCGGGTGTGGTCCGGCGGCTCGAGGCACAGCAGCGACCACTGCTCGTGCTGTTGGAATGCGGCCCAACGCGGGTCCGGGGCGGAACGGCCGACCTCCGCATGGCTGTACAGATGGCTGTAGCTCCGGCCCATCCGACGGTCTCGTAGCGACTCGCGCACATCGCTGAAGCGGGTGAGCGTCCACTGCCCTGTGCCCTCGTTCCAGAAGATCGGTGTGGCTTCGCGGATCGCATTGAGCACCGGGTAAGGGTCCGCAATGAAGGCTGGGTCGGCAACATCGAAGCGGGCGATCAGCTCATCCAGGCTCATCCGGCCAGCGTACGCGGCGGCGCCTCAGGAGGGGCCATGCGGGCCGCCTGGTCGGCATGTCGCTGCGGGCGTCGGAGGCATGTAGGTTCGGACGAGATGATCGTCGTGGCAGGTGAGGCGCTGGTCGACCTCGTGATCGATGCGGGCGGCGCCGTCGTGGCAACACTGGGCGGCGGGCCGTACAACGCCGCGCGCACCATCGGCCGGCTCCAGCACCCCGTCACCTTTCTCGGCGCGATCTCCAACGATCGTTTCGGCTCGCAGCTGTTCGCGCAACTGACGGCCGACGGTGTGTGCGCTGACGCCACCGTGCGCACCACACTGCCCACCACGCTCGCCGTCGCAGAACTGAACGATCGGGGTGCCGCCACCTACCACTTCTACGTGTCGGGCACCTCCGCACCTTCGCTCGCGCTCGTGCCTGCAGCAGCCGGCGCGCCAGCGGCCGTCCACGTGGGCACCCTGGGCCTGGTGCTGGAACCGATGGCCTCGACCGTCATCGCCTACCTGCGCGGGCTTCCCTCGAACACGCTGGTGATGGTCGATCCCAACTGCCGCGCCGGTGTCGTCACCGACCGCACCGCCTACCTCCGGCGCGTGGACGAGTCATGTGAGCGCGCCGACGTGGTGAAGCTCAGCACCGAGGACGCCGCCTACCTCGCGCCGGATGTCGACCCGGTTGAGCTCGCACGCTCGCTCGTCGTCCGCGGCGTCACGCTGGTGCTGTTGACCAAGGGCGAAGAGGGCACCTTGGCGATCACCGCCGGCGACGAACTACTCATACCGACGGAGCGGATCGAAGTCGCCGACACGATCGGGGCCGGCGATTCCTTCGGCGGAGCGTTCCTCGCCTGGTGGCTCGAGGCGGGCCTCGGGCGTGAGCGGTTGGCCGATGCCGGACTCGTCGCTCGTGCCGTCGCAGCCGCCCAGGAGGTGGCCGCGATCACCTGCCAACGTGTCGGCGCCGACCCGCCACGACGAAACGAGCTCTCCGAGCGATGGCAACTCCACCTCAACGGCTGATCCACCCACGACTCATCGAACGCGTCGAGCAGATGCTCGCTCGCGGTGGCCGAGTGCTCGGCATCGCCGGGGCACCCGGGGCCGGCAAGAGCACGCTCGGCGACGCCGTTGTCGCCCACTTCGCAAGCCGTGCGCAACTGCTGCCGCTGGACGGCTTCCACATGGCGAACGAGCAGCTCCGCCGGCTCGGCCGATCGGATCGCAAGGGCGCCCCCGACACGTTCGATGTCGACGGCTACCTCCACGCGCTCGAACGGGTGCACGCGCGTCGCGTCGACGTGCTCGTCCCCCGATTCCACCGCGAGATCGAGGAGCCCATTGCCGGAGCGATCCGTATCGCAACCGGCACCGAACTGGTGGTCACCGAAGGCAACTACCTGCTCCTGCAACGGGGGCGATGGGCCGAGGTGGCGGGAATGCTCGACGAGACGTGGCTGATGGCCCCGGGCGACGACGTTCGGCGGCGGCGCCTGATCGACCGGCACATCCGCTTCGGACGCACAGCCGCCGAGGCGGCACGCTGGGTCCACACGGTCGATGAACCGAACGCTGTCCTGATCGGCCACGAGTCGGCGGCGGCCGACCTGGTCATCGATGACGCCGACCTGGCCTGACGGCCCTCAGAGCAGCTGACGCAGCCGGCTTTCCAGATCCTCGCGGTTGATGTAACCACCGCACATCCGGCGCAGCCCGGTGTAGGCGGCCCGGCCGTGCAGCACCCGCCAGTTGTCGAACAGCATCGCCTCACCAGGCGCCAGTACGTGGCGCCACTGCATCGCTGGGTCGTTGGCAAGCTCCTCGAACACCCGCAGCGCGTCGTAGAACGTGAGCATGTCCGCCTCGGCGAGCAGGAACGGCGCACGGTCGTAGTTGTTGAACGACACCTGTACCAGCCGGCCTGTGTGGTCGTGGCGGAACACCGGGCGAGCGGCCATGAGGTGAGCGCCATCACCGATGTACTGACCGGGCACCATCATCGAGGAGAAGGCCTCGAACAGGTCGGGATGTTCCGACTCCATCCGACGGGCGATGGCGAACGCATCGACCATCGTGCTCTCTCCCCCGGTACCGACGAACTCGAGGCAGTGCAGCAGCTGACACCCTGGGGCATCGGCGCTGTACGTGCCATCCGTGTGCCCGCGCAACTCCAGCGTGGTGTACGCAGTGTCCGCCTTCGACATGTCGGCCTGGAACTCCCAGAACCCGCCGAAGATCGTCTCGCGGATGTACGCAACTCGCCGCAGCAGCGCCTCGGTGGCCTCCGCGGTGGCCGGTGTTCCTGTCACGATGCAGAAGCCGTACTGCAGTGTGTAGGTGAGCCATTGCGCGAGACCTGCATCGGTGTGCATCACCAGGTCGTGGGCGACCGTCGGGGTCGTCAGCGAGGCCGCGTTCCACAGCGTGACGGGCACATCCACCGCAGCACGCGCGACCCGCGGAAAGCGGTACGTGGCGAGGAACGAGATCGGCAGCACCGATGTCGGTTCGAGCATGTCCCAGGTCACGTGCAGCGCGCCGTCCACGACATCGCTGCTCAGCCCGCGCAACCCGCGAGGCACGCGCGCCGTGAACAACTGGCGCTGCTGGGTGACCGGGTGCATCGTGTCGTCGTCGTGCGCGTGATCGCGCAGCCACAACCACGGAAACCGGGAGACGACGCCATCCGACCAGGTGACCTCCAGCGACTCGTTGTCGTGCCGAAGCGAAGTGATCGTTGCCATTTCCTGAATGCTAGTTCAGTCGCGATCTTTCTCGACCACCGTCAGCCCGGTGAGTCCACGCTCCGCGGCCGCGAGCGAAGCCACCACGAAGGCCACCATCGAGCCGTCCAGGTCGAGGTGCAACCGCTCACCCGGGTCGCTGACGAACGTATCGCCTGCCGCTGCGACGGTGCCGTCGATCAGTGTTGCGCTGCCATGCGCCAGGTAGACACCCGCGACCACCTCGGCGCCACCGCCGGCTCCGACCTCGTGCCTTCCCTCGACGTAATGAGCCGTTGCCACGAACGAATCTCGGCGCCAGATCAGGTTGAAGTCGGTGGTCGGGCCGGCGAGCACCGTCGCCACGATCGGCACCTCACCGGCGAAGCGAGTGCGCCGGCTGTCGGGCCGCAGCTCGGTGGTCGCGCCGGTCGCCGCGTTGGCGAGATCCATGCCTGCCCCCTCGAGCAACACGAGCACGCGGTCGTAACCGTCGAACACGGAGAACGGCCCATCGACTTCCACCTCGGCGATCGAGACGCGCCACTCGAAGGACTCACCCGTCGACGGCTCACGGGTGATCTCACGGGTCCAGCCGCCGTCATTGCGCCATCGAACCCGCAGCGCATCCTGTCCACGCAGGAGAAGCATCGGTCAGAACGTGACCAGCGCCCGCCGCGTGCCACGCACCTGGCCACCAGCCCAGGTGACGTCGGTCGGATCAGCGAGCTCGAAGTCGGGAATGCGCGCCAGCCACGTCTGCAACGCCACCCGCAGTTCGAGGCGGGCCAGGTTGGAGCCCGCGCAGCGATGGATGCCGGCACCGAACGCGACGTGGCGGTTGTGCTCGCGATGGAAATCCACCACATCGGGGTTCTCGAACTGGTCGGGGTCGCGGTTGGCCGCCGGGAACGACATCAGCACACGGTCGCCGGCACTCATCGGGCAACCCTGGAACTCGGTGTCGTGATCAACGATCCGGGCCATCGTCACCGGGGCGTACGCACGGAGCAGCTCCTCGATGGCCGCCGGCCACAGATCGGGGTCGTCGCGAAGTTCTTGGCGTTGCTCCGGGTGCTGGGCAAGGTGCCACAGCGAGGCGCCGATCGACGACCAGGTGGTGTCGACACCAGCGACCAGCATCAGGTTGCACACCCCGTGTACGTAGTCCTCCGGCACCTTGTGCCCGTCCACCTCGCTGTCGAGAAGGGTGGTGATCAGGTCGTTCTCACGCGGGTTGACCTTGCGATCGTCGATCTGGGCCCGGAAGTAGTCGAGGATCTTCATCCGCGACGCGAAGCGCACCTTCGGGTCCTGCAGGCCGACTTCCAGCACGCCACGCACCCACGAGGTGAACTCGTCGCTCATCTCGGTGGGCACACCGAGCATCGTGGCGATCACCCGCACCGGGATCTGCTGTGCGTACTCGGCGGCCGAGTCGGCGCGGCCACGCTCGATGAAACCGTCGATCAGCGAGTTGCACAGCTCGCGCGTGCCCTGCTCGTACTTGGCAACGGCCTGCGGCGCGAAGAACGGCAGGATGAGGCGGCGGTGCCAGTGGTGCTCGGGCGGATCGCTCGTGATCGGCGGGGCCGCGACGCCACCGTACGGCCCCTCGAACTGGATCTGCGGGGGCGGGGTGACGATGATCTGGCGCGAGGTGAACAGCTCGTGTTCCTGTGCGATGGCCACGATGTCGGCGTACTTCGTCGGCAGCCATGAGCCACCCCATCGCTCGGTGTGTGCGATGGGGCACTCGGACGAACGGATCGCGTCGATCGTCGGGAACGGGTTGATCAGGTACTCCGGGTCGAAGATGTCGTAGTCGGTGAACGGGTCGAGCGCGGTCACGTGCTCAGTCCCCCAGGATGGTGAGGGCATGCTCAGGGCAGTTGCCGACAGCGCGACGCGCCTTGGCCTCGAGCCCGGAAGGGATCTCGCCCTCGATGAGGAGGACTGCGTTGCCGAGATCATCGGCGCCGAACACCTCGGGGGCGGCGATCGCACAGCTCTGGTGGCCGTGGCATGCGTCGTAGTCGAGTGTGATCCTCATGTGTGCTCCTCTCCGCGGGGTGCGGTTCGTCGTGAGTCGTCGGCAGTGAACGACCAAGTGTGGCGGAGGCGCGCAGCTGCACGACGACCGGCTGCTCCGGCAGCACTGCGATGGACCCCCCCCGATCATCGGATGCGACAGTACACCGCGGCGCTGTCAGCCCATCACGGTGCCGGAGGTCAGCGACCGCTCCCGACGGCGGGAGAACGCCCCGAGATTGATCGCACGGCCGGTACGGGCACCCACGAACTGCACCGGGTGGGTGTCGTGGTCGACGCCGGCGGCCTCGGCGTCGATGATCGCCTTCATGAACTGGCCGGCGATCGGAGCGTTCTTGAACTGGTTGCCGCTGGTGCCGCATGCCATGAAGAAGCCGGGCAGGTCGCTCTTGTCGTACATCGGCACCCAGTCGTCCGCGACATCGTAGAGAGCAGCCAAGCCCACCGGCCGGTGTGGCACTCCGAACCCGGGCATGCGACGGGCGAGTCGCATCATCGACACCTCGAACTGCTCCACCGTCGGGTACTCGTCGAAGTCATCGGGATCGTCGACCCAGTGCAGCTCGTCGCACTCGGGCTCGGTGCCGCCGACCAGCCAGGTACCACCGAGCTGCGGGCGGATGTACTGGCCGATGTCGAGATCGGCGGTGGCCGGAAAGCCGTCGTCGAGGCGCTGGCCTGCGGGCGCCTCCACGGTGAAGACCTCCTGGCGCAGCGGACGGTTCTTGATGTTCATCCCCTCCGTGACACCGGCCATCTCGTTGATGCGGCTGGAGTGTGGGCCGCCGACGTTCACCACGACCGGCGCCCGCAGCTGCTCGCCACCGGCGAGCGTCACCCCGACGACGCGGCCATCGGCCTGGTCGATGCTGACCACTTCCTGGTGGAAGCGGAACTGAGCGCCGTGCTGTCGTGCGGCAGTGGCGAGGTTGTGCGCTGCCAGCATCGGGTCATCGATGAAGCCCGACTCGGGCTCGAGGATCGCGCTGAGCTCGGTGGTGGCCTCGTCGGCGAAGGCTGGGTCGTCGATCCGCTTGGGCGGGTAGTACGCGCCGAGATCCACCCCGGGTAGCCGGCGGCGAAGTTCCGCCGCATCGAGCACGTCATAGGCGATGCCGACTTCGTCCCACAACCGCGCGACACGCGCGGTGTTGTCGCCCGGCGTGTGGAAGATGCACATGCCGGTGCGGATGAAGCGAGCCATGCCCCCCGGGTCCACCATGCCGAGGTGGCCCTCCCAGTCCCGCCACATCGCCGCGGCCTCCCACGCGGTGAGCACCGCATCGGGGGTGGAGTAGCTGAACCGGATGATCGACACCGACGAGCTGGTGGAGCCCGCGCCGGGCGCCGGCCCCTTGTCGACGACGATCACGCTGCGGCCGCCGCGAGCCAGCTCGAACGCGACAGAAGCGCCGATCACACCTGCGCCGATGACGATGACATCCGCATGGTCACTCATGTGCCCACGTTAGTCCCGCACCCGATTCCCGGTACAAACGTTCCGACTTTGGGTTCGATGGGGAGGCCGTGACGGCCCCTGTCTGTCAGGGTGAGGTGAGACACCTGGTGTAGCGGTTCTTCACTCCTTCCAGGGCAAGAACGGATCATGACCCCGATGA
>JAYSPV010000044.1:0-29184 GCA_043721915.1 Ilumatobacteraceae bacterium | reverse complement strand
TGTTCATCTACCTCTGCAACCTGCCGGGCATCATCCCGATCCTGCAGATGCCGGCAACCGCTCGCATGGCCATCCCGATGTTCCTCGCACTGCTGGTGTGGGTCATCTACAACGGCGTCGGTTTCAAGCACCAGGGCATCAAGTACCTCACCAACACGATCTGGCCGCCAGGCGTGCCGGTGGCGCTGAAGCCGCTGGTGGGCGTCATCGAGTTCATCTCGAACATCATCGTGCGCCCGTTCTCGTTGACGGTTCGTCTCTTCGCCAACATGCTCGCTGGCCACATCCTCCTGGTCACGTTTGCGCTGCTCACGCAGTCGCTGATCACGGCGCAGACACAGCAGTTCCTGCTCAAGCCGATGGCGGTCCTGCCGTTCTTCATGCTGGTCTTCCTCACCGCCTTCGAGGTGCTGGTGGCCTTCCTGCAGGCGTACATCTTCACCATCCTCACTGCGGTGTACATCGGCGGCTCGGCTCACCCCGAGCACTGATCCACCGGTTCCAGCACACCGTCAACCCGTCTCCACTACCCAGAACACTCACTAGGAGAAATACCAACATGGAAGCATTCGCCCGCCTCGTCGCCACTGTGCCGCTGCAGGATCCTGCCGACCTGAAGGCGCAGGCAGCAGCCTCGTCGGCCGGTTTCGCCTATGGCCTCGCCGCCATCGGCCCCGGCATCGGCATCGGTTATCTCGTCGGCAAGTCCGTCGAGGCCATGGCCCGCCAGCCCGAGGCCGCCGGCATGGTGCGCACCACCATGTTCCTCGGCATCGCCTTCACCGAAGCACTGGCTCTCATCGGCTTCGTGGTCTTCATCCTCATCGGTCTGTAGAGCCGTACCACTCTTGTCCGTCCTATCCGAAGGAGCTGACGTGCACGCCGCCGTCGTACATCTCCACGGGTCCACGGTTCATCTCTTTCCTGCTGCCGAAACCGGCGAGTCAGAAGAAGTGAGCCCGGGCCCTGGGCCAATCGTTCCGGAAATGAAGGAACTCGCGTGGGGCGCGGGTTCGTTCGTCGTGTTCGCGCTGCTGATGCGGTTCGTGCTCTTCCCGAAGGTGAAGAAGGGCATGGATGCCCGCTACCACGGCATCCGCACTTCGCATGAATCCGCCGACGCCGAGCGGGCAGCCGCCCGCGCCGAAGTGGCCGACTACGAAGCGCAGCTCGCCGGCATCAAGGCCGAGGCAGCGCTGGTTGTCGAGGCTGCGCGGGCCACGCTGGAGATCGAACGTCAGACCAAGCTGTCAGAGGTGAATGCTCGCCTCGCCGAGCAACGTGCCGTCGCCAACGCTGCGGCCGACGCGGCGCGAGCTGCAGCGCGCGATCAGATCCATGCCGCCGTCAGCGACGTGGCGGGTCGAGCCGGCGAGTTGGCCACCGGCCACCGCCCCGGTACCGACGTGGTCGACCGAGTCGTCAGTGAGGTGATGGCACGATGAGCATGTTGAACAACATCATCCGTCCGATGGCCGAGTGCGGCAAGGACGCAAAGGGCGAGTGTGTCAGCGTCAGCTCGATCCTCCCCGAAACTCCCGAGATCATCTGGGGCGGTCTCGCCTCGCTGATCATCTTCGGTCTGCTCTACAAGTTCGGCGCGCCGGCCGTGAAGAAGAGCTTTGCAGCACGCACTGAAAAGATCCAGAAGGAGCTCGACGCTGCTGCCGCTGACAAGGCCGCAGCTGCCACCGAGGCAGCCGGCATTCGCACCGCCAAGGGTGACATCGCCGCCGAGCGGGCACGCCTGCTCAGCGATGCCGAGATGCAGGCGGCAGCGGTCCTGGAGGACGGCAGGGCTCGTCTTGCGCTCGAAGTCGCCGATGTCGAGGCCAAGGCCGCAACCGACATCGCCGGCGCACAGAGCCGGGTGGGCGACGAGCTGCGCGCGGAGATCGTACGCCTCTCGTCGGCTGCCGTCGACCACGTGGTCACCGGCTCGCTCGACGCAGCGACGCAGCAGGAACTGATCGAGAACTTCATCGCACGAGTCGGAGCCTCAGCATGAGCGACAACCGCATCGAAGGCTACGCACGGGGGCTCTTCGAGATCGCCCGTGCCGAGGGCACGATCGACGAGGTAGAAGACGAGCTCTTCCGCTTTGCCCGCAGCTTCGAGAACAGCGACGCGCTGCGCACGGCGCTCAGCGACGAGCAGATCCCGCCGGCCAAGCGCCAGGCGATCATCGAGGATCTGCTCGGCGGCAAGGCCACCGGCACCACCACCCAGCTGATCTCGATGGTCGTCGGTTCCGGCCGTACCCGTGATCTGCCGGCCATCGTCGACAACCTGGTCGCCCGTGCCAGCGCCGCCAAGCAGCAGGAAGTTGCCGAAGTTCGCACGGCGGTGGCACTCACCGCCGATCAGGAGACCCGTCTCGCGGCGGCGCTCGCCAATGCCACTGGCAAGCAGGTGAACCTGAAAGTCGTGGTCGATCCGTCCGTGTTGGGCGGCCTCGTGGCCACCGTGGGCGACACCGTCATCGACGGCAGCGTCCGTACTCGCATCGACCAGCTGAAGTCCCGCCTCTAAACAGGCACCCTGAACGACACCGCCACAATCGGAGCAACGAAGAACATGGCTGAACTGACACTGAGCGCAAGCGACATCGCAGCAGCGCTGAAGAAGAACCTGGACGGTTTCGAGCCGTCACTCGAGGCCCGCACTGTCGGACGCGTCACCCAGGTCGGCGACGGCATCGCCCGCATCAGCGGTCTGCCCGACTGTGGCGTCAACGAGCTCCTCGAGTTCGAGGACGGCACCGTCGGTCTCGCGCTGAACCTCGACGAAGAGTCGATCGGCGCAGTGGTCCTCGGTGAGGGCTTCGAGATCGAGGAAGGCCAGACCGTCAAGGCCACCGGCCGCATCCTCTCGGTGCCCGTCGGCGATGCGATGCTCGGCCGCGTGGTCAACGCACTCGGCCAGCCGATCGACGGCAAGGGCGACATCGTCGGCGCCATCCAGCGCCGCGTGGAGATCCAGGCCCCCGGCATCATGGGGCGCAAGCCCGTGCACGAGCCACTACAGACCGGCATCAAGTCGATCGACGCGATGACCCCCATTGGTCGTGGCCAGCGTCAGTTGATCATCGGCGACCGCAAGACCGGCAAGACCACCGTGGCGATCGACGCGATCATCAACCAGCGTGGCCTGGGCGTGAAGTGCATCTACGTCGCCATCGGCCAGAAGGGCTCCACGGTTGCTCAGACGGTGGAGACGCTGCGCCAGTACGGCGCGATGGAGTACACCGTCGTCGTCGCCGCTCCGGCCAGCGACCCGGCCCCGTTCAAGTACCTCGCCCCCTACGGCGGTTGCGCCATGGGCCAGCACTGGATGGAGAACGGTGAGCACGCGCTCATCGTGTACGACGATCTGTCGAAGCAGGCGGAGGCCTATCGCCAGGTGTCGCTGCTCCTGCGCCGCCCACCGGGCCGCGAGGCCTACCCCGGCGACGTGTTCTACCTGCACAGCCGCTTGCTCGAACGTGCCGCCAAGCTCAGCGATGAGCGCGGCGCCGGTTCGCTGACGGCGCTGCCGATCATCGAGACGAAGGCCGGCGACGTGTCGGCGTACATCCCCACCAACGTGATCTCGATCACCGATGGTCAGGTGTACCTGCAGGACAACCTGTTCAAGTCGGGCGTCCGCCCGGCCGTCGACGTGGGCATCTCGGTGTCGCGCGTGGGTGGTGCGGCGCAGATCAAGGCGATGAAGGGCGTGTCGGGCACCTTGAAGCTCGACCTTGCGCAGTTCCGTGAGCTGGAGGCGTTTGCCACCTTCGGTTCCGAGCTCGACGCGATCTCCAAGGCACAGCTCGAGCGTGGCTACCGGTTGGTGGAGCTGCTCAAGCAGCCGCTCAACAGCCCGATGCCCGTCGAGGAGCAGGTCGTCGTCGTGTTCGCCGGCACCAAGGGCTACCTCGACAGCCTGCCCGTCACCGACGTCCGGCGTTTCGAAGCCGAGCTGCTTGCGCATTTCCGCAGCACTCAGGGCGGCCTACTGGCATCGATGCGCAGCAACCCGAAGGCCGACGTGCCCGGCGAGCTGGGTGAGATCATCGCCTCATTCAAGGAGTCGTTCGTCGCCGCCAACGCCGCAACGGCGAAGGCTGCAGCCGATGCCACCGACACCGACGCCACCGCGGTCGGCGAGGCCCACAGCAACAAGACCCTCGCGACAGAGTGATCTAGATGGCTGGTGGTCAGGAACGAATCCTCAAAGGACGCATTCGCAGCGTCCAGGCCACGAAGAAGATCACGCGCGCCATGGAACTCATTGCGGCGTCCCGAATCGTGAAGGCGCAGCAACGTGTGATCGCAGCCGTGCCGTACAGCGAGCAGATCACCGAAGTGGTGAAGGATCTCGCTGCCGCCGGTGGTTCCTCGCAATCGCCGCTGCTCACCGGTCGTGCCGAGGTCCGCACGACGGCCTACGTCGTGATCTCCGCCGATCGTGGCCTGTGCGGCGGCTACAACTCCGGTGTGCAGCGCGCTGCCGAGGGCGAGGTCAAGGCCGACGTGCTCGGTGGCAAGGACTATTCGCTCATCACCGTCGGCCGCAAGGCCGAGGGCTACTTCAAGTTCCGCGGCTACAACATCGCCGCGTCGTTCAGTGGCTTCAGTGACAGCCCGACCTACGCCAACGCACGCATGATCGGCCAGGACGTCATTGCCCGCTATATGGCCGGCGAGTTCGATCGTGTGCAGCTGGTGTACACCCGCTTCATCAGCCCCGGTTCGCAGGAAGTTGTGCTGCGCCCGTTGGTTCCGCTCGATCGCGCCAGCGTCGCCGGCGGCGACGGCAGGGCCGACAATGCCGATGGCACCACTGCCGACTACGAGTTCGAGCCGGATCCCGGCACGATCCTCGACACGCTGCTTCCTCGGTACGTCGAGGCCCGCATCTACGCTGCGCTGCTCAACGCCGCAGCCAGCGAGCACGCCTTCCGCCAGCGAGCGATGAAAAGCGCCACCGACAACGCCGAGGAACTGATCAAGAACCTCAGCCGCATCATGAACCGCGCTCGCCAGGACAGCATCACCACCGAGATCATGGAGATCGTCAGTGGCGCCGAGGCACTGTCGGGTGGCAAGTCGGCCCGCAAGGTGCATCTCGTGGAACTCGGTCCGTTGACGGCTCCGGCCGGTGGCACTTCGGTCGGCACGATCGAGTTGGACGAACTCGAAGACATCGTCGGTATCGGCCCTGTGCTCGGCGCAAAGTTGCGCGAGATGGGGATCACCACCTTCGCCCAGGTTTCGGCCTGGACACCCGCTGATGCCGAGCGCATCGGCAACGAACTCGATTTCCCCGGGCGGATCGAGAGCGAGAACTGGATCTCACAAGCCCGCACTCTTCACGCCCAGAAGTACGAAAGCTGAGCAAGGACACGCCATGACGATGACAGAC
Organism: Ilumatobacteraceae bacterium; assembly: GCA_043721915.1. Classification (GTDB taxonomy): domain Bacteria; phylum Actinomycetota; class Acidimicrobiia; order Acidimicrobiales; family Ilumatobacteraceae; genus UBA668. The sequence continues at coordinate 23,775 of JAYSPV010000044.1, read as the reverse complement.
ACAGATCGCAAGGACGGCCGCGTGGTCGGTATTGCCGGGCCCGTGATCGACGTCGAGTTCCAGCCGGGCTCACTGCCCGAGTTGAACTCCGCGCTCGAGTTCACGATCACGGTCGACGGAAAGGCCGTCACCGTGCTCGCCGAGGTCGCGCAGCAGCTGGGTAACAGCCGCGTGCGCGCGGTGTGCATGAAGCCCACCGACGGCCTCACTCGCGGTACCGCGGTGCGCAACACCGGTAGCGGCATCAGCGTGCCCGTCGGCGACCGCACCCTCGGCCACGTGTGGAACGTGTGGGGCGAAGTGCTCGATGCGGACAACGCCGATTTCGCCGACATCGAGCGGTGGGAGATCCACCGTCCGGCCCCCGACTTTGCCGCCCTCGAGCCGTCGAAGCGTCTTTTCGAGACCGGTATCAAGGTCATTGACCTCCTCACCCCGTATGTGGCCGGCGGCAAGATCGGGCTGTTCGGTGGCGCCGGCGTCGGCAAGACCGTTTTGATCACCGAGATGATCCGCCGCGTGGCGCAGAACCACGGTGGTGTGTCGGTGTTCGCCGGTGTCGGCGAGCGCACCCGTGAGGGCACCGACCTGATGCTCGAGATGGAAGAGTCGGGCGTGTTCGAGAAGGCCGCCCTCGTGTTCGGTCAGATGGACGAGCCACCGGGCGTGCGCCTGCGCGTGGCCCTCTCCGCGCTGACCATGGCCGAGTACTTCCGTGATGTGCAGAACCAGGACGTGTTGTTGTTCGTCGACAACATCTTCCGTTTCGTGCAGGCCGGCTCGGAAGTGTCGACGCTGCTCGGCCGCATGCCCTCGGCCGTGGGCTACCAGCCCACCCTGGCCGACGAGATGGGCCAGCTGCAGGAACGGATCACCTCCACCCGCGGTCGCGCGATCACGTCGCTGCAGGCCGTGTACGTGCCCGCCGACGATTACACCGACCCGGCGCCGTTCACGACGTTCACGTTCCTCGATGCCACCACCGAGCTCAGCCGGCAGATCGCCTCGCTGGGCATCTACCCGGCCGTCGACCCGTTGGCCAGCACCTCGAGCATCCTTCAGCCCGAGGTCGTCGGCGAGCGTCACTACACCGTCGCCCGCCGCGTGCAGGAGATCCTGCAGCGCTACAAGGAACTGCAGGACATCATCGCCATCCTCGGTCTCGACGAACTGTCGGAAGAGGATCGCCTCACCGTGTCGCGTGCCCGCAAGGTGCAGCGCTTCCTCAGCCAGCCGTTCTACGTGGCCGAGGTGTTCACCGGTGTGTCCGGCGAGACGGTTCCCGTGGCCGAGACGGTGGAGAGCTTCGAAGCCATCGTCAACGGTGAGCTCGACGAAGTGCCCGAGCAGGCGTTCCTCAACGTCGGCGGCGTCGAGCAGGTGCTCGCCAAGGCGAAGGCCCTGCAGGAAGGCACCGCCTGATCATGGCCACGATGCAGGTCGAGCTGGTCTCGCCGGAGAAGGTGCTCTTCTCCGGCGAAGCCACACAGGTCGTCACCCGCACCCTGGGCGGTGGCGAGGTCGCGTTCCTGCCCGGCCATGCACCGTTCCTCGGGGCCCTCGTCGAATGCCACACCCGCATCACGCTCGCTGACGGTTCGGTGCTCGATGTTGCCGTTCACGGTGGCTTCGTGCAGGTCGCCGGCACCACGGTCAGCATCCTCAGCGACGTGGCTGAGATCGGTGACGACATCGATCGTGCCCGCGCGATGCGGGCCAAGGAAACGGCGGAGGAAGTGTTGCGCCATGCGCACGATGCTGAAGCGGTCTCAGCTCTCAGCCGAGCGCACGCGCGGTTGGCTGCATCGGGCGGCGTGGCAGGCACCTCTCAGGGTGCCCACTGAGTGACGCCTGTTGGGCATGGCTAGTTCGTTTCCGTTCACATCAGCACTCGTCACGGGCGCGTCGAGCGGCATCGGTGAGGCGATGGTCGAGCTGCTCGCGGCTCAGGGCATTGCGACGGTTGCCGTGGCTCGCCGCACTGATCGGCTGGAGCGGCTGGCCGAGCGGTTTGTATCTGTCGAGGTACTCACGGCCGATCTCGGTTCAGCAGACGGTCTGGCCGCAGTTGTCGCGCGCATCGAGGATTCGGCTGCCCCGATCGATCTGGTCGTCAACAACGCCGGCTTCGGCACCTCGGGCCTGTTGCACGAGCTCGATGCAGAGCGCCTCGACGCCGAGGTGCAACTGAACGTCGCTGCCTTGACGCGGCTCAGCCACGCAGCACTGAGCACGATGGTTCCACGCGGGCGTGGCTACCTGCTCAATGTCAGCAGCGTTGTCAGCTTTCAGCCCGCGCCGAAACTGGCGGTGTACGCAGCCACCAAGGCATACGTCACCAGCTTGACGGAGAGCTTGCACGAGGAGGTCCGTGGCACCGGGGTGCACGTCACTGCGCTGTGCCCCGGCCTCACCCGCACCGAGTTCCAGAGCGTCAGCAGCACCGAGCGGTACGCCACCGACTACCCCTCGTTTGCGTGGCTGGAGTCGGCTCAGGTGGCCCGGGCGGGCCTCGAGGACGTGGCACAGGGCAAGGCGTTGTCGATTCCCGGTGCGATGTACAAGGCAATGGTGTCGGGGGTCGGCATTCTGCCGCGCCGGCTCACACGACGCCTCAGCGGTTTCGTCCAGCGCTAGTAGTCGACGGCGGCGAAGGAGGCCAGCTTGTCGATTCGGTGTCTGGCGTCGATCATCCGCACCGTGCCGCTGCGCGATCGCATCACGAGGCTCTGCGTGCGAGCGCCGCCGTGCTCGTAGCGCACACCCCGTAACAGTTCACCATCGGTGATGCCTGTTGCGGCGAAGAAGCAGTTGTCGCCCTTCACCAGGTCGTCGGTGGTGAGCACGGTCGAGAGGTCGTACCCGGCGGCGATCGCCGCGTCGCGTTCGGCGTCGTCGCGAGGGGCCAGCAGTCCCTGGATCTCGCCGCCCATCCCCTTCAACGCCGCGGCAGAGATGACGCCTTCGGGCGTGCCGCCGATACCGATCAGCACATCCACGCCGGCGTCGGGCCAGCCTGTCGCGATGGCGCCGAAGATGTCGCCGTCGCCGATCAGCTTGACGCGGGCGCCGGTGCTGCGCACCTCCGCGATCAGTTCCTCGTGACGGGGGCGATCGAGGATGACCACCGTGAGATCGCGCACTGCTTCGCCCTTCGCCTTGGCGATCCAGCGAAGGTTCTGGGTGGGTGTGGCCGTGATGTCGATCGAGCCGGCCGCTTCCGGGCCGACAGCGATCTTGTGCATGTACACGCAAGGGCCGGGGTTGAACATCGTGCCCCGTTCGCCGACCGCAATGACCGCGATCGCGTTGGCGCGGCCGTAGGCAGTGAGGGTGGTGCCGTCGATCGGGTCGACGGCGACATCGGTGAGTGGCGCGGTGCCATCGCCGACGCGCTCACCGTTGAACAGCATCGGCGCCTCGTCCTTCTCGCCTTCGCCGATGACGACGATGCCATCCATCGGGACGGTGGAGAGCACTGTTCGCATCGCGTCGACCGCGGCGCCGTCGGCACCGTTCTTGTCGCCGCGGCCGACCCAGCGCGAGGCGGCCAGCGCCGCCGATTCGGTGACACGCACCAGTTCGAGCGCGAGGTTGCGGTCCGGCTTCTGCGAGTTGGCGATCATCGCCCCTCACCGTAGTGGGTTCGGACGGGTGCGACCCCAACATGGAGCCGCACCCGTCGGGCTCACTCGCTGGTGTGCGATCGATGCACGTTCGCTTCGGGTACCGATGGCGGCGCGGGGGCGACGTGGCGGAGCCGCGAGCGGTCGCTGGCCGTGTGCATCCGGGTGTGGCGATCGTGAACGAGTTGGTGCATCAGTTGATGACTGTGGGTGAACATGGTGTTGCTCCGATGAGAGGTGTGCGGCCACCGGATCGGTGGCTGCGTGAGCGAAGGTGTTGGGTGGTCCCGCCGGTTTCGGCCAGTGGACGATCGACGACGTCGGCACGCCCGAAGGCGACCAGCCGTTGTGTCGGTCCGTGTGCTGGACGCTGTTGCGGACGAGCCTGGGCAGGCTCAGCCGACGGCGAGGCAAACGCTGCCGACGGGGCGCTCGCCCAGGGGGCTTGCGATCAGCAGTTGCAACATGGGGGCACCTCCTTCCGGTTTGCGGTTGACGACTTCATCGTCGCCCATTCGCACGAGCGGTGTCCACCGAATATCGTCGGGTGATGGCCCCGATCCCTGCTGAACAGTGCATCGGCGGGGCAGACCTCACCGAGCCCCGCCTACGAGCGGATGGCGCCGTGCTGGTGTACGCCCGCTCCCAGGCAGGAACCACGGCGCTGGTGGTGCATCGTTTCGATGGCACTCCGGATCGGCTGATCGCCGATGGTGTCCGGACAGGACGTGGTCTCGGCGGTGGCGCATGGTGCTACACCAACGGTGGCGAGGCCGTGATCTACGTCGGCGGCGATGGCAACCTGTGGCGTCAGACGCTGCACGGCGAGCCGGCCGTGCTGCTCACCGACCACGGGCCGGATCGCAGCGCTGCCAGTCCCTGCGTCGAGCCCGGGGAAGCGGCCGTTGCCTACGTGCTCGACCAGATGAGTGTGCACCACCTGACGTTCGCCACACAGAGCACGCGTCGGTTGGACGACGGCAGTGCCGACTTCGCCATGGACCCCTGGTGCGAAGCCGAACCGGGTGCCGTCCGCTGGCTCGACTGGGTTGTTCCCGACATGCCATGGGATGCAGCGCGGGTGAGGCGAGCCGATGCCGCAGGCCACCTGACCGATGTGGTCGACACCGGTCGTTGCGTCCAGCAGCCACGCACGATGCCCGATGGCACCCCGATCTGCGTGCGTGACGACGACGGCTGGTTGAACCTGTGGCTGGGTGACGAGGCGCTGGTCGGCGAGCCCTTCGAACATGCCGGCCCGACGTGGGGGCCGGGCCAGTGCTCGTACGCCTGGTCGCCGGACGGGCGGGAGGTGGCCTTCACGCGCAACGAGGGCGGCTTCGGTCGTCTCTGCGTCGTCGATGTGGCGACGCGCGCCGTGCGGGAGGTGGCCCGCGGTGTGCATGGCCAGCTGTCATGGGCAACGAACCGGTTGGCGGCGGTTCGCAGCGGCGCGGTCACGCCGACCCAGGTCGTGGTCTACGACACCGACACCTGGGAGCGAACGATCGTCGCCGTCGGGCCACCGGCTCACTGGGAGACGGGTGTCCTTCGCGAGCCGGAGCTTCTGGAAGTACCCGCGACCACACTGGCGGGAACGGTGTTCGCCCGTCTCTACCGCGCCGACGACGCCGATGGGCGCCTGATCGTCTGGATGCACGGCGGCCCGACCGATCAGTGGCAGGTCACGTTCATGCCTCGTGTGGCGTTCTGGCTTTCGCGTGGCTGGAACATCCTGGTACCCGATCATCGTGGCTCCACCGGCCACGGGCGCGAGTATCAGCAGGCGCTGCGTGGCCGATGGGGCGAGCTCGATGTGGCCGACACGCTCGCGGTCACCGCTGCCGCGCACGAGGCCGGTTGGGCGCAGCGCTCGCGCACGGTGATCATCGGCGGCTCCGCCGGCGGGTTCACGGCACTGGGGGCTGTTGCCGCGGAGCCGGGCCGCTTCGCTGCCGCAGTGCTGCTCTACCCCGTCACCGATCTCGCCGATCTCGCCGAGCGCAGCCATCGCTTCGAGCGGCACTACACCGACAGCCTGGTCGGGCCGCTGCCGGCGGCCATCTCGCTCTACCGGGAACGATCGCCGGCGCTACATGCCGACCGCTGCACGCTCACGCCGCTGCTGCTGCTCCACGGCGCCGCCGATGCAGTGGTGCCGGTGCAACAGAGCATGGTGTTCACCCAGCGAGTGACGACCGCTGGTGGTGAGGCCGAGCTGCACGTGTACGACGGCGAAGGGCATGGCTTCCGGCAACCCGCCAATCAGGTCGACGAGTATCACCGGATCGAGGCATTCCTAGCCCGTTGCGTGCCGGTAGCGTCTGGCGAGTGAGTGACGAATGGAACCCCGACGACCCCGACGCAACGCGGGTGTTGTACGACCTCAGCCGCTGGTCGTTCGATCAGCAGGCTGAGCTGGCGGCCGAGATGGCGGAGGCCGAGATCCCACACACGTGGGATGGCTCGGAGCTGGTGGTTCCCGAGTCTCACGAGGCCGTCGCCGACAGCACCATCACGCGGGTCGAGAACCGTCTCGGCATCGTCTACGACGACGATGCAGAAGCACCACACGACAACCCGGCAGCGAAGCCCATCGACATCGCCGACGGCGTCGCCACCACCGAGTACGACCTCGTCGAATGGCCGGAGGGCGATCGCCAATCACTCACCCGTGCGCTCACCCGCCAGGAGATCCCGTACCGATGGGAGGACGATCTCCTGCTGGTGTCCACCGAGCACGAGGCGCTCGCCGAATCGCTGATGGATCTGATCGAGAGCGGCGAGTTCGCGGCGTACGACGACGACGCTGACGGTGAAGGTGACGGTGAAGTCGATCGTCTGCCGTTCGAGACGCTCACCACGTTCTTCCTCGCCGGCGAGCGCCTGCAGCGCAACGCGCTGGATGCCGACGGTCTCGAGCAGTTGTTGGCGGCGATCGCGGTCGCCGAGCCGGCGCAGCCTCCATACGGGGTCGACATCCGCCTGTGGCAACGCACCTGCGAGCTGGCCGACGAACTGGCCGGGGCGTTGGTCGACGACGACGAGCCGGATCACGATGCGGCGATGGCCATCGCCGCCGATCTGCACGACCTGCTGCGTCCGTACATCTGACCCGCTGATGCTGCTCGCCGAGTTGCAGATCTGGCACACCCGCCCGGTCACACCCACGCGGCGTGTGGCCCTCGGCCACCTGGTGCTGCCCACCGACCCCGCTCCGGGCCTCGGCGGCGTGCTGCTCGCCGCTGTGGTGGCCGCCTACCTGCCCGATGTCGCAGACGAGCTGCACACCGACATCGGCCGCCTGATCGACCAGGTGGCCCGCGGGCAACGGGTGGTTCAGCCCCGGTTGGAGCACCGCTACCAGATCGACCGGCACGGGCTCGCCGCCAGTGTGCATCAGCTCAACGGCGATGCCGACCACGTCGAGTTCGATCTCCACTCGATGGGGCGTCCGCTGTCGCAGGTGCTCGGAGCGGTGTACGCGCTGGAACGACTGAACGTCGGCGCACGGACGGCGATCGCCCCCGTGCTGCACCGGGCGATGCGCTGGAGGGGGCCGATCGGCCCGTCGTTCATCGCCGACATCACCGGGGTCAGTCGCACCGACCTGGTGGGCATCTCGGATCCGAGGCTGTGGGCGCTCGACCTGCTCGGCTTCCCCGTCGGTACCGGCTCTGTCACCAAGAAGGCGGTGATGGCTCGATTTCGCGTCTGCCTGCGGGAAGCCCACCCGGATCATGGCGGCGACGACGACTCGGCTGGGGCTGCGATCGAGCGTCTGGGCGAGGCCCGCCGGATCCTGCTCGGCCAATGACGTCGCTCCTGCTGTTCCCCGGCGCCGGATCCGCCAGCACTCACCCGGGCCTCGTCGCGATCGAGGCTTCGCTGGCGCCGATGCGCTGCGTACGAGCCGACTTCCCCTACCGCAAGGCCGGCAAGAAGCTGCCCGACCGGGCGGCTGTGCTGGTGCAGAGCGTTCGCGACGAAGCCGCCGGGCTGCTCGCGGGGGAGCGCGCTGACGGCCTGGTGCTCGGCGGACGATCCATGGGGGGCCGGATGTGCTCGCTGGCCGTGGGCGACGCCGATGATCCACTGCCGGCGAAGGCGCTCGTCCTGATCTGCTATCCGCTGCACCCGCCGGGCAAGCCCGACACGCTGCGGGTGGAGCACTTCCCCCGGTTGCAGGTGCCGTGCCTGTTCGTCTCCGGTACGAAGGACACGTTTGGCACCCCTGAAGAGCTGGTCCGGTGGACGGCCGCCATACCGGGGCCGGTGACCCACGAGTGGATTGAGGGCAAGGGTCACGACCTGAAGGGCTGCGACCAGCGCATCGCCGACGTGGTGGCGGCGTGGGTGTCAGCCCTCTGAGATACGCGGATCGCCCGGGTTGAGCTCCTCGAGCTCGAGGTGGGCTGTTTCGGGATAGTGGCGGTAGGCGATGAACGCTGCGAGCAGTTGCCCGAGCGACAGGCCTGCGATCAACACGCCGAAGCTGACACCCCTGTCGAGGAGATGCCCGACGAACAGGATGCCGAGGCTGCCGCTGAGCAGGGCGGTCGCCGTGACCAGGCCGTTGGCGGTGCCGCGATTGCCGGTGGGGAACATCTCGGTACGATAGACGGCGTACGCGGGGTAGGCCATCGCCGCGCTGAACCCCCCGACCAGCGAGAGCGCCCACATCGTGGGCCCTGCCGAGAGGAACGCGCCGACCACGCACGCGGTGGAGATCGGCGTGCACACGGCGATCAGCCGTCGACGGCCAACCTTGTCGGCGAGCTGGCCACCGAGGATCAGGCCGATGGAAGCAGGCGTACCGGTAGCCAACGTGAACAGCGCGATCCCGCCGCCGCTGTACCCGCGCACGTCGTCGAGGTAGCGGTTCTGGAAGAACGACGCGGGAGCGACGAACAGGTTCGCGGTGAGGGCGACGAGGGCTATCAGGCCGAGCCGCCGGCGATCCATGCGTGGCGCCATCGGGTGCACAGTCTCGAAGCGACGTGTCTCGGTCAGGTGACGCGCCAGGCTCACCGCGATCGGCAGCCAGATGAGTGACAGCAGGTAGACGAAGCGCCAGCCGTTCTCGCCGGTGTCGGCGAGCCTGAGTGCGCCCACTGCCACGGCGGCGCCCAGCCCTGCCGACATGGCCAGCACGCTGACGGAGTATGCACGACTGTTGCGCGGCATGTCCTCGGCGGCAGCAACACCCGCCAGCATCGCCAGCGCGATGCCGAGTGGACGCGCGACGGTCTGGGACGCGACCAGCGCTCCGAAGCTCGGCGCTAGGGCCCCGAGCGCACAGAACAACGGCGTCAGCCACGACAGCAGGATGATCGTGCGCCGCCGCCCCACCCGGTCAGCAATGATCGCGAACGGCAGGGCGATGACGATACCTATGCGCACGATGGCGCCGCCGTTGCCTTGCGCTGCGCTCCCGACGCCGAAGGAGTCGGCCGCGAAGTTGGCCGTCTGGGTGAACAGCGTGTTCGCGAACGTGGCCGAACTGGACGCAATCGCGAGCAGCGCGAGTGTGCGGATCTGGCGTTCGTTGAGCCGATCCGGCGGCGCCCACCACGGATGCCTGGCGCCGGCCGGTCGGCGGTGGCGAATCGCGCGGCGGATCGGGAGCGCGAACAGCCAGCGGAACCAAGGGATCATCAGCAGGTAGTGGGTGGTGTCGGTGACGTCGCCGTTGGGGGCGACATCGACGGTGCGCCGATAGGTCCGGAACGGGCCGTGCGCCTGGCCGAACGAACCGTCGTCTGCGCGCTGCTCGTCGAGCACATCGGTACGCGGGGTGGTTGCCTCAGCCGCCTGCAGGGAGCCCGCTGGCCACCGCAGGCTGATCATGGATTCTCGCTGCCCGGGCACCGCTCGAAGGCTACCGCGATCCCGGCCGACGGGCCGCTGCGCCATACGGCATACTTGACGCCGCATGAACGACGAACGAATCCTCATCCGGCGCGGCGGACCGTTGCGCGGCGAGGTCGTCATCCCCGGCGCGAAGAACTCTGTGCTCAAGCTGATGGCCGCCACGTTGCTGGCCGACGGCACCTTCACGCTCAGCAACGTGCCCGACATCGTCGATGTCGGCATCATGAGCGAACTGCTCGCCGCGATCGGCGTCAGCAGTGAGTGGATCGGCCCCGGCAGGCTGCGCATGGTCAACAGCGGCAACATTTCACCCGTTGCGCCCTATGAACTGGTGGAGCGGATTCGCGCCAGCATCAACGTGTTAGGCCCGCTGATCGGTCGCTTCGGACGGGTGTCGCTGTCGTTGCCCGGCGGCGACGACTTCGGCAGTCGCCCGATCGACATGCATCTCTCGGGCCTGGAAGCCCTGGGTGCCAACTTCCGACTGGCCCACGGCGTGGTGGAGGCCACCGCCGATCGGCTGCACGGTGCGGAGGTCACCCTCGAGTTCCCCAGCGTGGGCGCCACCGAGAACATCCTCACAGCAGCGGTGCACGCCAAGGGCACCACGGTCATCGACAACGCCGCGCGCGAGCCAGAGATCGCCGACCTGTGCTTCTTCCTCGTGGCGATGGGGGCGCAGATCGAGGGCATCGGCTCGTCGACGCTCACCATCCACGGCGTTGCCCCGGGCGAACTCCACGCCACCGACCACTCGGTGGTCCCTGATCGCATTCAGGCAGCCACCTACCTGGCCGCCGCTGCGGTCAGCGGCGGCGAGATCGTGTTGCGCGGTGCTCGCTGCGACCACATGGAGATGCTGCTGCGCCACTTTCGTGACATGGGGCTCGCCATCACCGACGTCGGTGACGGCATCGCCATCTGGGCGCAGGGCAGGCTGCGCAGCATCGACGTCGCGACGCTGCCGTACCCGGGAATCGCCACCGACTACAAGCCGCTCATCGTCACGATGCTCGCCGTGGCCGACGGCGTGGGCATCGTCACCGAGAACCTCTACCCGGGCCGGTTCCGCTACGTGGAAGAGCTGCAACGGCTGGGCGCCGACATTCGCGCCGATGGCCACCACGCCGTGGTACGTGGTGTCGCCCAGCTCAGCGGTGCACCGGTGAAGGCACCCGACATCCGCGCTGGCGCTGCGCTGGTCGTGGCGGGCCTCGCCGCCGACGGCGAAACCTCAGTGAGCGGCGTGCATCACGTCGATCGCGGCTACGACGATCTCGTCGGCCGGTTGGCGGCGCTGGGCGCCGACATCGAACGAGTGCCCGCCGACTAGTCCTGCGCTTTACTACTCCTACTCGGTGGCGTCGGGCTCGTGGTGCTTCGTCTCGCTCGTCGGCGCGGCAGCGTTGCTCTCCACCCGGCTCTTGGCGAGCCACAACAGACCGGCGATCAGCATGATCGGTCCGAGTACGAGGAGGATCTCGTCCCAACCGCCTTGGTGCGCGAGGAGCGTGATCACGAGACTTCGATGATGACCAGGACGTCCTCGGTGACGTGGCTCTCCACCTCGTACGTGCCCGGTTCGTCGATCGTGAAGTTGAGCGTGACCATCTGGCCCGCATCGGCGGCCTGTTCCAGATCGATCCCGTGAACGTGGAACTCGTCGGCAGCACTCCGGTTGGTGATGTTGAGCGTGATCGCCTCGCCCGCCTTCACCCGCTCCACCCTGTTCTCGCCACTGTCCAAGCCGACGACGACATCGATCTGGACGGGACCGTCGATCGCCGTGATCGGCGTGGTGTCGGCCGGCTGGGAGGTGCCTGCGGCCACGGTGCCCGCGACGGTCGGCGTCGCTGCGGGCAGCTCGCCTGCCGGCGAGGTGGCCCCGGGGCTCTCGTTGCCCGTACCGGTGGTGTCGCCGCAGGCTGCGAGCATCAGCGCCGCAACGGGAATGAGCAGCACGGTACGAAGTGTTGTCATGAGTCGCAATCCTATGGTTTGTCCTGGTTCAATGGTCGTCCGGCCAATTCGGAAAGTTCCCGATGCGCACACAAGTCGAAGAGACCATCGAAGTGATCAGGCCCGCCTTGCAGGCCGACGGCGGCGACATCATCCTGCGTGATGTGGATGAGGCCACCGGCATCGTCACCGTCACGCTGATCGGCGCCTGCGGCACCTGTCCGGCCAGCAGTCAGACCCTGAAAGCCGGCATCGAGCGCATCATGCGCGACCGGATCGATGGTGTCACCGAAGTGATCAACGTCGTCCCCAACGAGCTATGAACCGCCGGTCGCTGCCGGTCCCCGAGCTGTTCGAAGCGGCACGCACGGGCGATCGTGGTGCGCTGGCGCGCTTGCTGTCATTGGTGGAGCGCGGTGGCCCGCAGGCCCGCGAGGTCAGCCGCATTTCGTACCCATTGTCGGGCCAGGCGTACACGGTCGGCCTCACGGGGGCACCGGGGGCCGGGAAGAGCACCCTCACCTCGGCCACCATCGGGCACCTGCGCGCCCAGGGCGAGGAGGTGGCCGTGCTCGCCATCGATCCGTCCTCTCCGTTCACAGGCGGCGCCATTCTCGGTGACCGAGTGCGAATGCAGGATCACGCGACCGATCCGGGCGTGTTCATCCGCTCGATGGCCACACGCGGCCACCTCGGGGGGCTCTCGTTGGCCACGCCCGAGGCCGTGCGGGTGCTCGATGCGATCGGTCGCCGCTGGATCCTGGTGGAGACGGTCGGTGTCGGCCAGGTGGAAGTGGAGATCGCCGGCAAGGCCGACACCACGGTCGTAGTGGTGAACCCGGGTTGGGGAGACTCGGTGCAGGCCAACAAGGCGGGCCTGATGGAGATCGCCGACATCTTCGTGATCAACAAGGCGGATCGCAAGGGTGTGGAAGACACTCGCCGTGATCTCGAACAGATGCTCGAGCTCAGCGATCTCGAACACGAGGCGTGGCGGCCGCCGATCATCCCTGTCGTCGCAACGGAGAAGAAAGGCGTCGACCTGCTGTGGTCGACGGTCATCCAGCACCGCGCGTTCATCGAGGCCAATGGCGAGCTCGTCCGGCGGCGCGAGTTCCGCCTCCGCGAAGAGCTGCGCGAGATCGTCGCCCGCCGGCTCGAGCTGCGGGCCCGCGAACTGGCCACCGGAGAGCGGTGGGAGGCGCTGCAGTCGGCAGTGTTCCATCGCACCATCGATCCGTGGGCCGCGGCCGACGAGATGCTGGGCACGATCGGCGCCTGAGGTTGCCCCGGGCGGCCCGTTGTAGGGTGCCAGCATGGGTGAACTGGTGCTGCTCGACCGGCGCGACGACGGCGTTGCGCTCGTCACGCTCAACAATCCGAAGGTGAACGCGCTGTCGCGGGCGCTGCTGTCGGATCTCTACGACGTTGCCGCGGATCTCGCTGCCAACCCGCCGGGTGCGGTGGTGGTCACCGGCGGCGATCGGCTGTTCGCTGCGGGCGCCGACATCAGCGAGTTCGGAGGGGCGCAGGAGGGTCGTGCGATCGGTGAGGGTTTCCATCGGGCCCTGAATGCGGTCGCCGCCATCCCTCGGTTCGTGATCGCAGCCGTCAGCGGCTACGCGCTCGGCGGAGGTTGCGAGCTGGCGCTGGCGTGCGACTACCGGATTGCCAGTGAGCGGGCCGTGTTCGGCCAGCCCGAGATCCTGTTGGGCATCATCCCCGGTGGCGGAGGTACCCAGCGCCTGGCGCGCACCGTGGGCCGTAGCCGCGCGAAGGAGATGATGATCACCGGGCGCCAGGTGAAGGCCGCGGAAGCGCTGCTGATCGGTCTTGCCGACGAGGTGGTGGCCCCCGAGGCACTGCTCGAGCGGGCGCTGACCCTTGCTGCGGAGGTGGCAAAGGGCGCGGTGCAGGCGCAGGCGATGGTCAAACGGGCGGTAGATGAGGGCACGAGTACCTCGTTGGCCTCCGGCTTGGCGCTGGAGGTCGACCTGTTCGAAGCCATCTTCCACACCGCCGACAGCCAGATCGGCGTGCAGAGCTTCCTCGCCGAAGGCCCCGGCAACGCCAAGTTCACCGGCCACTGACGTCGAGACCGCTTCTGGTCGCGTCACATCCACAACCAATGTCGATACGGCGCGACCAGAACGAAATCTTGCCGGTTCTGGTGTCCTGCCGTACCCAGTGGTGGTGTGAGGGCACAAGATCGAGCACTGCTGGAACGAGCTGTGCGCAATCATTACTTGGTGCAATACGCGGATGTGAAGGCCGCAGGCCTGAGCAGCCGTCAGTTCGCGTACCGTGTCGCGGCAGGGGAGTGGATTGCGGCAATGCCGAGCGTGTGGCGCCACGTTGCGACTCCGCAGACATGGGAACTTCGGGTTCGATCGGGTGCGCTGTGGTTGGGTAGACCCGCAGCACTCTCGGGGAGAGCCGCAGCCGCCTGGTGGGGTCTCGATGGCTTCGAACGATCGGTCGTCGAGTTCGTCGTCCCGCACGCGAGTCGGTCGCCGGGTGGAGTGGCGGTTCGGCTCACCCGCGAGTGGGCGGCGAAGGACCTTCTCCGCAAGGAGGGTGTTCGCGTGACGAGTGCGACGCGGACGATCATCGATCTCGCGGGTCACGGCGCATCAGCTCATGAGTTGGAACGAGCGATCGACAGTGCGGTCCGACTGCGATTGACATCGATCCCTACGTTGACCAAGAGGATGAGTGAGCTCGCAACGTCAGGCCGTGTCGGCATCCCCGTGCTGCGGGAACTTCTCCTGGACTCGGGCGGCGAGTCGGTTCTCGAACGGCGCTTTCTGCGCGTGGTTCGCAACGCAGGTCTCCCGCGCCCCTCGACGCAGATCACGTTCAGGGTTCGCACGACTCGGGCAATCCGGGTCGACTTCCTGTACCCGGAACAGTGTGTGGTCGAGGTGTCCGGCCGCGTCGGGCACGCGTCGGACGGTGACCGCCGGAAGGATGCTCACCGTCGCAACGAGTTGCAACACCGCGGCTTCGTCGTGATCGAGTTCACCACTGCCGACGTGATGACAGATCCTGCGTACGTCATCGAGTCGTTGGGCCGATCCCATCCCACTCTGGTCGCGCGAGATCGACACTGACTGTGGATGTGGCGCGACCAGAAGCGTGGGGGTCAGGTGGCCCAGGCAATGAGGCCCAGCTCCACCGGACTGGAGAGGTGAGGGTGTGACGGCATGGCGCGCACGGTGAGGCCGTAGGGGCCGGCTTCGCCGACCGAGTAGCCGCCCTCGAAGATTCCGTCGCCGACGAAGGAGAGTGCGACGACGGCTGGGGAACCGACGAACTCGCCCGCGGAGTCGACGCCTCCATGCAACACCTGTACGGTCACGTCGCTGACGTCGAGGCCGTCGATCTCGACGTGAGCGCGCACGCTGCGCTGGTCGCCCTCGTTCGCGGGTGCGGTGTCGCAGTCCACACTGACGACCTTCACCGACGGCCACGCGGCGCGTACACGCTGCTTCCAGCCGGCCAGCTGTTTGGCTGGCTGTCCGTCGTCGGCGTTGGCCCGAACGGACGCTGCCGCTGCCGGCTCGTAGAGCTCGGTGGTGTAGTCGCGCACCATTCGTGCAGCAGTGACGAAGGGCCCCAGCGAGCGCCAGTTGTGCTCCATCTTCTCGACCCAGCCATGAGCGACGGCATCGGCGCCACGGTCGTAGAACAACGGCACGATCTCGCGCTCGAGCAGGCCGAACAGGCTGGTGGCTTCGCGCTGGTCGCGACGGGCGAGATCGGGGTCGTCATCAGCGGAGTTGATCGCCCAGCCGTTCTCGCCGTCGAAGCACTCATCCCACCATCCGTCGAGGATGCTGCAGTTGAGGCCACCGTTGAGAGCGGCCTTCATGCCGCTGGTGCCGCACGCCTCCAGCGGGCGGCGCGGGTTGTTCAACCACACGTCGCATCCGTGGTACATCACGCGGGCGACGGCCATGTCGTAGTCGGGTACGAAGACAAAGCGGTGGCCGACGTCGAGTTGGCGTGCGAACAGCTCGATGTCGCGGATCATGTCCTTGCCCGGCTGATCGGCCGGGTGCGCCTTGCCGGCGAACACGAACTGGACCGGACGGTCGACGGACAACAGCAATGCCCGCAGGCGATCGGGCTGGGACAGCAGCATCGTCGCACGCTTGTAGGTGGCGAAGCGGCGGGCGAACCCGATGGTGAGTGCCTTCGGGTCGAGCAGTGCATCGCCCATCCGCGAGCGCACGAACGACACGAGCTCGGCGCGGCCCTTGGCGCGTGCAGCCCACACCCCGCCAGGGTCGAGGCCGGTGACACCCGCCCACGACGCCTCGTCGGCGCCGTCCCACACGCTGCCGACGCTCTTGGAGAGCAGGTCGGCGATGTGATCGCCGACCCAGGTGTGGGCGTGCACCCCGTTGGTGATCGCGCCGATCGGCACTTCCTCCACGGGCACGCCGGGCCACATGCCGGCGAACATCTCGCGGCTCACCTCACCGTGCAACTGGGCCACGCCGTTGGCCCTGCCGGCCAGCCGCAGGCCCATCACCGCCATGTTGAACTTGCCGTCCGGCTCGTCGTCGCGATGGCCGATCGCCATCAGCTCATCGAAGCTGACGCCGTACGAGGCGGTGAACGCGCCGAAGTACCGCTGCATCAGCTCGGGTGCGAAGCGGTCGATGCCCGCGGGCACCGGTGTGTGGGTCGTGAACACGCCACCGGCGCGGACGCTCTCGACGGCTTCGGCGAACGTGAACCCCAGTGCGACGAGCTCGCGGATGCGCTCGAGCGACAGGAAGCCGGCGTGGCCCTCGTTGGTGTGGAACACCTGTGGTTCGAGGCCTAGTGCGCGCAGGGCGCGCACCCCGGCGATGCCGAGCACCATCTCCTGGCGTAGGCGGTGCTCGGTGTCGCCGCCGTACAGCCGGTTGGTGATCGCTGCCGCCTCAGGGCTGTTCCCCTCGACGTTGGTGTCGAGCAGGTACAGCGACACGCGGCCCACCTGCACCCTCCACACGTTGATCAGCACGTGCTCGCCCGCCAGTTCCAGCGACACATGTACGTCGGTGGCGTGCAGCGCCAGGCCAAGGGGATCGAGCGCCGGGTACCGCTCCTCCTGCATCCCGTCGGCGTTGAGGCGTTGGCGGAAGTAGCCCTCCGCGTAGAGCAGGCCGACTGCGACCAGGGGCAGCCCGAGGTCGCTGGCGGCCTTCAAGTGGTCGCCGGCGAGGATGCCGAGGCCGCCGGAATACTGCGGCAGCGTTTCGGAGATGCCGAACTCGGGCGAGAAGTAGGCGACGAGACCCAAAGGGGAGTCGGTACGCCCCTGGAACCAGCGCGGTGCGTGCAGCGCGTCGTGCAGGCGGGTGGCTGCGGCGCCCGTCGCGGCAACCACGTTCGGATCGGCGGCGAGCTCGGCCCAGCGAGCTGCGTCGATCGCGGCCAGCAGGCGCAGCGGATCGTGTCCGGTCGACTTCCACAGTGCCGGGTGGAGCTGCTCGAACAGCGCCTGGGTCTCGCGGTCCCACGTCCACCGCAGATTCACCGCCAGCTCGGTGAGCTGCCCGAGGGCGGCTGGAACGGCGGGAACGACGTTGAACTCTCTCACTGCACGCATCCGGGCGAGGCTAGTTGAATCCGTCACCGACGAGGCCGGTGACATGAGCGACACGCAGCATGGCGGCTAGAGGTCGGCCTCGGGGGTCATCATCGCCGCTCGGTACACGGCTGCGGTCGCGACGGCAACCGCGTCCCATGTGTAGCTGCTGCGGAGCAGCGCGGCGGCGTTGGTCCGTAGCCGTTGGGCTGCGGACGGGTCGGAGATGACGTCGGCGATCCGGTCGGCGAGCTCGTGGTGGTTGCCCGGCTCGAACAACATGCCGGCGTCGGTACCGGTCACGATCTCGGCGAGGCCACCCGTGCGGGCCACGATCGTCGGTGCGCCGGCCGCCATGCCCTCCAGCGCCACGATCCCGAAGGGTTCGTAGAGCGACGGGATCACCACGCAGCTGGCCTGCCGTAGGAGCGCATGCAGCTCACCGTCGGGCACGAAGCCGGCAAGTTGGACCAGGTCGCCGACGCCTTCCATGTCGATCTGCGTCTGCAGCTCAGGCAGGTAGCTGCCGCGGCCGGCCATCACGCAACGAATGCCGGGCACCCGCTGGCGCAGCTCACCGATCGCCCTGGCGAGCACCTGGAAGCCCTTCTCGTACTGGATTCTGCCCCATGCGACCACCAGCGGCTCGCCGCTCGTCGGTGGGCTGTCGGTGGCCGACTGCCACCGATCCGGGTCGACTCCGTTGGGCACCAGATGCACCTTCGACGGCGGCAGTTCGAAGCTGCTGACGACCTCGCGCACCATGAACTGCGAGCACGCAATGATCACTCGGGCCTGGTAGGTGAGCCACCACTCGACCGAGTTGATCGTGCCCGGTAGGCCCGGCGGTAGGTGCCCGCCGTGACGTCCGCGCTCGGTTGCGTGGATGGTGGCCACCAGCGGCACGCCGAGCAGGGTCTTGAGGGTGTCGCCGGCCCAGGCCGTCATCCAGTCGTGAGCATGCACCACATCCGGTCGCCACCCGTCCAGTTGCGCGGACAACTGCACGAGCTGGTGGTTCGCAGAGGCCATGCGTGCGACGAGATCGTCGTCGGGCAGCCATGGCAACGCCGGGTCGGCGCGCAACACCCGCACCCCTTCGACGATGGTGTCGTCGGGCTGATCTGGGTGGTGCAGGCTGCAAACGACCACCTCGTGGCCGCCACGTTGCAAGGCCCGCGCGAGGCCATCGACGTGCGCAGCGATACCGCCCACCACCAGTGGTGGGTACTCCCACGACAGCATCAGCACGCGCACGGCGCGAACGTAGCAGCGCGGGAACCAGCCATCGGGGTGCACGTGTGCCGTACGCTCGTGGCGTGCTGCTGTCCGATCTCGATCTGCACCTGTTCGGTGAGGGGAACCACCACCGCCTGTGGGAGCTTCTGGGCGCGCACGTCCTGCCTGCCGGCGGCGCCCGGTTCGCCGTGTGGGCGCCCGATGCCTCCGGTGTCGGCGTCCTGGGAGATTGGAACGACTGGACCGCACAGCCCATGGCGCCCCAGGGCCGTTCAGGGATCTGGGCCATCGAGTGCCCGGCTGCAGTCGCCGGTCAGTGCTACAAGTTCGGTGTCACCTCACGCTCGGGCGCGTACGTCGCGAAGGCTGATCCGATGGCCCGCCAGAGCGAGTGCCCTCCGTCGAATGCCAGCGTCATCGCTGCGCCGCCTGCCCATGAATGGGGTGACGCAGAGTGGATGGCGCGCCGTAGCCATGCGCCCGGGGCGCCGCTGCGCATCTACGAGGCGCACATCGGTTCATGGCGTTCGGGAGTGTCGCAGTACGTCGAGTTCGGCGAGCAGTTGGCCGAGCACGTCTCGGCGATGGGGTTCACCCACGTGGAGCTGATGCCGGTTGCCGAGCACCCCTTCGGCGGGTCGTGGGGCTACCAGGTCAGCGGCTACTACTCGCCGACGGCCCGCTACGGCACGCCAGACGAGATGCGCGCGATGGTCGACATCCTGCACCGTCGCGGCATCGGCGTGATCGTCGATTGGGTGCCCGCCCACTTCCCGAAGGACGAGTGGAGCCTTGCCCGTTTCGACGGCACCGCGCTCTACGAGCACGCCGATCCGCGCCAGGGTGAGCACCCCGACTGGGGCACGTACGTGTTCAACTACGGGCGCAACGAGGTACGCAACTTCCTGGTCGCCAACGCGCTGTACTGGCTGCACGAGTTCCACATCGACGGCCTTCGCGTGGATGCCGTGGCCAGCATGCTCTACCTCGACTACTCGCGCCCCGCAGGCGGTTGGGTGCCAAACCGTGAGGGCGGTCGCGAGAACCTCGATGCCATTGCGTTCCTGCGTGAGCTGAACACGGTGGTGGCCGGCGAGCTGCCGACGGCGATGATGATCGCCGAGGAGAGCACGGCGTGGCCGAAGGTCACCCACCCGGTCGAGTTCGGCGGTCTCGGCTTCACGCACAAGTGGAACATGGGCTGGATGAACGACACGCTCGGGTACCTGCAACACGATTCTGTGCACCGCAGGTTCCATCACCGCGAGCTCTCCTTCGGCCTGCTGTATGCGTTCAGCGAGCGGTTCGTGCTGCCACTCAGCCACGACGAGGTGGTACATGGCAAAGGCAGCATGCTGGGCAAGATGCCGGGTGATGATTGGCAGCGTTTCGCCAACCTGCGCGTGTTGTATGCGTGGATGTGGGCGCAGCCCGGCGCCCCGTTGGTCTTCATGGGCGCCGAGATCGCGCCGTTCACGGAGTGGAACGAATCCACCGGCCTGCCCTGGCATCTGCTCGAACACGCCCTGCACAGGGGCATCCGTGACCTGCTGGCCGAGCTGAACCGGGTGGTTGCGGCCTGGCCGGCGCTCCACGAACGCGATCACGAACCCACCGGCTTCCAATGGCTCGAGGCCGACGACTCCGAGCACTCGATCTTCGCGTTCCTCCGTTGGGGTTTCGCCGGGGGCACGGCGGCGGCGGTCGCAGCCAACTTCACGCCCGTTCCACAGCCCGGGTACCGCATCGGCGTGCCGTGGCCGGGTGAGTGGCAGGTGCTGCTCGACACGGACTCGCCCAACTATGGCGGCAGCGGCTTCGCAGGGTTCGACCTCGAAGGCCTGCGCACCGGTGCGGCCACCGTCACCGCCACCACCGAGATGGCGTGGCAGGGGCAACCGGCGTCCGCTGTCGTCGATCTGCCACCGCTCGCCGTGCTGTGGCTCGGGGCTGCCCGTCCGTGAAGACGACGGTCAGGTGAAGACCGCAGCGTTCACGTCGCTCTGGCGCGATGATCGGCTACGAGCCGTGGTGGCAGCCTGTGTGACCCTCGGCTTCGCGGTGGGCGTGTTCGCCATCTCCTTCGGGGTCACCTCGGTCTCGGCGGGTGCCTCGGTGGCCCAGACGTGCGCGATGTCGCTGCTCGTGTTCACGGGGGCATCACAGTTCTCGGCGGTGAGCGTGCTCGGCTCGGGCGGTTCGCCCGCCGCTGCATTCGGCGGGGCAGCGCTCCTGGCCGCCCGCAACGCGGTCTACGGGTTGGCGATGGCGCCGCACCTGAAGGGCCGGCTGGGCGTGCGGCTGCTGGCTGCGCACTGGACGATCGACGAATCCACTGCGATGGCAGCCGCTCAGGAGGACGAACGGCACCGGCGCGCCGCGTTCTGGATCACCGGTGGCAGCATCTATCTGTTCTGGAACCTGGGCACGCTGATCGGGGCCTTGCTCGGTTCGGCGATCGACCCTGAGGTCTACGGCTTGGACGCGGCGTTCCCGGCCGCATTCGTCGCGATGTTGTGGCCGCTGCTTCGTGAACGGCGGTCCGCAACGGCGGCGGGCATCGGCGCAGTGGTGTGTGTGGCCCTCATCTCGTTCACGCCCGTCGGCGTGCCGATCCTCGCCGCGTCGTTGGGGATCCTCGTCGGCGTGTCCGCACCGAAAGTGGCGCATCGATGACCTGGGGGTTCGTGTTCGCATTGGCTGCCGTCGCCTACGGCTTCAAGGTGGTCGGCCTCGTCCTGGTCGGCGATCGTGCCCTGCCGCCGGTGCTCGATCGCTGCCTCTCGCTGATCCCGGCCGCGCTGATCGCCGCCATCGTGGTGAAGGACACGTTCAGCATCGGTCAGCACCTGCAACTCGATGCTCGCGCGGCGGGGGTCGGCGCGGCGGTGATCGCTGCCTGGCGCAAGGCGCCGTTGATCGCCGTCATCGTGATCGGTGCAGTGGTGACCGCCGCGGTGCGCGCCGTCAACTGACCGCAGCAAGCAACGCGTGACGGCTTCTCATCACGCGTCGAAGGGCGTGGACCCGGCGCCGATCGAACGGCAGCTCGTCGAGCCGGTCGATGAACGGCAGTGCCCGGCGAAGCAGGTTGTCGATGAGCAGCAGTGTTGCGCGTTCAGGAATGCCCGCGGCACTTGCCAGCCTGAGCAGGCGGTTGCGTGAGACCTGCGCCTGGCGGCTGCCGTCGATCGCGACTGCGAGCGTGTGGTCGCCGTAAGGCGCGGACGACGGCAGATCGTAAGCGGGGGAGACCCGCCATTCGTCGGCGGTACGGAGGATGGACAGGTTCTTGGCGTGCAGATCGCCGTTTCCGGTGAGGATCGCGAAGGCGACCTGCAAGACGAGCATTCGGGCTGCGACCATCGTGGCCGTGCACGGCTGGCTCAGCGCTGCGACCAGAGCCTCCGTGTCGAGCGAATACTTGTCGGCGGGGTACCGGTCGCTGACTTGGCAGCCATCTTCACATGCCAGGGCTCGCACGCCGTCGCCGTCGCGGACGCGATCAAACCTTTCGACCAAGAGACCGTCACGTCCTTCACGATCGACGACGACTTTCCAAGTCGCGGTGGGGAGACCGCAGGCCGCCGCCATCTCGAGGAAGAAGGCTTCGTTTCGCACCAGGTGAGGGAACTCGGGTGGGTCGAACTTCAAGATGTGGGCAGCCCCGCCCGACGCTCGGACGGGCATGGAGATCATCCTTCCGGAGACCTTGTCCTGCACGCCGGCGATGCCGCCGAAGTCCGGGTCGGAGCCGGTCGCGGCCGCAAACAGATCCGTGAACGAAACATCGCCCAGAGGCGCGCCGGTGTTGGGGTCTCCCAGACGCGGGCACAGCTCGCCGCCGATGACCACCTGCGCGTGGCCGATCGGGTCAGCGCCAACAGCGAGCAGCATGCTGAAGTCGTCGTCAGCCGACGTCTTCAGTGCGGAGCGAAGTGCCGTCAGGCGCCGCCCCTCCGGGAGCAGCCCGGCGAAGTATGGCGGCACCGCGCGGGCCGGGGTGATGAGGGGGGACTCAGTAATCGGCAGCGTCGTGGCCACCGGCTGGCCCGGCTGCTGCAGGTACTCGGTGGCATATCGGAACTCGACGGTGCGCTCGTGTCGTCGTAGGTGCGCAGCGAGCCGACCCGCCACGTAGACATCTGCGGTGTCGACCCGGACCAACTCTTCCACCGCTGGATGCCAAGCGGCGGCCATCAGATGATCTCGACAGCGAGGTGGGGGCCGGTGACCTGCAAGTGCAGACCGAGCACGTGGAGCACTAGGACCAGCTTCTCCAGTTGGAGGCTGGGCTTGCCTGTCTCGACTGCGTGCACGAATCGGGTGGAGACCCCGGCGAGTGCAGCGACGTCCTCCTGCCGCATCTGGAGTGCGGCACGCCGCTGCCGGACCATTACCCCCCACACTGGGGTCGCATCTGCATGATCGTGCATGGGGATGACGCTAGCACGTGTTCCCCTCCAACTGCTGCACCAAATCTGCACAATCGTGCAGAAAGTGATGGTGTGGCGCTACTCGGAGGGACGTCGAGTTCAAATCAGCACGAACGTGCAGATCCATGGTGATCACGAGAGCGGGTCGGCAGGGCTTCTCAGGCGACGGATGACTCGACGAGACGCTTCAGGCCGCGCAGGTTGCGCCGCCAGATTCCGGCCAGCACCAGCTTGCCGCCGATGAAGGCACCCAATGGGCCGCCCAGCCACCACGGGAAGGTGAGCGTCTCTTCCCACACGAAGCTGGTGCGGCGGGCTTGGCCGTGGGGTGCGTCGATCGGCGCGAGCGTGAAGCGGCCGGAACCGGTGACGATGCCCGTGTGGCGGACCCCCATCACGGATTCGGGCGCCCACTCGGTGATCTCCATCCGGTCGACCAGCTTGATCGGGCCGACCTTTGTGTCGCACAGGAACTCGCTGCCCACGCCGCGCGTCTGCTCGCCGGTGAAGCGGATCGCGACTGCGTCGTGCATCCAGTCGACATGGCGTTCGACGGGCTCGACGACCGCCCACACCTGGGCGGGGGTGGCGTTGATCTCGACTGCGACGCGGATGCCCGCCATCTGGCGACTAGGCCTTGACGGCGACGTTGCGGAGCTGCTCGGCCGCGGTCTCCGGCGGCACGATGTTGATCATCACGCCGGTGCCACGCTCGAAGCCGGCCGTGGTGACCAGCTTCGGGAACAGGTGCACGTGCCAGTGGTAGGAGCCGTTGTAGTGATGCGGTGCAGTGTGGAACACGATGTTGTACGAGATGTCGCCGTGGATGTCGCGCAGGCTGACCAGTGAGTCTCGGATGGCGATGCCCATGCCGCGCAGCGTCTCGTCGGTGCTGTCGGTGAGGTGCAGGTCGTGGCTGCGCGGGATGATCAGCAGCTCGTAGGGCGTGCCTGCCCAGAACGGGCTGACGCACATGACATCGTCGTTGGCGAACAGGACGCGCTTGCCATCGACCAGTTCGGCCTCGATCGTGGCGCAGAGGATGCAGCCACCC
>JAYSPV010000043.1:0-9918 GCA_043721915.1 Ilumatobacteraceae bacterium | reverse complement strand
GCGTCGCCGGCGAGGTCGTGTGCACGCCACTGATCTTGCGGACGTACTGGCGGGCGGCGGCCTCGATCTCGACCGGCGTCGCCACCGGGTCGAGCCCGCGGAGCGTGGTGATGTTGCGGCACATGCACGCAGCGTAGGAGGCGCCGACACGCCGGCGCAGCCGTGTTATCGTCCGCGGCGAGGTGGTGCAGATGACATTTTCCCATGAGTCCACAACCGACGAGGTGCTCGACGGTCTCGATCTCTCCGGCCGTCGCTTCGTCATCACGGGAGCGGCCAGTGGGCTCGGCGAGGAGTCCACGCGGGCACTCGCCGCCCATGGAGCATCGGTGCTGATGCTCGCCCGCGACCCGGGCAAGAACGAGGAGGCCGCTGCACGCATCCGCGAGTCGGTGCCCGACGCCGACCTGTCGCTCGACGTCGTCGATCTCGCCGATCTCGCCAGCATTCGGGCCTTCGCCGCGCGATTCGTCGAGTCGGGGCAGGCAATCGACGTGCTGCTGAACAACGCCGGTGTGATGGCATGCCCCTTCACGCACACGGCCGATGGGTTCGAGATGCAGTTCGGCACCAATCATCTTGGCCACTTCGAGCTGACCCGTCTGCTCCTGCCGGCGGTCACCGCGGGGTCCGACCCGCGGATCGTGAACCTCTCCTCGGCTGCGCACGGCATCGCTGACGTCGACCTCGAGGATCCCAACTTCGAGCGCACCCCGTACGACGCATGGGTCTCCTACGGCCGGTCGAAGTCGGCCAACGCGCTGCACGCCCTGGCCTTGGCGCGCCGCCTGGCCGGCGTCGGCGTACTGGCGTTCTCAGTGCACCCCGGGGGCATCATGACCAACCTCGGCCGCCACCTCGACGACGACCTGATGAACCAGATGCTCGATCGTGCCAAGGAACGAGCTGCCAAGTCCGCAGAGGGCGGGGGCATGAAGTTCAAGAGCATCCCGCAGGGTGCCGCCACTCAGGTGTGGGCGGCCACCTCACCCGATCTGGTCGGCCACAGCGGGCGCTATCTCGCCGACTGCGGGCTCGGTGTACCCGGCGGCAACGTCGGACGTAACGGCTGCGAGCCCCACATCGCCGACGAGGCCCGAGCCGACCAGCTGTACGACCTCAGCGAGCACCTGCTCATCCGCTAGCGACGCCGTTCCCTATGTCGTTGTCCCCCGTCGACGTCGACGTCATCATCATCGTCGACTGGAGCGCCAACTCGTCGCCCAAGCTGGGTGCCGACAGCATCTGGTCGTACGAGCTTGCAACCGCCGACGACACGAATCCACGATGTCCGATCAACCACCGCACGCGCACGGCAGCCCTGGAGCACCTCGAGTCGCGCCTGCGGGCGTTGGCCGGGCAACGGGTGCTGTTTGGTTTCGACTTCGCGTTCGCGTATCCGGCCGGCTTCGCAGTCGCTGCCGGACTCACTGGCGCCAGGCCTTGGGAGGCGATCTGGCAACACCTCGCTCGACACATCACCGATGACGAGCGCAACCGCAACAACCGCTGGGCAGTGGCAACCGAACTGAACGAACGACTCGGCCGCACTCACTTCTGGGGCGCGCCGCCCCGGCAGGCCTCGGCCCATCTCACCACCACCAAGCCCGCCCACTTCGCGCTCGCCGAGTTCCGTCGCTCGGAGTTGCACCTGCGAGCGATCACCGGCAAACGGCCGTTCTCCACGTGGCAGCTGCTCGGTGCCGGTGCGGTCGGCAGCCAGACGCTGATAGGAATCCCCGTCCTGCAACGTCTTCGATCCGCCCACCAGCTCTCCGGTCGCACCCGGGTCTGGCCGTTCGAGACGGGTCTCGTCGCCGACCCATGGGCCGGCCGCAACGACGGTGTCGTGATGGCGGAGGTGTGGCCGAGCGCACTCGAATTCGGCCACATCGGCCATCCGACGAAGGATGCACAACAGGTCATGGCCCTTGCCCAGCGACTCGCCACGCGGGCAGCCCAGGGTTCACTCGGCGTCGCCTTCTGCCCACCGATCTCCGCCACCGACGCGTCCGCAGCAATGGAGGAAGGCTGGGTCCTGACACCATGACGTCCCAACACCGAGTACGACTCCAGCGCTAGCCTGGCGCCATGGGCTTACGCGACCTCGCAAAACGATTGAAGGCCTCCGTCGAAGAGATCGATGCCCAGCGCCTGCAGAGCCGCTTCTCGGGCCTCGACATCACCGCCATCGGCGACATGAACCCTCGAGTTCCGGCGCGCATCGGCGGCGAGATCACACGGATGCGGGTCGCACCCCGATCAGGCGTGCAAGCGTTCGAGATCACCGTCGACGATGGCACCGGCACTGCGGTCGCGGTCTTCACCGGCCGGCGTCACCTCGGCGGTGTCGAGCACAACCGGGCGATCGTGCTGGAAGGCGTCGCCCGCACGGAACGCGGTCGTTTGATGATGTTGAACCCTGCGTACACGCTGATACCCGCCTGACGGCCGGGGCGCGTCACGCGATCAGCACGCTGCGCACGACATCCTCTGCATCGCTCGTGACGAGCACCAACACTTCGTCGGCCGCACGCAGGATCGTGTCGCCGCGGGGCACCACCAGCTTCTCGTCGCGCAGGACCGCTACCACGGTGGCGTCACGTGGGAGGCCGACCTCCGCGATCTCCTTGCCGGCGGCGGGCGAGTCTTCGGCGAGGGTGACCTCGGCGAGCTTCGCCTTGCCACCACCGAAGGACAGCAGGCGGACGAACGAGCCGACCGACACGGCTTCCTGAACCAGCCCGGTGATGAGGTGAGGTGTGGACACCGAGACATCGACGCCCCAGGTCTCGTTGAACATCCACTCGTTCTTGGGGTTGTTCACGCGCGCAACGACACGCGGCACGGCGAACTCCTGCTTGGCGAGCAGCGAGATGACCAGGTTGTCCTCATCGTCCCCCGTCACCGAGGCGATGACATCGGCGCGTTCGAGGCCGGCCGCCTTCAGCGTGCCGAAGTCGCACCCGTCGCCCTTCAACCAGCGAACACCCTCCATCGAGGCCGAGTAACGGTCGACGACGTCGGGCTCGCTGTCGACGATGGTGACGTGGTGACCACTGCTCACCAGTTGTTCGGCGATGAATCGCCCGACGCTGCCACCACCTGCAATGACGACGATCATGCTTCGCTCCGTGTTCCTGAATGGTGGCCGTGCTCTAACGGCGGTTTGAGGGCAAGTTCGTCGAGATGGGTCATCGAGTCGTGGGCGACCGCGAGATAGATCACGTCGCCTTCTTGCACGACCAGATCGGCTGTCGGCAGCATCGCCGAGCCCAGGCGACTCACGGCCACCACCCGCACGGCGCCGCTCTCCGCGTCGAGCACGCGGTGGCCAGCCCAGGCGGGGCCGAACGAACGCTCCACGAGCGAGACCTTCGCCGACGGATCGACCCATTCCACCGACGGGCCATCGGGGAGCAGACGGCGCAGCACCCGCTCGGTGGTCCACAGCGCAGGCGCCACGGTGGCAATTCCCAGACGCTGATACACAGCGGCTCGCTGCGGATCGTAGATGCGGGCCACGACGCGCTCGATCCCGAACGTCTCGCGAGCGACTCGAGCAATCAAGATGTTGGAGTTGTCGCCGTTGGTCACCGCTGCGAGGGCAGAGGCCCGCTCGATGCCGGCTCTCACGAGAAGATCGCGATCGAAACCAATCCCGACCAGCGTCTCGCCGGTGAACCCTTCGCCCAGTCGCTCGAACTGCGACGCTTTGCGATCGATGACGGCGACGGTGTGCCCCTCATCGATCAGGTTGCGGGCGAGTGACGAGCCGACTCGTCCGCAGCCCACGATCACCACATGCACTATTTTGACCTCCTTGTCGCCCGGGGCCAACACACCCTCACGTCAGCGACATTGCATTGGGCACTGTAACCGGACATAGGCTCGCCTTCACATAT
Source organism: Ilumatobacteraceae bacterium (assembly GCA_043721915.1). GTDB lineage: Bacteria > Actinomycetota > Acidimicrobiia > Acidimicrobiales > Ilumatobacteraceae > UBA668. The sequence continues at coordinate 6,013 of JAYSPV010000043.1, read as the reverse complement.
GTTCCAGTCACTCAAGCGCCTCGTCATCGGCACACCCATCGCCAGCGCCGACGAAGGCCACCAACGGCTGAGCAAGAAGGTCGCGCTGCCCGTCTTCGCCAGCGACGCCATCTCGTCCACCGCATACGCCACCGACGAGATCCTCATCGTGCTGCTCGGGGCTGGCGCGGGCTTCGCTGCGTTCACGAAGCTGGTCCCGATCGCGATCATCGTCGCTGTGCTACTCGTGATCGTGGTCACCAGCTACCGGCAGACGATCTTCGCCTACCCCAGTGGCGGCGGCAGCTACATCGTCAGCAAGGAGAACCTGGGCGACGTGCCGGCGCTGATCGCCGGCTCGTCACTGCTGGTCGACTACATCCTCACAGTCGCGGTCTCCGTCGCCGGCGGCGTGCTGGCGATTCGCTCCGCGTTCGGTTTCAGTCACTCGTGGACCGTACCCATCTGCCTCCTCTGCGTGCTGGTGATGACACTCGCCAACCTGCGCGGCCTGAAGGAATCGGGGGCGCTGTTCGCTCCTCCCACGTACATCTACGTGATCTCGCTCGTCACCCTCATCACGGTCGGCCTCGTCCGCGTCTTCATCCTCAAGAACATCGAACCGATCGACCCGGCGAAGGTGAGCAAGGAAGCCCAGGAGCATGCCAAGGGTGTCGCCTCCATCGGCTTGATGGTGCTGCTGCGCGCCTTCTCCTCGGGAGCCGTTGCGCTCTCGGGTGTCGAAGCCGTGTCCAACGGTGTGCCGGCGTTCAAGAAGCCCGAGAGCCGCAACGCAGCCACCACGCTGATGTGGATGGGCGGCATTCTCGGAACCTGCTTCGTGGGCATCTCGGTGCTTGCAGCCCACCTGAAGCCGATCCGTGGCGACAACGACCCCACGGGCATCGCCCTGATGGCAGAGCAGGTGTTCGGCGGCAGGGGCGTCCCGTTCTGGATCATGCAGATCAGCACGTTTGCGATCCTGATCCTGGCGGCCAACACGGCCTACGCCGACTTCCCACGACTCTCCAGCATCATCGCCCGCGACGGCTTCCTCCCACGCCAGTTCTCGAACCGTGGCGACCGGCTGGTGTTCTCGAACGGGGTGATCTTCCTCGCGGTGGTGGCCAGCGGGCTGATCTGGTTCTTCGACGGCGAGATCTCGCAGCTGATCCCGCTCTATGCCTTCGGCGTGTTCACCGGCTTCACGTTCAGCCAGACCGGCATGGTCGTGCACCACATACGCCTGAAGGAGCCGCGATGGCGGTGGAGCCTCGCCATCAACGCCATCGGCGCGGTCACCACGGGCATCATTGCGCTGATCGTGGTCGTCTCGAAGTTCACCCAGGGCGCATGGATCCCCGCTGTGCTGATCCCCTTCATGGTGGTGTTCTTCTACGCGATCGGCAAGCACTACGGGCGGGTGAAGCAGTCGTTGGCCGTACCCCCGGGCTACAAGTCGCCGCGCCGTACGCACTACGTGGTCGTGCTCGTCGGCAAGGTCAACCGCGGCGTGCTCGACGCGGTCCAATACGCGCGCAGCCTCAACCCCGAGCGGATCATCGCATTGTCGATCGTGCAGGACCCCGAGGAAGAGCGTGCGCTGCACCAGCAGTGGGACGAGTACGACGTGCAGATCGAACTGCACACGATCTCATCCCCGTACCGAGAGCTCACCCGCCCGGTGATGCAGTACCTCGACGAGATCGACCAGGAACGCGACGACGACATCATCACCGTGGTCATCCCCGAGTCGGTCACCAAGGTGAGCAGTCAGTGGCTGCACAACCAGAGTGCGTTTGCGTTGAAGGCCCGGCTCCTTTACCGGCCCGACACCGTCGTGGTCAGCGTGCCGGTGCACGTCGACTGACGTCACACGGTCGGGTTCGGCCTCGCGGCGACAGCTTTCGGCTCACGGTCGTAGCCTTCGACCATGCGAGTCATCATCTCCGGGGCCAGCGGCCTCATCGGTTCGGCACTGTCGACGGCACTGCGTGGCGGCGGCCACGACGTCGTTCACCTCGTGCGACGCACGGCGAGCACCGGTGAGATCCAGTGGGACCCAGCCGCGGGCGTCCTGGCGGCCGATGGGCTCGATGGCGCCGATGCAGTCGTGCACCTCGCCGGCGCCGGGATCGGCGACCACCGCTGGACCGACGAGTACAAGCGTGAACTGGTCGACAGCCGGGTGAAGTCGACCACCCTGCTCGCGACGACGATCGCGGCCAGCAGCAACCGTCCGCCGGTGCTGCTCAGCGGGTCGGCCATCGGCTACTACGGCGAGAGCGACGGCCGCGACCTCGACGAGCAATCGCCCGCCGGCGCCGGGTTCCTCGCGGATCTGTGCGTGCAGTGGGAGGCCGCGACGGCCGCCGCCGAGGCTGCCGACACGAGAGTGGTGCACCTTCGCACTGGCATCGTGCTCACCCCGAAGGGTGGCGCGCTGAAGAAGATGCTGCCGCTGTTCAAGCTGTTCCTGGGTGGCCGCTTCGGCAAGGGCACCCAGTGGCAGAGCTGGGTGTCGCTCGACGACGAAGTCGGCGCGATCATCCACCTGCTCACCGCCGATGTGCGCGGTGCGGTCAACCTCACTGCCCCCACTCCAGTGACGAATTCTGCCTTCACCACGACACTGGGGCGCGTGCTGCACCGCCCGACCATCCTTCCGGTTCCGTCGTTCGGCCCCAAGCTGCTGTTGGGTGGCGAACTGGCCAACGCGCTGTTGTTCACGGGCCAGAAGGTGCTGCCGAAGGTGTTGCAGGCAAGTGGCTACCCGTTCCGCCACGCCCAGCTCGAGGAAGCCCTCACCGACCTGCTGGCCTGAGGCCACCACCACCACGCCACCATCGGGTTATTGCTCGCTGGTGTCGACCCCTGGCCAGCGGGCCAGCGCACCGTCGAGGTCGAGGTGCGAGGTGCCGACCTTCGCGGGCCGGTCTGCCCTTGGAACGGCCCACATGATCTCGAACTCGATGCCATCGACGTCCTTGGCATACAGGCTCTTGCTCACTCCGTGGTCGCTCTCGCCCACGAGTGCGCCGGCCTCCAGCAGCGTGGCCCGCAGCGCGACCAGCTCCTCCAACGTGTGTACCTGCCAGGCCAGGTGATACAGGCCGATCGAATGGGGCGCCGTCACTCGCGGTCCGACGCTGAACAGGCCGAGATCGTGATCGTTCTCCGAGCCGTCGGCCCGAAGGAAGAACGCCTGATCACCCATGCTGGCAGCCACCGTGAAGCCGAGGACGTCGGTGTAGAACGCGGCCGACACCTTCGCATCACGGACGTAGAGCACCGCATGGTTCAGTCGTTTGATGGACATGACGTTCCTCCTTCGGACCGGTGGCCCGTTCCCGCTCAGCTCTTGAGCGCTTCGATTTCGAGCACGATCTTGACAGTGTCGCCGACCAGGAAGCCACCGGCCTCCAGCGCAACGTTCCATTCGAGACCGAAGTCCTTGCGGCTGATCTCCGCCTCCGCCGTGAAACCCGCCTTGGTGTTGTTCCACGGGTCGACGGCAACGCCGTTGAACTCGAGCGCGAACGAGACCTGACGGGTGACACCCTTGATCGCGAGATCGGCGTGGAGCACGTAGTCGCGGCCCACGGCCTCGATGCCGGTGCTGACCAGCGACCACGTCGGATAGTTCTCGACATCGAAGAAGTCGGCGCCGCGCAGATGGGCGTCGCGACCCTCGTCACGGGTGGTGACCGACGCCGCGACGACGGTTGCCTCCACCTTCGAATCGAGCGGGTTGTCACCGACGGTGATCGTGCCGCTGAACTCCGTGAACTGGCCGCGGACCTTGGCGACGACCAGGTGCCGGGCGACGAAGCCGATCGTGCTGTGGCCGGCGTCGACGGTCCAGCGACCAGGCGTGAGCGAGGCGAGCGATGCGGGGTTGTTGAAGGTGTCAATAGTTGTCATGTCAATGATCATACGTCATTTAGTTGCGGTCACAACTATTTCGTACGACAAGTCTCTCGCTAGCCTGTCGTCATGCCCACCACATGGCTCGACGAGAGCGAACAGCGGGCGTGGCGGAACTTCATCACCACGCTCCCCGACCTGAACGCTGCGTTCGAGGCCGACCTTGGCGAAGCCGGCCTCACGATGGGCGACTACGAAGTGCTCGTCTTCCTCTCCGAGGCAGAGGATCAGCGAATGCGGATGTGCGACCTCTCCAACTCGCTGCGCCTCTCCCCCAGCGGTCTCACGCGCCGTCTCGACGGCATGGTCAAGGCGGGGTGGGTGCACCGCGCCGCATGCAGCAACGATCGAAGAGTGATGTACGCGAACCTCACTGCCGCCGGCCGCGCCAAGATGGAGACGGCTGCCCCGGCGCACGTGCAGAGCGTTCGCCGCCACTTCCTCGACCCCCTGGGCGCAGACGGCGTCCGACAGCTGAGTGAACTGTTCGGGCTGATCCGGGATCGTCTCTCCGCGATCGAACCAGTCTGAGCCGATGAACGAACCGCTTGCACTGCCCCAGGGGTTCCATGCGCACGTCACCAACATCGGCGTGAAGGACACCACCGACGACTTCACGATCGTGGCCTCCGACGGGCCGTGCGTGGCGGCAGGGGTGTTCACCCAGTCGTCGTTCGCCGGTCCCAGCGTGGTGGTCAGCCGGCGCCACGTCGCCGGCGGCACCACCCGAGCGGTGGTGGTCATCTCCAAGAACGCCAACGTCGCCACCGGCGCGCAGGGGCTCGCCGACGCCGAGGAAGTCGTCGCCGGCGTAGCTGCGTCACTCGGATGCGAGCCCGACGAGGTGCTCATCGCGTCGACCGGCGTGATCGGCCGTGCGTACCCGATGCACCGCATCCGTGCCGGCCTGGCCGCGATCCCCAACCCGTTGCCGGGCGCAGATGCTGACGCAGTTGCCCGCGGCATCATGACCACCGACACGGTCCCCAAGACCGCCTCCACCGCAGTGGCCGGCTCCGCAGCGCGCGTGGTGGGCGTGGCCAAGGGTGTCGGCATGATCGAGCCCGACATGGCCACGATGATCGCGATGTTCTTCACCGACGCAGCACTCTCGGCAGAACAGCTCGACACGGTGTTCCGCCGTGTCGTCAACCGCACGCTCAACTGCGTCTCGGTCGACACCGACACCTCCACCAGCGACACCGCTGTCGTGCTGGCCAACGGCGCCGCCGGCGAGGTGGACCTCGCAGCCTTCGAGGCCGCGCTCTTCGAGGTGGCGGAGTCGCTCACCAAGCAGATCGCACGCGACGGCGAGGGGGCGACAACGTTGATCGAGGTCACCGTCGACGGCGCGGCCACGATCGAGCAGGCGAAGCGGACGGCCAAGGCAATCGTCAACTCACCGCTGGTCAAGACGGCGGTCCACGGCGCCGACCCGAACTGGGGCCGAGTGGCGATGGCGATCGGCAAATCGACGTCGAGCGACGAGGTGGCCCAGGACGCCGTCGTCATCCGGTTCGGTGTGCAGGAGGTCTACCCAGCCCGGCTCGACGACTCGGGCCTCGCGTCACTCGCGCAGTACATGCGTGGCGACGACGTACGCATCCACGTGTCACTGGCAACCGGTGGTGCGGCGGAGTGCACCGTCTGGGGCTGCGATCTCACCGACGGCTACGTGAGGATCAACGCCGACTACACGACCTGAGTCGCATCAGGCGGTGACCTTCACGCCCTTCCAGAACGCGATGCGGCCGGCGATCTCGGCAGCTCCCTGCTTGGGGTCCTCGTAACTCCAGGCAGCGTCGGAGTTCAGCTGTCCATCCACGTTGATGTGCCGGTAGCTGGCGGTGCCCTTCCATGGGCAACTCGTGTTGCTGGGCGACATGGTGAGGTACTGCGACTTCACCGAGTCCGCAGGGAAGTAGTGATTGCCCTCGACGACGACCGTGTCGTCGCTCTCCGCGATGACGGTGCCATTCCACACAGCCTTCATGGCAGACCTCCTCGATGGTGAGCGCCCAGTATGCCCTTGCCGAAAGCACACGGCCCAAGCCTTCCCGGAAGAAGGCCTGGGCCGGATGTCACAGACGGTTTGTGGCGTGACGGC
>JAYSPV010000042.1:0-8609 GCA_043721915.1 Ilumatobacteraceae bacterium | reverse complement strand
CGTATGTCGATGGCCTCACTGCCGGCGCCCTCACGATGATGGAGCCGATGTTGGAGATGGCGATCAGCATTGGCGCGGCGAACGTGGCCGAGGGCTCATCGGCACATCTCGATCTGGATGCGGTGGTCGAGATCACCGAGCTCGTTGCCGCGATCGTGGCGCCGACCCTGATCATCGGGGGCGCCGAGGACCGGTGGATCGACGTCGCCCACTCGCACGCGCTGGGCGCAGCCATTCCAGGCTCGCACGTCGAGGTGCTACCCGCCGGTCACCTGATGATCTCCGAGTGCGCCGCGCAGATCGCCGGGCTGCTGCATGCCCACCTGGGTGCAGCATGAGCCGCGCCGACCAGTTCCGCGCACTCGACGCTGCGGTGGCGGCACGCTGGATGAAGTACGCGAAGTGGGACCGCACCTACTTCCCGATGCTCGTCGGGCTGCAGGTGGAAGAGGTCCGTGCGGACTACTGCAGGATGCGGCTGCCGTTTCGCGCCGAGCTCGAACAGCCTGCTGGCGTCGTACACGGCGGTGCGATCGCAACGCTGCTCGACAGCGTGGTGGTCCCGGCCGTCGGGTCGGCATACACGGCCGAGCACCGCTACAGCACGGTGGACATGCACGTCCAGTACCTGACGGCGCTGGTGCAGGAGGACGCCGTTGCCGAGGGCTGGGTGGTGCGCCGCGGTCGCAGCACGGTGTTCTGTGAGGCGGAGGTGGTCGGAGGCGGCACCGGCAAGCTGATCGCCCGCAGCCTGTTGACCTACAACGTCAGCGCACCGCGCCCATAGGCCCGGTGAGCACCAGCCGGTGGCGGGAGCGTGCGGTTGGCTACCGTGGCAGCGATGACTAGCCACGGAACAACCTTGTCGGAAGCCGCTTCGAAGGCGTTGCTGCGTGAGTACGGCGTACCGATGGCCGCCGAGCGTGAAGTAGCCGATGCAGCAGCGGCCGCGCAGGCGGCGGCCGAGCTCGGTTTCCCTGTCGTCGTCAAGCTCTGCGGTGATGCCATCGCGCACAAGACCGAGCGCGGCCTCGTCAAGCTGCGGCTGAGCGACGAGGCAGCGGTGGCTGCGGCGTCGGCGGAGCTGCTCGGAAAGGCGACGCCGGCCGACGGCGATGTGTCGCTGCTGGTGGCGCCGATGATCAGCGGCAATCGTGAGCTGATCGCGGGTGTCGTGCGCGACCCACAGTTCGGCGCCAACGTGATGCTCGGTGTCGGTGGGGTGCTGGCGGAGGCGGTCGCCGACGTCGTGTTCCGTCCGGTGCCGCTCAGCCCCGTCGATGCCGCCGACATGATCGCCGGCCTTGCGACGCAGAAGCTGTTGGGCGAGTTCCGTGGTGAAGCCGCTGTCGACCGTTCGCTGCTGGCCGAGGTCTTGCTCGGCCTGTCCGCACTGGCGGTCGCCCGGCCCGAGGTGGCCAGCGTGGATGTGAACCCGCTGATCGTTCGCGCCGATGGCTCGCCGGTGGCGGTCGACGCGCTGGTGGAGCTGGGGCAACCCGATTCTGGCACAGTGGCCAAGCGACCGCGCCCCACCGACGCACAGTTCCGGGCGCTGTTCGAACCCAAGGGTGTACTGGTCACAGGTGCATCCACACACCCCGGCAAGTTCGGCTTCGTGAGCCTTCACAACATCCTCGCCAGCGGCTATGCCGGTGGCGTCTACGGCACCAACCTCAGCGGTGAGGAGGTGCTTGGGGTGCAGACGGTGGCCGACATCGCTCAGCTGCCCGATGACGCGATCGACCTTGTGTTCGTGTGCACGCCGGCGAGCGCGAACCCTGCGTTGCTGCGGGCCTGCGCGGCGAAGGGCGTGAAGGCCGCGTTTCTCACCAGCGCCGGCTACGGCGAGGCCGGCGAAGAGGGCCGGACGGCGGAGGCGGCGCTCGTCGCCCTGGCCGACGAGCTGGGCATCCTGCTGGCCGGCCCCAACGGCCAAGGCGTCGTCAGCACTCCCGTCCACCTCTGCGCCCAGATCGTTGCGCCCTACCCGCCGGCCGGTCGTATCGGTGTTGCCAGCCAGAGCGGCAACTTCATCAGCAGCTTCCTCAACTACTCGCGTCAAACGGGGGTGGGGATCAGCCGTGCGGTGTCCGCCGGCAATGCCGCGGCAGTGACTCCGGCCGACTACCTCGACTGGTACGCCGACGACGAGGAGACCGGGGTGTCGCTGGCGTACGTCGAAGGCATCGTCGACGGGCGCGCACTACTCGAACGGTTCGCCTCGTGCGCCGCTCGCAAACCGTTGGTCGTGGTGAAGGGTGGTGCCACCGAGAACGGCGCACTCGCCGCTGCCAGCCACACCGGCGCGCTGGCCGCGAACGACAAGATCTTCGACGGGGCGTGCCGCCAAGCGGGCGTCACTCGTGCTGCAACCGTGGAGGAGGCGTTCGAAGCGGCCGCCACCTTCGCCACACAGCCGTTGCCGCTCGGCCCGAACACGGTCGTGCTCACGACGGCCGGTGGTTGGGGAGTGGTCACCAGCGACGCGATCGCCGCCGACGGAAGGCTGACGCTGATGGCCTTGCCGAAGGATCTCGAGGCACAGATCGACACCAAGCTGCCGCCACGGTGGAGCCGCAACAACCCGGTGGACTGTGCCGGAGGCGAAGTGCGCGACACGATTCCCGAAGTGATGGAGATGATCGCCGCGCACCCCGATGTGCACGCGATCGTCTACCTCGGCATCGGCATCCAGAGCAACCAGGCTCGGCTGATGAAGGAGGGCCGGTTCTACCCCGATCACGGTCTCGAGCGGATCGTCGCCTACCACGAGCGCCAGGACGAGCGCTTCGCCGAGGCGGCCCACGAGCTCTCCTTGAAGTACGGCAAGCCGATCCTCACCGCCACCGAACTGGCAGTCGCCGACCCCGACAACGCCGGCCCCCGTGCGGTGCGGGCCACCGGCCGGCTGTGCTACGCCAGCGGCAACCGTGCCGTCACCGCACTGGGCCATCTGTGGCAGTACAGCCAGTTCCGCCAGCGACGCGGGCTCAGCGAGCAGAACGCCGACTGAGTGGCACGACGACGTCGGAATCCGTATCCCGGCCTGGTGCTGGTGGCCCTGCTCCCCGCGGTTGCGCTGGGTTCGTGCTGGCGCTTCGCCGACGGCCGAACGCCTGCGGCGTCGGTGGCGCCCACCACCTCGGTCGCTGCCGGCTTGCCCACGCCCGTTGCCTTGGCGACACCGGTGCTCTCGGTGCGTCGGGCACCCGCGGTACTCGCCCGCGATGTCAATCTCGCTGTGCTGCAGGCTGCGCTGCAGCCCTTGCTCTCGCGGCTCGACGCCAACTCGTGCTTGGCGGTCTCGATCGACGGACAGCCGGTGGCAGCAGTGAACGAGACCGCCTCGTTGCGGCCGGCGAGCAACGTCAAGCTGATCACCGCCTCGGTGGCCCTCGAAGTGCTGGGCGAGGACTTCGTGTACACGACGACCGTGAACGGGTCGTTGGGCGCCGGGGGAGTCGTGGACGGTGATCTCTTCCTGATCGGTGGCGGCGATCCCTTGCTGAGCAGTGCGTGGTGGGACGGCCCGAACCAGAAGTTCCCGCCGTTCAACGTCACCTCGATCGAGACACTGGCGGAGTCGATCGTGGCCGCCGGCGTCACCTCGATCACGGGCTCGGTGGTGGGCGACGCCAGCCACTACGACGACGAGTGGTACCTGCCCACCTGGGGGCCCTCGCTGCGCTTCTCGGAAGGCGGCCCACTGTCGGGGTTGCTGGTCAACGATTCGCGCGAGGCGGCTGATCGGTCGTCCAACGACCCGGTGATAGGTGCCGCCACCGTCCTCACCGAGCTGCTGCGCGAGCGCGGTGTCACCGTCGCCGGTCAGCCGTCGAAGGGCGTGGCCGCCGGTGCAGCCGAGATCGCCTCGATCACATCGCAGCCGCTGCCGGCGGTGCTGCAGGAGATGTTGACAACCAGCGACAACAACACTGCGGAGCTGGTGCTGAAAGAGATAGGACTCCAAGCCGGCGGCGCACCCACCACCGAGGCCGGTGTCGCCGTCGTGCTGGAGACCTTGCAGGCGCGGGGCATACCCCTCGACGGGGTCACACTCGTCGACGGCTCGGGACTCTCCGACGAGAATCGGCTCACGTGCGCCGCGCTCCTCGCCGTCGTTCAGCATGGCTCGGTCGACGACGCCGTGGGCAGAGGGTTGCCGCTCGGTGGGGTGAAGGGCGGCACGCTGTACGACGCCTTCCTGGAGGGAGAGCCGCTGTCGGGCATCATCCGCGCCAAGACCGGCACGCTTGACAACACCGATGGCATCGCCAACAAGCTCGGTGCAAAGGCGCTCAGCGGCTATATCCCCCAGCCCGGTGGCGGCGCAATCGAGTTCAGCTTCCTGCTCAACGGCGAGACGATCACCAACAAGACCGAGTACCGCCCGCTGTGGGAGCAGTTCGCGACCATCATGGCCGCCTATCCCTCCGGGCCCGGTGTCGACGAACTCGCCCCACGCTGAACCAGCGCGAGGCGAGCACCAGGCGGGCCTGCGGCACGTTCCACCGCCCATGGGCGGGCAGACACGCCAGATGGGTGGTGCTTCGTCGCCCATGGGTGGCGGGAAGTGCCAGTGACTTGGGCGGGCGGACAGGCGAGAGCGAACCCGGCGGGCTAGCGTCCGGGCATGGCCGTCCTCCCGATGTTCCCGCTCGGCAACGTCCTGGTTCCAGGTGGCGTGCTCACGCTGCACGTCTTCGAGCCGCGCTACCGAGAGCTCGTGCAACACTGCCTCGCAGCCGATGAGCCCGAGTTCGGGGTAGTGCTGATCGAGCGTGGCAACGAGGTCGGCGGCGGCGACGTACGACGCACCGTCGGCACGATCGCGCGAATTGCGCAGGTGGGCGAGACGGCGGACGGTCGCTACGCGGTGGTCGCGTTCGGCACGTCGAGATTTCGGGTCAACAGCTGGCTGCCCGATGAGCCGTTCCCGTTGGCTGACGTCGACGAGTGGCCTGACGATGACAGCGTGCCCGACCCGGCGCTCTTCGTCGAGACGCTGCAGCGATCCCGACGCGCGGCGGCCATGGCCGCCGAGCTCGGCGACCCGGCCAACGACGCAGGCAGCGAGGTCAGCGAGGACCCGCTGCTGGCGAGCTACCAGATGATCGATCTCGCTCCGGTCGGCGCTGCCGACGCATACGACCTGCTCGCTGCGTCGGGCGCGGCTGCGCGAGTCGAGGCCCTCGCGGAGTTGCTCATCGACGTCGAGGCCGCGCAGGCCTTCCGGCTGCAGCGCCCCTGAGCAGGTGATCTTCCGGTGCCGGTAGGAGAACTACTCGCTCGCGTGGTACACATATGACCGTGCCCGAACTGCCCCGCACCACCAAGAACGACGCTCCGCAGGGTCAGCTTGCCCAGACGGTGCAGCTCCTCAAGGACTACGCACGTCAGGAGACCGTCGGCCCGTTGAAGGGCGCCGGCCGCTGGATCGCGCTCGGTCTGGTCGGCGCCATCTCGATCGGTCTCGGCACCGCATTTTTGGTGCTCGGGTTGCTCCGTCTCGTGCAGACCGAGTGGCCCGGCACGTTCGAGGGCCGTTGGGCTCGTCTCGCGCCATACGCGTTCGGTCTCGTGTTCTGCGGGTTCGTCCTCCTGCTCGCCGTCGCGCGGATCAACAAGCAGCCCCTCACCAAGGAGAAGCGCTGAACATGGCTCAGCAACGCATCACACGCGAAGACCTCGAATCGAAGTTCCGCGAAACACAAGATGGCCTGCAAGGCAAGCTGAACGACAAGAAGCAGACGCTCGTCACCGTGGCGATGGTCGGTGGCGTCGTGCTGCTGCTCATCTTCTTCATGCTGGGCAAGCGCGCCGGCAAGAAGAAGACCACGTTCGTCGAGATTCGTCGGGTCTGAGCCCCTGTGGCCAGCCGTCCGCGCCTGCTCTCGCCCACTGCGTTCCTTCGCCGCGGCGCCCTGTCCAAGGGGCTGTTCGGTGGGAGCCGTGGTTGGCTGGCCGTCGGCGCAGTGATGTGGGGCCCGAAGATGCTGTCGCGTCTGTTCGGCAAGCGCGAAGAGATCGTGGCCACCGAGAAGCTCACCGCGGGCCAGTTCGTGCGGCTGGAGGTCGTGCGGGCGCCGACGCGCCGGGAACGCAAGGCGCTCAGACGAGCGAAGTAGGGCAGCTGCCGCGATCGTTGGGCAGATTGGTGAGCTTCACTCCGATGGCCCCGGCACAATGGTGCGATGAAGGTGCTCCTGCGCAACCCACGCCGTGAACTCGAGATCGAGGGCAGGCGCAGCGTCAACTCATTGCTCAAAGAGCTCGATCTGCCGCGCGAATCGCATCTCGTGATCCGCAACGGCACCCTCGTCCCCGGCGACACCGAGTTGGCCGCCGACGATGTTGTGGAGATCCGTCCTGTGATCTCCGGCGGCGCCTGATGGTCGCCGTGGGCTCGAAGTGCCGCGTATGCAAGGCGCCGGCAATCATCGACCTGCCACGCCACAACGCGCACTTCTGTGCAGAGCACTTCCTCGAGCTCTGCCGCCGTCAGGTCGTGAAGGCGATCGAGAAGTTCGACATGCTGGCGAAGGACGACCGCATCCTGGTAGCCGTTTCCGGCGGCAAGGACAGCTTGGCGATCTGGGATCTGCTCATCGACCTCGGCTACCAAGCCGATGGCCTGTACATCGGGTTGGGCATCGGTGACTACAGCGAGACCAGCGGCGACTACGCCCGTGCGTTTGCTGCCGAGCGTGGGCTCCGCCTGATCGAGGTCTCGCTGCGCGACGAGTACGGCTACGACATCCCAACCGCAGCGCGAGCCACCAAGCGGGTGCCGTGCAGTGCGTGTGGCATCAGCAAGCGTCACCTGTTCGACAAGGCAGCGATCGACGGCGGGTACACCGTGCTCGTCACCGGTCACAACCTCGACGACGAGGCAGCCGTGCTGTTCGGCAACACGCTGCGTTGGGACGTCGAATACCTGGCACGCCAGTTGCCGGTGCTTCCGGCACGCGAAGGCTTCCCGAAGAAGGTCAAGCCGCTGATCCGGCTCACCGAGCGCGAGATGGCGGCGTGGTGCATCGTGCGCGGGATCGACTACCTGGTCGATGAATGCCCGATGGCGCTGGGCAACCGTCACATCGCCTACAAGGAAGCTCTCAATGCGGTCGAGCAGAAGTCGCCCGGCAGCAAGGCCGCGTTCTACCTGAACTTCCTCGACAACATGTCGCCGTTGCTGGCGGGCCTCACGGCGGCAGCAACCGATGAACTGAACTCGTGCCGCACCTGCGGCGCGCCCACCACTGGCGAGCAGTGCGCGTTCTGCCGGGTGGCCGAGAAGGCCTCCGCACACGAACCGGTGCCGGTGGAACTTGTACTCGGAAAAGGAAGAGGACGACGATGAACCGACCGCTCGCATTCGGCGACAAGGTGTTGCTGCTCGACAACAAGCAGCGCCGCTACCTGATCACGCTCACCGAGGGGGCGGAGTTCCACACGCACGCCGGGCTGGTGCCGCACGCGGAGTTCGTCGACAAGCCCGAAGGTGTGACGCTGAAGAGCACCAAGGGCGCCGCCTACACAGCGCTGCGCCCGACGCTGGAAGACTTCGTCCTCGAGATGCCGCGCGGCGCGCAGGTGATCTACCCGAAGGACCTCGGCCCGATCTGCATGCTCGCCGACATCGGCCCGGGTGTCCGGGTGCTCGAGAGCGGTGTCGGCTCAGGTGCGCTGAGCATGACCATGCTGCGCTACGGCGCCGAGATCGTCGGCTACGAACTGCGTGAGGACTTCCTGAACCGGGCCCGCACCAATGTGCGCAGCTTCCTCGGCGAGGAGGCCCTCGGTAGATACGAGCTGCACCTCCGCGACTGCTACGAGGGCATCGACGAGCGCGACATCGACCGAGTGGTCCTCGACCTGCCCGAGCCGTGGCAGGTGGTACCGCACGCGATGGAGGCCCTACGCCCGGGGGGCATCCTGATCGCGTACACCCCGTCGATCACGCAAGCGGCCCAGACACGTGAGTCGATGGCGAACAGGTCGTGGAACGGCACCCGCACGCTCGAGGTGCTGCATCGTGGCTGGCACATCGAGGGCCAGGCAGTGCGCCCCGACCATCGGATGGTGGCCCATACTGGCTTCCTCACCGTGGGTCGCTTCCTCGGCTGAGCCCGTGTGCGGGCGCCGACCCTGAAATGCGGACAGGCGGCCCCTCGGGGCCGCCTGTGGCAATGCGTGGAACAGGGTGAGCAGTTACGGCTCGATGAAGATGCACTCGCCGGGGCACTCCTCGGCGCTCTCGATGACCGCATCGAGGCGGCTGTCGGGGAAGTTTGCCATCCCCTCGGCGCCCTGGGGCAGGCCCTTGGCTGTGGCGTAGATCTTGTCGCCCTCCTTGACGTACGCAAGGCCGTCGTCGAGCAGAGTGAAGACGTCGGGGGCGATCTCCTCACAGAGGCCATCGCCCGTGCACAGATCCTGGTCGATCCAGACCTTCATAACGTATTGTCTCCTAATTCCGAGGGTCAGACATCGCTGAGCATACATGCGGCATCTGTGCGAGACGCATTCATCGGCAGTGACCTGTGGCGCCCCTGGGCTCGCGTATTCGGGGTGGACGGTCGTTGCAGTCGTGGTGACCGCTGACG
>JAYSPV010000041.1:0-17735 GCA_043721915.1 Ilumatobacteraceae bacterium | reverse complement strand
CCACCACCAGCTTCGAGATCGCCGACGTCACGTCCAGCTACGGCAGCCTGATGGTGTTGCCTGTGCAGCCCGTCATCCCTCGCGTCGGGCAGAGCCGCTCGAACGACGAGACCGGCCTCGCGCTCGCTCGCGCCTACGGCTTCGAGTGGGCCGACGAACCGCTGGCCGTTGCGGTCGCCGACGCCGGCCCGCGCGAAGCGGTGGTTCCCAGCCGCCAGTTCATCGACACGTCGCCGGTGGGTGGCCGTGCTCGGCTCGTCGACGCGGTGCAGGGTGTGCCGCGTCATGTGACCCTCGATGTGCCCGCCGGAACGCTCACGCTGATCTCCCCGGCTAGCTCGAAGCTGGTCAACTCGATGTTCGGTGAGTTCCAGAGCCCATCGCCGGCGGTGCTGATCCATCCCGACGACGCCGCCGCCCGCAATCTCGTCGACGGGCAGCTGGTGCTGGTCACCAGCCAGGTCGGCGCAGTGAAGGTGCCGGTCGCTGTGGGTGCCGACACGCGCGTGGGGGTTGCCGTGATGAGCAAAGGCGTGTGGTTACGGCATCACGAGGACGGTTGGGGCGTGAACGCGCTGACGCCCGCGACCGGTGATGCGCTCGGCAACGGTGCGTGTTTCAACGACACGTTTGTCACGATCACCCCCGGCGACTGAGCAACGGCCAGGCGGTCGCCACTTCCGCTCGGCCGCCCGGACGTTCAGTGTTCAGGTTGCTGCGGTGACAGGTTTCCCTGCGCGGCGGCGGTCGAGGCGCGCAGGGAAACCTGTCGCCGGACGACCCTCGGTATACCTGGCTCCGTGCGTCTGGGGTGGGTCAGGGGGCGGGGTCGGCAAGTTGCCGAATGCGGAACGGCCCGCTGATCTCGTAGGTACGCCCTGTGATGGCCCACACCCTAGCCGGGCCGCAGCAGGACGCACTCGAAGACGCCCCCAGCGGCTCAGGCCACCTCGGCGACAGCTCCACTGAACTGCGCGTCATAGAGGGTGAAGTAGGCGCCGTGCCGCGTGAGCAGCTCGTGGTGCGTGCCCTGCTCGACGATGCGGCCGCTGTCCATCACCAGGATCGTGTCGGCGTCGCGGATTGTTGACAGGCGGTGGGCGATCACGAAGCTGGTGCGGCCGCCACGCAGCTTGGCCATCGCCCGCTGGATCAGCACCTCGGTACGTGTGTCGACCGAGCTGGTGGCCTCGTCGAGGATCAGGATCGTCGGGTTCGCCAGGAACGCACGCGCGATGGTGATCAGTTGCTTCTCGCCGGTACTCACCGAGCTGCCTTCGTCGTCGAGCACGGTGTCGTAGCCGCGAGGCAGCGAGTGCACGAAACGGTCGACGTAGCAGGCTTTCGCTGCGGCGAGGATCTGCTCGTCGGTGGCGTCGGTGTTGCCGTAGGCGATGTTCTCGCGAATCGTGCCGCCGAACAGCCATGTGTCCTGCAGCACCATTCCCATCTCGCCGCGCAGTTCGGGGCGTGGCATGGCGGAGATGTCGCGGCCGTCGAGCAGGATCTGCCCGCCGTTGAGCTCGTAGAACCGCATGATCAGGTTGACCAGCGTGGTCTTGCCGGCCCCGGTGGGCCCGACGATGGCGACGGTCTGGCCGGGCTCTGCGACGAGCGAGAGGTGCTCGATCAGCGGGGTGTCCTCGCGGTAGCTGAACGACACGTCGCGGAACTCGACGTGCCCGGCGATTGGTGCACCGCCGACGGTGAGCTCGGCGTCGGGCGACTGCTCCGGCGCGTCGAGCAGTTCGAACACTCGCTCGGCGGAGGCGATACCCGATTGCAGCACATTGACCATCGAGGCGGTCTGGGTGAGCGGCTGGGAGAACTGGCGCGAGTACTGGATGAATGCCTGCACGTCGCCGAGGCCCAGCGTGCCGTTGGCCACCTTCAGCCCACCCCACACGGCGATGGCGACGTAGTTGAGGTTGCTGACCATGATCATCGCCGGTTGCACACAACCGCTGATGAACTGGGCGGCGAACCCGGCCTCGTAGAGCTCGGCGTTGGTCGCGTCGAAGCGTGCCTGGGCCTCCTTCTGGCGGCCGAACGCCTTCACGATCGGGTGCCCTGTGAACGTCTCCTCCACCTGCGCGTTGAGCACGCCGGTGTGCTGCCACTGGGCGATGAAGCGGGTCTTCGACTTCCCGGCGATCTTCTTCATCAGCATGATCGAGACCGGCACTGTGATGATCGCGACGATCGCCAGCTGCCACGAGATCCAGACCATCATCGCGATCGTGCCGGCGATCGTGAGCATGCCGCTGAGCAGCTGGCTGAGCGACTGCTGCAGCGACTGCGAGACGTTGTCGATGTCGTTGGTGACGCGGCTGAGCAGATCGCCACGGGCCTGGCGGTCGAGGTACGACAGCGGCATCGCGTGGATCTTCTGCTCGACATCGGAGCGCAGGCGGAACATCGAGCGCTGCACCACGCCGGCGAGCACGAACGCCTGCAGGTACGCCAGCACGTAACCCATCAGGTACAGACCGACGGCGATCCACAACGTGAGGTGTAGCTCGCCGAAGTCGATGCCGGCACCCCCGCGGGCGCGGCTGCGCAGACCGTCGAACAACACGTTGGTGGCGTGGCCGAGGATCTTGGGACCGCTCACCACGAGGGAGGTGCTGACGACGGCGAGCGCCACCACGAGGTACGCCTTCGATCGCTCGGGGCCCATGCGCCGGAACAGCCGCTTGCTGGAGCCAGCGAAGTCCTTCGACTTCTCGGTGGGCACGCCCACCGTGTTCATCCGCCCGCCGCGCATCTCGGCAGCACTGGCGGATTGCTTCGGTTCCGACTTGTCGGTGTCGTCGCGATGCTCGCCGCTCATGCCGCTGCCTCGTCCGCCGTGAGCTGCGACTGCACGATCTCGAGGTAGGTGGGGCAGTTGGCGACCAGTTCCTCGTGGGTACCGAGGCCGACGGCTTCGCCATCCTCCAGTACGAGGATCTGGTGCGCGTGTTTGATGCTCGTGACGCGCTGGGCGACCATGATCACCACCGCGTCCTTCGTGTAGGGCGCGAGCGCGGCCCGCAGGCGGGCGTCGGTGGCCATGTCGAGTGCGGAGAGCGAGTCGTCGAACAGGTACACCTCGGGTTTACGCACGAGCGCCCGGGCGATCGCGAGGCGTTGGCGCTGGCCGCCCGAGACGTTGCTGCCGCCCTGGGCGATCCGCGAGTTCAGCCCGTCGGGCATGGCCTGCACGAAGTCGGCTCCCTGGGCCACCGTCAGCGCCTCCCACAGCTCCTCGTCGGTGGCGTCCGGCTTGCCGTAGCGCAGGTTGCTGGCGACCGTGCCGCTGAACAGGTACGGCCGTTGCGGCACCAGGCCGATGCGTTGCCACAGCGCGTCGGTGGCCAGGTCGCGTACGTCGACTCCGTTGACGAGCACGCTGCCCTCGGTCGCGTCGAACAGGCGGGCGATCAGGCTCACGAGTGTGGTCTTGCCGGAACCTGTGCTGCCGATGACCGCGAGCGTCTGGCCGGCGAGGCACTCGAACTCGATGCCCGACAGCACGGCGTGCTCGGCGCCCGGGTAGCGGAAGCCTGCGGTGCGGAACTCGACCGAGGCGCTCGGCGGCATCTGGGCCACCGCGTCCGCGGACTCGACCACGCTGCTCGGTGTCTGCAACACCTCCTGGATGCGTTCGGCGCTGACCGCAGCCCGCGGCACCAGGGCCGCCGTGTAGGTGGCGAGCATCACCGAGAACAGGATCTGAGTGACGTAGGTGAGGAACGCGATCAGTGCGCCCACCTTCAGCTCACCCGCACTCACCCTGTTCGCCCCGAACCAGATGACGGCCACACCCGAGACGTTGACGATCATGATCACGGTCGGGAACATCAGGCCCATCAGCCGTCCGCCGCGCAGTGCGACCCGGGTGAGGTTGTCGTTGGCGGTTTCGAAACGGTCGGTTTCGTACGGTTCACGCACGAAGGCCCGAACTACGCGGATGCCGGAGATCTGCTCACGCAGCACGCGGTTGATGTCGTCGGTGCGGTCCTGGACATGTCGGAACGTGGGCACCAAGTTCTTGATCACCGTGCCGATCGAGATCACCAGGAACGGGATCGCGACCGCCAGGATCCAGGTCAGTGAGACGTCCTCGCGCAACGCCATCACCAGTCCGCCGGCGGCGGTGAGCGGCGCCGAGATCAACAGCGTGCAGGTCATCTGGACGAGTGTCTGCACCTGCTGGGCATCGTTGGTGACACGCGTGATCAGCGTGGGAGGCCCGAACTGGGCGACTTCGCGGGCGGAGAATTCGGTGACCTGGTGGAACAATGCCGAGCGCAGATCGCGGCCGAACGCAGTGGCGGCCTTCGAGCCGTAGTAGATCGCCGCGATCGCGAACAGGATCTGCACCAGGCTGATCGCCAGCATGATCCCACCGTGGCGCCAGATGTAGCCGGTGTCACCCGTGACGACGCCTTTGTCGATGATGTCGGCATTGAGCGTGGGAAGGGTGAGCGCTGCCGTGGTCTGGATCGCTTGTAGGAGAACAACGGCAGCCAGCAGGCCTCGGTAGCGCGACAGGAACCTGCGCAGGAGTGGGATCAACATGTCGGCGCCATCATGCCGGGCGAACCGCTGGCGTCACGAACCCAGTGGTCCGACCTACTCTGCTCGGATGGCTGGGTCGACGATTCACACGCGCCGCGGGGTGTTGGCCGCGGGCCCAGCAGTGGTTTTCGCCGGATTTGCCGCGTGCAGCGATCGCCGGGAGCGTCGCGGCGACCCCACGGACCCGGCCGTGCCGGCAACTCAGGCCACGACGGTCGCATCCGTGACGGCATCGTCGACCGTCGCGCCCGAGCGCGCGTACTTCCCGCCGGTCACGGGCGAGTGGTCGACTGTGGCGGCCGGTGCAGCAGGGTTCGACGAGGAGGGCCTGGCCGCTCTTGTCGAGTTGGTGGGCAGCGCGAACAGCCAGTCACTCGTGATCCTCGCCAAGGGTCACATCGTGGCCGAGCACTACTGGAACGGCGCAGACGCCACCTACACCCGCGATCTCGCCTCGGCGCAGAAGAGTGTCACGTCCACGCTGGTCGGCCTTGCGCGCGATCGCGGGCTGCTCGCGCTCGACGACCCGGTGAGCAACTACCTCGCGGCGGGGTGGACGGCAGCGTCGCAGGCCGAAGAGGCGGCGATCTCGATCCGTCATCTGCTGACGATGTCCAGCGGTTTGAATCCGCGCACCTTGCGCGTGGCGGCTCTCCCCGGCACGGTGTGGGACTACAACACCGACGCCTATCAGAAGCTGCGGGGGGTGTTGGAGGTTGCGGCCGGCGCCGACATCAACGCGCTCAGCAAGGAGTGGCTGTTCGACGCGATCGGCATCGAGCGACCTGCGCCGTGGGCGCCGCGACCTCGGGTCGTCGACGCAGTCGGCTGGCAGACGTACGGCCTCACGTTGACAGTTCGCGAGATGGCCCGCTTCGGGCTCTTCGCGATGCACGCAGGGCAGTGGGCCGGCACGCCGGTCACGGCCGACGACTGGTTCGATGAGGCGTGGGCATCCAGTCCCCTCAAGCGCGATTACGGCTACCTCTGGTGGCTGCTCGGGCAGGGCCACCTCGCGTCAAAGGGTGCCACACCGGATCTCGTTGCTGCTCTCGGAGTTCAGGACCAGAAGATCTACGTCTCGCCGTCGGCGGGTGTCGTCTTGGCTCGGCAGGGTTCAGCGGCTGGCGCAATGTCGGAGGCCGAATCGGACTTTGACGTGGCGCTGATCACCGCCTTCGGCCGAGCGCTCGCCTGACTGCACGAGTAGGTTTGAGCGAACATGGATGCCGTGACTGCCCTTCCCCACACGGTCGACGTTGCGATCGTCGGAGCCGGTCTCGCGGGGCTGGCGGCAGCGCGCACGCTGCAGGCCGCGGGCCGCACGGTGGTCGTGCTCGAGGCGTCGGACGGCGTGGGCGGGCGTGTCCGCACCGACGTCGTCGATGGCTTCCGGCTCGATCGCGGCTTTCAGGTGTTACTCACCGCCTATCCGGAGGTCGGCCGGCAGCTCGACCTCGCCGCGCTGTCGCCGTGTGCGTTCGAGCCCGGCTCGATGGTCTGGCTGGGGCGGCGGATGCACACCGTCGGCGATCCCACCCGCCGGCCGGGGATGCTGTTGCCCAGTGCACTCGCACCGGTCGGCAGCGTCATCGACAAGCTGCGGCTGGCGGCCCTGCTGCACCGGCTGCGCCGCGCCGACCCGGTCGCGCTCTTGCACCGCGAGGATGTGAGCACGCTCGCGATGTTGCGCGATCTGGGGTTCGGCAGCCGCATGATCGACCGGTTCTTCCGCCCGCTGCTGGGTGGCATCCAACTCGATGTCGGCCTGACCGCCAGCCGCAGGATGGCCGATGTCATCCTGCGTTGCCTCGCCGTGGGCGAATCGGTGGTGCCGGCGCTGGGCATGCAGGAGATCCCCGACCAACTGGCCGCCGGGCTGGTGCCGGGCACCGTGCACCTCGCTGCATCCGTCGCTGCGGTGGCGGGCGGCGAGGTACGACTGGGCGATGGCCGTGTTGTAGCCGCCGGCAGTGTGATCGTCGCCACGGAAGGGCCGCGAGCCGCCGAGCTGCTGCGCGAACGGCACGTCGCCTCTCCGGGCTCGCGCACCGTCTCGTGCGTGTGGTTCGCCGCGCCTGCGCCCCCGATCTCCCAACGGCTGATCGTGCTCGATGGCACGCTCGCCGGCCCGGCGCTGAACGTGGCGGTGATGAGCAACGTCGCACCGCGCTACGCCCCCGAGGGACAGGCGCTGATCGCTGCCGCCTGCACGAACGTCGGCGAGATCGATGGCCTGGCAGCGCGAGTGCAGCCCCAGCTGCGGCAGTGGTGGGGCACCCAGGTCGACCAGTGGCGGGTGCTACGCACCGATGTCATCCACCATGCACAGCCTGATTCGCAGCCGCCACTGCGGCCCAAGCAGCGTGTGTCGCTGGGGGAGGGTCTCTACGTGTGCGGCGACCATCGCGACACGCCGTCCATCCAAGGTGCGCTGTTCTCGGGTCGCCGCACCGCCGAGGCCGTGTTGGCCGCAGGCTGAAGGGTTCGAAGTGGCAGGGAACCACGCGCCGGTTCGCGGCGTCAGAGGGGCATGATGCCCTTTTGTCGTGCCCTCGTTGCCTTCTTCGCGGCCGGTGCGGTGCTTGCCGCCTGCGCGTCGGGCTCGTCACCTACCGAGAAGTCGGCGTTGTCGGGCCGCGCGTTCGTGGCAGCTGGCGCCGACGGCTTCGAGCTCCCGGCCGGTAGCAACGTGCAGCTGGCGTTCGATGGGCTGTCGCTGCGGATGAGCGGCGGCTGCAACAGCGGCGGGGCCGATTATGACGTGCAGGACGGCGTTCTGATCCTGCAGCCGATGGCGATCACGATGATGGCCTGTGAGCAGGCGCTGATGGATCTCGATGGCAACGTGGCAGAGTTGCTGGGGGCGAAACCGACGATTCGACTGGTGGGTGACGATCTCACGATCAGCAGTGGTACCTCGGTGCTCCGTCTCGTCGATCAGAGCCAGAGAGTGATGGATCGCGAGTTGGAGGGCACGATGTGGATCGTGACCTCCTTGCTCGCGGGTGATGATGCGAGCAGCACGGTCGCCGGCGCCAACGCCACGGTGAGGTTCGTCGATGGCACCGCCGAGGTGTTCGCGGGCTGCAACCGTGGTTCGGGGACCGTGACGGTCGGGGCGACGGCGATCGAGTTCGGCCCGCTCGGCATGACCAAGATGGCGTGCGAACCAGCGGCGATGAAATTGGAGCTGGCGGTGATGACGGTGCTGGAGGGCTCGGTCACCTACCGGATCGACGGCAACCAACTCTCGCTCGTCCACGGCACCGCCGGCCTGCTGCTGGAGGCCGCCGCCGACGCCTGAGCCAGGAGGTCCCCGGCGGTCCTTCTGAGTTGACACTGGGGGTGTCAATTGGTTCGATGTCAGGATGACCGCTGACACGTCCCGCCGGGTTGCCATTGTTGCCGATGCAGGGTTCTACGTCGGACCGCCGATCGCGCGGCTGCTGGCTGCCCGAGGGCACGATCTCGTGGTCGGCAACCCGGCACCCGGTTTGGTCGCCGAGCTGGAGGCCCTCGGCGCGGCTGTGCACGTGGTGGAGGGTGTGCGCAACCTCGCCGACGTTGCCTCGTCGCCGACGCTCGTTGCCGGCGCGCTGGAGCGGTTCGGGCGCATCGACAGTGCGGTGATGTTCAGCGGTCGCATCGTCACGGGCCCGTTCCTCGATTCGTCACTCGACGACTTGCGCTCGGTGGTCGTCGGTTGCATGGAGGCGCCCTACCACTTCCTGCGCGCGGTGGTTCCGGTGATGGTTGGGCAGGCCGACGGCCAGATCCTGGTGCTCACCAGCGCCGCCGGCGCCCGGCCCACTCCGAACGCGCCGCTCTATTCGGCAGCGCGTGCTGGCGCCACGATGCTGGTGAAGAACGTCGCGGCCGAGACCGCCCGCCACGGAGTGCAGGTGAACGCGATCGGAACCAACTACATGGACTTCCCAGAGTTCCGTCGCGCAGCGGGTGCCGACGACCCCGCTGTTCGTGCCCGCATCGAGGCCTCGGTGCCGATGCGCCGCCTGGGCACGGTGGAGGAGTGCGCCGCGTTCTGCATGCCGTTCATCGATGGCACCAGCCGGTTCACCACCGGCCAGTTCGTTGCCTACGCCGGTGGCTGGGTCTGATCGGCGTCGCACGCCGGCTTGCCTGATGTCAGCGGTGACAGATGGACCACGGCGCGAACCGAGTCGTGTTCGCGCTGGTCGCCGATAGCATTGCGACCCGTGCCATCGGCCGATTTCGGTCGTTGCGCGCCCCCGGATCGCACACACAATCGCACCACACGACGTACGTGAGTAGAGAGAGACACTGAGATGGCCAAGCGCGAATTCCCCCTCGAGCGCACCCGCAACATCGGCATCATGGCCCACATCGACGCCGGCAAGACCACCACCACCGAGCGCATCCTCTACTACACGGGCAAGAGCTACAAGATCGGTGAGGTGCACGACGGCGCCGCGACCATGGACCACATGGCGCAGGAGCAGGAGCGTGGCATCACGATCACCTCCGCCGCCACCACGTGCATCTGGGACAACCACCGCATCAACATCATCGACACGCCCGGCCACGTCGACTTCACCATCGAGGTCGAGCGTTCGCTGCGCGTGCTCGACGGTGCCGTCACCGTGTTCGACTCGGTCGCCGGCGTCGAGCCGCAGACCGAGACCGTGTGGCGTCAGGCCAACAAGTACAAAGTGCCGCGCATGTGCTTCGTCAACAAGATGGACCGCATCGGCGCCGATTTTTACCGCACCGTCGACATGGTGAAGTCCCGCCTGTCAGCTGTGCCCGCTGTGCTCCACCTCCCGATTGGTTCGGGTGGTCCGGAGAGCAACAAGCCGTTCGTGGGTCTCATCGACTTGGTGAAGATGAAGGCATTGGTCTGGCACGACGAAGAGCTCGGCGCCAAGTGGGACGAACTCGACATCCCGGCCGACATGGCCGAGCAGGCTGCCGAGTACCGCGAGGCACTGCTCGACACGATCGCTGCCAGCGACGACGAAGTGATGGAGAAGTATCTCGGAGGCGAAGAGCTCACCGAGGACGAGGTCAAGCGCGCGATCCGCAAGGGCACGCTGGCGTTCGACTTCGTGCCGATCCTGTGCGGCTCGGCGTTCAAGAACAAGGGTGTACAGCCGATGCTCGACGCCGTCATCGATTTCCTGCCCAGCCCGCTCGACATCCCGCCCACTCAGGGCACCAAGCCCAACCACGAGGAAGAGATCCTCTACCGCAAGCCATCCGAGAGCGAGCCGTTCGCGGCGCTGGCCTTCAAGATCGTGGCCGACCCGTTCGGCAAGCTCACCTACTTCCGTGTCTACTCGGGCTCGATCAACAAGGGCGAAGAGGTCTACAACTCCACCAAGGAGCGCAAGGAGCGCCTCGGCCGCATCCTGTTGATGCACGCCAACCAGCGTGAGGATCTTGACATCGCCATGGCCGGCGACATCGTGGCCGGCCTCGGTTTCAAGGACACCACCACCGGCGACACGCTCTGCGATCGCACCAACCCGATCATCCTCGAGCGGATGATCTTCCCCGAGCCGGTCATCCACGTGGCCATCGAGCCCAAGACCAAGGACGACTCCGACAAGCTGGGTAAGGCGCTCAAGAGCCTGTCCGACGAGGACCCGACCTTTCGTGTTCGCACCGACGAGGAGACCGGCCAGACCGTCATCTCCGGCATGGGCGAGCTGCACCTCGAGATCCTCGTCGACCGCATGATGCGCGAGTTCGGCGTGGTCGCCACCGTCGGCAAGCCGCAGGTGGCCTACCGCGAGACGATCACCAAGATCGTCGAGGCGGTCGAGTACCGCCACATCAAGCAGTCCGGTGGCTCCGGCCAGTTCGCGGTCGTGAAGATCACGCTCGAGCCGAACCCCGGCAAGGGCTACGAGTTCGTCGACAAGATCAGCGGTGGCCGCATCCCGCGCGAGTACATCAACCCCACCAACCAGGGCATGCAGCAGGCTCTGGATTCGGGCGTGCTCGCCGGTTACCCCACGGTCGATGTCAAGGCCAGCCTGGTCGACGGTCAGTACCACGACGTCGACTCCTCGGAAATGGCGTTCAAGATCGCCGGTCAGATGGCGTTCAAGAAGGCTGCCGAGATGGCCAAGCCGGTCATCCTCGAGCCGATCATGTCCGTGGAAGTCGTCACCCCCGAGGACTACATGGGTGACGTGATGGGCGATCTCAGCAGCCGTCGTGGCCGCATCGAAGGCATGGAGGCCCAGGGCAACGCCCAGGTCATCCGCGCCCAGATCCCGCTGTCGGAGATGTTCGGCTACTCCACCGACCTGCGCTCGCGCACCCAGGGTCGCGCCACCTACACGATGCAGTTCGCGCTGTACATGGAAGTGCCGCCCAACATCGCGGCCGACATCATCAAGCGCGTCCGCGGCGAGTAATCGTTCCGCAACCGCAAGGTTCCGCAGACTGCCCGGCCGATACGGCCGGGCAGTCGCAGTTTTGCGGCCCCGTCGAGGTGCGATCGCGGGCCCGCTGGTCGTGACCTGCCGACCGACCCGGCGCGCCACTCGTTGGCACTCTCCGGCGCCCATGGGTCGTCAACGGCTACCAATCTGGCACGCCTACCCGCCCTTGGGTGGTGGAACCTGCAAATAGCGGGCCGGGCGAGGGGGCGTTCGCGTCGAGTCGGCGGGCTTCGCCGCCTCGCGGTTCTCGGGAATGGTACGATGACACCCATGTTGGTATCCATCGATCGCGCTGGCCGGGTGGTCATCCCCAAAGAGGTGCGCGACAGGTTGTCGCTGGCGCCGGAGAGCGAGCTCGACATCGTCATCGACGGCGACGCGATCGTGCTGTCGCCGGTCCGCGCTCGCGGCCGACGGGTGGTCGAGGTGGATGGTTGGCCGGTGATCGAGCGAGCCGAGGGCCACAGGATCGCCGATGCCGACGTGCAGCGGTGGCGAGATGCCGACCAACGCTGAGCGTTTCGCCGTCGACACCAGCGTGGCCGTCGCGGCACTGGACGCAGGGCACGCCGCGCACGGCGCGTGCCTGGCGATCGTGCGCGAGCGCCGCCCGGGCCTGGCCGGCCACGCAGCGTTCGAGACGTTCTCTGTGCTCACCCGCATGCCCGGCTCGCTCTCGATCGACGCGCCCACGGCCACCGACCTGATCTCGCGGGTGTTCCCGACGACCTATTGGCTCGATGCGATAGCAAGTGAAACGTTGCTGGCCGCTCTCGGCCGGATCGGCATCATCGGCGGCGCTGTCTACGACGCGCTGGTCGGCCAGGCAGCGAAGGCCAATGGCGTCCGCCTCCTCACTCGCGACCAGCGGGCCCGCCGCACCTATGACCTCCTTGGCGTCGACTACGAGCTTCTCGTCCAATAGTCGCTGATCAGGCGAGCCATCGTCTCGTGGTAGTGGGCGATCTTGCACTCGCGCTCGGAGAGGATGTGGCGCGTGTAGCCGCTGGAGCGCTGCGTGCGGGCGAGTTGGTCGTAGATTGCGATGTCCTCAGCCACGACTGCTTGCAGCGTCTGCCAGTGCGCCACCATTCGGGTGTAGTACGCGTCGTATTCGGGGTCGTTGCGATCCCCGGGGTAGATCAGCTGCCAGCACAGGAACCTGGTGCGATCGACATCGACCGGGATCGGGTTGAACACCTGGATGTGCTCGGGGTTGCAATTGAAGATCGTGTTGGGGAACACGAGGTAGTGGCAGATGGCGTACTTGTGGTGGTCCTGACCGTCGGCCAACTCGTCGCGGTGCTCCGCCCGTGGGACGAAGCACATGTAGTTCTTGTCGAGGATGTGGAACGACGAATCGCGTGCCGACTTCGTGAACTCGGGCGTCACATGGTGCAGCGCGGTCACGTGGTAGATCTCGTTGAATCCGTCGACGATGGCCTTGTAGTTGACCGGCACATCCCACTCGAGCACCTCCAACACGACCATCTCCTCCAGGCCGAACCTGCCGAGGTCGGCAACGATCTCGGGCTCGATCCACGCTGCGAGCGGCGGCGCTTCGCTCGGGCCGGCGAGGTTGATCCAGATGAACCCGCCCCACTCGTCGACCGCGATCGCCGGTGCCCGCACGTCGCGTAGGTGCTCCTCGGAGAAGTCCTCTCGTTCGGGGACGCCTACCAGTTTGCCGGTGGTGTCGTACACCCAGCCGTGATACGGGCAGCTGAAGCGTCGGGCGCCGCAACCCTTGCTCTCGCTGACCATTGCGACGCCGCGGTGCTGGCACACGTTGTGGAACGCGGACAGCGAGCCGTCCGGCTGGCGGGTGATTACCATCGTCTCGCCGTGGCTCTCGAAGCTCGTCCAGTCACCCGCTGCCGGCACGTCGCTACTGCGTGCAGCGATGAGCCAACTGCGGTTCAGCACGCGCTCGCGCTCGCGCTCGAACATCATCGGGTCGGTGTATGCGGTGCGCGACATGATGCTCGGCCCGTAGTCGGGGACGGCGCGTACGCCGGGCCCGAGCCTGACGGGTACATCGCCTCGTGTTGCTGCGAACACCATCTGTGGATTCCCCTACTGCGTGTTGAAGCGCCTGAAAACGAGCTGCGATCTTTGTGGAACAGTTGTTCCATTCAACACGCGCAGTAGTGTTCCGGTCAATGCCCAAGATCGTTGATGCAGAGCTGCGCCGGCTCGATCTCGCCGATGCCACGGCGCGCCTGATCGCCCGCGGTGGTCTCGGCGCCGCCACGATGCGCGACGTCGCCACCGAGGCTGGGCTCACGACGGGCAGTGTCACGCATTATTTCGGCGACAAGCGCGAGCTGCTGTTGTTCACGCTGAACACCTCGTTGGCGTGCCGCCGAGGGCGACGGAGCGCGGCGGCGCACGCTGGCCCGGTCGAGGCGCTGAGAGCTTCACTCGAGGGCGCACTCCCGCTCGACGCGGATCGCCGGCGACATTGGATGGTCACCATCGCGTTCTGCACTCTCGCAGCGGGCGATACCGAGCTGGTCGCGGCGCAGCGTGACGCGTACCGCGAGTTCCGCGACACCGTCACGGGGCAGCTCGTTGCGTGCGGCCTCGCGACGGCGCATGCCCAGCGCGAGGCCGAGCGACTGATCGCAGTGGTGGACGGTGTGGCGGTGCAGGCGCTGTTCGACGCGGAAAGCTGGCCGCCGGCGCGCCAAGCCGCGATGCTGGCCGATGCGCTCGCCGGCGTTCCCGTCGGCAACGATTCGTCACGCAGCAGCAACGGCAGTCGAAAGGGGTCGGTGTGAGCCGAGAGCAACTGGTCACCGCGATGCGGCGGAACCTCGCCCACAGCAAGAACGGCACGGTCCCGCTCGACGACGGCATCGTGCGGGTGCCATCGAAAAACTACTTCGACGCCGCCCGTTGGCAGTTGGAAACGGATCGCATCTTCCGCCGCCTACCGCTCGTGCTCGGCTTCTCGTGCGAGCTGCGCGAACCGAACTCGTACAAGGCGCTCGATGCGATGGGCGTGCCGGTGTTGCTCACCCGCGGCGACGACGGGGTGTTGCGTTCGTTCGTCAACATGTGCAGCCACCGCGGCGCGATCGTCGTCGAGGAAGGCTCCGGCACCGGCCGTCGCTTCTCGTGCCCCTACCACGCGTGGACCTATGACCCGAAGGGCGAGCTCGTCGGCATCCTCGACAAGGCCAACTTCGGCGAGATCGACATGTCCTGCCATGGCCTCACGCCGCTGCCGGTCGCCGAGCGCGCCGGCATCATCTTCGGTGGCATCACACCGGGCGGGATGCTCGACGTCGACGCCTTCCTGTGCGGCTACGACTCGCTGCTCGACCACCTCGGCCTCGCCGATTGCACGTACGTCGGCTCGCAGGCTGTCGGCGGGCCGAACTGGAAGCTCGCCTACGACGGCTACCTCGACTTCTACCACCTGCCGATCCTGCACAAGAACACGTTCGGCCCCACCTACAACAACAAGACGATCAACGACGCGTGGGGTCCGCACCAACGCAACGTGCAGCCCGACGAGCGCATCATGGCGCTGGCCGAGGTGCCCGAGGACGAGTGGCCGATGCACAAGTTGACCGGTGGCGTGTGGACGATCTTCCCCCATGTCTCGATCGCAGCGTTCGATGCCGGCGGGCGGCTGTTCATGATCTCGCAGTTGTTCCCCGGGCCCACACCGGAGACCTCGGTGACGGTGCAGCATTTCCTCGCAACCTTCGAACCCGACGACGAGCAGCGCAGCATCATCGACAAGCAGATGGACTTCTTGCTGCACGTCGTGCGCGACGAGGACTACTACACCGGCAACCGAATCCAGCAGGCCGTGAAGACGGGCGCCAAGACGGAGTTCTTGTTCGGTCGCAACGAGGGGCCGTGCCAGCGGTTCCACGGCTGGGTGGAGGCTCTGATCGGCGCGCCCGACACCGCTGCCACGGCAGCCCTGTTCGCGAACGCCGGCGAGTTCCACCATCCGTAGGTCGTAGGCCGCGCCGTGACCGAAGTGGTGCTCAGTCACTTCAGCCTGGCGCGCATGCACCCGATCGAGGACCGGGTGCGCCTGGCCGCCGCCGCCGGGTTCGACGGCATCGGGTTGTACGTCGGCCACTACGCGCAACTCGAGGCCGATCGGTTCGCACCGAACGGCTTGCGCGAACTGCTGGACGAACACTCGATCCGGCTCCGCGAGATCGAGGTGATCACCGGACTCGGTGTCGATGCCGGCGAGCGCGAGGCGATCGCGTGGCGGATGGCGGACGAGTTCGGGTGCCGCTACGTGCAGGTGATCGGGCCCGGTGGCGACGATCTCGCAGCTGCGGGCCGGGCGTTCGGCGCGCTGTGCGACCGCGCCCGAGACCACGGGTTGGTCGTCGGCCTCGAGTTCCTCCCGTGCACCGACATCGTCTCGGTGCACGACGCCCGCCGCATCGTCGAAGCCGCCGACCGGCCCAACGGCGGGGTCTGCGTCGACATCTGGCACCACGAGCGCGGTGCCCGCGACCTGGCGGCAATCGCAGCGCTACCGGGGGAGTTGATCACCGGCATCCAGCTGAGCGACGGTCCGCTCGTTCCCGTCGAGAGCGACTACTACACGGACTGCCTGACGAACCGATGCGCCCCCGGCGACGGCGAGTTCGACATCGCCGCCTTCCTTGCCGCACTGAGGGCCACCGGCACCAGCGCGGCGTGGTCTCTGGAGGTGTGCAGCGCGACCGGGTGGGCGGATCCCGAAACCCACGTGCAGCGCCTCGGTGCGGCAATGGTCGAACTGAGATCGTGACCCACGAATTGAGCGTTCCGAGCAGCGGCTTGGTCATCCAAACGGCGGTGGGCGATCCCGTTTCGGTTGCGGTGGTCGTGGCGGTGGGGTGCCCGCCGCCACGACAGCA
Organism: Ilumatobacteraceae bacterium; assembly: GCA_043721915.1. Classification (GTDB taxonomy): domain Bacteria; phylum Actinomycetota; class Acidimicrobiia; order Acidimicrobiales; family Ilumatobacteraceae; genus UBA668. Next base: position 1,843 of record JAYSPV010000041.1, on the reverse strand, counting down.
TGGCACTCGATGACGCACCGTCGGGAGGAACGCCCGGCGTGGAAGAAGGCGGCGCCAGCCCATGTGACTCGATGTCCGGTGGGTGGCCGATCGAGGAACGTTGCGACGTGGATCCCTGAGAACGTGAGGCGTGCAGCTGCCGTGTTGTTCTCGACGACGAGTGACTCGATGGTGCAGCGGTAGTTGTCGAGTGCGCCGGTGACGTCGCGCACGTACTCGCAGAACTCGTCGCGTCCGGTCCTCGTGCTGCCGAGAGATCCATGGAAGTTGACGGCTGGTGCGAGGACTTCGGGGACGAGGTCCAGTCTCTGTTCGTTCCAGATCTCCTCGTAGAAGCGGCGCACCAGCGTTCGAAGCGGCATCGGCTCAGTTTGACAGCGCTGCTCGTGCGTTCCGGGTCATCGCCCAACACGTCGGACGACCTCCGGTGATGCAGTCATGTGTCTGTGTGCGTGCGCAGTCGGCGTCGGGTTCGCAGCGCAACGGCCGTGATTTGTGCAAGATTGCAGCCGTTGGTGTGTCATCACCTGCAGGTCAACACAACCACAGGAGTGCTTCATGAACACAGTTTCGAATCCTCGCCGTCACCGCCTTGCAGGTGCGTGTCTGTTGGCCGTCGTCGTGCTGGCGATCAGCGCGTGTTCCTCCGACACAAAGGTGCAGGGTGTCAGTACGACCGCGTCGGTCGCCGCCGTCAGCACCACCGTCGTCGCCGAGACCACCACGGTGGCACCTGCCGCGACCGATGCCCCCACCACGACGGCCGCCCCGCCCCCGCCGCCGCCGCCGACTGCACCGCCGGCAGTCGACTACTCGCCACTGGGCGCGTCCCGTCTCGTGATGCTGCCCGAGGACGACAACGTCTTCAACGTCGACGAGTTCATCTGCGCCAACGACATCTTCTTCGAGCTCGGCCAGCTCGAGCAGTGCGTCCAGCAGGACGATCTGATGGTGATCTCTTATCGCATTCCGGAGGCCAAGCGGGTGGTGGAGGTCTATGCACGGGTCGGCACGTTCTGGGTCGAGAACTACCGTACGACCGAGGACTACGACTTCGAGCTCACCGCCGTCGACCTGTTCATCGGCGACTACGCCGGCATCGGGCGCCCGGCGGTCTTCATTGGTTATCGCACCGATGGGTCCGGCAGCTTCCTCGACTTCGACATCGTCCAGTCGGAGGCTGGCGGTTTCGACGTTCGTGGTATCCGTGGGATCGACCACGGCAACGTCGGCCTGCCCACCGATGAGCCGGGTGTCGTGATCAGCGCCGTCTACGCCGATGCCGACCCGAACTGCTGCCCGACGAGCATGCTCTATCAGGACCTGGCGTACGTGGACGGTGCCTGGGCGGTCACGCCCGGAACGCTGTACCCCACAGCTGCGGCGCCGGCGTGGGCGCTGGCCTTCTGATTGCTCCGGTTGGGGGTGGTAACTGAAGGGCCGACGCCGCTAGGATCGACACGTTCTTTGACAACCCCACGAATCCCCGACAACGGAGACAGCAATGAGCAAGGCCAAGTTCGAGCGCACTAAGCCGCACGTCAATATCGGCACCATGGGTCATATTGACCATGGCAAGACCACCCTTACTGCTGCGATCTCTAAGACGTTGGCTGGTAAGGGGTTGGCTCAGTACACGCCGTTCGATCAGATCGATAAGGCGCCTGAGGAGAAGGCTCGTGGTATCACGATCTCGATCGCGCATATCGAGTACGAGACCGTGAATCGGCATTATGCGCATGTTGATATGCCGGGTCATGCTGACTACATCAAGAACATGATCACTGGTGCTGCGCAGGTTGATGGTGCGATTTTGGTGGTCGCGGCGACGGATGGTCCGATG
>JAYSPV010000040.1:0-39052 GCA_043721915.1 Ilumatobacteraceae bacterium | reverse complement strand
ATCGACATACGCGTACCTCATGAACAGCTCCTTGTCGGTGCTGATCAGCCGCTTCCACAGCTCGAAGGTCGCACGCATGCGTGCGTCGGTGGTGATCCAGCCAGCGATCAGGGTTGCGCTGCGCACGCAAGCCGGGTGCGTACCGGCCACCGCTGCCGCGACGACCGCACCGAGTGAGTAGCCCACGACGTGGTACCGCTGGTGGCCCAGGTGCGTCATGACCGCATGGCCCTGAGCAGCGAGCCCGGCGACCGTGAGTGGGGCGTCAGGCATCGCGGATTCTCCCGAGCCGGGGAACTCCACCATCACGTACTGATGGTCCGCGCCGGGTGGCATTGCGGAGCGAACTGCATCAAACGCCGTTCTGCTCATGGTGGTGCCGTGCAGCATCAGCAGCGGCGATCCCGACCCCTCGGCTGCATACCCGATGAGTTGTCCGTCGATCTCGAGCGTGGCCATCCGCGAAAGGTAGTGCTCGGCACGCGCCGGCGACGGCCCGAGCGGCGTTATGGCTTCAGCGCCGCCACGAAGAACTCGGTGACATGTTGGCGGTGGCGTGCCTTCGCATCGGCCGACAGTGCGTCGCTGTCGAGCAAGCCACCGAGGAACGGCGCATCGCTGAAGTAGCTGAGCAGCGCCCCGTAGCCGGTGATCAGGAGATGCTCGGGGTCCTGCTGGCGAAACACACCCGCAGCCATCTCGCGCTCGAAGAACGCAACGGCCCGATCGAACATCGGGCGGAGTACGGCGACGAGATCGATACCCAGGTGCGCGCCGCTGTCGATCGCCTCGCGCCGCATCAGACGCACGTAATCGGGGTTGTCCGCGAACAGATCGAAGCCGGCCTGGATGACGAGCTCCATCTTGCGTTGGCCGGTCTCGGGCGCTGCGATGGCCGAGGCGAGGCGTTCGATCCAGTCGCTGAGCAGCTTCTCGAACACTTCCTCGTAGAGCGCCTCCTTCGATGCGAAGTGGTGCAGCAGGCTGGGCCGGCGGATGCCGACGCCGGCGGCGATGTCGTTGAGCGACGTGCCGTCGTAGCCGTTCTCTGCGAAGCACCGCTGGGCCTCGGAGAGGATCAGCGCACGCGTCGACAGCTGTTCGCCCCCCAGTTCTGCCATGCGGGCAGCCTATGACTGCGGGAGGAACTTATGATTCGTTGACGATGACCACGCTCGATGCATCTCGGGTACTGACACCCTCCGGGTGGTCCGGCCCGGCACGTGTGCGCATCCACGATGGCCTCATCGTCGCCGTCGACCCAGTCGCTCGTGTGGCCACCGACCGGGCCATCGTGCCGGGCTTCGTCGACCTCCAGGTGAACGGCATCGACGACGTCGATGTGGCGACGGCCGACGGGAACGACTGGACGCGGCTCGACCAGTTACTGCTGGCGCAGGGCGTCACCACGTGGTGCCCCACGCTGGTCACGATGAGCCTCGATCGCTACGACCGGCCGTTGGATCGAATCGCCGCGGCGATGGCACGACCGCAGCTGAGGCGACCGACGATCGCAGGCGTGCACCTCGAAGGCCCGTTCCTCGGAGCGGCACCAGGCGCACACAGGCGCGATCTCATCGTCCCGATCGACCTCGACTGGTTGTCCGCGCTGCCCGCCCATGTCCGGGTCATGACGCTCGGCGCGGAGCAGCCGTTGGCCGCCGAGGCGATTGCGATGCTCGTGGCCGCCGGGCGGCTCGTCTCTATCGGCCACACGAACGCGGAAGCGGGCCAGTTCGACGATGCGGTGGCACAAGGGGCGCGTCTGACCACTCACCTGTTCAACGCAATGAGCGGTGTGCATCACCGGTCGCCAGGGGTCGCTGTCTTCGCACTCACCAACCCACAGGTCAGTGCCTCGCTGATCGCCGACGGCGTCCACGTGCACCCACGAGTCCTGCGGCTCGCCTTCCAGGCCCTCGGTGCGGAGCGCGCCGTCCTTGTCACCGACGCGGTTGCGTGGCGCTGCGGCCACGTCGGCGTGGTCGGCATCGCGCTTCGTGACGGCGCGCCCCGGTTGCCCGACGGAACCCTCGCCGGCAGCGCCCTGACGATGGACGAGGCGATCCGCACCTGCGTCGCCGCCGGTGTCGGCGAACAGGATGCCCTCCTCGCCGCGAGCAGGAACCCGGCCAGGCTGCTCGGGCTCGCCGACCGGGGCACGATCGCGCCCGGCCTTCGCGCCGACCTCGTCGCGCTCACCCCTGATCTGGAGGTCGAGCAGGTCTGGACAGCAGGCGAAGCAGCGTTGCCCTGACGAGCCACGAGAGCGCTAGTACGCACCGCTACCCTGCTGATCATGCAGATCGTCTCCGCCTTGTTCGTCGAGAACTTCGAGCTCCGCCAGGCCCCTGGCCCGTCCACCCGCATCGACATCACCGGTGCCATGTTCTCGATGGCCGCGCCGTCGGCGGTACCAGTCACGATCGCACCGCACCTCGTCGCCCTGATCTTCTGCCCGCCGGGCGACAAGGGCAACGGGGTGTTCGAAGTCGTGTTCCGCAAGGGCATCGAGGAAGAGGCCGATGAGCTCGCCCGCAACGTCAGCCCGTTCACGGTGGATCCGGGCAAGTTCACCTACCGGCTGGTGAAGGGCGACCTCGAGTTCGAGGAGTACGGCCAGATCATCGCCCACTGCCGCGTCGATCACGGCCCCTGGCACCTGGTGCCGTTCACGTTGCTGCCACCAGTGTGAGCCGTCGGACGGCACACGTTCGGCGCCGTCGTGAGCGAGTTCTGTAACGGCACCCCGCGGGACGGGTACAGTCCAACGCTGTGCCCAACAGCCTTTCCACCGAACTCGACCAACAGGCGATCTCGCTCATCCGCGGCTTTGCGATGGATGCGCCCCTCGCCGCAAAGAGCGGCCATCAGGGCACCGCGATGGCCCTGGCCCCACTCGGCCATGTGCTCTACAGCCGCATCATGCGCCACGACCCGGCCGACCCTGCCTGGCCCGATCGCGATCGGTTCATCCTCTCTGGCGGTCACGCATCGATCCTTCAGTACTCGCTGCTCTTCCTGTCCGGTTACGGCCTGACACTCGACGACATCAAGCAGTTCCGACAGTGGGGTTCTGCAACGCCGGGCCATCCTGAGGTCGGCCACACGGCCGGCGTCGAGGTGACCACCGGCCCGCTCGGGCAGGGCTTCGCAAATGCTGTTGGCATGGCGCTGGCGGAACGTCGTCTGCGCGGCCAGTTCGGCGAGGACGTCATCAGCCACCACACCTTCGTGCTGGCCGGGGACGGCGACTTCATGGAGGGCCTCAGCCACGAGGCTGCGTCGCTGGCCGGCCATCAGCGGCTGGGCAACCTGATCTGCATCTACGACGACAACCACATCACCATCGACGGCGACACCGCACTCACGTACAGCGACGACGTCGCCGGCCGCTTCGAGGCCTACGGCTGGCACGTTGAGCACCTCGGTGAGATCGCCGACCACTGCGATGCTCTCGAAGCCGCGATCCTGCGCGCGAAGGCAGTCACCGACCGGCCCAGCCTGCTGATCCTGCGCAGCCACATCGGCGCCCCCAGCCCGGACTTCACCGACCGGCACGAGGCCCACGGCAACCCGTTCAAGGCCGCAGATGTGACGGCCACCAAGGCCGTGATGGGCATCCCCGACGATCCGTTCTGGGCGCCGGCCGACGTCGTCGACGCCTACCGTGCGCACGTCGCGACCAACGGGAGTGCCGAGCGAGCGGCGTGGCAGGCTCGCTTCGATGCAAGCGGGGTGGACGCTGCTGTGTGGGCGGCCACATGGGCGGCGGGCGGCCTCGACGGCTGGGAGGCCGCGCTGCCCGTCTTCGAGCAGGGCGAGTCGATCGCCACCCGCGTCGCGATCGAGAAGGCGTTCAACGCATCGCTCGACGGTGTCCCCAGCCTGATGGCCGGCGCCGCCGACCTCACCGGCAACACCGGCACGAAGCTGGCCGGCCAGACAGCGTCCACGCCCGAGAACCCGGCCGGACGCCAGGTGTACTACGGCATTCGCGAGCACGCCATGGGTTCCACGATGGTCGGCATGGCGCTCCACGGCGGCGTGCTGCCGGCAGGTGGCACCTTCTTCGTGTTCCTCGACTACATGCGCCCGCCTGTGCGGCTCGCCGCCCTCAGCGGCGCCAAGGTGGTGTTCGTGTTCACTCACGACTCCGTCGGTGTTGGCGAAGACGGCCCGACCCACCAGCCGGTGGAGCACATCGCGACACTGCGGGCGATCCCCCAGCTGCAGGTCATCCGTCCGGCCGACGCCAACGAGACGGTGGCCGCGTGGCGGGCGGCGGTGGAGCACGATGGCCCCACGGCGTTGGTGCTCTCGCGCCAGAACCTCACGGTGGTCACCGATGGGTCGGCTGTCGCCACTGGCGCCGGCGTCGTCCGTGACGTCACGAACCCGCAGGTGGTGCTGCTGGCCACCGGTAGTGAGGTACCCCTTGTCGTCGAGGCAGCAGAGCAGCTCGCAGCCGCCGGCATCGGCGCCCGTGTCGTCAGCATCCCCTCGTGGGACCGCTTCGAAGCGCAGACCGCTGCGTTCCGCGGGTCGGTGCTGCCGCCGGGTGTTCCGGTGCTGTCGGTGGAGGCCGGCGTCACGTTCGGTTGGGCCCGCTGGGCCGACGACAGCATCGGCATCGATCGCTTCGGCGCCAGCGCCCCCGGAGCGGTCGTACTGGACAAACTTGGAATCAACGTCGCCAATGTCGTGGCCCGCGCCACGGCCCTGGCCGAGAAGAAGGGCTGAACGCCATGGACCGTCTGCAGCACCTCTACTTCGAGCAGGGCCAGAGCCCCTGGCTCGACAACCTCAAGCGCAGCTACCTCACCGGCGGCACCCTGCGAGCGCTGATCGGCGCCGGCGTGCGAGGCCTCACCAGCAATCCCACCACCTTCCAGAAGGCCATCCAAGGCTCTGACGACTACGACGAGCAGCAACGCTCACTCGTGCAGAGCGGCGCGTCGGTGATCGAGCAGTACTGGGCGATGGTGCTGGCGGACATCAACGGTGCGCTCGACGAGTTCGCCGCGCTCTACGCCTCGAGCTTCGGTGGCGACGGCTTCGTGAGCGTGGAGGTCGACCCCGGATTGGCCCACGACGGCCCGGGCACCGAGGCAGCAGCCCGTGCGCTCCATCAGCAGATCGCTCGCCCGAATCTGATGGTCAAGATCCCCGGGACGATCGAGGGTCTGCCGGCCATCCAGCAGATGATCGGCGAAGGCCGCAACATCAACGTCACGCTCATCTTCAGCCTCGATCGCTACCAGAAGGTCATGGATGCGTACATCGATGGGCTCGTGGCGTACGCGGGCACCGTCGATTCCGATCTCTCGAAGGTGGCGAGCGTTGCCAGCTTCTTCATCAGCCGCGTCGACAACGAGGTCGACGCCCGCCTCAACACCATCGGTACCGAAGCCGCTCTGGCGTTGCGCGGGAAGGCGGCAATCGCCCAGGCCCGTCTTGCGTACCACGCGTTCCGGCTCACGTTCAGCGGCCCGCGGTGGGAAGCATTGGCGGCTGAGGGTGCTGTCGTGCAGCGCCCTCTGTGGGCCAGTACGTCCACCAAGAACCCGTCGTACCCCGACACCCTGTACCTCGACGAGCTGATCGGGCCCAACACCGTCAACACGATTCCCGACGCCACTCTCGATGCCTTCATCGACCATGGCACCATCGCTCGCACCATCGACGAGGGCCTCGCCCACGCCGAGCTGGTGTGGCGTGAGCTGAGCGAGGTCGGGGTCGACATGGACGACGTGGCCGAGCAGCTCGAACGCGAAGGTGTCGCCAGCTTCCAGAAGAGCTTCGAAGAGCTGCTCGCAGCGCTTGGCGCCAAGGCCGACCAGCTCAGCTCCTGATCATTCGTCGGCGGTTCGCCCGAGCCGACAATGCGAAACGAGGTGGACGAGGCTTTCCGCCGCCTCATCCACCTCGTTTCAGCGACAGGTCATCCGCCTGGCCCTCGCTACGCACCGAACCCGACGGGAGGACGGGTTCGGGGTGTCCCGCACGAACTGTGTGCTTCGTGGATATGACGTCGATGTCGCGAACACATGACGCGGATTCTGAAATTGATTTTCTGCATAGAGTGCAGGCCGTGACCACTACCCATTCGGCCGACGAGCTGTTCGCCTCGCTATTGGAAGCCGTGCCGGCAGGCGTCGATCGGCGCCTCTCGCAGCAGTTGCTGCGCGCCGCAGTGGATCTGGTGGCTCAACGGCCGGCGACGCTCGACCTGAAGATCGCCGCCGCAGCGTTGGAGGAGATGGGGGACGCATTCGAGATGTTCTCCCGCTCGGCAGGTGAGCCGAAGGTCACGATCTTCGGGTCGGCTCGTACACAGGAGAACGACCCGCTGTACGCCGCTGCGCGAGATGTTGCTGCTCTCCTCGCAAAGGCGGGATGGATGGTGATCACGGGCGCCGGGCCGGGCATCATGCAGGCCGGGATGGAGGGCGCCGGCCGCGAGCGCTCGATCGGTGTCTCGATCCGTCTGCCGTTCGAGCAGGGTGCCAACCACGTCATCGCCGGTGACAGCAAGTACGTCAGCATGCGGTACTTCTTCACCCGCAAGCTGATGTTGATCAAGGAGAGCAAGGGCTTCATCTGCCTGCCGGGTGGCTTCGGCACGCTCGATGAAACATTCGAGCTGATCACCCTCACACAGACCGGTAAGGGACTGCCGGCGCCGATCGTGTTCCTCGACACGCCAGGCGACCCGTACTGGGAAACCGTCGACGAGTTCATCCGCGAGCAGCTGGTGGCGCGCGGATTGGTGAGCGCCGCCGACACCAACCTTTACCTCATCACCGACGACTGCGAAGTTGCCGTTCGTGAGGTCCTCGGGTTCTATCGCAACTACGACTCGCTGCGATACGTCGGCGAGCAGCTCGTGATCCGCTTGAAGGCGGCTCCGTCCGCCGACCAGCTCGCAGCACTCAACAGAGAGTTCGGCCATCTCTGCAAGAGCGGCGCGATCGTCGCCGTCGAACCGTTCGGCCCGGAGGTGCGAGAGAATGACCACCTCGATCTGCATCGCATCTCGTTCGAGTTCGCCAAGCACGGCTACGGCGAGCTGCGCGAACTGATCGACCTGTGTAACAGCTTCGTGGATGGGTAGCTATGCGACTCGAATCAATCTGGAAGTACCCGGTGAAGACGATGATCGGCGGCACCGTCACACGGGCAGAGCTCGATGAGGTCGGCATCGTCGGCGATCGCATGTGGGTCATCCGCGATGAAACAGCCGGCGCCATCGCCAACGCCCGCAAGATGGGCGGGCTGCTGCGCTTCTCGGCACAACACGGTGATGCAGGCTCGGTCACCATCACACTCCCCAGTGGCAGCAAGGTCTCCAGCTCGGATCCTTCCGTCGACGACGTGCTGTCGGCCGAGCTCGGTCGTGCCGTCACGCTGTGGCAGCGGCCCGCGAGCGACCAGCTCGACTACTTCCGGCGAGCGCCCTTCACCGGTGACGACATCATGGTGGAACTGCGCGAGATCTTCGCCCGTGATGAGGACGAACCACTCCCAGACTTCAGCAAGTTCCCCGAGACTGCGATGGAGTACGAGACGCCACCCGGGGCGCTGTACGACTGCTATCCGCTGATGATCATGAGCACCAGCGCGTTGCGCTCGATAGCTGCCGCCGTGCCGGGCTCGGTGATCGATGTTCGGCGCTTCCGGCCCAGCCTCGTGATCGACACCGACGATGCCGCCGGCCACCCCGAGTTCGACTGGAGCGGCCACCGCTTCACGCTCGGCACCAGCGTCATCGAAGTGATCAACGATTGCCCACGCTGTGCCGCGATCACACGCGAGATCACCCCCGACGTACCTGCCGACCGTGCCATCCTGCGCCACGTCGTGAAGGATCTCGGCCAAGCCGTCGGCGTGTACGCGCGAGTGCTGCAGCCGGGCACCGTCACAGTCGGTGACGAGCTCCGCCCACTCTGACCGGCGCCGCGGTGAGCGGGCTCAGTCTTCGCTGCCGCCCCGTAGCAGGCTGCTCGCCTTCTCGATTGCGCGTCGTGCCTGAGTGAGCCGTTTGTCGTCCACTGGCCGGCCTCCCCGTGCTGCAGCGGCTTCACGCAGCTGGTCGAACATCACGTCGTCGAGCTCCTCCACGAGTGCGTCGAGACGGTCGGCCAAGTTGTCGTAGGAACCGCTCACAATGTCTCCGCAAGGATGTCGATCGGGTGGCGAACGGTCAGGCCAGCTGCAGCGAGGTGCAGAGCACAACCTGGGTTGGCGCTCGCAACAAGGCCATTGCCTGCCCTGCTGATCGCCGCCAGCTTCCGCTCGCGTATCTGTCCGGCCAGCTCGGGTTCCAGCGCAGAGAACGCGCCGCCGGCTCCGCAACACAGGCCGTCATCATCGAGCTCGACCAGATCGGCCACCGACCCCAGCACGGTGCGCACAGCCAGGTGGGCCTTCTGCACGTGGCGGAGGTGGCAGGGGTCCTGAACGATCACAGCGCCCACATGCCGCTTGGGTCGCAGCCGGTCGATGTGCGTGGCAACGAACTCGTGAACATCGAGCACGCGAGCGCTGAACGCGAGGGCTTCCGCACTGCCGACGAGGTGGCCGTACTCCCTGAGCGCGGCGCCGCATCCGGCAGAGTTGACGACGATCGGAGCATCGCCTGGCATCGACGCCATCACGTCAGCCGCCAGTTGGCGTGCACTGCCGACGAGGCCGGCATGAGTGTGGAGCGCGCCGCAGCAGCCGCCGCCCCTACCGGGAAGGGCGAAGGTGACGCCGAGGTGATCCAGGACCTTGGCGGTGCTCGTGTGCGTGTCACGCAGCCATGCATCCATCACGCAGCCGGTGAACAGCCAGACGTCGCTACCAGTCGCCGCCACCGGCGTGGGCCGCCGCAGTGACAGCTTCGGCAGGCCCGCCCGCTGTGGTACCAGGTGCAGCCGCTGCGCAACAGCGAGAAGGCTGGAGCCAACCAGCAGCAGACGATGGCGCGGCAACACCCAGTACGCCGCGCGCTGCCAGCGTGGTGTGATGCGCCGGTGCTCGGCCAGCGTCGCGCGCACGCCTTCCTGGATGCTGCCGTAGTGCACGCCAGAGGGGCAGGCCGGCTCGCACCCTCGGCACTGGACGCACGTCTCCATGAATGACACGAACTCGGGCGTCACCGGTGCGTCGTCGTGGTGCACGGCCCGGATGGCCGCAATGCGCCCTCGCGGGGACAACGCCTCTTCGCCCGTGACACGAAAGGTCGGGCAATGCGGCAGGCACAGCCCGCAGCTGACGCAGGTGGCAAGTTCTTCGTCGTCGAGATGGAACTTCACGGTGTGTCCACCGTAGCGTCAGCGTCACCATGCCCGAAGGTCACACCATCCACCGCATTGCAATCGACCACTCCCCCATCCTCATTGGGCATCCGGTAGCCGTGTCATCACCGCAGGGCAGGTTCGCGGGCGACGCAGGTCTCGTCGACGGCGTCGTGCTCGATCGAATCGAGGCGTACGGCAAGCACCTGTTCTACTGGTGGGCGAACGGTCTGGTCGGTCACGTGCACCTCGGCTTGTTCGGCAAGTTTCGCGTCGCCCGCGGGCCGGAGATCCCGCCCGTGCAGGGCTTGGTGCGGATGCGGATGTCCACCGACGTCGGCACGATCGACCTCGCCGGGCCAACGGACTGCAGTATTGCGAGCGCTGATTCGCGCGATGCCATCGTGGCTCGGCTGGGGCCCGATCCCTTGCGCCGAAATGCGGACTCCGCCGAGGCGATCGCACGCATGCGCAAGAGCCGCCAGCCCATCGGCGCCTTGCTGCTCGACCAGAAGGTGCTCGCAGGAGTGGGCAACGTGTACCGAGCCGAGGCGCTTTTCGTCAACGGGATTCATCCCCTGCGGTCCGGCGTCGACCTGAGCAGCGAGGAGGCTCGGTCGCTGTGGGTCACGATCTCGTCGATGCTGAAGCAGGGCGTGAAGGACAACCGCATCATCACCATCGACCGCACGGAGTTCCCCGTCACGAAGGGAAGGGCTCGGCGCGGCGCCAACACCTACGTGTACCACCGCGACCTGTGTCTGCGTTGCGGTACCCCGGTGCAGATCGCAGAGGTCGGCGGTCGGGCGTGCTACTTCTGCCCCACCTGCCAGGCTCAGTAGCGATCGCTATCGGCTCGTAGCACGGCCGCCATCTGCACGATCTTGTCGTGGGCTGCGGCCATCCCAGCGAGTCCTCTCCGGGAATCGTCCGGGTCGCGACCGGCAAGCACGGCGTCGAGGTAGCGGCGATCGGCGTCCAGCCGCGCCATGGGCGCGTCAGTCGGGTGACCATGGCCCGGCACCAGCACCTTTGCGGCAGACACCACTGGTGCCAGGCGGTCGAGCGCTTCGAGGTACGCAGGCAGATCGTCGGGGTTGAACGGCAATGGCAGCTCGACATCGCTGAGCATGTCGCCTGCGAGTAACACGCCGCGTTCCTCCAGCCAGAGTGCGGCGTGGCCGGGTGCGTGGCCGTCGTGCTCCACCGCGACCAGCGTCTCGTGCGCTCCGCCATCGCCGAAGGGATCGGGAATCGTTGCTCCGGGCAACGACTGCAGCCCGTCGAACGGGTTCGGCCACTCGGGCGGGAAGTCGGCGGCCAGCTGTCCATCGAGTTCGGTGCGCCACTCACTCAGCATCCGAATCGAGCGCGGTGTGGTCCAACGCGGAGCATCGCCGAAGCGTGGGTGCCACAGCATGTGATCGTGGTGTGCATGCGTGGCGAATGCCCCGGTCACATTGACCCCCTCCGCCGCGATCCAGTCCGCGATCGACTCCAACTCGAACACCGTCCACGCCGGATCCACGAGAAAGAGGTTCTCCGCACTGCGGATCATCGTCGAGGTGGTGGTGTACAGCTCACTCGTCAGCACGAAGACGTCGCGAGCGACTTCGACGACCGGGCGGGACGACATCACCCAGACGCTACTGCGCGGTCCACATCGGCGCATCCGTGTCACCGCGCCAGAACCGAAGCCGGATCTCCGCTTCTTGGGCTGCCGCAGGACTCGTGCGCCCGGCCCGCACACGCATCAGCGTCGCCGCCACATCGCGCATCGTCGCCAACGACTCTGCCAGCGGATCGCCCGCAAGCGACACCCCGTAGCCCTCCGCGAACTGCTCGTACATCGTCGGGCTGCCGCCCCATCGTCGCGGTGCAGCCAGCACCATTGCGTGGTCCCATGCCGGCGGTGCATGGCAGACCAGATCCCAGTCGAGCAGCACTGCTCCGTCGCTCGATTGGATGACATTGCCCGCATGCACGTCTCCGTGGCAGACAACACGACAGGTCACACGCTCTCTCCAATCGCCGTGACGAGCGATCGCTGCCATCAACCCAGCTCGTGCCTCGGCGTCGAGCAGGTCATCCACCTCGGCCAACGCAGCATTGGCGTTCCACCACGGGAAGTTGTCGGACTTCGGCAGCGGGTAACGGCCACGGACTTCGAACGTGGGCCACTCGTGCACCAGGCGCACCATCGAGCCGACCTCGCGCCAGTCGATCTCGGCCGCGGACGTCACGCGTTCAATGGCGAACACCGTCAGGCCGTGCACCTCGATCGCCGAAGGGCGCACCCGCTTGGGGACGCGTACCCCGTGGGCTTCCAGAGCACCGGCGAGCCACAGTGCCTGGCTCGCCGGCGCCGTCGGCCGCGACACACGCAGCATCACGTCGTCGCCGCACTCGAACAGGGCGTTCATTCCCGTACGGAGATGTCGCGGTGTCGGCAATCCCCACGCCGCTGCAGCCTCGGCAGCAGCCGACGCTGCAAGACCGGCGTCGGCGGGCGGTTGGATGACGTACGGCAGGTCGTCAGACATCGACGCCCGGGTTGAGCCGACCGGTGGGATCGAACTCGCGTCGGATCGCGGCCGACAGCGCCACCGTGCGATCCGCGCTCGCCGCAGTTTGCGACGGTTCCGAGTGGTGCACGATGCCGACACCCACCTCGGCGACGAACTCGCCTGTGAGGCCCGCGAGCATTGCAGGCGGCACGCTCCGGCGGCTTCCTGTGGGCAACGACGGCGGCCCGTCGACCTCGATAAGGCCGGCCCCCGAGGCCTGCTGGGCGACATCGGCCGGGTGGCCCTCCAGCAGAGCCCAGACGTGTGAGCCGTCCCACAGCACGCCGATCGGTTTGTACAGCCGGGTGAAGACTTCGAACGGCGTGGTCGCCTCGCAGCGAAACCACTGCGACGCGGACGGCAGCGGCCGGGTGCGCAGAATCACGTCGCCGAGGAAACCGAGCGTGCCACGCGAGCCCACCAGCAGACGGCACAGATCGAAGCCGCTGACGTTCTTCACCGTTGGCCCTCCGGCCTTCACGATCTCACCGGCGGCCGACACGTAGCGGGCCTGCAGCAACACATCGCGTACAGGGCCGTAGCCGAGACGCCGCACGTCGCTGTGGCCGACTGCGAGTGCGCCACCGACGGTACCGCCCGCCGGCAGTGCCACCGTCTGGCCATGCTCGGCCACGGTGGCAACGAGCTCGTCGACCGGAGTGCCTGCTCCACAGCTGACAGTCATCTCGTCCGGTTGGACCCATTCGATGCCCGCCGGTGCGTGCACGCAGCGCGCACCGGGAACGGGCCTACCACGTGTCCCGAGACCACTGATGGTGACCGGACCGCTGGCACCCACTGCCGCTGCGAATTCGCCGAGGTCCATCAGACCCATGCACCTTCCGGGACGTGTTGCACGTCGCCGCAGGCCCCGGGCGAAGGCAGCACCTTGAACGGGTTGGCGAGTCCCGAGGGATCGAACGCGCGGCGCATCGCGGCCTGCGCGGCGAGATCCGCAGGGCCGAACATCATCGGCATGAAGTCGCGCTTCTCGATCCCGATCCCGTGCTCCCCACTGAGCACACCGCCCGCCGCGACGGAGGCGCGAACGATCTCCTCACCTGCAGCGTGGACTCGCTCCATCACGCCCGGCTCTCGCTTGTCGAACACGAGGAGGGGGTGCAGGTTGCCGTCGCCTGCGTGGAACACGTTCATCACCATGATGTCGTGGCGCTGGCAGATCTCGTACACCTGCCGCAGCACCTCGGGGAGCTTGCGGCGAGGAACCACGGTGTCGTGCAGGTAGTAGTTCGGCTTGATCCGGGCAATCGCACCGAAGGCCGTCTTGCGGCCCTTCCACAGCAGCACCCGTTCCGCTTCATCCTGAGCGATGCGCACGGTACCGGCGCCGTGGGCCTTGCCGATCTCGACAATACGAGCGACGTCTGCCTCCAAGCCGTGTGGCAGACCGGCGACCTCCACCAGCAGGACGGCCGCAGCCTCGACCGGAAGGCCGGCGTGGATGTAGGCCTCGACGGCCTGCACGCACAGCTGGTCCATCATCTCCAGCGCTGCGGGCACCATTCCCGCAGCGATGATCGCGCTCACCGTCTGCGCCCCGGCTTCCACGGTGTCGAAGTCCATCAGCATCGTGCGCACTGCCGGCGCGTTCTGCGTCAGTCGGACGCACACCTTGGTCGCGATCCCGAACATCCCTTCACTGCCAACGAACGCTCCGCGCAGATCGAAACCACCCGGCTCGAGCTCCTCACCTCCCAGCAGAACCACCGAACCGTCGCTGAGCACCACTTCCAAGGCCAGGATGTGCGCCGCGGTGACGCCGTCACTGAGGCAATGTGGCCCACCGGAGTTGTTGGCCACGTTGCCGCCGATGCTGCAGCTCTGTTGGCTGCTGGGGTCGGGTGCGAAGTGCAGACCGAGCGTGGTGACCTGGCGGGTCAAATCGAGGTTGAGCACGCCGGGTTCCACCCATGCAAAGCGGTTCACCGGGTCGATCGAGAGCACGCGGTCCATCTTGGTGAGTGCGATGACAACCGAGCGCTGCAGCGGCGTGGCGCCGCCAGCCAGACCCGTGCCCGAGCCACGCGCCACGAACGGCACGCCGTGGCGCACCGATGCTCGCACCGCCGACTGCACCTCGGCAGTCGACAGCGGGAAGCAGACGACCCCCGCCGATCCTTCGAAGTTCGACGCATCGCGACCGTAGAGAGCGAGCTCGGTGGAACCGGTTCGTACTCGGTCCGCTGAGAGCGCTGCCGACAGCTCAGCGACCAGCGCCGCGTTCATGCACGCCGGCGCGAGCGGCGGGAGGCCTCGTTGCGATCGCGAACCTGCTTGAGGACGATCACCTGGCCGGCCTCGACCGGTCTTCCGTCGACGAGCACCGTGTCACCCTCGTCGAGATCGTCGGCCAGCGAGCCGGAGCGGCCGTCCATGCGTGCGCGCATCTCGGCCTCCTTCGCCTTCATCGCCCGCTTGCCTTCCTGCACGGCGTCCTTCACACGATCGGTCGCTCTGCGGGCCACGTTCGCGGGCGCGAACTCTGCTGCCGCAGCCTTCACCTTCTTCTTCGCCATGCCCGCTCCGGCGATGCCGGCAACGGCGCCACCGAGAAACCAGGTGAGTCGCTTGATCATGCGATCTTCTTCTCCTTCCGGCGCAGGCGCCGTACGGCTCGCTTCGTGCCGGTGCCGAGCGCAACGGTCTTGATGACTGGGGCAGACAACGCCGCGCGAGCCATCCGGCTTCCACCGGCCACCGCCCCGCTGATGGCTTCGGCCGAACCGAGCACACGATCGAAGCGGTCGAGGTCGTGGCGGGCCTCTGCCATCGCGGCCTTCGCATCTGCGGTGGAAAGGCTGAGCTCGGCGAGCAGTGGGCGCGTCTCGGAGCGCAGTGATTCGACTTCGCCACGCAGCGCCTTGAGCGAATCGAGCACCCGCATGAGCACGACGACGAGCGCCGCGAAGCCCAGGCAGCAGAGCACTGCGGCGAGCACGACGGCGAGTTCACCTGCGGTCATTGCGTGCCCTCCATCTGCTGTCGTTGCTCCATCTGCTCGGCCACCCTCGCCTCGGCACCGTGATGCGTCGGCTCGTAGTAGCGCTTGTCGGCTTGCTCCGCGGGCAGGTACTGCTGCGCCACGTATCCATCGGGATGGTCATGAGGGTAGTCGTAACCGACCCCGTGGCCGAGGCTCTTCGCACCCTGGTAGTGGGCATCACGCAGGTGCGGTGGCACCTCGCCGACGGCTCCCGCCTGCACGTCGCTGCGGGCATTCCAGATCGCCAGTGCGGCGCGGTTGCTCTTCGGCGCGGTGGCGAGATGGATCGCCGCCTGGCTGAGGTTCAGCTGGGCCTCCGGAAGGCCGACGTGCTCGAGCGCATGGGCGGCCGCGACTGCCACCTGGAGGCCCATCGGGTCGGCGAGGCCGACGTCCTCGCTCGCGAAGATGATCATCCGGCGGGCGATGAAGCGGGCGTCCTCCCCCGCTTCCAGCATGCGGGCCAGGTAGTACACCGCAGCCTGCGGATCGCTGCCGCGCATGCTCTTGATGAACGCGCTCACCACGTCGTAGTGATCGTCACGGCCGTACCGCAGTGCACTCGTGCCCAGCGCTGACTCGACGTGACCGAGTTCGACGTTGCCCGGATGGGCCAACGCGACTGCTACTTCCAGGGCGGTGAGCACCTGGCGGCCATCGCCGCCAGCGCGGTCGGCGAGATAGGTGATCGCATCCGCGTCGGCTGAGCGGCCCTCGGCCTCCAGCCCGCGATGGATCAGCGTCTCGATGTCGGCCCGCGCCAGCGGCTCCAGCCGGAATAGCGTGCTGCGGCTGCGCAGCGGTGCGTTGACCTCGAAGAACGGGTTCTCGGTGGTTGCGCCGATGAGGGTGAGCGTTCCATCCTCCACCGCGGGCAACAGCGCATCTTGCTGGGCCTTCGAGAAGCGGTGGATTTCATCGAGGAACAGGATCGTGCCGCGCCCATGCTCCCCAAGTCGGTGGCGGGCGCGCTCGATCACCTCGCGCACGTCCTTCACCCCGGCGGCCACCGCGGAGAGCTGCTCGAATGCTCGCTTCGTGGTGCCGGCAACTGCGAGGGCGAGGGTCGTCTTGCCCGTGCCGGGCGGCCCCCAGAAGATCGCACTGGTCAGCCGGTCCTGCTCCACCAGACGCCGTAACGGCTTCCCGGCCCCGACGAGGTGGGATTGCCCGACAACATCATCGAGCGTCCGCGGCCGCAGCCGGGCCGCGAGCGGCGCCTGGGCGCGCAGGCGATCCTCGGCTGCAGAGCTGAACAGGTCGGACACACCGTCGACGGTAGCGGAGCAGGCGCGCTACAAGGTGCCCAAAACCCGCTCATACGGGCTGCGACGCCACGACGGCACGTGCTCGATCAGCCACTGCGGCGTGACCCACTGCCATGCAACGAACTCGCGGCCGTCGGGTGTCGGCTCGATGCTGTCGGTGAGCGCGTCGAACAGGAACCAGCGCTGCACCTGTCCGATGCGGTTCGAAGTGCCGCCCTTGATCTCCTTCAGGGCGGCGGGCCACTCGTAGGCCAACCATTCGGGAAACTCGGCGCGGGCGATCACGTGGCGTTCATCCAGCCCGGTCTCCTCCGTCAGCTCCCGCCACGCCCCTCCGATCGGCTGCTCGCCTACTTTCAGGCCGCCTTGCGGCAACTGCCAACTGCCAGGAGCATCCGCACGCTCGAACGCCATCACCCGCGTGAGATCAGGGTTGCGGACCACGATCACGACACCGGCCCGGAAGTGCGAACTCGCCATCCGCTCACCGTACCCCCAGCGCCGCGCCGCGTGTGTGCGTGTATCGCGGCGCCGATCGGGAGTTGGAAGGTCAGGCCTTCGGCGGAAGGACGCGGATGCCGAGCTCGTCGAGCTGCTTCTGCACGACGGGTGTCGGCGCGTTGGTCATCGGATCCATGCCGCTCTGGGTCTTGGGGAAGGCGATGACTTCCCGAATGTTCTCCTCGCCCGCCAGGATCGCCACCAGACGGTCGACGCCGAACGCGAAACCACCGTGCGGGGGTGCCCCGAACTTGAACGGGTTCAGGAAGAAACCGAACTTCTTCTGCGCTTCCTCGTCACTGATGCCCAGGATCCTGAAGATGCGCGCCTGCAGCTCGTGCTGATGGATACGAATCGAGCCCGAGCCGAGCTCCCAGCCGTTCAGCACCAGGTCGTAGGCCTGGCTGCGCACAGCCATCGGGTCGGTCTCCAGCAGGTGCACGTCGTCTGGATGCGGCTGCGTGAACGGGTGGTGCGCCGAGCGGGGGTGGCCGCTGACCTCGTCGATACCCACGAACATCGGGAAATCGACGACCCACAGGTAGCGGTACGGGCCTTCGAACACCGGCGGGCGGCCGATGTCGTTGCGCAGCGTGCCGAGCACCTCGCACGCCGTGTCCCACTTGTCGGCGACGATCAGGATCAGGTCACCGGGCTTGGCAGCGAACCGCTCGGTGAGAGCCGACGTCTCGGCCTCGGAGAGGAACTTCGCCACAGGTGACTCGAAGCTGCCGTCAGCGGCGACCTTCAGCCACACCAGGCCCTTCGCGCCGATTTGCTTGGCCTTGTCGGTCATGCCGTCCAGCTTGTTGCGGCCGAACTCCTCGGCCTTGCCAGCAGCGTTGATGCCCTTGATGGCGGTGGCGCCAGCGAACGCCTTGAACTCCGTGGCGGCGAAGACGTCGGTGAGCTCCTGCAGTTCCATCCCGAAGCGGAGGTCGGGCTTGTCGCTGCCGAAGCGGTTCATCGCGTCGTGCCACGTCATCTTCACGATCTCGCCGCCGGTGTCCTTGCCGGCAGCCTCGGCCGCGGCAAGTACGGCCGCGCCGATCGCGGTATGCACATCGTCCTGGTTGACGAAGCTCATCTCGGCGTCGAGCTGCATGAACTCGTACTGGCGGTCGGCACGCAGGTCTTCGTCGCGCAGGCAGCGGGCCATCTGGTAGTAGCGGTCGATGCCGGCCACCATCAGCAACTGCTTGAACAGCTGCGGGCTCTGCGGCAACGCATAGAACGAACCCGGCTGTTGGCGGCTGGGCACGATGAACTCGCGAGCGCCCTCCGGCGTGCTGGGCACCAACATCGGGGTCTCCACCTCGACGAAGCCCTGTGACTCCATCGACGCCCTGATCGCGCTGTTGATCGCAGCGCGCAGGCGCAGGTTGCGCTGCATGCGCTCACGACGGATGTCGAGGAAGCGGTACTGCAGGCGGGTGTTCTCCGCCACCTGATCGGCGCGCTCACTGATCGGAAACGGCGGGGCCTCCGCAACGTTGAGGATCTCCACCGAACACTCCTGCAGCTCGATGCCGCCTGTGGGGAGCTTCGAGTTGACGTTCTCCTCCGGACGGGCAGCGACAGTGCCCGTGACGCGCAGCACGTACTCGGCACGAACGTCGACGGTGTTGTCGACCACGCATTGGGTGACGCCACTGTGGTCGCGCAGGTCGACGAAGGCCAGCTTCTCGCCGTGTTCACGGCGAGTGGCCACCCAGCCGGTGAGGACGACCTGCTGGCCGATCTGATCGGGGCGCAATTCGCCGCACTGATGGGTACGCATTGACGTGGAGCTCATGAAAGGACTTTCTGAAGGTGCTCGAGGAGATCGGTTCGGGAGATTGTTGTTTGGCCGCCATCGGCCATGTCGTTGGCAACGGGGGTTCCGTCGGTGTTCAGTTCGCGCGCGTTGCGCAGCGGCCGCACCACGACGGTTCCGGCCTCCAACTCGTTGCTGCCGACGATGACGGCGAACGACGCACCGCTGCGGTCGGCGGCCTTCATCTGGCTCTTCATGCTGCGGTTCTCGAAGGCACGGTCGGCGCCGATGCCCGCGGCACGCAGCTGGGCCGTGATCTGTAGGGACTGCAGACCGCCTGTGGTGTCGACCACGAATACATCGACATCCGTGGCCGGGGCGGTGAACACGCCCTCGTCGTCGCAGGCGATGAGCGTGCGGTCGAGACCCAACGCGAACCCGATGCCGGGCGTGGCTGGGCCGCCGAGCGACTCGACGAGGCCGTCGTAGCGGCCGCCGCCGCCCAGCGCGTTCTGCGCGGAATCCAGCGTGCCGCCCTGGAACTCGAACGTGGTGTGGCGGTAGTAGTCGAGGCCGCGGACGAGTTTTGTGTCCACCGTGAACGGGATGCCCAATTCGGTGAGGCCGGACTGCACCGCCGCGAAGTGGTCCGCGGCCTCCGGGCTGTAGAACTCGGCGATCTTCGGAGCGGCGGCCACCAGCGGGGCATCCTGCGGGCGTTTCGAGTCGAGCACTCGCAACGGGTTCTTCTGCAGCGTGACCCGGCTTTCCTCGCTGAGTTCGGACAGGTTGGTCTCGAAGTACGACTTCAGGGCGATGACGTAGGCGACACGATCGGCCGGCTCGCCCAGCGAGTTGAGCAGCAACGTGACCTGCTGCAGACCGAGCGCCTGGAAGAACTCCCAGCCCAGGGCGACGACCTCCACGTCGAGGTAGGGGTCGCTGGCGCCGAGCACCTCGATGCCGACCTGGTCGAACTGGCGGAAGCGGCCCCGTTGCGGCTTTTCGTAGCGGAACTGCGAGCCGGTGTACCAGACCTTCCAGGGCGTCGCCGGCCGGTGCTGCACGAACGCACGACAGACCGACGCGGTGAGCTCAGGTCGCAGTGCGACATGGCGGCCGCCCTTGTCGACGAAGTCGTACATCTCCTTGGAGACCACGTCGGTGGCATCGCCGATCCGTTGGAACACGCCCAGGTCTTCCAGCAGCGGCGAGATCACCTGGCCGTAACCGGCGCCCTCGGTGACCTGCGCGAAAGCCTCCACGAAGCGGCGCCAACGGGCCGATTCGGGCGGAAGGATGTCGCGCATCCCCGGGCTGGTCTGGAACTCAGGCACAAGGGACAAGGCTACCGGCCCGACCGCGCCCTGGCCCAGGACCTTTCTGCTCAGCCTCTGCCCGGCACCAGGCGGTAGGCCTCGTACACACCGTCGATCTGCTTGATCGTCCGTAGCACTGATTCGAGGTGCGACGGGTCGGCGAGCTCGAACTCGAAGTGCATCTTGGCGACGCGGTCGCTACCGGTGTGCGTGCTGCACGCGACGATGTTGACGTGCTGCTCGCTGAGCGAGTTGGCCACGTCACGCAGCAAACGTGAGCGATCGAGCGCAACCACTTCGACGCCTGCACGGAATACGGATCGCGACTGGTCGCCGTCCCACTCGACGTCGATCAGGCGGGCAGCCTGTTCGGACATCAGGCTCACTGCGTTGGCACAGTCGGTTCGGTGCACCGACACACCCCTGCCACGGGTCACGAAACCGACGATGTCGTCGCCAGGCACAGGAGTGCAGCAACGAGAAAGCCGAACGAGGACGTCGTCGAGACCCTCGACGTGCACGCCCACTGCGTTGCGAGGGCGGCGAGGCCCACCACGATGCTCCAGCACCGTTGCCGGTGGTTGCTCGGCGTCGTCGCCCGATCGGAACGTACGCGCAACCTTCTGCGCGATCGAGCGCGCCGAAACGTGGCCCTCACCGACCGCCGCCAGCAGCGCGTCGAGATCGGCGTAGGACGCCGCCTCGATCTCTTCGACGACAGCGTCGCTGGCCCAGATCCTCTGCAGCGGGAGCGCTTCCCGGCGGAACTCCTTGGTGAGCTCGTCGCGACCCTGTTCAACCATGTCCCCACGACGCTCGCGGGAGAACCACTGTTTGATCTTGTTGCGGGCTCGCGGTGATTCGACGAACTGCAGCCAGTCGCGCGACGGGCCCGCCGACTCCACTTTCGAGACGAAGATCTCACAGGTGTCGCCGCTCTTCATCGTGTGCTTCAGCGGCACGAGGCGGCCATTGACCTTCGCCCCGATGCAGGCATGGCCGACCTCGGTGTGCACCCCGTAGGCGAAGTCGACCGCAGTGGCCCCCACCGGCAGGGTGATGACCTTGCCCTTGGGCGTGAACACGAAAACTTCGTCCTGCTCCAGATCCGTCTTCAGGTTCTCCATGAAGGCCGCCGGATCGCTGATCTCGGCCTGCCAATCGACGATGCGATTCAGCCAGTCGATGTCGCTGGAGGCGCCTTCGTCCTTGTAGGCCCAGTGTGCGGCGACGCCCCACTCGGCACGTTGATGCATCTCACGCGTGCGGATCTGCATCTCGACGACCTTGCCACCGGGACCGATCACGGTCGTGTGCAGGCTTTGGTAGAGGTTGAACTTGGGCATTGCGATGTAGTCCTTGAACCGCCCTACCACCGGTTTGTAGCGGCCATGGATGCAGCCCAACGCTGCGTAGCAGTCCTTCACCGAATCGACGATGACACGCACCGCGATGAGGTCGAAGATGTCGTCGAACTCGCGCCCCTTCTGCACCATTTTCTCGTAGATGCTCCACAGGTGCTTCCCGCGGCCGGTGACCTCGGCGTTGATGCTCAGTTCCTTGAGCCGGCTCTGTACCTCGCCGATCGACGTGGCCAGATACAGCTCGCGCTCGGGAGATCTCGTGGCAACGAGGTGATCGAGTTCCGCGTAGCGCTTCGGGTACAGCGACGCGAACGCGAGATCTTCGAGCTGTTGCTTGAGCTCCTGCATACCGAGCCGGTGCGCGAGCGGCGCATAGATCTCGAGCGTCTCGTGGGCGATGCGCTGCTGCTTCTCGCTGGGCATCGCGGCAATCGTCCGCATGTTGTGCAGCCGATCAGCCAGCTTGATGATCAGCACGCGCAGGTCACGCGCCATGGCCACCAGCATCTTGCGCATGGTGGCGGCCTGTTGTTCCTCCTTGGAATCGAACTGCAACCGCTCGAGCTTGGTGACACCGTCGACGATCTGGGCCACCTCGGCACCGAAGGCCTTCTCGACATCTGCGAGCGTGATCTCTGTGTCCTCCACCGCATCGTGGAGCAGCGCAGCCGCCAGCGAAATCTCATCCAGCCCGAGATCGGCGACGATGCGAGCAACAGCCATCGGATGGTTGATGTAGCTCTCGCCGCTGCTGCGCAGTTGGTGGCGGTGCGCTTCCTTGGCGGTCTCGTACGCGCGATTGATCATCGCCACCGACGCCTTGGGGTGCCGGCGACGGTATGCCGTCAGCAGGGGTGTGAGCTCCTCTGCCGTCGCATTCTGGTGGCGACGCCAGGGCAGAACACGATCGACAGCGGCCATCAGTACGTAGCCAGGCTCTCGACGAGGTGGCCCCCGAGCCGCTGGCGGCCTCCGAGAGCCTCCAGTTCGATGAGGAACCCGAGACCGACCACGACCCCACCGAGCGCCTCGACCAGGCGGCAGGTCGCAGCGGCGGTGCCCCCGGTTGCGAGCACGTCGTCGATCACCAGGATGCGCTCACCGGGGTGGATCGCATCTCGGTGGATCTCCAATTTGTCGCTGCCGTACTCGAGTTGGTACTCCTCACGCGCCACCGCCCACGGCAGCTTTCCGGCCTTTCGCACCGGGATGAAGCCTGCGCCCATCCTGTAGGCAACGGGAGCGGCGATGATGAAGCCTCTCGCCTCCATGCCCAGCACCCGGTCCACGGGTACGTCGCCGAAGCGATGGACGAGTTCGGTGATCGACTTGCTGAAGCCTTCAGCGTCACCCAGCAGCGGGGTGATGTCGCGGAACACGACGCCTGGCTGCGGATAATCGGGGATGTCGCGAACGAGACCCTTGACCCAGTGTGCGTTGACAGCCATGTGGCCAGGGTAACGCGCAGCGCTAGACGCGGCGCTTCTTCTTGCGCGGTCGCGGAGCGTGCGTGAGCGCTGCCTCTGGGGTGACCGCGGCCGCGGCTGCCACGAGAAGATCGCTGTGCGCGACGCGACTGCGCTCGCGGCGGCCTGCGGGAGCCCCGCCGTGCACCAACCGTTCGAGCTCGGCGCCGGTTGCATGCTGGCCACGCATCGCCTTGAAACGTGGCTCGCGCTCCTTGGCAATGGCGACGAGCGGTGACGCAACGAAGATCGACGAGTACGAACCCGTGATCAGCCCGACCAGCAGAGCCAACGCGAACTCGCGCAGGGTGATCGCGCCGAGGATGCCCGAGCCGAGCACCAACAGCGACAACACGGGCAGCACCGCCGCGAGGCTCGTGTTCAGCGAACGCATCAGCACCTGGTTCATCGACACGTTGAGCACGTCGCCGTAGGGCAGCCGAGCCGTCCTGTATCGCTCATGGTTCTCCTGCAGTTTGTCGAACACCACGATCGTGTCGTACAGCGAGAAACCGAGGATGGTGAGGAAGGCCACCACCGTCGCCGGCGTCACCTCGAAGCCCAAGAGCGAGTAGACGCCCACACTGAGCAGCACATCGTGCATCATCGCGGCGATCGCTGCGCCCGCCATGCGCCACTCCAGACGCCATGCGATGAACGCTGCCACCAGGATGAGGAACACGACCAGGGCCCGAATCGCCTTCTCGGTGATGCTCTTGCCCCAAGTGGAGCTGACCGAACTGGTGCTGATGTCGGCGGTGTCGGCTCCGACCTTGTCGGCGAAGGCCTGTTGCACCTTCACGCGAACCTCTTCGGGTTGCTCCCCGACCTGCACGTCGACGGTCCGCAGGCCGGTGTCCTGGTTGACCAGAACCTGCACCTTCGCGTTGGCGCCCTCCAGGCCCTGCTCGTCGAGCACGATGCGGGCCTCGGCCTCGGTGAGATCCTCCGACGGCACCGCCCAGACCACGCCACCCTTGAAGTCGAGACTGAGGTTGAGGCCGTTACCGAACAGCGAGCCGATGCTGATGAGCAGCAACACGATCGACAGACCGAGGCCCCACCAGCGTCGACCGTAGAAGTCGATCGCAGTTTCGCCGTGGTAGAGGCGGCCGAACACACCGCGGCGCGAAACTGACTGGCCGGCATCCGTGCCGGCAGGAGCGTCGTCGGTTGCCTCGAGGATGACACTGTCGATGTCGGTCATGATGCACTCCCATTCGAGGCGACTTCGATGCCCATCACCTTGCGTCGTTCCATCCACTTCGTCCGCGCCAGCAGCAGCACGGTGGGACGTGTGAAGAAGTAGCTCACCAGCAGGTCGCAGGCAGTGGCCAGACCGAGGAAGAAGGCGAAACCACGAACGGCGCCCACCGTGAGGTACCACAACACAAAGGCGCCGATCAGCGAGACCAGGTCGGCGATGACGATCGTGCGCCATGCCCCCGTGAACCCGCGCTGAGCGCTGTTGCGCAGTGTCTTGCCCGAGCGGACCTCGTCCTTCAGGCGCTCGAAGAACACCACGTACGAGTCGACGGTGACGCCGACCGAGACGATGATGCCCGCGATACCGGACAGCGACAGCGCCAGGCCCTGGGTCTTGGAGAGCAGCGTGATCACACTCCAGAGCACGGCGCCCGAGACGGTGAGGCCGACGGCGACGATGACGCCGAGCAAACGGTAGTAGAACATCATGAACAGCAACACCAGGGCGATGCCGACGAGACCCGAGATCCAGGCCGCGCGCAGCGAGTCCTTGCCCAAGGTGGGCGACACGTTCTGCACGGACACGAGCTCCAGCTGCACCGGCAGCGAGCCGCTGTTCATCACCTTCGCGAGGGTTCGTGCGTCGCTCTCACTGAACGAACCACTGATCTGCACGTTGCCGCTGAAAGAGCGCGCCTGAACGGTGGCGACGGACTGCAGCTCGCCGTCGAGCTCGATCGCGATCTGTCCCGTCGGGCAGGTCGCGGCACGGTCGTAGCACTGAACTGCGATCGCGTTCCACACGTCCTCGCCCTGAGCGCCGCCGCGCAGTGGCGCCTGGACGACCCAGCCCTGGGTGCTGTCGACCTGGGCAGTGACGCCGTCGGTGAAGACCTCACCGGTTCCCTGCGCCGGACCGACCTGGCAGTACTGCGAGGTGCCGACCAACGGGAGGTATTGCGGGTTGTTGGGATCGCTCTGCTGCACCGGGATCCCGTTGTCGTCCGTGGGCACGCTGCTCGTACTGGCAGGGTCCACCGTGGTGGTGGCCCCAGGCTGCGTGGTGGTCGTGACGCCGTCAGCAGTCGTCGTCGGCTCCGTCGGGGTGGTGTTGCCGCCGCTCACCGATCGTCGCGGACCGGGGGCCTGCGTGCCGCCGGTAGCGATGTCGCCGGTACTCGGAACCGTGGTGTCGTCCGTTCCAGCAAGGGTCGTGTCGCCGACGCCGGTGGTGTCGGTGGCCTGGGGAGTGACGTCGAAACATGCCTGCAAGACGGGGCGGAGATACACCTGGCCCGTGACCTGCACCAGCTCGATTGCCTGCTCCTGATTGTCGACACCGGGGAGGTTGACGACGATGGTGTCGCCCTGGCGCAGGATCTCGGGTTCGGCGACACCGAGCGCATCGACACGTTCGCGGATCTTCTCGACGGCCAGATCGATGCTCGCGTCGTTGAACGAGGAGCCGACCTTGGGCTGCTGAGTGACGGACACGCCACCCTTGAGATCGAGGCCGAGCGTGGGTGTGAGCCCGCCGAGCGCCGTGCCGAGCAACGTGCCGTAGGCAGCGGTCATCAACAGGATCAGCGGAAGGAGCAGCTTTCTGCGCATCGGGCGTGGTCAGTCGTTGCTGGTGTCGGTGTTGTTGATGACGACGTCGTCGATCTTGGTCTGCTTGGCCTTGGTGCCGTCGTCGGAGGGCACCGCCGTTTCGCCGCTGGCCGTGTCGACCTTGCGCTGGATGGCCTGGCGGGCCACCCTGACCTGGACGTTGTCGTCGATCTCCAGCCAGGCGATGTCGCCCTCGAAACTGGTGATGAACCCGTACATGCCCGAGGTGGTCATCACCTCGTCACCGACTTCGATGCTGCTCTGCAGGACGACTGCCGCCTTCTGGCGACGCTTCTGCGGGCGGAAGATGAGGAAGTACATCGCCACCGGGATGAGCATGAAGAGGATCAGCGAGGGCAGCGGGCTCGCGTTTTCAGCTGCGAGGACGAGGGACAGGTGCATGGAAGGTCCAGATGTTCACGATGGGAGGGACGAACCCTCGGTGGCCGACAGGCGATTGTAGCCAGCCGGCGGCCTGAACGGCCGGTCACCCCCAGACGGCGAGCACTTCTCGCCGCAGCGCGTCGAAGGTGCCGGCGGTGATGGCCGCCTTCATCCGATCCATCAGCTGCAGCGTCCAGGCGATGTTGTGCAGGCTGACGAGGCGACACGCCGTGGGCTCGCCCACCTGGAACAGGTGACGGATGTAGCCACGGCTGTGGCGCTGACACACCTCGCACGTGCACGTCTCGTCGATCGGACCGTCGTCGAGCGCCAGTTTGGCGTTCTTCACATGCAGCTTGCCTGCGCCGGTGAGCGCGGTGCCGTGGCGGCCGATCCGGGTCTGCATCACACAGTCGAACTGGTCGACACCGAGGCCGACCGCCTCCACAAGGCTGGCCGGGTCGCCGACGCCCATCAGGTATCGCGGACGATCGGCGGGGAGATGTGCGATTGCTGCCGCGAGCGCGGGCAGCATCTCATGGCGGGTCTCCCCCACGCTGAGCCCGCCGATGCCGTAGCCGTCGAACTCCAGCGCCACCGTCCGCTGGGCGCTCTCGGCGCGCATGCTCTCATCGACGCCACCCTGGACGATGCCGAACAGCGCCTGGTCCTGTCGCTGATGCGTCGCCTTGGCCCGCGCCGCCCACATCGAGGTGCGCTCGACAGCGCGGCGTACGACCTCTGGTGGCGACGGCAGCGGCGGGCAGACGTCGAGCACCATCTGGATGTCGGCTCCCAGCAGTTCCTGCGTGTGGACCGCGATCTCGGGCGTGAAACGATGCAATGAACCGTCGTAGGTACTCTTGAACGTCACGCCGTCGTCGTCCACCTTTGGGGCGAGGGAGAACACCTGGAAGCCGCCCGAATCGGTCAGCGTGAGCCCACCCCATGCGGAGAACCTGCCGAGGCCACCGAAGTGGGCGACCGTCTCGGCGCCCGGCCGCAGCATCAGGTGGTAGGTGTTGCCGAGCACGATCTCGACACCCAAGCGCTCGTAGTCGGCAGCGCTGAGGTACTTGATCGCGCCGCGGGTGCCCACCGGCATGAAGCACGGCGTGCGGTAGCTGCCACGAGCCGTGTGGGCGACACCGGTACGCGCCAGGCCGTCGGTCGCGGCGGTCTCGAAACGGACGGCGTGCATCTAGCTCATGCTCCTATCCAGCAACATCGCGTCGCCGAAACTCAAGAACCGGTACCCCTCGCGGAGGGCTTCCTCGTAGAGGGTTCGCCAGCGGGCACCCACGAACGCATCGATCATCATCAGCAACGTCGTGCGCGGAAGGTGGAAGTTGGTCATCAACACGTCGACGGCCTTCCATTCGTATGGACGATGGATGAACAGCCGTGTGCGACCCTCGAGAGCCCCCATGGTGGCAGCGCTCTCGAGGGCGCGCACGCTGGTGGTGCCAATGGCCACGACCCGCTTCGCTGCCGTGCACATGGCCGCCGTGTCTGCGGGAACTCGGTAGCGCTCGCTGTGGATCTGGTGGTCGCGTGGGTCGGCGGCGCTCACCGGCTTGAACGTGTCGAGCCCCACGACGAGCTCCACTCGTGCGGTCTCGATGCCACGGCCCAAGAGCGACGCCAACAGTTCCTGGGTGAAGTGCAGGCCGGCCGTCGGAGCCGCCGATGAGGCGGGTTCGTTGGCGTAGACCGTCTGGTACCGATCAGGGTGCTCCAACCGGGCCGAGATGTAGGGCGGCAGCGGCATCTCGCCGTAGGCCTGCAACAGCGCCAGCGGCTCGCCGTCTCCTACCAGCTCGATGATCATCGTGTCGCCAGCTTCGCTCCGGCGCAGCACACGCACCAGCGGCACGGCACCGGCGAGCAGCTCTTCACCGGGCTGCATCTTCTTCGCGCCGCGGACCATCGCCTCCCAGGTTCGGCGTTCGCTGTCGAGCGGCTCCAGCAGCAGCACCTCCACCGCACCACCGGTTTCGCGGTGCAATCGCAGACGGGCTGGGATCACCTTCGTGTCGTTGACCACCAGGAGGTCGCCGTCGCGCAGACACTCTCCGATGTCGCGGACGTGTCGGTGCAGCGGCGCTGCAGAGCCCTGATCCACGAGTAGACGTGCGCTGTCGCGCGGCTCGACCGGATGCTGAGCAATGCGCTCCTCGGGGAGCATGTAGTCGAAGTCGGCAAGGCGCATGGGCGCCCAACGATACGGTGACGACATGTTCGATCCCCACAGCGACCTGCACCGAGTGGACACCCTCGAGGTGCTGCGGACGCATTATCGCGACGCACACCCCGGCACGGTCGGCAAGGAGCGCGCGCAGCTCGACGACGCCACGGCCGCGGTCGTCGCCCGCTGCCGCTTTGCCGCGATAGGCACGTTCGATGCGGACGGCAACGCCGACGTGTCGCCGCGCGGAGGACCCAGCGGGTTCATCAGAGTGCTCTCGCCGACTCATCTCGCGATGGCAGATCTCGGCGGCAACAACCGACTCGACACACTGATGAACATCGTCGCCACCGGGCGCGTCGCCCTGTTGTTGATCACGCCCGGCAAGACAGAAACAGTCCGCCTCAACGGCTCGGCGCACATCAGCACCGACCCCTCACTGCTCGCGGGCTTCAGCCTCGCGAAGGTGCCCAAGTCAGCGATCGTGTTCCACCTCAACACCACGTACATGCACTGTGCGAAGGCATTCATGCGCAGCGGTTTGTGGGATACCGACGTGTGGGACGAGATGGCCGACGTGCCTGATGGCGCGGCAGTGTTGGCCAGCCAGGGTGTTGTGGACGACGTAGATGCCACTCGCCGTGACCTGGCGCTCGGCTATGAGGCAGCGTTGGCCCACGAGGCAGGCGACCCGGCGATCTAGCTGAATCGACCGGAGTGGCGTCAGGCCATCTTGGCCTGGAGGCGCCGGTCGAGCGCGTCGAGGAACTCCTCGGTCGTGAGCCACGGGGCGTCGCGACTGATCAGCAGGGCGAGATCCTTGGTCATCTCGCCGGCCTCGACGGCTTCGATGCACACACCTTCCAGCGCCTCGGCGAAGGCGACGACCTCGGGGGTGTCGTCCATCCGGCCGCGATACGTGAGGCCCTGCGTCCAGGCGTAGATCGACGCGATCGGGTTGGTGGAGGTCTTGTTGCCCTTCTGGTGCTCCCGGTAGTGGCGAGTCACCGTGCCGTGAGCGGCCTCGGCCTCGACGGTCTTGCCATCAGGGGTCATCAGCACACTGGTCATCAGGCCGAGCGAGCCGAAGCCTTGCGCCACGGTGTCGCTCTGCACGTCGCCGTCATAGTTTTTGCACGCCCAGACGTAGCCGCCCTCCCACTTCATCGCACAGGCGACCATGTCGTCGATCAGGCGGTGCTCGTAGGTGATCCCCAGCGCATCCATCTCGGCCTTGAACTCGTTCTGGTAGACCTCCTCGAAGATGTCCTTGAACGAGCCGTCGTAGGCCTTCAGGATCGTGTTCTTCGTGCTCAGGTACACCGGGTAGTTGCGCAGGATGCCGTAGCGCAGCGACGCACGGGCGAAGTCGCGGATGCTGTCGTTGTAGTTGTACATGCCCATCACCACGCCGCCGTCGTCGCCGTAGTCGGCGATGTGCATCTCGGTCTGGGCGCCGCCATCCGCGGGCGTGTACGTCATCGTGACCTTGCCTGCGCCCGGGACCTTCCAGTCGGTGGCCTTGTACTGGTCGCCGTGGGCGTGGCGCCCGATGACGATCGGCTTCGTCCAGCCGGGCACGAGGCGCGGGATGTTGGAGATGACGATCGGCTCACGGAAGATGACACCGCCGAGGATGTTGCGGATGGTGCCGTTCGGGCTCTTCCACATCTTCTTCAGGCCGAACTCCTCGACCCGCTGCTCGTCGGGGGTGATGGTGGCGCACTTCACGGCCACGCCATGACGCTTGGTGGCGTTCGCCGAGTCGATCGTGACCTGGTCGTCGGTGGCGTCACGGTGCTCGATGCTGAGGTCGTAGTAGTCGAGTTCGATGTCGAGGTACGGAAGGATCAGCTTGTCCTTGATGAACTGCCAGATGATGCGAGTCATCTCGTCGCCATCCATCTCGACGACGGGGTTCTTCACCGTGATCTTGCTCATCGCTGCTCCCAGGTTCCTCTCCGGCCGTGCGCTACCGGACTTGTATCGGACTTGTATCACCTTAGCCCTCGGTGACGAGCAGTCGGCAAACGGCACGGCCGGAGTTCCTCCGCGATCGGTGCCGCCCGTAGCATCACGTGTGATGGACTTCGCGTGGACACCCGAACAGAACGACCTGCGCGTCAGGGCAGCAGCGGTGAGCGCCGACGCTGTCGCCCGCTTCGGCCGCAGCAACGATTCGTGGATCAACGGCTACTCGAAGGAGTTCTCCAAGGAGCTCGCCGCCCTGGGCTGGATCGGTATGACCTGGCCCGACAATCCCTACAGCGGGGCGGCAAGCCCGGCCATCGATCGGCTGATCGTCGGCGAGGAACTGATCAAGGCCGGGGCGCCGATCGCTGCATCCTGGTTCGGCGATCGTCAGATGGGGCCGGCGCTGCTCGCCTACGGCACACCCGATCAGCAAGCAGCGTTCCTGCCCGGCATCGTCGCCGGCGACACCACCTGGTGCATCGGAATGAGCGAGCCGAATGCAGGCAGCGATCTCGCCGCCCTGCAGACCACGGCCGAGCGACGTGGCGACGTGTTCGTGATCAACGGGCAGAAGATCTGGACCAGCTTCGGCGCAGTCAGCGACTACTGCTACCTGATCTGTCGAACCTCGCAGACGGGCCCACCGCACGCCGGCATCAGTGAGGTCATCGTGCCGATGAACACGCCTGGCATCGAGGTACGCCCGATCAAGGACATGACCACGAACCGCCACTTCTGCGAGGTGTTCTTCACCGAGGTGGAGGTCCCCGTCGAGAACCTGGTCGGCCAGGAAGGCGGCGCCTTCAAGCAGACCATGCGGCAGTTGGAGCACGAGCGCGGAGGCATCGACCGCCTCGTCAGCAACCACGCCCTGTACCTTCTCGCGCTCGAGCACGCCGACACGTCCAAGGCAGTGGTGCGCGACCAGATCGCACGGCTGGAGATCGGCTATCGCATCGGGCGGATCCTCGTCATTCGCGAAGTGCTCAAGCAGGCGCCGGCGGGGTTCAGCGCTGCCACCAAGTGCTTCTGCACCGAGCACGAGACCCGGGTAGCCGACTTCATCTCCGCAACGCTCGGCGCCCGGGCCACGCTGTGGGACGACGTCACCCAGGGGCTCGCCTATGCGCCCGGTTACACGATCATGGGCGGCACCTCGAACGTGATGCGCAACATTCTCGGCGAGCGCGTACTCGGCCTCCCCCGCTGACCTCGGGCGGTTGTCGTGCCTGGACGATTCACGCTTTGGCGCTGAGGTGCGGTGATACCGCACCTCAGCGCCAAAGCGGGTCGGCCGGAGGGCTACCGTCGGAGCATGGCTGATCTTCTCGTGCTCTCCGCACGCATCATCGACAGCGGGCTCACCGATCAACCGGTGAACCGTGTGACCAACGAGCTCAGCGAGATCGGTGACGGGCTCGCGTTGGTCGAGAGCTTCAGCCATTGCGTCGCGCTGCGCACCGACGACGGGCTGGTGTGCTTCGATGCGTCCGGCGCCCAGAGCGGCCAGGCCGTGCGCGAGTCAGTGCGCGGCTGGAACACCGACCGGGTCAGCCACCTGGTGTACACCCATGGCCACGCCGACCATGTTGGCGGCAGCATGTTCTTCGCCGACGATCAGCCGAACGTGGTCGGCCACGAGAACGTTGCCGTGCGCATGGACCGCTACGAGTACACGAACAACTGGAACCTGCTGATCAACGCCCGCCAGTTCGGTGGCGTGTCCGGCGACTTGAACCTGAACGTTGGCGGGGAGGGCGAGGGCCAGACACTGAAGGCCAACCCGAACGCTCGCCGGTTCCTCCCCAGGGCAACGCTGCGGCCGGGCACCACCTTCGGCGACCACGGCGAACTCAGCGTGGGCGGCGTAGCGATCGAGCTGCACCACGACCGCGGCGAGACCGACGATCACCTGTGGGCCTGGCTTCCCGGGCGCAGGGCGTTGATGACGGGTGACTTCCTGATCTGGAACTTCCCGAACGCTGGCAACCCGCAGAAGGTGCAGCGCTATCCGATCGAGTGGGCGGCTGCGCTGCGCAAGATGATCGCCAAGCGGCCCGAGCTGCTACTGCCCGCCCATGGCCTGCCGATCGCCGGTCGCGAGCGAATCGTCGGGGTGCTCGACGACGTTGCGACGGCGTTGGAGAACCTCGTTGCCGACGTGGTGGACATGATGAACGCCGGCGCAAACCTCGACACCATCGTCCACACGGTCAGGGTGCCGGACGAGACGCTGGCAAAGCCATACCTGCGGCCGTTCTACGACGAGCCCGAGTTCGTGATTCGAGGCATCTGGCGTCAGTTCGGTGGCTGGTGGGATGGCGCAGCCTCCCGCCTCAAGCCGTCGCCCGACGCGCACCTCGCCACCGCGGTTGCCGAGCTGGCGGGCGGCACGGAGGTGCTGTTGCGGCGCGCCGAGCAAGCGATGGGCGAAGGCGATGTGCGGCTGGCCTGCCATCTCGCCGACCTCGCCGGCTGGGCAGCTCCGCACGATCCAGTCATCCACGGCGGCCGCGCTGCGATCTATCTCGCTCGCCGGAAAGTGGAGCCGAGCCTGATGGCCAAAGGGATCTTCGCCGGTGCCGCCCGCGAGAGCCAGGCCATCGCCGACGCAGCGCTGGCTACTGACGGCTGAGGCTCACCAGCACCAGAGCCATTGCAGCCGCGCACAGCCCGATCACCTGCCAGCGGGTGAGTCGCTCCTTGTCGACGAGGAACGCGAGCGCCACCGTGCTCGCCGGATACAGCGACGCGACGACCGACACGATCGAGAGCATGCCGCCTCGCACCGCAAACAGGTACAACACGTTGGCGCCCATGTCGAAGACGCCTGCGACCACAGCGATCTGCAGTGACTCAGGGCGTCTCAACACCCGAGCACCGGCCACAACAGCCACGGTGACCAGCAGCGGCACAGACGCGAACCGCGCGATCATCAACGGCCACAAGCCGGACTCGCTGTCGGCACGTTCGAGCGCCACGAACAGCAGGCCGAAGCACGCACCCACCGCCGCGGCGAGCGCCACGATCCGCGGTGGAGTGCCATGCGCGCGTGTGCCGATCACACCGCTCACCAACGCCACGGCGAGTACTGCGGTCACGATCCCGACGACAGCGAGCGCGCCAGGCCGCTCACCGATGATCAGGCCTGCAATCACAGGCACTACCGCGCCGACCACCGCGCTGGTCGGCGCCACGACGGCCACTTCGCCATGGGCAAATGCGTGGTAAAGACCGGCGATCCCGAGCGCTCCGACGACACCTGCAAACGCGCTCCATCCCCAGGTGGCCGCCGATGGGACGGCCGTGCCCATCGCCAGCACCGCGGCGCCCACGAGCAGCAGGCTGATCATCTGGCCGATTGCGGCGACGATCACGGCCGCCTGAACGCGCGCCGCCCGGCCGCCGAAGTAGTCGCCGACGCCATAGACGAGGGCCGATGCAAGAGCGAGCAGGATGGGCATGAGCCGACCAGTCAAGCAGCGGCTCACTAGGGTCGCACGCATGCAGCACATCCGTTTCGGCCGCACCGGCCTCAAGGTCCCGCGCCTCACACTGGGGACGATGACGTTCGCCGGTCAGTGCGACCGTGACGAGTCCTTCGCCATCATGGATGCGGCCGTCGAAGCCGGGATCAACTTCTTCGACACCGCCGACATGTACCCGGTGACGACCTACCCGCATGGCATGGGCGACACCGAGCGCTACATCGGTGAGTGGATGCAGGGCCGACGGCGCGACGTGTTGATCGCCACCAAGTGCTTCTTCCCATCCGGCTATCGGCCGTGGGAAAGTGGCAACTCGCGTCAGAACATCATGCGATCGATCGAGGGCAGTCTCAGCCGGTTGCAAACCGACTACGTCGATCTGTACCAGGTGCACTCGTGGGACCCGCACACGCCGATCGACGAGACGCTGCAGGCGCTCGACGACGTCGTGCGATCCGGAAAGGCCCGGTACGTCGGCTGCAGCAACGTGGCCGCCTACCAGTTGGCCCGCTCACTCGGTCGCAGCGAGGTGCTCGGTACCGTGCGCTTCGACAGCGTGCAGCCCCGTTACAACATGCTGTTTCGCGAGTTCGAGCGAGAGATGTTCCCACTCTGCGAGGAAGAGGGCATTGCGGTCATCCCGTACAACCCGCTCGCCGGCGGACTGCTGACGGCGAAGCACATGCCAGGCAGCAGCGCCGACGGCACACGCTTCGCGGCTGGCATGCAGGGCGACCGTTACCGCGAGCGCTACTGGCACGAGCACACGTTCAGGGCTGTCGAGGCGATGAAGGTGATCGCCGCCGACACAGGCGTGTCCGCTGCGACGCTGGCGATGCAGTGGGTGCTGGCGAACCCCGTGATCACCAGTCCGATCGTCGGCGCGTCGCGACCTGAGCAGTTGGCTGACGCCGTTGCCGCCGTTCACTCCCCCATCGATGCGGCAGTGAAGGCCCAGCTCGACGAGCTGACCCTCGACTACCGACGAGGCGACGCCGGGCGCTGATCAGGCGGGGCACTCCTCGATCGCGCCCTTCGCCACGACCTCGCCGGAAGTGCCCTGCGCGGCATCCTTCGGCGGAGCGACCGCCTCACGGGTAACCGTGATCACCCGATAGTCGGCTGGCGACACACCGGCCCAGGCCACCGCATCGTCGAGCTCGTGGAACGAGCCACCGGGCACCAGCCGACTGCCATCGCAGTTCGATCTGGGAGCACTCGCTGCGCAACCGCCATCACCAGACCCGAGTACTGCCGGTACACCGCCCGAACCGCCGCCTCGTCTCCACGACGGAACCCGTCCCTGGTGGTGTCGTCGAGCTGCTCCGCGCACATCACACGTCACAGTAGGTGCTGGGTACCAAGGGGGCGAGTGACCACTCTTCGTTGTCGCCCGGGCTCACACGGTCTAGTGAGTGCTGAAGTGGAACTCACATTGGGGCGTCGATATCGTGGTCAGCGATGGCCACGCACCCGGGTGAAGCCGCTCCGATGACGACAACCCTGGACGAGGAGCTGATGACGCTCGCGATCACGGTCGCCGCGACGGCGCGACGGCGGTCGGCCCCGAATCCGTGGGTCGGAGCGGTCGTCGTCACGAGCGACGGGATGCAGTTCGAGGGGGCGACAGCGCCAGCCGGCGGGCCGCATGCGGAGGTGGCGGCCCTTGCCGCAGCTCGCGCTGCTGGCGCCGAACTCGCCGGCGCAACGTTGTATTCGACGCTCGAGCCATGTTCACACCATGGTCGTACTCCTCCGTGCACCGACGCGATCCTTGCGGCCGGCGTGCGTCGGGTCGTCGTCGGCATCGAAGACCCCGACCCGCAGGTGGCGGGACGTGGGCTCGTCCAGCTGCAACGCGGAGGTTGCGATGTGGAGGTCGGCGTGTGCGCCGAGCAAATCGCCGAACAGCTGCGACCGTACCTTCACCACCGCTCGACGGGCCGCCCCTACGTGGTGCTGAAGCTGGCCGCCACGCTCGACGGACGCATCGCCGCGCGTGATGGGTCGAGCCAGTGGATCACGTCGCCACAGGCGCGGCGACGAGTACACGAGCTCCGCGCCGAGTCGCAGGCGATCTGCACCGGCGCCGGCACCGTACGCGCCGATGACCCTGAGCTCACCGTGCGCCACGTCGATGGCCCGGACCCGCGGCGCGTGGTGGTGGGTGCGGCACCCGCGATTGCGAAGGTGCACCCGTGCCTCGAGTGGGACGGTCCGCTGGAAGGGCTGCTCGACCGGCTGGGAGCCGAGGGCGTGTTGCAACTCCTGGTCGAGTCGGGTCCGCGGCTTGCGGCCTCGTTCCACCGCGGCGGCTTGGTCAACCGCTACGTCCTTCATCTGGCGCCTGCGTTCGCCGGTGGAGATGCCCCCGGACTGTTCGCCGGAGATGGCATCGAGACGATCGCGGAGCTGTGGCGAGGACGCGTTGTCTCCGTCTGTGCGCTCGGCCCCGATCTGGAAGTGGTGGTGGAACGGTGAGCACTCGACGCGTCAGCGAATCCGAGCTGCCAACGGCGTGGGGATCCTTCCGAGTCGTGGCGTACCGCAGTCACGATGGCCATGAACACCTGGCGCTGGCGGTGGGAATCGAGGACGATCAGCCGACGGTCGAGGCGCCCCTGGTCCGTGTGCACAGCGAGTGCCTCACCGGCGACGTGTTCGGCTCTCGGCGTTGCGACTGTCAAAGCCAGCTCCACGATGCACTGGCCACTGTGCAAGCGGCAGCACATGGCGTGGTGGTGTACCTACGCGGGCACGAAGGTCGCGGCATCGGACTCGCGGCCAAGATCGACGCGTACCGGTTGCAGGACGACGGCTTCGACACCTACGAGGCGAACGAGCAACTCGGCCTGCCCGCCGAGGCGCGGAGCTTCGCCGTCGCCGCAGACATCCTCCGCGACCTCGGGGTGTCGACGGTTCGGCTGATCACCAACAACCCTCTCAAGCAGGTCGAGTTGGAGGCAGCGGGAATCGTGATCGCCGGCATGGTGCCGTCGCTCACCGACCCCAACCCGCACAACGTTCGCTATCTCCGCACCAAACGCGATCGCATGGGGCACACGTTGGGGAGCGATCTGATCGGCATGACGAGCAGCTGACCGTTCTGCATCACCAGTCGGTCTCGCGATAGTCCTTTAAGAACTTGCCCCACGTGTGTTTGCCGGTGTTCACGCCGTCGATGATCGGGTCGACGATGCGGGCGGCGCCGTCCACGATGTCGAGCGGCGGATGGAAGTGGTGCTGAGTGGTCTTGCGTTCGGCGATGTGCACAGGATCCTCGTCGCTCACCCAGCCGGTGTCGACGCTGTTCATGTGAATGCCGTCGGCGTGATAGTCGGCGGCCGAGGTGCGGGTCATCATGTTCAATGCAGCCTTGGCCATGTTCGTGTGCGGGTGTCGGGTGGTCTTGAACCGCCGATAGAACTGCCCCTCGACCGCCGAGACGTTGACGATGTGCTGGTCGCGCCCAGGCGCCCGCAGCATCAGCGGCTTGAGGCGGGCGTTGAGGACGAACGGCGCGACCGCGTTGACCAGTTGCGTCTCGAGCAGCTCCACCGACGAGACCTCGGCCAACGTGAGCCGCCAGGAGTTGCGGTCGCGCAGGTCGACCTGCTGCAGGTCCTGGTCCAGGCGGCCCCCGGGGAACAGGTCGCCGCTGCCGATGACCTCGTCGGGCAGCAGTTGCGCTTGCGACAGCTGCGCGGCGTGAGTCACCCCGATCGGCAGCACTGCCGGTGCCGCATCGGTGGCTCGGCCCGACGACAGCATGTCGTACCCACGCAACCCCTCGTACGCCCCCAGCAGGCGTGCTGCCGGCGCTGGCAGCGTGGCGAGCGAACCGGTCTCGAGCTCCATCATGTGCCGGTAGAACTCGGGAGGGCGGCGCACGGTCTGGCAGGCATTGTTGACGATGAAGTCCAGCCGATCGCGGGTCTCCATCAGGTGATGGCAGAAGGCCTCCACGCTCGGCGTGTGGCGCAAATCGAGCCCGAAGATCTCCAGCCGGTGGCCCCACTCCTCGAAGTCGGCTTCCTGCGAGTACCGCTGAGCGCTGTCACGTGGGAAGCGAGTGGTGACGATCAGGTGAGCACCAGCCCGCAGCAGCTTGATGCCGGCCTGGTAGCCGATCTTCACCCGGCCACCGGTGAGCAGCGCGACCCGTCCGGCGAGGTCGGCGGTCTCGCTGCGCTTGGCGAAGTTGAACTCACCGCACTCGATGCACATCTGGTCGTAGAACAGATGGATCTGCGTGAACTTGCGCTTGCAGATGTAGCAGTGCAGCGGCTGCTCGGACTCACGGGGCTCGATGACCTCGTCATCGATCTCGTCCGGGCCCACCAATTGCGGTGCGAACACGTTCGGTGTGGTGAACACCGGCTTCGCCCGCAACGAGCGGATCCCGGTCTCGTTGAGTGTGCCCTGATCACGCTGTGCCTTGGTCTGCTTGGCCTGGCGGCGCTCGGCCTTGATCTGGCGACGACGCTCTTCCACATCGGGCTCGTAGACGTTGCCGGCAGCGTTGAGCAACCGAGTTCGTTCCTCCAGCGACATCGCCTGCAACAGTGACCGATCGGCGACGATCGCCTCCAAGGCGTCGGTTGCAGCGCTCAGGCGGGCAGCGAGATCGTCGGACACGACGTACGAATGTAACGGCAGCACAGGCGCCGACGACGGGAGCGACCCGATCAGGTCATCTCGGCCTGGATCAACACGATGATGCCCACGACGAGCATCGCCGAGCTGAGCAGCAGGACGACGGACTGGAAGTCCGCTGCTCGAGGCAGGGCCTCCTCCCTCGCAGCAGACGCCTGCGTGGACGGCGGGTCATACCACTCGTCGTAGTTGGGCTGCTTCCCGGCCGGCAGTGCACGCCTCGCGGTACAGCCGGGATTCCTAGCGGCGCTGGTTGGGCATCATCGTCGCAGGCGGGACCTCGGAGTCGAGGAAGCGCTCGATGAGACCGATGACCTCCCCTGGATGTTCCATCGGCACCGCATGCGACGCCCCCGGGACGATCGCCAGCTGTGCCTCGGGCAGCCCGGCGAAGAACGCAGCGGTGTGGCTCAGCGGGATGAGGTCGTCGTCGCCGGCCATGACCAGCACGGGGACCGCCACCCTCGCCAGGTCCTCGACGGTCAGTTCGGGTTCGATGCCGAACAGGTGGAAACCTTTGGCGGCGACGACGGCGAAGTGCTCGGGGCCGTCGGGCGAAAGCTCGGCGTATGCCGCAGCCATCAGCGCGACGCTCGGATCGCCGCTCGCTGCCTCACCGCCGTCGTCCGGTGCGTTCGCGTTGGTGAGATCCGGGACGACGTCCCAGTGGTAGTTCGCGCCGATTGCCACGAGCCGCCCGACGAGCTCCGGCCTGCGAAGCGCAAGGAGGAGACCGATGATGCCACCATCGCTCCAGCCGACGATGTGAACGGGGCCGCCGATGTGCTCGATGACGGCGATCGTCTCGTCGACCATCGACTCGTAGTGGAACGCCTCGGGTGTGTCGGCGGTCCTGCCGTGTCCGCGGCGGTCGAACGCTGCCACCCGTCGGTGCTCACCGAGCAACCCACCGATGCTGTCGAGCAGTGCATCGCTGTTCGACAACCCGCCGTGCAGCAGCAGCACGGTGTCGTCACCGGCCCCCTGCACCGTGTACCAGGTGGGGTGGCCGAGGA
>JAYSPV010000039.1:0-26807 GCA_043721915.1 Ilumatobacteraceae bacterium | reverse complement strand
TCGAACAGCTCCTCACCCGTCAGGCAGTGCTGCGGGTCGAGGCCGTCGATGGCCGGGATCGCCGGCTTGGCGCCGGTGCACAACAGGATGTAACGGGTGACGAGCGTGTGTGGCTGCTGGCCGGCGGTGTGGAGCGTGACCTCGTTGGGGCCTGTCACCAGCGCGTCGCCTCCGATCAGCTCGACACCTAGATCGCGGTACCGCTGCGGGGTCGCATCGGTGGCCGCGATTTCGGCGTGCACCGCTCGAGCACGTCGCCAGACCCTGGCCAGGTCGATCGTGGGTTCCACCGATGCGATGCCGACTCGGTGCGCAGACCGCATCGTGTGGGCCACCTTGGCGCTGGCCAGCAAGGTCGCGGATGGTATCGCTGCGGATTCGCGACCCCGTCGGTCGGGTGCGACGACTGCAACGCGCAGCCCGAGCCCGGCGGCGAACTCAGCAGCGGGGAGGCCGCCTGAACCGATGCCGACGATGACCAGGTCGTACGTCATCCAACTGCGGCGACGAAGCGCCAGACGGCGAGCGGGACGACCGCGAAGGTGAGGAGGAGGAGCACGATCGCGTAGACCGCGAAGTTGATGCTGCCGTCCTTTGGCGGGTTGCCGCAGGCCCCGATGGTCTCCCACAGCGCTTTCAGCGGTTGGTCGGTGCTCAGGCGAATGCGCCGCCGGGCGACGCCGGCAGAGTAGAGCGCCGCCCACGCGAGACCGGCGAAGAGCAACACGAAGACAGCGGCGAACACGATGGCGCCGGCCCTCTTCTCGAACGCCCAGCCGAAGAACCGGCTGATGCCGGAGGCCAGGGTGGAGAACACTGCGCCGCCGAGCAGGAACGTCGGGAGACCCAGCGGGTTGCCTTTGTAGCCGGGCTCCACTCGGGCAGCGTCGATGCGCCCTCGGCGCAGCATCACGTGCTCCCGCGAGCCCCAGATCGAGTTCGCCTCGCGTCGTTCGTACAGCTTGCGGATCCGTGTGACCAGCTTGTTCTGGTGCTCCTTGACGATGTAGCGGGTCATCTGCTCGACCACGTAGCTGGCAATCGGTGTGAGTGGGCCGAGCCTCGGCAACTTGGGGGTGCGGGCGCCGTTGCGGTCGAGCACCTCCAGTGAGCGCATCGCCATGCGATGCGCTTCTTCGAATCGGTCGGGGCGCCACAACGGACGGACTTTGGACAGCTCGTTGACGATGTCCTGCTCGGGCTTGCCTCGTCCCGCGATCTTCTCCAGCAGCGCGCCTTTCTCCGCGGGTGTGTCGGCGCGCAGCACCGCCAAGGCGTCGATGCGATCGAGGATCAGCTCATCGACGATGTTCGTCCTTCCACCCTCGATCGTGGTGCGCGTCGGTTCGTCCGATGGGTCAGTGGCGTCGGTCATCGCGGGGCACGTTACCCCGTGAGGGATTGTCATCTGTGCGACGCCGGACCTGCTCAAATGATGCGACAGACGGGTAGCTAACTCCAGAGGAGCACACACATGAAGGGTTACATCAAGGAGTTCAAGGAGTTCATCTCCGGCGGCAACATGATCGAGTTGGCAGTTGCCGTCATCATCGCCGGCTTCATCGGCGCGGTGATCAAGGTGTTCACCGAGGGCATCGTGCTCAATCTGATCGCCGCGATCGTGGGCAAGCCCAACTTCGATGAGGTTGCACGCATCAAGGTTGCCGATTCCGAGGGCGTCGACGCCGTCACCGGCCTGCCGAACCCGGCCACGTACCTCGAGTTCGGCAAGCTGATCACCGCGGTGTTCACGCTGATCGTGGTCGGCGTGGTGCTGTTCCTGATCATCAAGGCCTACAACAAGATGAAGAAGCCCGTCGACGCCGCTCCCGCCGGCCCGAGCGAGATCGATCTCCTCACGGAGATCCGCGACTCGCTGAAGGCGCGCGGCTGACCCAGCACCCATGGCGTCCGGCCTGACTTGCAACTGGCGCGCCGACTGGTTCCAATGGGGGCACTCATGTTCTGGCTGCGACCGATCACCCTCCTCGGCCTGTGCGTCGCCCTCATCGGGTGCAGCGGTGCAGCCAGTGCGCCGGTCTCGCAGCCACCCGAGACGCTGCCGGTGGGCGAGCTGCCACCCTCGAGCCCGACGACGGCCACCGGCGATCCAGCTGCGACGGTGATCCGCACCACAGTTCCGATCCCGCTCGATGCCCAGGTCGGTGCGATCGTTGGTGGCAATCGTGCGCTGCTCATCGGTGATTCGGTGATGGCCAGCACTGATCGGCGTTACAGCGGTGCGATGTGTGATGCGTTGGTGCCTTTGGGGTGGCAGGTGGAAGTGGATGCGGAGACCGGTCGCTTTATCGACTTCGGCCGTGAGGTGCTCGACGAACGGCTCTCCGCCGGCTGGGACGTCGGAGTCATCCTGCTCGGCAACAACTACCTCAGGGACCAGGATGTCTTTCGAGCCGGCCTCGAGCGGATGGTCCAGCGCCTCTCGCCTCAACCTGTGGTGCTGCTCACAGTCACCGAGTTCGAGCCGTCTCGGTTGGAGGTCAACGAGGTGATCTTCGAGCTGGCCGGCATCTACGACAACGTGTTGATCGTCGACTGGGGCGCGACCACCGCCGCCGACGCGTCCCTAACGGGTGGCGACGGGCTGCACCTCACCGACGCCGGCCGAACTGCGTTGGCCGAGCAGGTGGCACTGGCACTGGGTCAATCGCCGGAACCCGACGGCAAGTGCCTTCCCAGTCAGTTCACCGATGACTCCGGCGGCTCTGTCGACGGCACCAGTACGACCACGACGGTCAAGCGGCGTACGACCACCACCACGATGCAGCCGACGACCACCGCGCCGCTCGGCACCAACCCTCCGCCTGAGACCACCTGACCCCCCAGGATGACTTCTCAGGGTGCGAGCGAGGAGAACGGGGTCGTCGGGATGTTGCGCATGATGCCGTAGGCAATGAGCGTGATCGGCAGCCACACGGCCAGCCCGCGGACGAGCCGGGGCGGTACCCGCACGCCGGGGTGGCCCCAACTGCTGCGCAGCCACGACCACCAGGCGCCGACGATCGCCACCAGCACGAGTGGCACGAACAGGTTGTAGCTCATTGCCGAGAGCACGTTGCCGTTGAACAGCTGGTGGAACCCGCGGGTGAGGCCGCACCCCGGGCACCACAGGCCCGTCGCGAGCCGGAACTGGCAGGCAGGGAACCGGCTGCCCTGCGCTGCCGGATCGAAACGAGCGACGACTCCTGCTGCGGCGGCCAACGCGCCGCCACAGGCGATCGGCGCCACACGGCCGAGCAGCCCGGCGCGCGCTGAGACCGGTTCGGGAGCGGGGAGCGTCACCTGAGCCTGCACACGCCCATCGTAGACGTGCCGCACGACCGGTGAGGT
Organism: Ilumatobacteraceae bacterium; assembly: GCA_043721915.1. Classification (GTDB taxonomy): domain Bacteria; phylum Actinomycetota; class Acidimicrobiia; order Acidimicrobiales; family Ilumatobacteraceae; genus UBA668. Next base: position 23,456 of record JAYSPV010000039.1, on the reverse strand, counting down.
TGTGGTCGCGCTGGTTGTCGAACACGTGATCTGCCGCCACGCTGGAAGGCCATGTTGCAGGTGCAGGGTCTTTCGGTGGAGGTGGGCGGTCGGCTGATCGTCGACGGCATCTCGTTCACCGTCATGGCACGCGACAAAGTCGGCCTCGTCGGCCGCAACGGCGCTGGCAAGACCAGCCTGTTCAAGGTGCTGGGCGGAGCTGCCGAGAGCAGCGGCGGCAAGGTGCTGCGCAAGGGCGGCTTCGGGTACCTGCCCCAGGACCCGAAGATCGAGGGCGTGCTCGACACCCGCATGGCGGTCACCCATGTGCTCAGTGGTCGCAACATCGACGAGCAGCTCGACCACCTCGAGAAGCTGCGCATCGCGATGGAGGAAGACGTCAGCGAACGCAACGTCGCCCGCTACAGCAAGGCGCAGGACGAGTTCGCGTCCTCCGGCGGCTACGCGGCAGAGAGCGAGGCGCGCAGCATCATGGCCGGGCTGGGTCTGTCGCCCGCCCGCATGGAACTGCCGATCGGTGTGCTCAGCGGCGGAGAGCGCCGTCGCGTCGAACTCTCGCGGATCCTGTTCGCCGGCAGCGATGTGTTGTTGCTCGACGAGCCCACCAACCACCTCGACGTCGATGCGAAGACCTGGCTACTCGGGTTCATGCGCAACTACCGCGGCGCGATGCTCGTCATCAGCCACGACCTCGAACTGCTCGACGAGGCGATCACCCGCGTCCTGCACCTCGATCGCCCCGGCGAGGAGAACCTCGGCAACCTGGTGGAGTACAAGGGCACGTACAGCCAGTACAAGCTGTCGCGCCGCCTGGACGAGGAGCGTCTGGTCAAGCAGGCAACTCTGCAGACGAAGGAGATCGCCCGCATCCAGACCGTCGTCGATCGCTTCGGCGCCAAGGCCACCAAGGCCAAGATGGCGCACAGCAAGGAGAAGCAGATTGCGCGCCTGGAGGCGAACCGTGTGCACGTCAGCGCCGGTGATCGCACCCTGAAGATGAAGTTCCCCGACCCGCCCTCGTGCGGTGGCACGGTGCTGAAGTCGACACACCTGTCGAAGGGTTACGGCGGCCCGCCCGTGTTCGAGGACGTCACGTTCGACATCGGGCGCGGTGATCGGTTGCTGGTGCTCGGCCTCAACGGTGCGGGCAAGACGAGCTTGCTGCGCATCCTTGCCGGCGAGACCCAGGCCAACCTCGGCGACTTCCAGTTCGGCCACAACGTGACGATGGGCTACTACGCGCAGGAGCACGACAACCTGCGTACCGACCAGACCCTGCTCGAGAACCTGCGCGCCGATGTCCCGTCAGGCGTGATCTACACCGAGACCCAGCTGCGCGCGTTCCTCGGGATGATGGGGCTCAGCGGCGACAAGGTGTTCCAGCAGAGCGGCACCCTCTCGGGTGGGGAGAAGACCAAGCTCGCGCTGGCGATGCTGATGGTCGGCCGTAACAACCTGCTGTTGCTCGACGAGCCCACCAACAACCTCGATCCGCCCTCGCGCGAGGCCGTGGCCGAGGCGCTCACCGGGTGGAAGGGCAGCATCGTGTTCGTCAGCCACGACACCGAGTTCGTGGAGGCGCTGTCGCCCACCAAGGTGTTGCTGATGCCCGACGGCCAGGTCGACTACTTCAACGAGGACTGGCTGGAACTCGTCAGCCTCGCCTGAGTCAAGTCACCCGCGACGCACGGATACCCACGACCCCGCCGGGCCGTGGGTGCGGGGTTCGCTCACCGGGTCCTCGTCCGTACCGCGTGAACGGCGTGGTCTCAGTACTTCCGGGTTCCGTGCGTTCAGGCCGCCGCCTGACCTGGTCGTCGTTGTTCGGGTTGGATGTTGCCCTTGGGCGGGCAGCGCAGGATGGTGCCGTTGGCGAGGCGGATGGAGAAGTCGTTGCCGTCACCGATGACGGTGACACCGGGCCGATGCTTCTCGCGGTGATGGTGTCGGCACAGCAGACCCAAATTCTCCAGATTGGTGCTGCCGCCGTCTTCCCACGCGATCAGGTGATCGGCGTCGCACCACGCGCCGGGGATGTGACAGCCCTCGACACGGCAGCCACCATCACGCGCGAGCAACGCCCGGTACTGGGCTTCGGTCGCGTAGCGGACCTCGCGACCGAGGTCGAGGATCATGCTGCCGACGTGGAGCAGTCGTTGCAGGTTGGCGGTCTCGGCAAGGTGGCGCACGATGTGGGCAGGAATCCGATCCCCGTAGGCGGTGACACCCGGTTCGTCCGTCGCTCCGGTGAAGGAGTCGGCGTCGATGGTGATCAGAATCGTCGGTCGCTCACGCCCACCCGAGACCGCACCGGCGGCGTACGCAGCACACAGCTGGATCATCCCGTCGGCGAGCCGTTGTTCCGTCGTGCGCTGATCCGTGTCAGACGGCTTGCCGCCGATGAACGAGATGACTTGGTGGAACTCGCGCGATTCGAGTTCGGGGAGGGTGACGGTCGTGGTGACCATCCCGTCCTCTGCCGGACCTGACCGCACCGCTCGCTTCTCGTAGCGGCGCTCGGCTGCTTCCTCAGGCGTTTCCTTCGTGTGGATCCTGCGAAAGTTCGCGGCAGCTTTGCGTGCCTCGTTCGGACCGGCGCCCTTCACGGATTCGATGAGCTCGGTGGTATGTGCGGAGGGTGCGGGTTGGGTGACGGCCTCGTGCAACGCCTCCGCTGTCGCCGCGGATACTTCGCCAGATTCGACGGCGTCGGCCAGCTCTGGCGAGGCGCCCATCGCTTCGCCGAGGCGCACGCGGCTGTACGCATCGCCGTGTGACGTCTTGGTGAGCGAGGCGAGCCAGTCGGCCATGTTGCGCTTGGCCTGCCCGTGCCAGACGCCCGCGGAATCACCAGCAGCAACCAATCGAGCATGGATGCCCTTCACCCGATCGATGTGCTGCTGCAACGAGAGGATGCCGTCGCGCAGATCCTCGAGCGTGAGTAACTGAGGGTCGTGCGTCGCGACGGCATCAGTTGCCAGGTCGAGAAGTTCGAGGGCCTCACGCATGTCAATCAACATAGCAAACGTACGTTCGTATCGCAACGTGGTCAAAGTGACTTCTTTGGCAGTGGCCTGCAGCCATCACGTCGGTTCACCTAATTCAGACTCAAGCACGCGCGCCGATCACGCCAGCGGTGGTGGGAGTTCGTAGCTGTCGATCACCCGGCTGTCCGCGCCGTTGGACATCACGTATTCAGTGTCGTCGGCAACGGTGAGCCGTCTCGTCCCGTCGAATCACTGCTGTCCGCCACTCCGATGGTGGAGTTCAGTAGCCAGATGTCGCCGTTGTCGCCCACGACCAGGTCCAAGAGGCCACCAGGGGTCTCCACGAACTTCACGCCAATGGATCCCGTACCGATGCCGAGCGCGAGCGTTCCGCCAGCGTCGACCGTGGTGTCGAGCCACGTGATCGGCGCCCGCTCCGGCTGTAGCTCACCGGTCTCGACGTTCACGAGGGGATAGAACTGGTCGCCGTTGGCGGCATAGTCGGCGGCATCCGAAGGGTTCCAGTCTGCGCGCCGCGCCTGCGCACGTTCGGGGCCACTCACCGCGTGTACGGTGCGGCACATGCGTCTTGGATTCATGAGCAATGCGATCAACAGTGGCACGATCGACGATGTCGTCGGTGAGGCCCGAGAGGCGTTGGAGGCGGGTGCCCACACGTTCTGGTCGTCGCAGATCTTCGGCCATGATGCGCTGACCGTGCTGGCCATCGTCGGCCGTGAAGTGCCAGGTATCGAGCTCGGCACGGCGGTCGTACCCACCTATCCGCGGCACCCGATGATGCTGGCTCAGCAGGCGCTCAGCACGCAGGCGGCGATCAACAGCCGCGGCAACGCCGGGCTGTGCCTGGGCATCGGGCTGTCGCATCAGGTCGTCGTCGAGTCGATGTGGGGTCTCTCCTACTCGAAGCCGGTTCGGCACCTCAAGGAGTACCTGTCCGTCCTGATGCCGCTGCTCGAGGGCAAGCCGGTGAAGTTCGAGGGTGAGAATTTCGGGTGCAGGGTGGCATCTCCGTGCCGGGCAGCAGCCGACCGTCGGTGCTCGTGGCAGCGCTCGGGCCGCAGATGCTCCGTGTCACCGGTCAGCTCGCCGACGGTACGTCCACATGGTGCGTCGGGCCCAAGACGCTGGCCGAGCTGACCATCCCGACGCTGCGTCAGGCCGCCGCCGACGCCGGTCGTCCCGAGCCGCGAGTCGCGTGCGCGCTGCCCGTCACCGTCACCGACGACGTCGACGCCGCCCGGAAGCTGGCTGCGCAGGTGTTCGCCGTGTACGACACGCTCCCCAGCTACAAGACGATGATGGACCGCGAGGGCGTCGATGGCCCCGGCGGAATCGCCATTGTCGGGAGCGAGGCCGAGGTCCGCGAGCAGATCGCCGCGCTGAAGGCGATCGGTGTCACCGACTTCAACGCCGGCGTGTTCACCGCCGACCCGGACGAGCGGGCCCGCACGCACGCGGTTCTGCACGAACTGGTGTGAACAGCCTGGTCGCAATCGACGTCGTGGGTGGGGTGGCCACGGTCACCATCGATCACCCGCCGATCAACCTCTTCGATCTGACGCTGTATCCAGCGATGGTGGAAACGGCGAGCCGGTTGGCCGAGGACGACGAGGTTCGGGTCGTGGTGCTGCGTTCCGCCACTCCGGGCTTCTTCATCGCCCACTTCGATGTGACGCTCATCCAGATGCTGCCCACGGATCGGCCGACTCCGGAGGTGCTCAACGACTTCCATGCGATGTGTGAGGCGTTCCGCACGATGCCGAAGGCGACGATCGCCGTGATCGAAGGCCGTGTCGGGGGTGGCGGCAGCGAGCTCGCGCTCAGCTGCGACATGCGGTTCGCGGCACTCGGCGAGGCCGTGTTCAACCAGCCGGAGGTCGCCCTCGGCATCTTGCCCGGCGGTAGCGGCACAGTTCGGCTACCGCGACTGGTCGGGCGTTCGCGGGCGATGGAGGCGATCCTCGGCTGCGACGACATCGACGCTGCAACTGCCGAGCGCTGGGGCTGGGTCAACCGGTCGCTGCCGCCCGACGAGCTGTGGCCGTTCGTGGATCGCCTGGCCGCGCGCATCGCCGGCTTCCCACCCCATGCCGTCGCCGCCGCGAAGGCGGCAGTGCTACGTGCCGAGAAGGACGTGGTCGGCGACCTGTTGCTGGAAGCGGGGGCGTTCAACGCAACGTTGGGTCAGCCGGTCACGGTCGGTCTGCTGCAGGCGTTCATGGATGCCGGCGGCCAGACGGTCGCAGGTGAGCAACGGCTCGGCGAGCTGGCAGGAGAGCTCTGACGCCTCAGCGCAGGTGGACCGAGGTGGTGGTGCCGGCGACGTACGGCTTGTTGACGAGCTCGAAGAAGTCGTTGCCCTTGTCGTCGACGATGATGAACGCGGGGAAGTCGTGCACTTCGATCTTCCACACCGCTTCCATGCCCAGCTCTGGCATCTCCAGCACCTCCACCTTGGTGATGCAGTCCTGTGCCAGGCGCGCTGCCGGGCCTCCGATGCTGCCCAGGTAGAAGCCGCCGTGGGCCTTGCACGCGTCGGTGACAGCCTTGCTGCGGTTGCCCTTGGCGAGCATCACGAAGCTGCCGCCCGCCGCCTGGAACTCGTCGACGTAGCTGTCCATGCGGCCGGCAGTGGTGGGGCCGAACGCGCCGCTGGCCATCCCGTCGGGGGTCTTCGCCGGGCCCGCGTAGTAGACCGCGAAGTCCTGGAGGTACTGCGGCATCGGCTCGCCCCGGTCGAGGCGTTCCTTGATCTTGGCGTGAGCGATGTCGCGGGCGACAACCAACGGCCCGGTGAGCATCACGCGAGTCTTCACCGGGTACTTGCTCAGCTCGGCGCGGATGTCGGCCATCGGACGGTTGAGGTCGATCTGCACGACGTCTGACTCGGCGAGGTCGTCGTGAGTCACATCCGGTAGGAAGCGGGCGGGGTCGTGCTCGAGCTGCTCGAGGAAGATGCCATCCTTGGTGATTTTGCCGAGCACCTGTCGGTCGGCGCTGCACGACACGGCCATACCGACCGGACAGCTGGCCCCGTGTCGTGGCAGACGGATGATGCGTACGTCGTGGCAGAAGTACTTGCCGCCGAACTGCGCGCCGATCCCGGTCTGCTGGCTGAGCTGCAGGACCTTCGCCTCCAGTTCGAGATCGCGAAACGCGTGGCCGGTCCTCGAACCGGTGGTCGGCAGGCTGTCCAGGTAGCGGGTGCTGGCCAGCTTGGCTGTCTCCACTGCGATCTCGGCGCTGGTGCCGCCGATCACCACGGCCAGGTGGTACGGCGGGCAGGCGGCCGTGCCGAGGGTCTTCATCTTCTCGAACAGCCAAGGGAGCAGTGCCTTCTCGTTGAGCAGTGCCTTGGTCTCCTGGAACAGGTAGCTCTTGTTCGCACTGCCGCCTCCTTTGGCCATGAAAAGGAACTTGTAGGTGTCACCGTCGACCGCGCTGATCTTGATCTCGGCCGGCAGGTTGTTGCCGGTGTTGACCTCCTCGTACATGGTGATCGGCGCCATCTGGCTGTATCGCAGGTTGCTGGTCTGGTAGGTGTTGAACACGCCGCGGGCGATGGCTTCCTCGTCGCCGCCGCCGGTGTGCACTCGCTCACCCTTCTTCGCCTTCACGATCGCCGTGCCGGTGTCCTGGCACATCGGCAGCACGCCACCGGCGGCGATTGCGGAGTTCTTGAGCAGATCGAGTGCGACGAATCGGTCGTTGTCGCTGGCCTCGGGGTCTTCGAGAATGGCTGCAAGCTGCGCGAGGTGGCCCGGGCGCAGGAAGTGAGCGATCTCGCGCATCGCTTCCTGGGTGATCAGCGTGAGCGCTTCGGGATCCACCTGCAGGAACGTGCCCAGCGGCGTCTCGACCGTGCGGACGTGGTCGGTGCTGACGAGCCGATACGGCGCCTCGTCGTGGCCCAGCGGGAACATCTCGGTGAACTCGAACTCGGGAGCAGCAGCCATACGGCCAGGCTACGCCTGCAGCCAGTTCTCTTCCCAGCCCCGCCGTCCTTCCGCCCCATCGGGCCACCCCATCCCCCCACGGTTCGTGTCGCGTGCATGACGACCGCCTTCGGTTGTCGCACCCGCGACACGATGAAGGCGATGCGGCGACCCCCACCGGGCTCCTCCCTTCGTGTCGCGGGGCTGACGACCAGATCCGGCTTTCACAGCCGCGACATGGATGGGTGTGGGGGCTACAGGTGCAGAGAAGTGCGGAGGCACCGCAGTACGTAGTCGGGGTCGTCGATCACGTCGCAGGTGGTGAACTCGATCACATCCTGACCGTGGTCCTGTTGGAGTGCGTTGCTCGCGTCGTCGCCGAGCTCGGCGTGCGCCAGTTCGACGGTGTTGCCAGAACGGGTGTGTCGACACCGGCCGTAGTAACGAGTCGGGGCGGGGAGATCGGCACCCTGACAGCGGCGGCCGAGGCGAGGGCGGGTGAGGCGGACACCGCAGCCGACACGTCGGCATCCGTGCGTGAGGGGCCCCACGAGGCGACCAGGATCGTCGCGGCGGCGAGTGCGGCCCCGGATGCCGTACTGCGTGTCCAACTGCGTTCATCTGAGCCTCTCCGGCGAACGGGCCGATCCCCGTCGCACAAGCCCTTTCGGGCCCGGGTTCAGACTCGTGGAATGAGCGCGGGCGTCGCTGGCCCCAAGGCCACATTCAGCTGTCTCGCAGTGAGGGGTTATTTCAGGCGCTTGGGGCTTGCGTTCGCCGGGTCGGTGGGCCACTGGTGTTTGGGGTAGCGGCCGGCCATCTCCTTGCGCACCTCAGACCAGCTGCCGGCCCAGAAGCCGGGCAGGTCGCTGGTGATCTGGATCGGGCGATCGGCGGGGGAGAGTAGCTCCAGCGACACCGGCACGGTGCCGGCGACCGTCGGATGTTCCCGGAGACCGAACAGGTCCTGCACGCGCACGCTCGCGGTCGGTATGTCGCGCGAGTAGTCGATGATCGCAGTGCGGCCGGCGGGTGTATCGACGTGCGTCGGCGCGAGTTCGTTGAGTCGATTGGAGCCGTCCCAGCCCAGTTGCGAGGTGAGCAGCATCTCGGTGTCGAGCCGGGCGAGATCGGCGCCGGTCATGCCTGCGAGGTACGGCGTGAGCCACTCGGCGAGCGTCGCGAGTAGGGCGGCATCGCTCCAATCCGGCCACTCACTGGCACCCATGTGATGGCGCAGGAATGCGACGCGGGCGCGCAGCAGTCGAGCCCGTTCGGGCCACTGCAGCGCGGCCAGCCTGGTGGTGCGGACGCGCTCGACGAGCGCGGCCGTGGTGGCCTCGCCTGGCTGCGCCGCACGCACCTGCTCGTCGAGCAGCATCCCGCCCAACCGGGTCTCGCTGCGCAACACCAAGTCGTTGCGCTGCTTGTCCCACTCGATCGACTCACGCCGTTCGATCTGGTCGGCCAGCGCGGCGATCACGTCCTGCACATCCAGCGCGGCGCCGATGCGGATGCGGGCGTTGTCGCGCTTGCCGTCGAGATCGGCGGCGACCACGAAGCGTTCGTTCGCCAGCGGGTCGGTGGGCGCCGTCCACGCAGAAGACCCGGAGCGCAGCTGGAACTGGCCGGGCTGGCTGCGCCGGACCGCCACACGATCCGGGTAGGCAAGGGCGAGGACGATGCCGCAGCGTTCTGCTCTGACATCGTCGAGATCGAAGCGCGCCTGCGCCCGGCGGGCCACGTCCGCCGCGCGTTCGCGCACCCGAGCCACGTCGCGCCGATCGGCTCGGTCGTGATACTGGCCGCACACCGCGCCGACGCGCAGCGCAAGGTCGGCAGGGAGCTCGTCAGGGCGGCCGCGGAACACGTCGCGCTCATCGAGCAGGGCGGCCACCACACACGCGAGCGAGGAGTCGCCCGGAGCCGCCCCGGCGACCATGCGGGCCAGACGCGGGTGCAGCGGCAGCGCGAGCATCCGCCGCCCGCGCTCGGTGAGGCGGCCGTCGTTGTCGAGCGCATCCAGCCGCTGCAACAGCTCGGTGGCCTGGTGCACAGTGCGTGGCGGCGGCGCATCCGCCCAACGCAACTCCTCCACGGGTGTGCCCCACGCCGCCAGCTCCAGCACCAGGCCGGCGAGATCCACCTGCGTGATCTCGGGCTCGAGGTGAGCGCGGCGCGTGCCGTGTTCGAGTTTGCTCCACAGCCGGTATGCGGCCCCCGGCTCGGTGCGCCCGGCGCGCCCGGCGCGCTGATCGGCCGAGGCGCGACTGGTGCTGACCGTCGTCAGCCGGCTCATCCCCGTGCGCTGATCGAAGCGGGGCACGCGGGCGAGGCCGGCATCCACCACGACGCGCACGCCGTCGACGGTGAGCGACGACTCGGCGATGTCGGTGGACAGCACCACACGTCGTCGGCCGGCGGGGGAGGGCGCGAGTGCCTGATCCTGCTCGGCGAGGCTGAGCGCGCCCGCCAGGGGATACACGTCGACGCCGGGCGGCAATGCGCCTTCCAGCATGCGCTGGACGCCGCGGATCTCGCCGATGCCGGGCAGGAAGACCAGGAGGTCGCCGGGTTGCTCGCGCAGCGCTCGTTGGACCAGCGAGGCCGTTGCTTCCTGCACCCGGTCCTGCTTGGCCATCGGCGCCCACACGATGTCGACGGGGTGCATCCGCCCATCGCTGGTGGCCACCGGCGTATCGGCGCCCAGCACCTTCAGTAGACCCTTCGTGTCCGGCGTGGCGGACATCGCCAGCACACGCAGATCGGAGCGCAACGTCGCCCTCGCATCGAGCAGCAGGGCCAGCCCGAGATCGGTGGGCAGGTTGCGTTCGTGCACCTCGTCGAAGATCACCAGCCCGCAGCCTTCGAGCGTGGGATCGTGCTGCATCCGTCGGGTGAGCACGCCTTCGGTGACGACCTCGATGCGAGTGTTCGGCCCGATGTGGCGTTCGTCGCGAGTCTGGTAACCGACCGTGTCGCCAACCCGTTCACCGAGCAGCGAGGCCATCCGCTGCGCGGCGGCGCGGGTGGCCAGTCGGCGGGGTTCGAGCATCACGATCCGCTGGCCTGCCAGCCATGGCTCGCCGAGCAGCACCAGCGGTGCGATCGTCGTCTTGCCCGCACCGGGCGGGGCCACGAGGATGGCCGTGTCACCCTGCGTCAGCGCAGTGGCGAGCGCGGGCAGTGCGTCGAGGACGGGAAGATCGGGAAGCTGGAACGGCAACGGACGATCGGCCGCCACCGCTCAGCCGAGCGCGGGCGTGCCGTGGAACGGCGACGGATCGCTGGCCACCGGGATGTTGGGGGCGATCCACGAGGTGTTGTCGGCGATCGCCTTCGCGACCGCGCGCCACTCGGTCGGGTTCCAGCCTTCGGCTGCGGCCTGGACGCTGCCGTCGCCACGCACGAACACGAACGCCGGCAGGGTCGCCACGCCGAGCCCCCGAACGAAGGAACGGTCCGCGTCGCAGAACACGAGGAACTCATCGGCGAGCGGCCCCAAGAACTGCTTGGCCTCATCCGGCGAGCAGGTGAGGACCAGGTTCACGCGTACATCGGCGCCTCGGAACGCATCGAGGATGCGAGTAGCAGACTTGAGCACCCACGAGCTCTCGTTGGTGAACGGATCGAGCACGACGCTGGCCAAGTGGAAGGTGGTGACCCATTCCTCCACCGGGCGCGTCTCGCCGTTGATCGTGCTGAGGTTGATGTCGAGCGCCACGTTGCTTGCCACGAGAGCCAACGGTAGCGCGCCGCCCCACCGCGCACCCACCTCGCCGCTGCAGCCGACGCCGGTAACGGCCACGGCCGGACCTGGGGTGTGTGCTGATTTGCTGACCGACAATTGCCGTTGCCGACAGCGACAACCAAAATTGCCGCTGAGGAAATCGAACTCCTACCGCCGGCCGCTGCTGACCGGAACCGGGCGCCAACGGTTGCGGCGTCAGGTGCGTCAGCCGGACGAGCGCCCACACGATGGTGCGGGTAGGGTCGCCACGTGCACCCGATCGAGCGATTGCGGTATCTGGCCCGATCCAGTGGCGGCGATGCGCGGGTGATGGTCAGCGAAACAGCATCGGCCCTGCGGGGGATGGGGATGGACCCGGCGGGCCTGGTCGTGGCGTGCCGACGCATCGTCGAGCGCCACCCGACCGCGGGCCCACTGTGGTGGCTGTGCGCGCACATGCTGACCGCGGCGGACCCGTACGTGACCGCCCGCCGGTTGGCCGAAGAGATCGACGCCGACCTCACACCCGAGGTGCTGATCGACACGCTGCCCATCGATGCGACCGTGTGCGTGGTCGGCTGGCCCGATCTCGCCGGCGAGGCGTTGCTGCGCCGGGGCGACCTCAGTGTGCTGGCGATCGACGCAGATGACCAAGGTTCCTCCTTCGTGCGCCGGCTCGAACGTGCCGATGTCGAGGCCGAAGTCATCGAGGCCACCGGCCTGGCCGCTGCAGTGCTGGCTGCCGATGTCGTGCTGATCGAAGCGTCCGCGGCGTCGTCGACGGAGTTGCTGGCCGCTCGGTCGAGTCGGGCCGCTGCCTCGGTCGCGTACTGCAGTGAAGTGCCCGTGTGGGCCATCGTCGGCATCGGCCGCTGCCTGCCCGAGGCGGGCTTCACGTCGCTGGTGCAACGAGTGGCCGACGTGCGCGAACCCTGGCTCGCAGAAGCCGACGTACTGCCGCTCGCACTGTTCTCGCACGTGGTGACGTCGGCGGGTTGCCGGCCGATCGAGGAAGCAGCCCTCGCCTCCGAGTGCCCCCTGGCGCACGAGTTGCTCCGCTCCAGCGTGATGTAACCAGCGTCGTGCTCGGCACCGGAGCCCCGTCATCTACCGGCAAGTCGGCGGGTGGTAGCCAAGTAGTCGTACCATCAGTAGCATCAGAGTATGAAGCTCAGCGTGAGTCTCCCCGATGCCGATGTCGAGTACCTGGACGCGTACGCGCAGATCCAAGGCCTCGATTCTCGCTCCGCTGCCCTGCAGAAGGCAGTCAGACTCCTTCGGGCGTCCGAGCTCGGCGTCGCCTACGAGGATGCCTGGAGCGATTGGGTGGAGAGCGAAGATGCCGCGGTGTGGGAAGCGGCAACGGCTGACGGTCTCGGCTGATGCGCCGAGGAGAGATCCGTTGGGTCGATCTCGATCCGGCACGTGGCGTCGAGTCGAGCAAGCGCCGGCCAGGCGTCATCGTCAGCAATGACGGAGCCAACACCACTGCGAGCCGCCTCGGTCGCGGCGTGGTGACCATCGTGCCGGTGACCTCCAACGTCGAACGGATCTACCCCTTTCAGGTGCTGTTGACCGCCCCGGCGACCGGCCTTCCCCGGGACTCGAAAGCCCAGGCGGAGCAGGTCCGGTCGGTCGCGGTCGAACGGGTTGGCGAACGGATCGGGGTCCTCACGAGCGCAAGCCTCGCGGAGCTCGACGAGGCCCTGCGGGTACACCTCGCTCTCTGACCGCACTGCCCCAGACGGCCAGCCCCATAGCTGGGACGTCGAAGGGATTGCGCCGTCAGCCGACCGTGGCGAAGGCTCGCACGGGGAAGGTTCCCAGGCCGGCGATCTTCACCGGTACCGCGCTGAACAACGCGCCGCGTGCCGGCAGCTCGTGCAGGTTGGTGAGGTGCTCGACGATCGCGATGCCATGCGCGAGCAGGCCGGTGTGCGCCGGGCGGTCCTTGCCGACCGTCCCGTCGATGTTCAGCGAGTCGATGCCCACCAGCACGGCGCCGTGATCGACGAGGAAGTCGGTCCCCTCGCTTGTGAGGTACGGGTGGCTGTTCTCGAAGTACTTCGGCGTGCCCCAGTGCGTCGACCAACCCGTGCGCATGATCACGGCAGCGCCCATCAGGTCCACACCTGAGAAATCGGCGGGGCCGAACCCGTATGGCGGCTCGGCGTGGAGCGGTAGGTCGATCACCACGAGGGGCAGGTTCACGCAGCGCTCGAGCGGAAGTGACTGCAGGTCCCAACCGTCCTCGTAGCGGTGTGCGGGTGTGTCGAGGTAGGTGCCGGTGTTGGTGCACAGTTCGATCGAGCCGATGTGGAACTCGACGCCGGGTGCGTACTTCCCTCGGCTGTCGGCGCGGGAGAGGACCGTGCCGAGCTTCGGGACGGGGAGGCCCGGATAGGTCTCCATCCCGTCGGTGATCGTGTGGCTGAGGTCGATGAAGCGGCTGGTCACTGCCTCAGCCTGTCACCGAACCGCCTCGTGGCCCGCACGCGAGCGCTGTCAGCGTTGGCCGCTGCGCGGGGGCTGGTTGCCGGCGGCTTCGGCGAGGCGGGCGGCGAACTCGACGACCGAGTGATCGATGTTGCCGACGGTGATGCGGATCGAGGCAACATCAGGGCGCACCATGAACGGCTCGCCCGGCGCGGCACCGATGCCCTGCGCCGCGAGCGTGAGGAGCGCGGAGCGTTCGTCGGCGACCTGCATCCACAGGTTGATGCCGTCGGTGCCGGTGAACCGCACCCCCTCGGCCGTCAGCACCTCGGTGACCGCTCGTCGCCGCGCCGCGTACTCGACCCGCGCCGCCGCGACTGCGTCGATCGTCGGCTGGTGGCCGAGCATCGCCAGCAGCACGGCCTGCAGGATGCGACTGCTCCAACCAGGCCCCAGCAGTCGGCGATTCGCCACAGCGGTCACGACGTCGCCCGCGCCGCCGATCGCTGCCAGCCGGAGGTCTGGGCCGTGGCTCTTGGAGTAGCTGCGGATGTGCACCGTACGCTCCGGCAGCCACTTTCCGAGGCTGACCAGGGCGCCGCTGGCGATGTCGCCGGAGTGGTCGTCCTCGACCACGATCGCCGTGGAGGCGGCGAGCACGTCGGCGAGGGCCTTGCCGCGCCGGGCCGTCATCGTGATGCCGGTCGGGTTGTGCGCCCGTGGCTGCAGGAACACGGCCGTGACGCCCTGTTCGACCGCGGCCGCCAGCTGGTCCGCCAGCATCCCCTCGCCGTCCATGTCGATGCCGATGACCTCCGCGCCGAGCAGCTCCAGCAGATCGAGCAACGGTGGGAAGGTCGGATGTTCGACGGCCACTCGATCGCCGAGGCGCACCACCACGCCGGCAACACGGTCCAGCGCGTCCATCGCGCCATCCACCACCGTGATCTCCTCGGGCGTGAACGGCCAGTCGGCCCTCACCCGTTCGGCGAGCTCGGGCAACACCGGCTGATCGAGATAGCTGCTCGTCAGGGACTGCCGGTTGACCTGCGCGATGGCCGGCCCGAGGTCGGGGAGCAGTGCCGGATCGGGCGTGCCCGAGCTGAGATCGAGCGCAAAGTGGCCGGGCCCTTCGGTGACTCGCCGGTAACGGCGCGGCGTCGACGGCCCGGTGGGCTGGCGCACGAACGTGCCCTGGCGGCCGCGGGCATCGATGGCGCCGACCGCGGCGAGCGACTGCCAGGCCTCGCTGACGGTGGTGGGGGAGACGCCCAGTTGCTTGGACAGCTCGCGCACGGTCGGCAACCGTGAGCCCACCGCAAGTTCGCCCGCGGAGATCATCCGCCCGACGGCGGCGGCGATGCCGCGAGCGCTCCGGTCGGTGATGGCTGCGGCAAGCGAGGGCATGAACAGCTCCTTCATTGTGCGGTAACAATACATCTATTGTGCGCCCTGCTGTGTGTCATTAGAGTCGGCTCATGTCCACTGGCGCAGGAAACATCGTGAAGGCAGCACTGCTGCAAACGGATTGGGCGGGCACCAAAGCGGCCATGCTCGACAAGCACGAAGCGGCCGTCCATGAGGCGAAGGCCGAGGGCGCGCAGGTGATGTGCTTCCAGGAGCTGTTCTACGGTCCGTACTTCTGCCAGGTGCAGGAGACCGAGTACTACGACTACACCGAGCAGATCCCCGACGGCCCCACCACGCAGCGGTTCCAAAGCCTCGCGAAGGAGACGGGGATGGTGCTCGTGCTGCCGATGTACGAGATCGTTCGCCCCGGCCTGTACTACAACACTGCGGCAGTCGTCGATGCCGACGGCACCTACCTGGGCAAGTACCGCAAGCAGCACATCCCCCAGACGAAGGGCTTCTGGGAGAAGTTCTACTTCGCCCCCGGCGACGGCGGCTACCCGGTCTTCGAGACCGCAGTCGGCAAGGTCGGGGTCTACATCTGCTACGACCGCCACTTCCCCGAAGGCTGGCGTGCGCTCGGCCTGAACGGCGCGGAGATCGTGTTCAACCCGTCGGCCACCAGCCGCGGCCTGTCGCAGTACCTCTGGAAGATCGAGCAGCCGGCGGCGGCCGTGGCCAACATGTACTACGTCGGTGCCATCAACCGCGTCGGCATCGAGGCGTTGGGCGACAACGACTTCTACGGCCAGAGCTACTTCGTCGATCCCGAGGGCCAGTACGTCGGCGACTCCGGCGATCCGTTCAAGCCGGAACTGATCGTGCGCGACCTCGATCTCGACAAGATCAAGCAGGTCCGTGATCGCTGGGCGTTCTATCGTGATCGTCGCCCCGACGCCTACGGTGACCTGACCGAGCGCTGAGCAAGGAGACCCGAACCATGGCCACCACACTCATCATCAATGGCAAGGTCATCAGCACGACGGGCGTCATCGCCCAGGACGTGCTGATCGACGGTGAGACCATCCGCGCCGTCGGAGCACCGGGCTACTTCACCCAGGAGGGCGTCGGCCGCGTCATCGACGCGGCCGGCAAGTACGTCATCCCCGGCGGCGTGGATGTGCACACGCACATGGAGCTGCCGTTCGGTGGCACGTTCGCCAGCGACACCTTCGAGACCGGCAGCAATGCTGCGGCGTGGGGTGGCACCACCACGATCATCGACATGGCGGTGCAGCGGTACGGCGAGAACGTGCAGGACGGCCTTGCAGAGTGGCATCGCAAGGCCGACGGCAACTGCAGCATCGACTACGGGTTCCACCAGATCATCGGTGGTGTCGACGACCAGTCGCTGAAGGACATGAAGTACCTCGTCGAGCACGAGGGCATCAGCAGCTTCAAGCTGTTCATGGCCTACCCCGGCGTGTTCTACAGCGACGACGGTCAGATCCTGAAGGCGATGCAGACCGCCGCCGAGTGCGGGGCGATGATCATGATGCACGCTGAGAACGGCATCGCGATCGACGTGCTGGTGCAACAGGCGCTCGCCCGCGGCGACACCGACCCGAAGTTCCACAGCTTCACCCGTCCGTCACCGCTCGAAGCCGAAGCCACCCACCGGGCGATCATCCTCAGCCACGTCGCCGGCAACGTGCCGCTGTACATCGTGCACATGAGCGCCGGCGACGCACTCAACGAGGTTGCAGCCGCCCGCCACAACGGCCGCAACGTGTTCGCCGAGACCTGCCCGCAGTACCTGTGGCTGACGCTGGAGGAGACGCTCGGCAAGCCCGGCTTCGAAGGCGCCAAGTGGGTGTGCAGCACTCCGGTGCGCTCGAAGGATCATGACCCGAACTACATCGGCCAGATGGGTCATGGTCACCAGGGCGACCTGTGGAAGGGCTTGCGGATGAACGAGCTGGCCATCGTCAGCACGGATCACTGCCCGTTCTGCATGAAGGACCAGAAGGAGCTCGGCCTGGGCAACTTCGCCGCGATCCCCAACGGCATCGGCGGCGTCGAACACCGCATGGAGCTGCTGTACCAGGGCGTCGTCGCCGGCGAACTGTCGCTCGAACGTTGGGTGGAGACCTGCTGCACCACCCCTGCCCGGATGTTCGGCATGTACCCGAAGAAGGGTGTCATCGCGCCGGGCTCCGATGCCGACGTGGTGGTCTGGGACCCGAACACGAAGACCAAGATCGGCATCAACGACAAGCACCACATGAACATGGATCACAGTGCCTGGGAAGGCTGGGTGATCGACGGCAAGGTCGACACCGTCATGTCGCGTGGCACTGTGGTGATGGAAGACGACACGTTCAAGGGTCGCAAGGGCCACGGCCAGTACGTGCGCCGCGGCCTCTCGCAGTACCTCGTCTAGCCCGCACGTTCGGGCCCCTCTCTACGCGCACATCTACGAAGGAAGCATCTCATGCAACGCATCTCCCACTGGATCGACGGCAAGGTCGTCGACGGCACCTCAGGCCGGTCGGCGGTGGTCTTCGACCCGGCAACCGGCCTGCAGCAGGCTGCGGTCGATCTCGCCTCGGCCGCCGAAGTCGATGCCGCCGTGGCCGTGGCCAAGGCAGCCTTCCCGGCATGGCGTGGCACCAACCTGTCACGTCGGGCCGAGGTGATGTTCCACATGCGCGAGCTCGTCGACGCCAACCGCAAGGAGATCGCGACGCTGCTCACCAAGGAGCACGGCAAGGTGCTCGGCGACGCGCTCGGCGAAGTGGCCCGCGGCCTCGAGAACATCGAGTTCGCATGCGGCATCCCCAACCTGCTCAAGGGTGGCTACAGCGAGCAGGCATCCAGCGGGGTCGATGTCTACAGCATCAAGCAGCCGCTCGGCGTCGTGGCCGGCATCACGCCGTTCAACTTCCCCGCGATGGTCCCGATGTGGATGTTCGCCAACGCCCTCGCCTGCGGCAACACGTTCATCCTCAAGCCGAGCGAGAAGGATCCGTCGGCGAGCATGTTCATCGGCGAGCTGCTCAAGCAGGCGGGCCTCCCCGATGGTTGCTTCAACGTGGTCAACGGCGACAAGGTGGCCGTCGACCGCATCCTCGACCACCCCGACATCCAGGCCGTCAGCTTCGTCGGCAGCACCCCGATCGCCCGCTACATCTACGAGACCGGCACCAAGAACGGCAAGCGCGTGCAGGCACTTGGTGGCGCCAAGAACCACATGCTGGTGCTCGCCGACGCGGATCTCGACATGGCCGCCGACGCTGCGGTCAGCGCCGCCTACGGATCGGCCGGTGAGCGGTGCATGGCCATCTCGGTGGTCCTCGCCAGCGATGCGATCGCCGACGACCTGGTGGCCAAGATCAAGGATCGCATCCCCGCGATCAAGGTCGGCCCTGCCAGCGAAGACGGCAGCGAGATGGGCCCGCTGATCACCGGTGAGCACCGCGACAAGGTCAAGGGCTACGTCGATGGCGCAGAGGGCGAGGGCGCGACGTTGGTCGTCGATGGCCGTACCGACGTGCCGGCCGATGGTTTCTTCCTCAACCCGAGCCTGATCGACAACGTCAAGCCGGGCATGCGCTGCTACGACGACGAGATCTTCGGCCCGGTACTCACCGTCACCCGCGTCAAGGGGTACGACGACGGCCTCGCCCTGATCAACGACAACCTCTACGGCAACGGCACCGCAATCTTCACCCGCGACGGTGGCGCGGCACGCCAGTTCGAGTACGACGTGCAGGTGGGCATGGTCGGCGTCAACGTGCCGGTGCCGGTTCCGGTGAGCTACTACAGCTTCGGTGGCTGGAAGGCCAGCCTGTTCGGCGACACGCACATCTACGGCCCCGAAGGCGTCAACTTCTACACGCGCACCAAGGTCGTCACCAAGCGCTGGCCCGACCCGCGCACCAGCAAGGTCGATCTCGGCTTCCCCCAGAATCGATAGCAAATGGCACAGCACAGAGCGTTCGACGACACAGGGAAGGGCTGATCATGCAGTTCGGGGTTGTACTGCAGACGACACCGCCCGCGCGGCGCGTGATCGATCTCGCGAAACGGGCTGAGAGCTACGGCTTCGAGTACGTGTGGGCGTTCGACAGCCACATCCTGTGGCAGGAGCCGTACGTCATCTTCAGCCAGATCCTGGCCGAGACGCGCAACGTCATCGTCGGGCCGATGGTCACCAACCCGGCGACGCGCGACTGGACGGTCACCGCGTCGGTGTACGCGACGTTGAACGAGATGTTCGGCAACCGCACTGTCTGCGGAATCGGCCGCGGCGACAGCGCCGTGCGTCTCACCAACGGAGCGCCCACCACACTGGCCACGCTGCGCGACAGCATCCACGTCATCCGCGAGATGGCCAACGGTCGCTCGGTGGAGTACAAGGGCAGCGAGTTGCGCCTTCCCTGGGCAGCGAAGAGCAGGCTCGAGATGTGGGTCGCTGCCTACGGCCCGAAGGCGCTGGCGCTCACGGGCGAGGTCGGCGACGGGTTCATCCTCCAGCTTGCCGACCTCAGCATCGCCGAGTGGACGATCAAGGCCGTTCGCGACGCTGCCGCGGCGGCGGGCCGCAACCCTGACGACATCACGATCTGCGTGGCCGCCCCTGCCTACGTCACCGACGGCACCGAGGCCGGGCTTGCGTACGGGCGCGAGCAGTGTCGCTGGTTCGGTGGCATGGTCGGCAACCACGTCGCCGACATCGTGGCCCGCTACGGCGACGATGCCCCAGTGCCCAAGGCGCTCACCGAGTACATCAAGAACCGTCAGGGCTACGACTACAACGAGCACGGCCAGACCGGCAACAGCCACACCACGTTCGTGCCCGACGAGATCGTCGATCGCTTCTGCATCGTCGGCCCGGTCGAGACCCACATCGCGCGCATGCAGGAGCTGAAGGATCTCGGCGTCGACCAGTTCGCGATCTACCTGCAGCACGACGACAAGGACCACACGCTCGCCGTGTACGGCGAGAAGGTCATGCCCGCCGTCGCGGAACACGTGCGGGCCAAGGACTGAGCCGGCGAACGCTGCGATGGCACCGGTTCGTCATGTTCTCTTCATCGTGAGCGCCTCGCTCGTGTTGCTGCGCGGCGTAGGGTCGGTGGAGCTGTTATGAGTGTCGAAGCCGCCCCGCCCATCACCCGAAGCGCCCGACCTCTGTGGCGTCGCGGGCGCCGCGCCGTCATGTTCGTGCTGTCGATGGTGCTGGTCGGTGCGCTGTGGGAGGCGTACAAGGCCTTCGGTCCGCAGGACGGCGGAAAGATCTTCGGCTGGAAGATCCTGCCCCGCGCCAAGGACCGCATCATGCCCCACCTCGGCGAGATCTACGACCGCTTCGGGGAGCCGCTGAACCGCGCCTCTGACGAGACGGTGTTCTCGGTGGTGCTCAAGGGCGTGTGGTTCTCGATGCGCCTCGTGTTGGCCGGCTTCGGCATGGGCCTGGTCGCGGGCATGTTGTTGGCCGTGCTGATGACCCGCTTCAAGTTCGCCGAGCGTGCGATCCTGCCGTACCTGGTCATCTCCCAGACGGTGCCGTTGATCGCCTTGGCGCCACTCGTGGCGACGTGGGCCGGCAAGATCGAACTCTTCGGGTGGGAGTGGCCACGGTGGATGACGGCGTCCGTCCTCGGTGCCTTCCTGACGTTCTTCCCGATCGCCGTGGGTACCCTGCGCGGGTTGCTCTCACCGAGCTCCGAGTCGCTCGAACTGATGAACAGCCTCGCGTCGCCGTGGCATCGCACCTTGTTCAAGCTGCGCTTTCCGGCTGCCGTGCCGTACGTCGTGCCTGCACTGAAGCTTGGTGCTGCCGGTGCCGTCATCGGGGTGGTCGTCTCGGAGATCTCCACCGGCCTGCGCGGCGGTATCGGGCGCCTGGTCACCGAGTTCGGCCAGAAGGCCACGAGCGATCCTGCGATCGTGTACACCGCCGTCTTGGGCGCTTCGGCGCTCGGCCTTGCGATGGCCGGTCTCGTCGTTGTCACCGATCTAGTGGTCATGAGAAATCGTCCCAAAGAGGTTGAGTCGTGAGTGATGTCGTGAGTGATGTCGTGGCAGCACAGGTCCTGAACGCGGTCGAGGTCGCGGGCCTCGACAAGGTCTTCAACCTCGGGAAGTCGTCGCAGGTCGACGCGCTGGTTGGTGTCGACCTGACCGTGTCACCCGGAGAGTTCGTCTCCTTGATCGGCCCGTCTGGCTGCGGCAAGAGCACACTGCTGCGGCTGATCGCGAACCTCACCGAGCCGACGGCAGGCAGCGTGGTGGTCAACGGCAAGCCGGCCAAGGCCGCTCGCCTCGATCAGGACTACGGCATGGCGTTCCAACAGGCCGGCCTCTTCGACTGGCGCACGGTCGTGAAGAACATCGAGCTGCCACTGGAACTCAAGGGTTGGAGCCGGGCCAAGCGCCGCGCTCGTGCGTTGGAGATGCTCGAGCTCGTCAAGCTGCCCGACTTCTCCGGGCACATGCCATGGCAGCTCAGCGGCGGCATGCAGCAACGCATCGCCATCGCCCGCGCACTCGCTGCGCATCCACCGCTGCTGTTGATGGACGAGCCCTTCGGCGCGCTCGATGAGATGACCCGCGAGCACATGCAGGCCGAGCTGCTGCGCATCTGCGCAGAGACGGGCACCACGGTGATCTTCGTGACGCACTCGATCCCCGAGGCTGTCTACCTGTCCACCCGTGTTGTCGTGATGTCACCTCGGCCCGGCCGGATCACCGATGTGATCGACGTCCCGTTGGGTGGCGAGCGAGACGACGACACGCGCGAGACCGGCGGTTTCTTCGAGAAGATCACCGAGGTGCGCGAAGCGCTCCGCGGCGCCGAGTACGGCCTCGGTGCCCGAGGGATCGAGGACCGGTGAACGCCCGAGTCGCCGGCTTCGTCCGCGCCATGTGGCCGCCCGCGCTGTTCGGCGCGCTCATGCTCGGCCTGTGGCAGTTCGTGGTGCGCTACTTCGACCTGAAGCCGTACTTCCTGGTGGCGCCGACGGAGATCTGGTCGGCATTCACGAAGAACTGGAGCAACATCTGGGAGGCGATGGTCGTCTCCGGCACGAATGCCGCCTACGGAATGCTGTTCGGCACGATCCTGGGAGTGCTGGTCGCGTTCCTCCTCAGTCGTTTCCGTGTGCTCGACGAACTGGTCACGCCGATGTCGATCGCGATCAACGCGATCCCGGCGTTTGTGCTGGTCTCGATCTTCAACAACATGTGGGGCAGCACCAGCGCGGTCCCCAAGCGGTTGATGGTCACCCTCGTCGTCTTCTTCGTGGTGCTCGTCAACGTTGCCAAGGGCCTGCGCCAGGTGGCGCCAGTGCACGCCGAGTTGATGCGCAGCTACGCTGCCAGCGGCTGGGACGTCATGCGCAAGGTGCGTGTGCCGAATGCGGTGCCGTACCTGTTCACCGCATTGCGGGTCGCCGCCCCGATCTCGGTCATCTACGCCTACGTGTCGGAGTACTTCGGCGGAGCACAGAACGGGCTCGGCGCCCGCATCACGTCCAACATCCAGAACTCGAAGAACGCCATCGGGTGGGCGTACGTCGGTGGGGCGTGCCTGCTCGGTCTCACCTTCTACATCATCGCGAACGCGCTCGAACGGGTGGCCACACCCGGTGGGGCCGCCAACAGAACTCGTGAAACCGCCTAGGGTTTCACGCACACAGCCTGAGGAACCACATTCCGAAAGGGGAGGAGCACACAATGAGGAAGCAATTCAAGGGAGCAGTCGCCGCCATGGTGGCATTGTCGTTCGTGGCCGCAGCCTGCGGCGACGACAAAACCACCTCGGACACGAAGGCACCAACCGAGACGGGCGCACCGGAGACAACCGAGGCGACCAGCGAGACCACCGAGGTCGTCACTGAGACCACCGAGGCGACGGGTGACTGCGCCGAGGTGACGCCGGTGAAGCTGCAACTGCAGTGGGTCACCCAGGCTCAGTTCGCCGGCTACTACGCCGCCGTGGAGGAGGGCTACTACGAGGCGATGTGCCTCGACGTCACCATCCTCGAAGGTGCTGTCGACATCACCCCGCAGACCGTGCTGGCCAACGGCGATGCCGACTTCGCGATCTCGTGGGTGCCCAAGGCACTCGCCAGCCGTGAAGCCGGTGCCGACATCGTCGACATCGCTCAGGTGTTCCAGCGTTCCGGCACACTGCAGGTCAGCTTCGCCGATTCCGGCATCACCAGCCCGGCAGACTACATCGGCAAGAACATCGGCAACTGGGGCTACGGCAACGAGTTCGAAGTGTTCGCCGCGATGACCAAGGCCGGCATCGACCCGGCGTCGGTGAACAACGTTGCACAGCAGTTCGACATGGTCGGCCTCCTCGAGGGCGACATCGACGCTGCCGAGGCGATGACCTACAACGAGTACGCACAGGTGCTCGAAGCCGTCAACCCCGAGACCGGCGAGCTGTACACGCCGGAGGACTTCAACGTCATCTCGTACGAGGAAGAGGGCGTCGGGATGCTGCAGGACGCGATCTGGGCCGACGGCACTCGCCTCGGCGATGAGGCGTACAAGGCCACGGCGATCAGCTTCGTTGCTGCTTCGCTGCAGGGCTGGGCGTACTGCCGTGACAACGTCGATGCCTGCGCCGAACTGGTCACTGCACAGGGCTCGGCACTCGGCCTCACCCACCAGACGTGGCAGATGAACGAAGTCAACAAGCTCATCTGGCCGGCCGAGGGTGGCGTTGGTTTCATCGATCAGGCTGCATGGGATCGCACCGCGCAGCTCTCGCAGGAGACCAAGAACCTCGAAGGCAGCACGGTGCTCACCGCCGCTCCCGATGATGGGGCCTACACCAACGACATCGTGACGGCAGCGCATGCGTTGCTCGAGGAGATGGGTATCGACATCTTCGGGGCCGATTACGCCCCGATCGAAGTCACCCTCACCGAGGGTGGCGTCTGACCCAGTCGGACCATACGGATTCGGAAGGGCGGG
>JAYSPV010000038.1:0-8028 GCA_043721915.1 Ilumatobacteraceae bacterium | reverse complement strand
GCCCGTTCGTGTGGCTCGCGATCACGCAGCTTTGTGCGCCATGCGGCGCGGAGCCAGTCGGGTGGGCTCCTTCTTCGCCGTCGTGTGCATCGTCGGCTTGGGCATTGCGTCGACCTTGACCAGCATCGGATCCATTGCCTTCATCATCGTGCGGACGAACATCGCCTGCTCGTCGACGAAGCGCTTGGCGAACTTCAACTGATTGTCGACGAACGCTGCCATCGTGGGCAGCTTCGCCATGAAGACGGGACGCTCGGGGACGAACCGGGCCACCGTGTCGGCTTGCTCACCGACGAAGCGAACGACGGGCTCTTCGACCCGCTTCACCATCGTGAAGTACTCGTCCTGCCACTTCTTGAGTGTCATCATCGTGTCCATCGTGGGACCTCCTCTGGGGGCTTCCTTGGCCCGCTTCCATCATGCGCCTCTCTGCTTGCTTTTGCAAGCAGAGGCCCCTTGTCATGCGGCGTACGCGGGTCCGCCGAGCGGTACGGAGGCAGTAGGTTGCGCAGATGGACAAGTGGACAGAAGCGCTCATCCCCGACCAGAGCGGCCGCGTCGCGGTGATCACGGGCGCGAACAGCGGCATCGGGCTGCAGGCCGCGCGTGCGCTGGCTGAGCACGGCGCCCACGTCGTGTTGGCCTGTCGAACGCGTTCCAAGGCGGTCATCGCTCGCGACCAGATCCTTGTGTCGGCGCCGGGCGCAACGGTCTCGCTGATCGACCTCGACCTCACGTCGCTGGCGGCCGTTGCAACGGCTGCCGGCGAGATCAGGGAGCAGTTCGAACGCGTCGACCTGTTGCTCAACAACGCCGGCGTGATGGCCACGCCGTACCAGCGCACGGTCGACGGCTACGAGTTGCAACTCGCTACCAACCATCTCGGGCATGCCGCGTTGACCGCGCACCTGCTGCCCTTGCTACTGCCCGTCGAAGGCTCGCGGGTCGTCAACGTCAGCAGCCTGGCCCACCGGTTCGGGAAGATCGACTTCGACGACCTGCAGTCCGAGAAGAAGTACCGGGCTTGGCGGGCGTACGGGCAGAGCAAGCTCGCCAACCTGCTGTTCACCTTCGAACTGCAGCGCCGTCTGGCTGCGGCGTCGGCGCCCACGGTGGCCGTGGCGGCGCACCCCGGTGTGTCCGACACCAACCTTGCGGCGTCCACCGGTGGTGTCATGGGCACGCTGATGTCACTCACCAAGCCGCTGGGCAAGCTGTTCTCGCAGAACTCGCAGAAGGGCGCGCTGCCCACGTTGCGTGCCGCCGTCGACCCGACGGTGCGCGGCGGCGAGTACTTCGGCCCCGACGGTTTCGGCGAGCAGCGCGGTCACCCCGAACTGGTGAAGGCCAATGCGGCAGCCAACGACGCTGGGGTCGCAGCTCGCCTCTGGGACATCACGATCGAGCTCACCGGCGTGCCGTTCGAGGGCCTCAGCTAGCTGCAGTGCGCGTCAGCCGACGCGCAGCACCAGCAGGAACTG
This sequence comes from Ilumatobacteraceae bacterium, assembly GCA_043721915.1. Classification (GTDB taxonomy): domain Bacteria; phylum Actinomycetota; class Acidimicrobiia; order Acidimicrobiales; family Ilumatobacteraceae; genus UBA668. Next base: position 6,547 of record JAYSPV010000038.1, on the reverse strand, counting down.
GCCGCCGCCGGCCTCCACCTCGGTGGTGGCACCGAGATCAGGGGCGAGCCGGCCGACACGATCGGCCAGCCAGGTTGCCGCGTCGTGGGCGTCGGCGCGACTGGGGCAACGCGCCATGATCTCGCGTCCGCCCTTTCGCTGCAGCCGCTCCACGGAGGTGATGATCGGTGCCGGATCGCCGACGAACAGGTGGCCCGGCCACGCCACGACCGCCGTGATCGCGCCCTTCTTGGTGTTGCAGCCACGGTGGGCGAGGCGGTCGGTGGAGCCGGGCGCCATGCCCTTGCTCTTCGCCTTCGTGATCCGCATGTCGAGGCTCGGCCCGCGCGGATCGTTCACCGACATCCGCGGGTCCACCGCTTCGTCGCACAGCCAACAGCGCCAGCCGTCACGTTCCCCGATGTCCTCCAGCCGACTCATCCGCCCGACCCTACGGCACTCCGGCGGCATCCAACCGGCTCGGCAGCGCGAACCCACCCGCAACATGGTTGCGGCCGCAACTGGGGCGCCCCAGAAACCGACGTAGCGTTCCGGGGCGCCCCAGTTCTTCGCGCAATGCAACACCAGGCGGCCGCCGCCGGCCCGGGTACTCAGGCCTGCGGGCGGATCAGGTACTTCTGGCCGGTGGCCTGCTTCGCGTAGGTCTGGATCGCGGTGAGGTCGAGCACGCCGGCCAGCGAGACTTCGTCGGTGTAGTGGCTGGCGAAGGTGGTGGTGAGCTCGTCGGCCACTCGTTGGCGAAGGCGCAGCATGCCCTCCATCCCGAGCTTGCCGAGGAAGGGTGTGAGCAACCAGCCGTTGAGGCCCCACGACATCCCGAAGTTGCGGGTCAGTTCCGTCGGCCCGCGATCGAGCCCGCCGTAGATGAACACCTGCTTGTAGACGTCGCTGCCGTAGATGCTGTGCGTGCCGCCCTTCGAGTTGGCGGCGGCCTCCATACAGCCGAGGATCTGCCCCGCCAAGGGGCCGCCACCGATGGCGTCGAAGGCGATCGTGGCGCCCGTGGCGACCAGCGCGGCAGTGAGGTCGTCGAGGAAGTTCTCCGCGCTGGAATCGACGATGTGCGCGGCGCCCAGTTCCCGCAGGATGTCGGCCTGCTCGGGTCGACGAACGATGTTCACGAGCTCGACTCCTTCGTCGATGCAGATGCGGTTGAGCATCTGTCCCAGGTTCGAGGCAGCGGCTGTGTGCACCAGCGCGGTGTGCCCGTCCATCCGCATGTTCTCCACCATGCTCAGGGCGGTGAGTGGGTTGACGAAGCACGAGGCACCCTGCGCGGCCGTGGCCCCCTCCGCCAGCTCCATGCACATGAACGCGGCGGCGGCACGGTACTCGCCGTAGGTGGCGCCGCCCACGAACCCGACCATCTTGCCCAACAACGCCTGCGCCTCGGCCGACTCGCCCGCGGCCACGACCAGGCCGGCGCCTTCGTTGCCGACCGGCATCGATTCACCGATGCGGGCAGTCAGTGCCTTCATCACGTTGGGGGAGATCGGCGCGGTGACGACGGTGTGGTCACCGCTGCCCGAGGACGTGGCCTTCGAGACGTCGGCCATTGCCAGCAGCAGCCCGAGGTCGGAGGGGTTGATCGGTGCAGCGTCGACGCGCACCAGCACCTCGTGTGCCGCAGGCACCGGCATCTCAATGGTGGCGATGGACAGTTCGAGGCGTCCGTCACTGGTGACGAGCGAGCGGATCTGACGCATGGTGCTGGGCAGGTCGGTCATGCCGTCCACCCTCTCACGTCGGCTCAGCGCGCCGCCAGCGCGCCGCCAGCGCGCCGACGAACGATCGGACTGCGGCTACCACGTCAGCGGCATGAGACGACTCGTGCATCGAGTGTTCGCCGCCTTCGATCACCTGGAGGCGTGCATGAGGCATCTTGCGTTGCAGGTACTCACCCGATGACGTGTACTCGGGCCGGTCGGCCGAGCCGGCCAGCACGAGCGTGGGGGTGGTCATCTCGACGAGTCGATCCATCACCACCGAGTCGTGCTGCAGGTTGAGCTCGGCCGCCTGCACCGGTACGCCGAAACGATGCGCGTTGCGACGCGACCGCTCGTTCCAGCCTTCGCGCTTGTCAGGGTCGCGGAAGCCTGGGCCGGTGTTGAGCACGACGATGCCGAGGGCCACACCTGGCCGGGTGGCGGCATGTGCGAGCGCGAGGTAGCCGCCCAACGAATGGCCGACGAGGACCGCCGGTGCGGCGAGCGTCGCCAGCACCTCGTCGATGTCGGCGAGGGCGAGATCGCGGGTGTACTCCGCGGGATCCTCCGGGACCGGCGACTGCCCGTGGCCGAGCAGATCCATCGCCATCACCTCGTGGCTGTCACGCAACAGGGACATGCAGGTCGCCCACGTTGTGGAGGAGGAGCCCATTCCGTGGATGAACACGATGGGTGGGGTGCCGTGGCCGTCGCGCACCAGATGAAGTCGCATGCACTCAGCTTGCCATCGCCTGCGGCGCGGGGAGCATCCGGGCTGCCGGCCTCAGTGTTGGGGTGGTGCTCCCGCGACCACGGTGTCGCGCCCGTCGGCCTTGGCGTGATACAGCAGGCGGTCGGCGTGGCGGCGCAACTGGGGCACAGTGGCGCGGGGCCAGTACTCCGCGACCCCGCTGCTGATGGTGACGTGGATTCCCGCGGGCTTGGCCCGAGCGATGTCGGCGCGTAGCCGCTCGGCGACCTCGATCGCTTGCGGCAGCGCTGTGCGGCGCAACAGGAGGGCGAACTCCTCGCCGCCGATGCGGCCCACCGCGTCGGTCGCCCGAGCGGCGGCGCGCAGCAGGCCTCCGATGTCGGTGAGCACTCGATCGCCGGTGACATGACCGTGCGTGTCGTTGACGTCCTTGAAGCGATCGATGTCGATCAACACCAGCGAGAAAGTTGCGCTACCTCGATGGGCCGCGTCCAGTTCCATCTGCAGCGCGTCGTGGAAGGCGCGGTGATTGAGGCATTCGGTGAGCCCGTCGACGCTGGAGACGATTTCGAGCGTCTCGACTCGGCGTTCCTGTGCAAGTGCGTACTTCAGCATCGCGCTGCGGACGATCATCACCGGAACGGCGATCGCGAGGAACAGCCCGACACCCATGGCCAACACCCACCACGGTGGCGTCGGCGCGACGATGAGCAGTGTGATGTATGCGGCTGCAATCGGCCCCAGGTGCCAGACGGCATCGCGGGGCGGGAAGGCGGCGGCGGCGAGCGCTGTCGGCGGTACGAACACGAGGGTCAACGGGCTGGTCAGCCCGCCGTCGAGATAGATGCCGTACACCAGAGCAGGGGTGATCAGCATGCCCACCGCGAAGAACGCGGATCGACGTGCGCCGGCCGTGCGCGTGTGTTTCATCGTCAGGGTGATGCCAACGGCGACGACGAACACCACCAGTGCTGCCGCGATGAAGAGCACCGTGCGGCGGGGACTGCCCGTCATCTCCTCGACCACGTACGCGAACACGCCGACGCCGAACACGGTGCTGGCGGTGCTGGCTGTCAGCATCTGCATCCAGAACTCGTCGGCTGGCGGGTTCGGCGGTCTGTGGGCGTCTGGCTGCATGGTGGGAATCCGTGTCGGGACCGAGAACGTCAAGAAATCGTCGTTCGTATTACTGTCGGCGCGCACGATGCCCGACTTGAGCGCGTGTGGTGCCGTGGCACGGCGCGTTCCGGGGCGACCCGCGGTGATCGGCCGCATAGGGTTGCGCGATGCATGCTGCACTGCTCCGTGAGATCGGCGGGACGCTCGAGTTCGCCGAGGTGGCCGACCCGATTCCCCAAGGCGACGAGGTGCTCGTCGACATCACCCACGCGTCGGTCAACCCGCTCGACATCTGGATCAGCCGCGGCACCCCTGGCGCCGCAGCCGCCAACCTGCCGTGGATCCCGGGCACAGAAGCCGTAGGGATGGTGGGTGGGCGGACGGTGTTGGTCCGCGGCGCCGGGTTCGGCATCGTGCGTCCAGGCCTGTTTGCGACCAAGGTGGCGGCGCCGCCGTCGGCGTTGATGGAGCTTCCGGCAGGCACCGACCCGGCCACTGCCGCCGCGGTGTGCGTCGCGGGCATCACCGCGTGGGGGTGCGTGCACACCCTCGGCCGTTGTGGGCCCGAGGATCGAGTGCTCGTGCTCGGCGCCAGCGGTGGCGTCGGCTCGCTGTGCGTACAGCTGGCTCGGGCCACAGGCGCGACCGTGTGGGGCCAGACCACGAGCGCGTCGAAGGTGGCCGGCATCGAGGCGCTCGGCGCCCAGCAGCTGGTGGTCGCCGACGATGCGGCGCTCGTCGCAGCCGTCGCCGACCTGCAGCCGACGCTGGTGATCGACGGTCTCGGCGGTCGGTTCACCACTGCGTCGGTCGAGGCCCTCGTGCCGCGTGGCCGGCTGGTGCTGTACGGGGCGAGCGCGAGCGACGACATTCCGCTCTCCAGCCGCACCTTCTACCGCAAGGGCCTCACGTTGCTCGGTTACACCGGCCTGCTCGCCGGCCCAGAGGAGCAGACCGAGCTGCTGCCACAGTTGCTGGCGATGGTGCAGGCGGGCACGCTGGTGGTTCCCGTCGAACTGGTGCCGCTGTCGTGCGCCGCCGACGCGTTCGCCCGCATTCTCGACCGTCGCGTCGAAGGCAAGCTCGTGCTGGACACGTCGCGTTGATGATGTCCGTGAGCGACGATGTTCAGGCGGCACAGGAGTTCTTGAAGGCCCATTGGTCGCCATCGGTTGATCCGGCGCAGTGGCAGCGACTGGTGATCGACGAGCGATGGGCGGCACTGCGTTGGCCGGCGAAGTGGTTCGGCCGCGACCTCTCCGACGAGGCCGCCCGTGAGGTCGAGGCCGTGTTCGCCGCCGCCGGCGCGCCCGGGCCGGGGCAGGACATCGTCAACCTGTGGGCGGGCACGATGGTCGCCTTCGGCAGCGACGAACTCAGAGCGCAGTTCGTGCGCCGGCTGCTGCTCGACGAGGTGGCGATGTGCCTGTTGTACAGCGAGCCGGGTGCAGGCTCGGATCTTGCCGGCATCCGCACCTCCGCAGTGCGCGACGGTGACGAGTGGGTGGTCAACGGGCAGAAGGTGTGGACGTCGGGCGCCCGCGACGCCGACTACGGCATGCTGATCGCGCGCACCGATTGGGACCAGCCCACGCACCGCGGCATCTCGTTCTTCTGGTTCCCGATGCGTCAGCCCGGCGTCGAGGTGCGGCCGCTGCGCCAGGCCACCGGCGACGCCCGCTTCAACGAGGTGTTCATCACCGATGCACGTGTGGCCGACGGCCATCGCCTCGGCGAGCTGAACAGTGGGTGGATGGTGCTGCAGACGGCCCTCGCCTACGAGCGGATCGCCATGGGCGGTTCTGGCCGGCGTGGTAGTGGCGTGCGCGGCGCGACGGCCATGGCCCACGGCACGATCCCCGTTCCCGACATCTCGCTGGTGGCGCTGGCGCGCGAGCTCGGCAAGGCCGACGACGCACGGATCCGGCAGGACCTGATGCGGTTGCACTCGATGCGCAAGGTCAACGAGTGGAACGGTGCGCGGGCGAAGGCCGCTGCAGAGACCGGCGGCTCCTCGCCGCTGGCCTCGTTGGGCAAGCTGGCGATGGCGATCATCCTCCACTACGCGGGCCACCTGCAGGGCGAGCTGCTCGGGATGGAAGGCACGCTCGAGGGCGATCAGAACCCGCGGGCGAGGGACGCCAACTACTCGCAGCTCAACGCGTACTTCCACTCGATCGGCGGCGGCACCGATCAGATCCAGCGCAACATCATCGGTGAGCGAATCCTCGGGCTGCCCAAGGAGCCGGAGACCGATCGTGTGATCCCGTTCCGCGACGTCCCCGCCCGCTACTGATGCCGTCAGCAACGTTCGCCCTGTTGGGCCGCCACCCGATCCGGCGGTAGCTGACGCGCTCGGGTCGGATGTTGTGCGTCGACGCCCCTTGCAGAATGCGCACACTTCGGGCATTAGGCGTTAGCTGTCTCATTCGGCGGGTGCTAGCAATGTTGGTCGATGGGATGGTTCAGCCGATGGCTTCGGGGTGCCGACGAACGCAATCAGGGGATGATGGATGCGATCGCCGGTCGCTACCACGTCACTGGCTGCGGTGTGCTGTTTGAGGTGTCGTCGCAGTTCCGAGAAGGCGAGATCGAGTGGTGGTCTCCACGCGTGCGAATCGACGGCGGGCCGCCGCGACGAATTCCCATTGGCTCGTCGTTCCTGTCGATGAATCCGGGACGGCACGTAGTTCGGGTGGAGAATGGGACTCCGCAACCGTGGCGTGCGCGGGGCACCGAAGTCATCGTCCAGGTGCCGAACGAGGGGTATGCGACGCTTGTGGTGAGGACGGACTACTGGACCGGCTGGAGGGGGAGATGGAGCGGTGCCCCGAGGGTGCATCCGGGGTCACACTCCTCCGAATCTCCCACGTAGTGGCCGAGCCGAGCAGAACTGCCAGTGAGTGCCGAACTGCCGCTAGGTGCTACCGGTAAGCGTTCTGCCGGAACGGGCGGACGAGAGAGGAACGCCACGCGTCCGCGGACGCGTGAGCGACCCCACGCATTTCTG
>JAYSPV010000037.1:0-2871 GCA_043721915.1 Ilumatobacteraceae bacterium | reverse complement strand
GGCTCACCTTCGCCCGTCAGGACCGAACCCTGTGGCTCGGCCGCCACGGCGAGACATGGCACTTCACGGAGGCCGACCCCACCACACCCGGCGGATCGGCCGCTGCCCAGCACAGCGGCACCATCACCAGCCCCATGCCGGGCACCATCGCTGCAACACCGGTGGCGGCCGGCGATTTCGTCACAGCCGGACAGGCAGTGATCGTGGTCGAGGCGATGAAGATGGAGCACACGCTGCGAGCCGCATTCGACGGCATCGTCACCGAGTTCCGCGCGGCTGTCGGCGACCGGGTGGCGCTCAACCAACAACTCGCTGTCATCGAGCCCATCGACGACGCATCCAACAACGAAAGCACGGGAGACCGATGAACTTCAACCTGTCTGAGGAACACGAGGCGTTCCGCCTCGTCGTACGCGATTTCGCCGAGAAGGAAATCGCGCCGCATGCCGCGAGGTGGGACGAGGAGCATGTTTTCCCGCTCGACGCCGTCGCGAAGATGGCCGACCTTGGCCTGTTCGGTTTGGTCTTCCCCGAGGAGTGGGGCGGCAGCGGCGGCGACTTCGTGTCGTTGTGCATCGCCATCGAGGAACTCGGCCGGGTCGACCAGTCGATGGGCATCACCCTGTCAGCCGGCGTCGGTCTGGGTGCCAACCCGATCTTCCGTTTCGGCACGCCGGATCAGAAGCAACGTTGGCTTCCCGACCTCGTGGCGGGCAAGACCCTCGGTGCATTCGGCCTCACCGAACCCGATGCAGGCAGCGACGCCGGCGCCACGCGCACCAAGGCGCACCTGGATGGCAGTAACTGGGTCATCAACGGCACCAAGGCGTTCATCACCAACTCGGGCACCCCGATCACCTCCATCATCACCGTCACCGCTCGCACCGACGATGGCATCTCCAGCTTTGTCATCGAAGCAGGCACGCCGGGGCTGACCGTGGAGCCCGCCTACCGCAAGCTCGGCTGGCACGCCAGCGACACCCACGGGCTGTCACTCGATGCGGTCACCGTGCCGGATCACCACCTGCTCGGCGCCCCCGGTACGGGTTTCCGGAACTTTCTCGCCATCCTCGACGACGGGCGGATTGCCATCTCCGCCCTCGCGCTCGGCTGCGCCCGCGCCTGTCTCGAACTCGCCACCGCGTACGCGCGCGAACGCCACGCGTTCGGCGGCCCGATCGGCCGCAACCAGGGCATCGCGTTCGCGCTGTCCGATCTCGCCGTGTCGGTCGAGAACGCATCGAACCTCACGTACAAAGCCGCATGGCTGAAGGACACCGGCCGGCCGTTCACCCAGGCTGCGGCCATGGCCAAGCTGTACTCCACCGAGGCCGCCGTCACGGCAACCCGTGTGGCAACGCAGGTGTTCGGCGGCAGCAGCTTCATCGAGGAGAACCCGATCGCGCGCTTCTACCGCGACGCGAAGATCCTTGAGATCGGTGAGGGAACCAGCGAGATCCAGAAGCTGGTGATCGCCCGCGGACTCGGGCTACCGGTCAGCTGAGCCCCGGTCAGCTCAGCCAAACCAGCTTGGCCCCGACCGGCGTGCCCTACAACAGCGGGACGCCGGTGTTCGCCTGCACCTCGTCGCGCGTGACGCCATCGGCCAGCTCGATGAGCTGCAGGCCCTCGGGGGTCACGTCGATGACGGCGAGGTCGGTGATGATCCGATCGACGACCCCCACTCCGGTGAGCGGCAGGGTGCACTCCGGCACCAGCTTCAGATCGATGGTGCCGTCCTTCTTCTTCGCGACGTGTTCCATCAACACGACCACCCGGGCGACACCGGCGACGAGGTCCATCGCGCCACCCATTCCTTTGACCATCTTGCCCGGGATCATCCAGTTGGCCAGATCGCCGCGAGCGTTGACCTGCATGGCTCCGAGGATGCTGAGGTTCACCTTGCCGCCGCGAATCATCGCGAAGCTCAGATCGGATCCGAAGATCGCTGACCCTGGCATGGTGGTGACCGTTTCCTTGCCTGCATTGATGATGTCGGGATCGACCTCGTCCTCGTACGGGAACGGGCCGATGCCGAGCATGCCGTTCTCGCTCTGCAGCCACACCTCGATATCGGGGCTGACGAAGTTGGCGACCAGCGTCGGCAGACCGATGCCGAGGTTGACGTAGAACCCATCCTGGAGTTCCTGCGCAGCGCGTGCCGCCATCTGTGCATGTGTCCAACTCATCGCTGACCCTGCTCTCTGTTCGGCTGTGTCACGACACGCTCGCGGATGGTGCGCTTCTCGATGCGCTTCTCCGGGTGCTCGTTGACGACGATGCGGTGCACGTAGATGCCGGGAAGGTGCACGTCGTCTGGATCGATCGCACCGGTGGGCACCAGGTGCTCTACCTCGACGACCGTGATCTTGCCGGCCATTGCGGCGGCGGGGTTGAAGTTGCGTGCCGTGCGACGGAAGACGAGGTTGCCCGAGGCGTCGGCCGTGTGGGCCTTGACGAGTGAGACATCAGGAACCAGCGAACGCTCCATGACGTAGACAGATCCGTCGAACTCACGCGTCTCCTTGCCTTCGGCGACCAACGTGCCGACGCCGGTCTTGGTGAAGAAGGCCGGGATGCCCGCACCGCCCGCTCGTAGCTTCTCGGCCAGCGTGCCCTGCGGAGTGAACTCGAGTTGGAGTTCGCCGGCCAGGAATTGGCGTTCGAACTCCTTGTTCTCCCCCACGTAGCTGGAGATCATCTTTGCGATCTGGCGGCTTTCGAGCAGCTTGCCGAGACCGAACCCATCGACGCCGGCGTTGTTGGAGATGACCGTGAGGTTCGTGGCGCCCGTGTCGCGGAGGGCATCGATCAGCGCTTCGGGAATGCCGCACAATCCGAAGCCGCCAACGGCAAGCGTCTGGCTGTCAT
>JAYSPV010000036.1:0-27858 GCA_043721915.1 Ilumatobacteraceae bacterium | reverse complement strand
TCAATCAACTAATGCGGGGATGCACTAGTGACCAGTAATGCTCAAGCGGAGAGGTCAGCGCCGGCGCGCTGCCGAACAGGTTCGAATAGCTCGACGAGCCCGCAATCTGCACCCAGTTGAAGACCTGTCCGATGGCTCCGAACAGCTGCACCCGAAGGCGCGGTACTTCGCTGAACTCGCCGCTCAACCTTGCGACCAGGATTGCGGCGAGGCACACCGAACTCGCCGGCAGCAACCGCCTGGCACGTCGGGAGTAGAAGTCGCGCAGGGCGACCGGCCGCCCGCCCTTCATCTGGCCGAGCAGCAGCGAGGTGATCAAGAAACCCGACAGTGTGAAGAAGACGGACACACCGAAGTAACCGCCACCCATCCAAGAAAACCCAGCGTGGAAGCAGAGCACCATCGCGACTGCAACGGCCCGCAGACCGTCCAGTGCCGGCTGATAGCCCCAGGAGGTACCCGCCGCGTCGCCCGCAGGCCTTCGGTTGCGCATCAGCCCAGCGGCAGGCGGCGCCAAATAGGGCCGGGCACGTGGCGCAGCGCCATGAAGACGACACGCAGAATGCCCGGCGCCCACACCATCCGGCGCTTCGCACGCAGACCCTTGACGGCGATCTCTGCCACCTTCTCCGGTGTGGTGGCGAACGGCGCCGGCTTGAGGCCGGCAGTCATCGCCGACTGAACGAATCCGGGGCGCACCACCAGCATGTGCACACCCTCGCCAGCCAGTTCGTCACCCAGGCCCTGGGCGAAACCATCGAGACCGGCCTTGGTAGCGCCGTAGACAGCATTCGCGGCCCGGACCCGCTCGCCGGCGACGCTGCTGAGCATGATGATCGCCCCGTGGCCCTGCGCCCGCATCCGGTTGGCCACGGCGACCGTAGCGGTCACCGCGCCCGTGAAGTTGACATGCGCCAGCTCGCCGGCAGCGGTGACGTCCTTGGACGTTGCGGCACCTTCTCCGAGTAGAGCGAACGCCAGCACCGCAAGATCGATGTCGCCATGACGCTCCGCGATGTCACGCAACACCGCTTCATGAGTGTCCGTCGCAGCGCCGTCGAAGTGCACCACATCCACGATGAGCCCGTCGTGACGCAAACCGGTAGCTGCGGCCTCGCCCTTCGCAACGTTGCGACACGCGAGCACCACCGTGCGGGCGTTCGGGCTGAGCACCTCGCGCACGATGGCAAGACCGATGTCGCTGGTACCTCCGAGCAGAAGGATTGTCTGAGGTTCGCCGAGTGCGTTGTCCATGATCGTTCCCTTTTCAGTCGGTGAGGCCCAGGCGACGGGACAGGTCACTCTGCCAGACCCCGAGTGGATCGACCGAGTGGCGCACAGCCTTCCATTCGTCCAGGCGCGGGTACCCGCGGCGGATGGCCTCCTTCGTGGTGACCGAATCCTTTGCGAAGTAGTGGCGGCCGCCCGCATCGAGCACCAGACGGTCGAGGCTGTGCAGCATCTCGCCCAAGCCCTGTGTGCCGGCCGGAACGTCGAGTGCAAGGGTCCAGCCCGGCGCCGGAAAGCTGAGAGGCGCGTCATTGCCGCCACCGAAACGCTTCAGCACAGCGAGGAAGCTGGCCGTGCCGCTCACCGACAGCCGCTCGATGACCGTGCGCATCGTCTCCTCCTCACCGAAGGGCACGACGAACTGGTACTGCAGCATGCCCTGCGTGCCATAGATGCGGTTCCACTTCCCCACCATGTCAAGAGGGTGAAAGAAGCCGGCGATGCTCTGCAGTTCGTCGACACGCTCGAGTGGCGCCTTGCGGTACCAGATCTCGTTGAAGGCGGCGACTGTGGCGTGGTTGATCACACCCATCGGCGGCACCAGCGGCGGCATCGAGACCAGCTGCTTGGCAGCGTACGAGAGCGGGTCGATCGCGGCCTTCGCTCCGAGCTGATCGAGGCGTGCATGGTCGCCGCGGGTCAGCACGCTGCGCCCCATCGATCGCCCCCTTGCCTGCGGGTCGATCCAGGCCACGCTGTAGCGATAATTGTCGTCGCCCTCCGACATCGCCGCGAGCAGTGAGTCGAGATCGGGGATGCGGTTCGTGTCGACCGACATCAAGCTGGACTCGATCGGCAGCAGGCGAACGGTGGCGTCGAGAATGATACCCGTCAGTCCCATGCCGCCGACCGTCGCCCAGAAGAGCGCTGCCTGCTCGGTGGGGCTGACAGCGGCGCGCGACCCGTCAGCGAGCAGGAGGGTCAACGACAGCACGTGGTTGCCGAACGATCCTTCGCCGTGATGGTTCTTTCCGTGGATGTCGCTGGCGATTGCCCCGCCAATGGTCACGAACCGGGTACCCGGGGTGACCGGCACGAAGTATCCACGTGGCACGATGACGCGCAGCAGGTCGTCGATGCTGACCCCCGCCGGCACGACGACCGTGTTGCTGGCCACGTCGATGACCGCTTGGTGGGCTGAGCCGAGCAGACGCAGCACGAGACCACCCGAGTTCTGCGCCGCATCGCCGTAGCTGCGCCCCAGCCCGCGGACGAGCGCGCCACGATCACCGACATCTTGGATCGCCCGCGCGACCTCGTGGTTTGGCAGCTCCACCACGTCGGCGACGGTGGCATTCGTGAGCCCCCATCCGGTGAGCCCCTTGCGCAGCGACCTCATCGGCACCAGCCTGCCATCAGTACGGCCACTCCGGCTCACGGCCGGTGACCTTCTTCAGCACGCCGCCGAGCTTCACGGTCAGCATCACCTTCACCACCAGGTTCTTCGCGAACCATGGCAATTGCATCGCCTGTCGGGCAGCGTTGACAACCCGGCTGCGAGGCGTGCCGTCGAGATCGGCGCAGTACTCGGTGAGCGATCGGGCGCGGCCGACGTAGCGCCAACGGCTGCCGAACATCAGCTCGCGTACGATGGCGAGGGTCACCCCCACTGACGAGAACGAGTCGTGGATCAGCAGCGTGCCACCCGGTGCCACTCGCGTGCCCCAGTCACGGATGTCGGCGCGCGCCGGGCCATACCGGTGGGCGCCATCGACGTAGAGGACAGCCAACTCGCCGGTCACATCGGCGTGGGCCGTGTCGCTGAAGGCGCGCACGTGACGGATGCGGTCGGCGACGCCAGCAGCAGCCAGGTTGGCGTTGAAGATGTCGTGATCGGTGGCCGCGGCCTCGGCGAAGCCTTCCAACTCGTTGGGACCACGGTCGTTGCCGGCATGCGGATCGATCGCGACAATGTCGGTACCTGCTGGCGCTGCGCTGGCCAGCACGATCGTGCTGCGGCCACGGAAGCTGCCGATTTCGACGATGGTGTCGCCGGCGTGCGTGGCTGCCGCCGCCCGATATAGGCGCTCGGCCTGGTCACGGCCCATCCAGCCGTCCACGTCTCGAACCGCCAGTAACGCTTCCTCGAACGATCGCATGCTGCTCACCCTACGTACACTCCCAATCCGAAGACGACTGCCCACACGAGCCCCAGCAACTGCAACGTTCGGTCCGCTGCGAAGATCTCCTCGGGCGCAGCGCCCTGACCTTGCTCGAGGATCAGCGTGTACCGCAACAACGCGGTCAACATCGGAACGATCGACAGCTCGTAGAACGGCCACGAGCTTCCCGACACCTCACGCACCTCGAACGCCCAGATGCAGTACGTCACCAAGGTGGCACCGACGCTGACGGAGAGCACGGTTTGCAGAAAACCCAGCGTGTAGTCCTCCAACGCGGCGCGGGTCGATGAGCTGTCGCCCATCTCGCGCAGTTCGGCGAACCGCTTGCCCGTCACGATGAACAGCGACCCGAAGGAGGTGCACAAGACGAACCACATGCTCATCTTGACATCGGTGACCACCGAACCAGCGATTGCGCGCAAAACGAACCCGGAGGCGACTGCGACGAGATCGACCACTGCGACGTGCTTCAGGAACGCGCTGTAGCACGTGGTGAGAGCGACGTAGCCGGCAGTGACGGCGCCCAACTTCCAACTCAGCCCGAAGGCCAGCGCGATGCCGCCCACGAGCAGCAGCGTTCCGACGACTCGCGCGACGCGCAACGACAGCGCGCCGCTGGCGATCGGCCGTTGCGACTTCTTCGGATGCCGACGGTCGGCCTCGACGTCTTGGATGTCGTTCCAGTAGTACGTGCCGCTGCTGACCAAGCAGAACACCAGGAAGGCGGCGGCCGCCTTCCACAGGAACGACCAGTTGTCGAGCACGCCTGCAGCTCCGGGCGCGGCGAAGACCAACACGTTCTTCGCCCATTGCTTGGGACGAGCCTCGCGGATGATGGCCTTGATCATCGCGGCGCCATCACTGGAAGCCTGCGGGGACGGCCGACACCATGGTGCGCTTCACCAGCAGCGGGTGGTCGGCACGCGCCAACAGCTCCCGATCGCCTGCGCTGTCGCCGTACGCCCACACCGTGGCATCCCCCAGATGCTGCGACGCCAGCCACTCATCGAGCCGGCGCACTTTCTCCTCCGCCCGGCAGTTCGGGCCATCGAGGCCGTCGGCAAACTCGTCGCCGGTGCGTAACGGTTCCGCGCACAGCACCTGGTCGACACCCAGGCGACGGCCCAAAGGGCGCAGGTACGGGCCGAGCGACGCCGATACCAGCACGATGCGGTGGCCCGCGCGCTGGTGCCAACGCAATCTGCCCATCGTGTCGGATCGCAGCCACCCGGCCTCGACCTGCTGAGCGAACTGCTCGCCCAACGCCTCGACGTGCTCCACCTTCCGGCCGCGCAACACGCCGCCGACCACCAGTTCCTTCAATCGGTCGCGATCACGGCGAGCCGCGGCACCGAGCGTCGCAGCGGGCTTGCGCGCCAGAGCGTGCGAGACGGCCGACCACCCCCCCACCCGGAGCAGGAACGGCTTCACGCAGTCGCGCACTGTCAACGTGCCGTCGACGTCGAAGGCTGCGACATGTTCACGGGCCGACTCGCTCACCGCAGGCTCTCGATCATCGCCCAGAAGTCCGGCCAGCTCTTCGAGACCACGTCGGGATCCTCGATGATGATGCCACTCGCACCGAGACCCACCAACGCGAACGACATGGCCAACCGATGATCGTGGTGCGTCGCCAAGGTCGCAGAGCGTGGCACGCTCGGCTGCACGATCAGGCCATGAGGGTTGTCGATCGCGTCGATCCCGGCCTTGCGCAATTCGAGGCAGAGATCCGACAGCCGATCACTCTCCTTGTTGCGAATGAATCCGACGCCGTAGATGTCGGTCGGGCCGTCGGCGAAGGCACCCACCACAGCCAGCGTGGGCACGAGATCGGAGAGGTCGACCATGTTGATCGCGATGCCGTTCAACGGGCCCGTGCGTGACACCGTGGTGCCCGACGAGTCCTGCGTCACCGTGCATCCCATCTGGGCGAGCACCTTGCCGAATGCAGCGTCGCCCTGGATCGCACGGTCGGTGAGGCCAGGCACTCTCACCCGGCCGCCACAGATCGCGGCTGCGGCCAACGGGTACCCAGCGGAACTGGCGTCCGGCTCGATCGTGTACTCACGCGGCTGATAGCGACCGGCCGGGACCGTGATGATGCGGTCACCGAGCTCCACGCCCGGGACGCCGAATGACTCCATCACTGCGGCAGTGATCCGGATGTAGGGACGCGACACCAGCGGGGTGGTCAGCACGAAGCGCAGACCGTTGGGGAAGTAGGGCGCGATCAGCATCAGCGCCGTGAGGTACTGGCTGCTGACGTCGCCGCGCAGCGAGACTTCATCGAGCGAGACGTCGACGGGACCGTGCACTCTCACCGGCAGGCGTCCGTGACCTTCAAGAGGCTCCACCTGCACCCCCAACGACATCAGTGCGTCGTGCAGCGGCCCCATCGGGCGACTGCGCAACGGTGCATCGCCATCGATCGTGTACGGGCCTGGCCCGAGCGCAGCGAGGGCAGTGACGAACCGGGACGTGGTACCTGCCAGGCGCGCCTTCAAGGTGATCGGGCCGCGCTTGAACCTGCTCTGCCCGCCGGCGACACGTACCTCGTCACCGCTGCGCTCGACCTCCGGGCCGATCGCCTGCAGGCAGTCGAGCATCGCTTCGGTGTCGTCGCCGTCGGGCACACCGTGCAGCACGCTCTCACCCTCCGCCAGCGCGGCACACACGAGCGCTCGATTGGCGACGCTCTTCGAGCCGGGCACTTCCACCACCGCATCGATGGGGGCGCCGAGGGGCGCTACGCGATACACGTCCATCGGCCGGCTCAGCCCAACCGCTGCACTGCTGGCCGGTACCCACGGGCGATCAGCCCGCCGCGGTAGACGTCGACCATGGCGGCATCCACGAGCACGACCGCGACGCCGCGGTTGCCTTCGACGCTGTGCACCACTTCGAAGCTGTCGATGTTGACGCCCAACTCGGCGGCGAGGGTGAAGACCTCGGCTGCGGCACCGGGCCGGTCGGGGATCGGGATGCGAACTTCGGCGAGTTCGCTGGGGTGGGTGCCGCGCACGGGCAGGTTGGAGCGAGCGTCACGAGCATGCGACAGCCGGGCCAGCAGTTGGTCTCGATCGTCGCGGTCGACGACGTCGCGCATGTCTTCGAGGCCAGCGATCAGCCCGTCGAGCGCGGACAGGATTGCCGTTCGGTTCTCTGCGCAGATGTCGAGCCAGATGTGGGGTTGGCCGCTCGCAATGCGCGTCATGTCACGAAAGCCACCTGCCGCCAGCCGCAAGAGCGCGGCGTGTTCCTCGGCGCGTTCGCTGGCCAGGCCCATCAGTGTCGCCGCTGCGAGATGGGGAACGTGGCTGATGACGGCCACAGTCTGATCATGGCGATCGGCGGACAGTGCGACCACGTCGGCACCCAGGTCGGCGACGACAGCTGCGATCGCACTGAAGGTGGTGTCGGCGGTGGTGACCGAGGGCGTCAGCACCCACACGGCACCTTGGAACATGTTGCCGTCCGCCCCATCCAGCCCATCCAGTTCGCTTCCCGCCATCGGGTGGCCGCCGACGAACCGTGGATCATCGATGGCGTTGACGACGGCAGCCTTCACACTGCCGACATCGGTGACCACACCGGTGGTCTCCGCCAGTGCACGCTTGACCTGGTCGGCAATGCTGAGGACAGGGGTGGCCACGAACGTGACTTCCGCATCAGGATCGAGACCCCAGGCGCTCACGACACCGAGCGCCTCCGCCTGCGCGCATCGCACCGGATCGGTCTCGTCACCGCTGACGTGCCAGCCGCGGTCGATCAGTGCGCGGGCGATGGAACCCCCGATGAGGCCGAAGCCCACGACGTTCGCCCGACGACTGGTTGACACGACGAATCAGCGTATCGGACGGGTGTCGCCAGCAGCCGCTTCTACCAGGCTCCGGACCTCGGCCTGGGTCAGCTCGCGCCACTCCCCTGGCTTGAGCGCCGCATCGCGCAGCGGGCCGATCCGCACCCGCACGAGACGCTGCACCGGGTGTCCGACGGCCTCGCACATCCGTCTCACCTGGCGGTTCCTGCCTTCGTGGATGGTGATCCGCAGGACGCCCGGGCTGGGCTGAGACACCTTCGCAGGGGCAGTCATACCGTCCTCGAGCTCTACGCCGTCGCGAAGGCGCCGGACTGCCCCGCCACCGGGGGCGCCATCCACCTCCACCAGATACTCCTTCTCGACACCATGGCTGGGGTGAGCCAAGCGGTGGGAGAGCTCGCCGTCGTTGGTCATCAGCAACAAGCCTTCGGTCCCGAAGTCAAGCCTGCCGACGGGGTACACGCGCGGTTCAGAAGGGACCAGGTCGACCACCGTCGGTCGGCCCTGTGGGTCGTGGGCGGTGGTCACCACGCCCACCGGCTTGTTGAGCAGGTAGTACACCAGGCCCGGCTTGAGCCCGATCGGAACGCCGTCGACTTCCACGCGATCGTGCTCGGTGTCGACGCGGCGCCCGAGCACGGCAACGTCGCCGTTCACCGTCACCCGCCCCTCGGAGATCATGTCCTCGCACAACCGACGGCTGCCCCAACCTCGAACGGCCAGCACCTTCTGCAGGCGTTCACCCTGCGGAAGTTCAGCGGACTTCGCTGCCCACTGCTCCCAGAGAGGTGGCTCGAGCTCTCGTTCAGGCACGCGCGTCAGCCTGAGGATCGATGCGCAGACCGTGTTCCAGCGCCTCGACGACGTCGGCGCCCGGCACGAACGCGGCGATCGGTGGTAGATCGGCGACCGAGTTGACCCCCAGCTTCTCCAGGAAAGCCGCCGTGGTGCCGAACAGGATCGCCTGGCCCGGCCCGCTGTCGCGGCCTGTTTCAGCGACGTAGCCGCGCGCTTGCAACGTGCGGATCACGGCGTCCGGGTCGACGCCGCGGATGCTGGCGATCTGAGCGCGCGACAGCGGCTGCTTGTAGGCGATGATCGCCAGCGTCTCGAGCGCTGCCCCGCTCATCCGGGCGCGCTGCCCATCCAGGAGAAAGCGCTCGACGTACGGCGAGAGATCCGGGTGAGTCTGGTAGCGATATCCGCCGGCGACCTTGGTGAGCTGGAAGCCATGACCGGCCTGCGCGTAGGCGTCGGCCAGCTCGGCGCACAGCCGATCGATCAGCACGACGGGCTGCTCGAGCAACTGCGCCAGCTGCTCACTGGGCACCGGCTCGACCGCGACGAGGATGATGGCCTCGATCGCTCGAACGGTGTCGGCATCGAGGGGGTTGGGCTGCACGGGCACGATCAGGTCATCCTTCATAGTCGTCGATGGCCAGTGCGGAGAGGTCGGCGACGTTGCCACCGGTCCACACCACCTCGATGTCGCCGAAACGTTCGGTCTGTTCGAGTTCGACCAACCCCTGCTTGAACAGCTCCAGCAGTGCAAGGAATCGCACGATCACTTCCAGTCGTTCGACAAGGCCGCTGGTGAGGCGTCGGAACGACATCCGGCCGATCCGCGGTAGCTCGTCGACAAGCTCGGCAAGGGCGTCAGAGACGTTCGCTCGGATCGGCGCGACGTGGAACAGGTCGATGCGCTGGACGGGCTTTGGCGTCACTGCTCTGACGAACGCTCGGTGCAGACGCTGTGGGGTGACGCCCTCCATCAGGTCGGGCATCAGTTCGGCGAATCGATCGTCGGCGCCGACGCTACGCGGGAACGAGCGGTCGGCATCCTCCGCGAGACGGCTGAACACACCGGCGACGTCCTTGAAGGTCTTGCACTCCAGCAGCCGGGCCAGCAACAGATCGCGCTCTTCCCACAACGCGAGCTCGTCGTCGAGATCGATGTCGTCACGGCCGGGAAGCAACCTGCGGGCCTTCAGCTCGACCAGCGTGGACGCGATCAGGAGGAACTCGGTGGCCAGATCGAGGTCGAGCGTCTGCAGCAGCTCGATCTCCGCAAGGTAGGCATCGACGATATGGCTGAGTGAGACCTCGTAGATGTCGACCTGTTCTCTGAGGATCAGGTGCAACAGCAAGTCGAATGGCCCCTCGTACACGGAGGTGGTGACGTCGACGGCCATGGCAGCGATCGTACCCGCCGTCGGTCGGCGAAATGGACCCAACCGGATCCCGGCGCGCAGGTAGCCTGCCCCAGTGACACGCGTGCTCTCCTGCATCCAGCCCACGGGCGACGTCCACCTTGGTAACTACCTTGGTGCCTTGCGCAACTGGGTCTCGGGCCAGCACGAGACCGATGCGTTCCACGGCATCGTCGATCTGCACGCGCTCACCGTCACCGAAGCACCCGATGTGCTCGGGCAGGCCACGCTGCGGTTGGCCGCCATGCTGTTCGCCGTCGGGCTCGACCCCGACGCGGCCACGGTCTTCGTGCAGAGCCACGTGCCCGAACACAGTCAGCTCGGCTGGATGATGGAATGCACCGTCAGCTATGGCGAGCTGAGCCGGATGACCCAGTTCAAGGACAAGTCGGCTCGGCGCCAGGAGAACAGCAGCACGGCGGAGTTCATCTCCGCCGGCCTCTTCACCTACCCGGCGTTGCAGGCCGCCGACATCTTGCTCTACGACACGAACGAGGTGCCCGTCGGCGACGACCAGCGCCAGCACATCGAGATCACTCGCGACATCGCACTGCGCTTCAATCACCGCTTCGGCGAGACGTTCGTCCTACCGAAGGCCGTCACTCCCAAGGCCGGCGCGCGCGTGATGGATCTACAGGATCCGACGTCGAAGATGAGCAAGTCGGCGACCACCGACGCTGGCCTGGTGTACCTGCTCGACAGCCCTTCAGTGATCCTCAAGAAGTTCAAGCGCGCCGTCACCGACAGCGACAGCGACGTGCGATATGAGCGCGAATCCAAGCCCGGGGTGAGCAACCTGCTCGACATCCTTGCCGCGTGCACCGGCGAGGCACCAGAGGCGCTGGCCACCGGATACAGCCAGTACGGACCGCTCAAGACCGACGCTGGGGAGGCCGTCATCGCGCTGCTCGAGCCGATTCAGGCCCGATACCACGAGCTGATGACCGACCGCGGTGAGCTGCAGTCGCTGCTGCGCAAGGGCGCAGCCAAGGCCCGCGCGGTCGCTGCCGCCACCCTCACCCGCGCCCAGTCCGCTGCCGGTCTGCTGCCGGCCTGACGGCGCTCAGATGTCGTCGGCCGCACGCAGGGCCGCGGCGTCGTCACCGCGACCGAGCACCAGCTCCACGGTCAGCGCATCGGAGCCGACAGCGGTGAGCATCTCGGCGCCGATGCGCTCGTGGTCGTGGTAGAGCCGGAAGGCTGCGGTACGCGGTCCGACGACGGTCGCGATCACACGGCGGATCGTGCCCAACCCGCTGGCCAGCTTGCCGACATCGTGCAGCAGTGCGCCGGCCAACTGTTGGCGAGTGCACCCGGGGTGCCCGGCAGCGAATCGACGTGCCACCTGCGACGAGTGTCGCCGATCCTGCACCGACATCTGCTCCCACAGCGCCGCCTCGCCGGGCAGCAGCGAGCCCAACGCCCACTCGGTCTCGGCTGCGGGCAACGGACGTCGCGACAACGAGGCGACGAATCGACGGGCAAGGTGGATCAGGGCGCTCATCGCTGCTCGGCGCGCGGGTGCGCCTGACGATAGACGGCCCACAACCGGTCCTGGCTGACCTTGGTGTACACCTGGGTGGTCGAGATCGACGCGTGGCCGAGCATCTCCTGGACGATGCGCAGGTCGGCGCCGTGATCCAGGAGGTGCGTGGCGCACGAGTGACGCAGCACGTGCGGCGACAACCTCTCGCCCAGCCCCACACGGTTGCCGTACTTCTTCACGATCGCCCACGCTGCCTGTCGCGACAGCCGAGCGCCACGCGAGTTGAGGAACACGGCTTCCTGGTCGCCTCGGCGCGCCCAGCGCGCCGGTTCCAGGTGTTGGCGGCCGGAGAACAACCACTCGTCCATCGCTGCCGCTGCGACACGTCCGAAGGGCACAATGCGCTCCTTGGCGCCCTTTCCGAACACACGCACCAACCTGTTGTCGCGATCGATGTCCGACAGCGACAGGCCGCACGCCTCGCTGATGCGAGCGCCGGTGGCATACAGGAACTCCAGCAGCGCCCGGTCACGAACCGACGCCGGGTCAGTGGCCACGACTGCCGCCAGCAGGCGATCCACCTCCGCCTCGCTGAGCGGGTGCGGGATTCCGGCAGGAACACGAACCCCCTCCACATCCGCGGAAGGGTCATCCGGCCGCATGCCTTCCTCGGCCATGAACCGATGCAACATACGGATCGCCGCCAGCTGACGGGCCACGCTCGCCGGAGCGGCGCCGCTCCCCCGGCGCCACTGCACGAATCGGTCCAGCGCCCCCCTGTCGACGCTGCCCAACGAGTTGTGTTGGGTAGCCAACCACGCCGAGTAGGCGAGAAGGTCGCGCCGATACGCAGACAGGGTGTTGGCCGACCGACCACGCTCGCTTGCCATCCACGACAGGAAGTCGACGACCTCGATCGGTTCATCGATCGCGTCGCCGATCGATGCCACACCGCTCATCGTGGCTCGGCCTCACGCAGACGACGCTCCACGAGGAGCAGCCCGATCATCGTCTTGGAATCTCGGATCTCACCGCGCAACACCATCTGCACCGCCTCGGCCAACGGAACCTGCAGCACCTCCATGTGCGCCTCTTCCGGGCCATGCGTCTCGCGTGCCACCTGAGTGAGCTGAGTGGCCAGGTACAGCGTCAGCACGGAGTCGGTCATCCCAGCCGACGGATAGATGTCGACCAGGTGTTCCAGCGAGCCGGCAACGAGGCCGACCTCCTCGACGAGTTCGCGGGCAGCAGTCACCTCGGTGGGCTCGCCCGGCACGTCACGCATCCCCGCCGGCACCTCGATCACCATCGCGTCGAACGGTGCGCGGTACTGGCGCACCATCGTCACCATCGGCACACCATCAGCGGAGTGCCACAACGGCACCGCTGCGACCGCCCCCGGCGAGCGCACGATGTCACGGTGGAACACCTCGCCCTCCGGTGACTCGTACTCGGAGACCGACACGTGCCAGATGTATCCCTGATGAACCGGCCGGTCCCCGAGATGGCGAAAACCGCTCATCGGCTCAGGCGACGGACTGATCGTCGATCACTCTCAGGGTAGGAGTGCGCGCCTCGTGGCGAGCGATCGCGTGTGCCACCAGCTCGCGGAACAGCGGGTGTGGGCGGTCCGGACGGCTCTTGAACTCGGGATGCGACTGCGTGGCAACCCAGTACGGGTGATCAGCCAACTCGATGAACTCGACGAGGCGGCGATCCGGAGACAGCCCGGTGCACTGCAGCCCGGCGGCCTCCATGCGGGGCTTCCAGGTGGCGTTGAGCTCGTAGCGGTGACGGTGTCGTTCGCTGACCACCGGCTCTCCGTACGCCTGATGCATCCGGCTGCCGGGCTCGAGGATGGCGTAATAGGCGCCGAGGCGCTGGGTGCCGCCCTTGTCGGCAACATCTCGCTGATCGTGCATCAGGTCGATGACCGGGTGTGTCGTCGACGGGTTCATCTCCGTGCTGTTCGCGTCGGCAAGGCCGAGCACGTTGCGGGCGAAGTCGATCGTCATCGCCTGGAGGCCGAGGCAGATGCCCAGGCACGGAATGTCGTGTTCACGCGCGTAGCCGGCGGCGGCGATCTTGCCTTCGAAGCCGCGCTCGCCGAAGCCGCCGGGGATGAGAATCCCATCGAGGTCATGGAGGCGCTCACCGACGAGCAGGCCTTCCACCTCCTCGGCCTGGATCCAGTCGATCTCGACCTTCGCGCCGTGATGAAAGCCCGCGTGGCGCAGGCTCTCGGCAACGGAGAGATACGCATCCTGATAGTCGACGTACTTGCCGATCAGCCCGATCTTCACCGGCTTGGTGGCAGCTTCCACCTTCGCCACCATCTGCTGCCAGGGAGTCAGGTCGACCGGGGCGTCGAGACGGAGCACCTCGCACACGACGGTGTCGAGGCCCTCATTGTGCAGAATCAGCGGCAGTTCGTAGATGTTGCGCGCGTCGGCTGCATTCACGACGGCCTTCTCGTCGACGTTGCACAGGTTGCTGATCTTGCGCTTCAGGTTGTCGCTGAGCGGTTCCTCACTGCGACACACGATGATGTCGGGTTGGATACCACGACTGCGCAACTCGGTGACCGAGTGTTGCGTGGGCTTCGTCTTCTGCTCACCGGCTGGGCCGATGAACGGCACGAGGGTGACGTGGATGTAACAGATGTTGTCGCGCCCGACGTCCTTGCGGTACTGACGCAAGGCCTCCAGGAACGGCAGGATCTCGATGTCGCCGACGGTGCCACCGACCTCGGTGATCACGACATCGACGTCATCGGTGGCGAGCCGTTGGATGCGACGCTTGATCTCGTCGGTGATGTGCGGGATCACCTGCACCGTCTTGCCGAGGTAGTCGCCGCGACGCTCGGCCGCGAGCACTGCTTGATAGATGCTGCCCGTCGTGGCGTTCGAGTTGCGGGTGAGTGGCTCGTCGATGAACCGCTCGTAGTGACCGAGATCGAGGTCGGTCTCACCGCCGTCATCGGTGACGAACACCTCACCGTGCTCGAACGGGTTCATCGTTCCCGGGTCGACGTTGATGTACGGATCTAGCTTCTGCATCGTGACCCTCAGGCCACGCATCTTGAGCAGCCGACCGAGCGACGACGCAGTCAGACCTTTGCCGAGGGAGCTGGCAACGCCTCCGGTCACGAAAATGTGCTTCGGCATGCGCTTTCGACCTCCGTTTCAGGTGAACTGACAACGGGAGCGCATCATACCGCGTCCCCGGCGCTGCGCGCGGATGGGCGTCAAATCCCGACCACGAGATCTGCCGCAGCCGCTATGCCGTTGTCCGCACCCGGGCGCATCGTGGGCACCAACAGCGTCCGCACCCCCGAACGCGTGGCGCCACCGTCAGCGCGAGTGTCGTCGCCGACCATCAGCACTTGCGAAGGGCTCAGATCGATGGCGGCGCACGCGGCGCGAAAGATCGTCGGCGAGGGCTTCACCGCCCCCACCTCGTAGGACAGCACGAAGCGGTCGACGAGTGACGTGAGTCCGTAGGCGGCGAAGACGGTGCGGATGTCCCAACCTGTGTTCGAGACGATCACCATCGGGACACCGACGTGGTGCAGGCGAACAAGCGTCTCGATGCTGTCGACAAAGGGCGTCCAGCTCCACGGGTCGTGCATACCGTCGTACACGGCGGCGCCGAGACCCGGGATCTCACCATCGGCGCAGCCGTACAGGAGATGCCAGCGCTCGTACCAGACCGCCGCATCCAGGTCCCTCGGATGTCGCAACTCGTCCGCGGTGTGTGCTGCGCTGTCCACCGTTGCGGCGAAGTCCGTCGCCCACGAGGTGCTGACCTCGGCGCCCAACCGCCGCGCCGCGAGGGCCACCGTCTCAGCGAGCGGAGCATGGGCGAAGAGTGTGTTCCCGAAGTCGAACAACACACCTCGCACCCTCACCATGCGGCCGACAGTAGCCTCCAAGCCCGTGACGCGCATCTGGCGGGAACTCCACAGTCGGCCCGCACTGTGGGCTGTGATGCTCGCGATCACGTTGCGTCTTCCCACCATGACCACTCGGCTGTTCGATGCCGACGAGGCGGCCATCGGCGTGCAGGCCATGATCGTGCGTGATGGCGGCACGTTGTACCGCGACATCTTCGACCGCAAACCACCGCTGCCGCCGCTCGCGTACGCCGCCTCGTTCGGAATCACCGACAACACCGACATCCGATTGATGCGTGTTCTGGTCACGGTTCTCCTCGCGCTCGGCGGGGTGCTGATGGCACGTGAGGCCAAGCGCCGATGGGGCACGAACACACACGCGCTGTGGGCCGGAATACTCTTCGTCGGGGGTGCGATGGCGCTGTTCCCCGCAGATGCAGGTGGCGCCAACTACGCCCACTTCGCGCTGCTGCCGGGCACCGCCGCGTTGTTGTGGAGCCGGCGCGCGCATTGGGGTTGGGCTCTCGCCGCTGGCATTTCACTGGGGCTCGCGATCCTCACACGACAGAGTTGGCTGTTGGCCACGTTGCCGGCGGTGTACAGCGCATGGCGCTGCGGCCGCGTGCGCCAGTCGGCGCTGCTGATCGCCGGGGCGGTCGGTACGGTCGCAACGGTCGGCTTCTACGCCCCATTCGGGGCGTACTGGGAGTGGAACGTCACCAACAGCCCCGGCTTCGTGTTCGCAGCCGCCGGCATCGGCGCGTCGGCGCTCCGCGGCAGCGCGTCGGCAGCCGGTTTCATCGCGTTCCACGCCACGGCCTGCGCCGGTATCTTCGTCGCGCTACGTCGACGCCCGCCGTGGCGCTCGGCCGGGGCCACGGAGCGCGACGTCTGGTTGTGGCTGCTCACCGGCCTCGGGGCGGTGGTTGCCGGCCTGCGGTTCTTCGGCCACTACTGGTTGCAGGTGCTCCCGCCGCTCGTCGTCCTCGCCACACCGGTGGTCGCCGAGTGGTCCGGACGTGCTCGTAGGGCCGCTGTCGGCGCGACGATGCTGGCCGCCGCAGTCGCCTTTGCCCTGCTGTTCGTTCCAGGGTCGTTCCACCACCGTCCCG
The DNA here is from genome assembly GCA_043721915.1 of Ilumatobacteraceae bacterium. Taxonomy (GTDB): domain Bacteria; phylum Actinomycetota; class Acidimicrobiia; order Acidimicrobiales; family Ilumatobacteraceae; genus UBA668. The sequence goes on along the minus strand of JAYSPV010000036.1, from coordinate 11,922 downwards.
ATCCCACCGATCTCGCCGCCTACATCGGAGCCACCACCACCAGCGAGCAACGAGTGTTCGTCTGGGGCTCGTACCCGGAGGTGCTGGTACGAGCAAATCGCCTCCCGGCAGGTGCGCTGGTGCACAGCGACTTCGTCACCGGACGATCGGGCGGCCGCGAGGACCCCCGCACCAGCATCGATTCAGCCGCGCCCGGCGCACTCGCCTTGATGATGAACGATCTCCGGGCCAATCCGCCCGAGCTCGTCCTCGACACCTCCACCGCCGCCGACCTCGGCTACCGCAACTACCCGATGTCGCTGTTCCCCGACGTGCTGTTCTTCGTCACATCAGGCTACGAGCAGGTGGCGGAGGTCGGCGGAGTCACCATCTGGCGTCGCCTGCCCTGACACTCAAAGTCACCCGGCCACCCTGTCGCCGCAGGAGCCAGCGCCCCCTAGAATCCCGGTGATGGACACGTGGGCCGACAACAGCGCCGCCGCGCCCCCTGCGCCCGCTCCGGCGGTGGTCGGCCCCCAACGCCACGCATGGTTGCGCGAGATCGGCATCGTCCTGGGCTTCTACTACGTGTACCAGACCATTCGCAGCCTGGCAGACGTGCCGGGAGCCGGCAACCGAGCACAGCGAAACGCACAATTGATCGTCGATGCAGAAAAGGCGATGTTCATGTATCACGAGCAGGGCATCCAACACCTGTTCCTCGGGGCCACCTGGTTCATCAAGGCAGTCAACGTCTACTACGGCACGCTGCACTTCATCATCACCGCCGGCCTCCTCGTCTGGCTGTTTGCTCGGCGTCACGGCGCCTATCGCAGGATGCGCAACCTGTTGGGCGCAACCACCGGGCTGGCGCTGATCGGGTATTGGGCCTTCCCACTCGCTCCGCCACGGCTGTACAAGACGTGCTCCGGTCTGATTCCCGTCGTTGGAGAGGGTGGCGGCCTGGTCAAACCGAAGTGCTTCGTCGACACGCTCGACACAGTGGGTGGACTGTGGGACTACCAGAGTGGGGTGGCCAAGACCATCGCCAATGCCTACGCGGCCATGCCCAGTCTCCACTTCGGCTGGTCGCTGTGGTGCGCCATGGTCATCTGGCAGTTCGTGGGCGGCCGCCGCGGCCGTGTGCTGGCGGTGCTCTACCCGTCGCTCACTCTGTTCGCGATCGTCGTCACGGCCAACCACTACTTCCTCGATGCGGCCGGCGGAGCGGTCATCCTCGCCGGCGGTATCGGCATCGGCCGGTGGAACGAACAGCGGCGCTCAGCGCGACACGCGGCGGCGCTGCAGCAACTCGCGTTGCCGACAGAGGGCGATGATCAGCGCGAACGCGCCCACGCCGGCAACCCCGCCGACTAGGAACGCTCCCAGCGCAGCTCGGCGCGTCGGCTCGAAGCGGGCGACCACCCAAACCATCACGACGACTGCACCTGCAGCGGCGAGCAGCGACTCGCCGGCCACGCGCAGAATCCGCTTGGCTCCCATCGAGCCCGTCAGGCTGTGCACCCGCAGCGTCAGCAGTACCGCAGCAACCGTCTGCGATGCGCCGTATCCGACGGCCAGTGCCGCCGCTCGATCTGCGGGACTCAGCACTGCCGACGCAATCGCCATCAGGAGCACGCCCATCACAGCTCCGGCGATCATCAACACCGACGCCCGGCGGATGTCTCCGAGGGCGAAGAGCACCCTCGTCATCACGAACGCGACGCCATAGCCCAACAGGCCAGGCCCGAAACTGGCCAGCGTGTGAGCGATCGGCGCGAGTCCCTGGCTGGCCGTCTGGCCGACTCCGGCAACCAGCCGAGTGAGTGGCCACGCCAGCGCCACCATGCCGGCGCCGGCCAGCACCAGCAGCGGCACCGTGAGACGCATCGCGTTGTCCACGGCGACGCGTACCTCCTCTACTTTTCCCGCCTGCCAGCCGTTGGCCACGCGCGGAGTCAGCGTCGTTGCAATCGTCACGGCGATCAGTGCATGAGGGAGCACATAGAACGCGAACGCGTAGACGAAGACGGCGACGCCACCGGGTGCACCGTTTCCGAGGGCCAATGCCGTGGCGGTCGGCAGGAGTGTGCCCACGATCGACAGCGTTGCCCAACCGAACGACGAGCGCATCGAGCGCACGGCAGGGTGATGCGGTCTCCATCGTGGTTGCCAGTGAACGCCGACCCGGTGCAGCGCCCACGTCGGTACAAGACTGAAGGCCAGCACACCCACCGTGGTGCCACCGGCGATCAACAAGAACTCCACCGCCGACAGATCGAGGTCGGCGACAGTGTCGCCGCGGGCTGCGCGGAACGCGACGCACGCGCCGATCACGATGAAGTTGTTGACCGCTGGCGCCAGCGACGCCGCCACGAAACGCCCACGTGCGTAGAGGGCGGCACTCGTGACCGTGGCAACGCCATAGAAGATCAGTTGCGGAACGAACACCAGGACCATCGGCACCATGACGTCGAGCTTCCTGTCGGTGATGACGGACGACGGCTCGGACAGCACGAGCAGCCGCGCGAGGAGCGGCGACAGCGCCATCCCGGCCACCGCCACCAGTGCAAGTCCTGCGACGATGACACCCGCTGTCGCCTGCGTCGCATCGCTGAGTGCACGATCGCCTCCCTCGCGTCGCGCAGCCACGAACGCAGGCACAAGTACCGCCTGCAGCACCCCACCGGCAACCAATTCGAACAACAGGTTCGGAATCATGTTGGCCGTCTGGTAGACGTCACCGAGCACGCCGCTGCCCAGTACTGCTGCAGTTGCCACCACTCGGCCGAAGCCGGTGACACGCGACAGCAGAGTGCACAGCGTCACCAACATCGTGTCCCGTCGGATTCCGGAACTCACCCCCAGATCGAGTTCCGATTTGGTCATGCGTTCGGTCGTTTCGTCCGCTTCACAACGGCGGAGCCGCCGCACGGTGACCGAGCAAATCGGCGGCATGACGTCGAGCCGACTCAGCAGCTTCGTCGCCCGACAACATGCGGGCGATCTCGTCCACTCGGTCGACTCCGAGGACCGTCGACGCGCTCGTCTGGGTGACGCCGCCTTCGACTGTCTTGGTGACCACGACGTGAGTGTCTGCGAGTGCCGCCACCTGTGCGAGGTGGGTGACCACGAGCACCTGGTGCCGGACGCCCAGGGCGGAAAGGTGTCGACCGACGGCGACGGCTGCGGCACCGCCGATGCCGGCGTCGACTTCGTCGAACACGAGGGTGTCGGGAGCCTCGGTGAGCACCAGCCGCAGGGCCAACATCGCCCGTGCGAGTTCGCCGCCGCTGGCAACCCGCGCCAAGGGCAACAGCGGCGAGCCAGGGTTCGCAGCCAGCATGAACGCGACGTCGTCGCCTGGATCGTCGCCGCCGACAACGACTTCCACCTCGGCGTAGGGCATCGCAAGTTCGCGCAGGTAACGCTGCACCTCGGCACCCAGCGAGCCGGCGCCTCCACGGCGTGTCACTGCGACTGCGGCAGCAGCGACACGTTCCGAGGCTTGGGCAGCGACTCGCTGCGCCTCCAACGTCGCGACCCGGCTCTCGTATCCCTCCAACTCCGCGAGACGGTGCTCGACATCGTCGCGGAACGCAATCACCTCGGCCAATGAGTCGCCGTACTTTCGCCGAAGGTCGCGGAGCAGCTGCAGCCGCTGACGGATCGCCGCCAGCCGCTCACCGTCCTCCTCGATCTCCCCAGACCGTGCGCGCAGCTCGGCGGCCACATCGGTCAGTTCCGCGCCCAACGCCCGCAAACGTGTCTCGAGCTCTGAGAACGGCGCTCGACCCCCGATGGCACGTATCGCCGTGCCGATGGCATCTGCAGCGCCATCATCATCCGCCAGGGCAGCAACGGCACGCTCACCGGCTTCGCGGTATTCGACGGCACCCGCCAGTAGATCGTGCTCTGCGTCCAGCTCGGTGTCCTCCACCGACGACGTGAGCGCGGCGGCCCGGAGCTCACCGACCTGGAAACGAAGGAGGTCGAGCTCGCGAGCCCGGAACTTGCTGTCGCCGCCGAGCGCGGCAAGCGATGCATCGATCTCGGTGAGCAGCGCACGAGCAGCCCGCAACGGGAGGAGATCGGTGCGACAGTAGCGATCGAGCGCATCACGTTGCTCGGCAACGGACAGCAGGCTCTGGTGTGAGTGCTGGCCATGGAGGTCGACCCCGCGTGAGCCCAGATCGGCAAGGTTGCCGACCGTGGCAAGGCGGCCGTTGACGTACGCGCGCGAGCGACCGTCGGCGGGTATCACTCTCGCAACCACGAACTCTTCGTCGCCCACGACGAAACGCCCCTCCACCCTTGCCTCGAGGGCGCCGGGGCGAACCATCGTGACGTCGGCGCGGCCACCGACGAGCAAGCTGATCGCCTCGACCAACATCGTCTTACCGGCTCCGGTCTCACCGGTGAGCGCAGTCAAGCCCGAGCCGAGTACAAGGTCGAGCCGGTCGATCACCCCCAGCGATTCGATGTGGAGTTCGTGCAGCATCAGCGGTCCGTCAGCCCGAACTTGGCCTTCAAAATCTGGTGGAAGCGACGCTGGCCGAACCGGACGAAACGGGCCACTTGCTCTGCTGGAGTGACGGAGACCCTGTCTCCTTCGAGGAGCCCGGCTACCGGCTGCCCGTCGATCGACAGCGTGGCGGGCCGGTGACCCAGCACTTCCACCTCCACCAGCTCGGTGGAGTCGAGCACCAGCGAACGGTCGAACAACATGTGCGGTGACACCGGGGTCAGGAGCACCGCACGAAGACGAGGTGACAGCACTGGGCCGCGGGCCGACAGCGAGTACGCAGTGGAACCGGTAGGCGTCGCCAGGATCAGTCCGTCAGCGGCATAGGAGGTGAACGGCGTTCCGTCGATGCTCACCTGCAACCGCACCGTGTGACCCGACTCCTGCTTCTCGATGACGCCCTCGTTCAGCGCGGTCCACGTGCGAGCGGTGCCGACCCGGGGATGGAGGGTCACTGCCAACAGCATCCGCTCGTCGATGTGCCACTCCCCCGCCGTCTCCCCGGCGAACCACCGCTCGAGTGCGTGGCACATTGCGTCGGGTTCGACCTCGGTGAGATAGCCCAGTAGGCCGACGTTCACGCCGATGATCGGGACGGCCCCGCCCTCGACCAGCTTGACCGTCCGCAACATCGTGCCGTCGCCGCCCAGACTGAGAGCGAGGTCTTCTGCGCCGGGCGAACGATCGTCAATGAGGTCGTGCAGACCGAGAGGAGTTGCGTCGTCGGCCAGCATCCAGGCGTCGTGTCCGTGCGCACGAAGCCAGTCGGACGCGACACGCGCCAACACAGCGGCTTCGGCACGATCATGATGGGCAACCAACAACACTGAGCTCACGCGTCGAATCCTGACCGGTCGGTGGTGGCGTGTACAAGGAATTCGCGATTGCCGTCGCCGCCCGTGATCGGCGAGTCGAGCCATTCGTGGATCGTGCAGCCGGCGGTCACGAGAGCATCTTGCACCTCCGAGCGCACTCGCTCGTGGATCGCCGGGTCGGTGATCACCCCGTGTCCCCGCGCGACCTCGACCCGGCCGGCCTCGAACTGAGGTTTCACGAGAAGCACCAGATGTCCCCCCGGCGTACAGACACCGATCAGCGACGGCAGCACGCGTCTGATCGAGATGAACGACAGGTCAGCGGTCACCAGTTCCACGTGCCCGCCGATCGTCGCCGGGAGAGCGTCTCGCACGTGAAACCGCTCGAGGACGGTGACCCTTGCGTCGTCGCGAATTCGCGGGTGGAGCTGGCCATGACCGACATCGAGCGCGACCACATGAGCTGCGCCTCGCTGCAACATGCAGTCCGTGAAACCACCGGTGCTCGCGCCTGCGTCGAGCACTCTCCACCCGGTGATCTCCAGGCCGAACGCGTGCAGCGCAGCATCGAGCTTGTCGCCGCCGCGACTCACGAAACGCGGCGGTGGTCCGGTCACTACGATCGCGTCGCCAGCGTGCACCTGCCGCGACGCCTTGTCGGCGAGCGTGCCGTTCACGAGCACGCGCCGCATGTCGATTGCCTTGGCGGCATCCGTGCGACTGACGGCAAGCTGTCGTCGAACCAATTCTGCGTCGAGACGCTGTCGCCTCGCCACCATCAAGCCTTCTTGGCGGAAGCCTTCTTCACCGGAGCAGCCTTCTTCACCGGAGCAGCCTTCTTGCTGGCGATGCCAACCTTTTGCGCCAACTCCTCGACGCGACCTTCGATCTCGTCGAGTCGGCTCGCGAACTTTCCGAGCTGCTTGGTGAGCTCGGCCTGCACCGCGCTCACGATCTGCTCCGTCGCCGAACGGCCGCGGCCGACGAGCTGATGCACCAGTTGCTCGCTGTCCTTACGGCGGGCTTCGCCGTTCTTGACGAGCTCCTTGACCAACTTTTCGGCTTGCCCTTGGGACATCTCGGTGAACTGCATACCGGCATCGAGCAAGCGCTTGAGGAGAGGGTTTCCAGACATGAAATTAGTCTACTCGCGGAAGTATCGACCGGTCACAAGCACGTCGGCCACGGCCGCAAGGTCATCCAACGCAAGGTCCGGCTGTGGCTCGACCGAAGCTCCCGCCGGCGTGACGCCGCTCCACACCTGGGCGTACCCGCACCCGAGCATCCGGGCGAACAGGCCGTCGGTCGACGGCCGATCTCCCACCATCAACGCGCGACGAGCTGCCTCCTCACCGACCACAGCCCGCACGAGCGCAGCCATCGGCGCGTGTGGCTTGCCGGCCACGGTGGCCTTCAGACCGCACGCCGTTTCCACCGCCGCCAGGATCGAGCCACCACCCGGGATCGGACCGTCCGGTGTGGGATAGGTGGCGTCGTCATTGGTCCCGATCAGTCTCGCCCCTCGCCGAACCGCACGCGCAGCTCGGGCCAGGCCCGCGAAGTCGAAGTGAAGATGAAAGCCCACCACCACCGCATCTGCGTCACCATCGGTGCAGGTCTCCACGCCGCGCCGCTCCAGCGCCTGCACCACACCGTCGCCGCCACATACGAGCGCCCGTTCGCCCGGGTACAACAGCTCCGCCGCCGCCATCGCCGAGGTCAGCACATCGCCGTCCGCCGGAACTCCAATGGCAGCCAGCGTCGCCTCCTGCACCTCGAGTCGTGTCGCTGAGTTGTTCGTCACGAACAGCACCCGATGCCCAGATGCGCGAAGGCGGGCAACGGCCTCCACTGATCCGGGTATCGGTTGGTGAGCCAGCCAGATCACGCCATCGAGGTCACACAACACCACTCGTTCATGCATTGGTTCAGTCATTGTCTGGCCATGTTGGCACGCGAGATGGCAACCTGTGGGGGTGCCTCGCTTCGAACCTTTCGCCGCCCTCCGCTATGCGCCATCACTGCCGCTCGATCAGGTCGCGGCGCCGCCTTACGACGTGCTGAGCGACGCCGACGTGGACGCACTGCTCGCGCGCCATCCTCGCAACATCGTCGCCATCGACGTGCCGCGCGACACAGATGGTCCGGGACGATATGACGCAGCGGCGCAGCGGCTTGCAGAGTGGACCAGCGAGGGCACTCTCGTGCTGGACGAGCAGCCCACCTTCACGCTCTATCGCATGCGGTTCACCGGGGAGGCAGGCACCGAACGTGAGACCGTCGGCGTACTCGGTGCGCTGGAGGTGGTCGACGAAGGCGCCGGTGGTGTCCTGCCCCATGAACGCACGACCCCGAAAGCGAAGACCGATCGGTTGGACCTGACCCGTTCCACCAACACCAACCTGTCCCCGGTATGGGGCCTGTCGCTGACGGCAGGGCTCACCGACCTGCTGCGTGAACCCGCCGAGTTGGTCGGCAGTTGCGTTGACGAACAAGGCGTCGTGCACACGGTCGAGCGCGTCAGCGACGCCCACCGCGTCGCGGCAATCTCCGCAGCCATCTCGGGCTCGCCAGTGCTGATCGCCGACGGTCACCATCGGTATGCGATCAGCCGCACCTTCCGCGACGAAGTCCGGGCGCAACGCGGCGCCCACACGGGTGCCGAGCTGACCCTGACGTATGTCGCCGAGTTGGTCGATGATCAGCTGAGCATCGACGCCATTCACCGGCTGTACCACGGCGTCTCCGCTGGGGAGTTGCTCGGCATCCTCGCGACCGACTTCGAGCAGAGTGAGGCGGGCCCTGTCACCTCTGCGTTCACGCCAGACCTGGTCGCACGCGGGGCACTCTGTCTCGTCCGGCCCGATGGAACGGGCGTGTGGCTCACTCCGAAGTCGTCGGCCTTCGACACGGTGCGCGATCTCGACGGCGCCTACCTCGAGCACAGCCTGCGCGATCACGATCTCGAAGTGACGTACCAGCACGGAGTACAGCACGTCCTAGAGCGTCTCGCATCAGGCGAGGCTGCTGCTGGTGTGTTGATTCGCCCCACGGGCATCGCCGAGATCCGCCGAACGGCCCAAGAGCGGCTGCTGATGCCGCCGAAGTCGACGTTCTTCACACCGAAGCTGAGGACTGGGCTGGTTCTTCGGCCGTTGGGCTGATGGTGTCTACACTGACTGTGTGACAGCTTCCACCGATTTCCCCGCCGGCGTTCTCACTGGCGACGCCGTGACGGCGTTGTTTGCATTGGCCAAGGAGCGCGGCTTCGCACTTCCCGCAGCCAACTGCACCGGAAGCAACACCATGAACGCAGTGATGGAGACGGCGGCCAAGGTGAACAGCCCGGTGATCATCCAGTTCTCTCACGGCGGCGGAGCTTTCGTTGCCGGGAAGGGCATCGCCGTGAAGGGCGACGCTGCCGCGGCTGCCGGCTCTATCGCTGGCGCTCATCATGTGCACACACTCGCCGCGGCCTACGGGGCACGCGTGGTGCTGCACACCGACCACTGCGCCAAGGACAAGCTCGGCTGGATCGATGCGTTGCTCGACGCGGGTGAGGCGCACTTCGCACGTACGGGGAGTCCTCTGTTCAGCTCTCACATGTTGGACCTCTCCGAAGAGCCGATCGAAGAGAACCTCGACATCTGTGTGCGCTACCTAGAACGGATGTCGGCGATGGGCATGACACTGGAGATCGAGCTCGGCATCACCGGCGGCGAGGAGGACGGCGTCGACAACAGCGGCGCCGACGAGAGCGACCTCTACAGCAAGCCTGAGGAAGTCAGCTATGCCTACGAGCGACTACGAGCGGTGAGCAACCGCTTCACCATCGCCGCCGCGTTCGGCAACGTGCACGGCGTGTACAAGCCGGGCAACGTGAAGCTGAAGCCTTCGATTCTGCAGGCCTCGCAGGCGTACATCCAGTCGAAGCACGCGACGATGAGCAACCCGGTGGACTTCGTGTTCCACGGCGGATCGGGCAGCTCGCCGCAGGAGATCGCAGAAGCGATCTCGTACGGCGTGGTGAAGATGAACATCGACACCGATTTGCAGTGGGCCCTCTGGGACGGAATCCGCCACTACGACGCAGAGAACCACGAGTACCTGCAAGGGCAGCTCGGCAACCCGAAGGGCGTCGACGCCCCCAACAAGAAGCACTACGACCCACGCGTGTGGTTGCGTGCCGCCGAGGTGAGCTTCGTCACTCGGCTCGAGCAGGCGTTCACCGAGCTGGGCAACGTGAACACGCTCGGCTGACCACACTCAGCGATTCAGCCCTCGGTTCGATCACGTCGCATCGGGGTTGCATGCCGCAGCAGCGCGCGTCAACGCCGACCGCACCTGCCGCTTGCGGCCGGCCGGGAGCACTTCGTCGGCGACAACCTCGGTGCGGCTTTGCGTGAGCCCGCCGCTACGGAAGAACCGCCGCCGTACGGTGCCAACCACCACCACTTCGTCGCCGGCCGCCCACGTCACCTCAGATGGCGGATCGAACCAGGCGACAGGAACCGAGACTTTGGTACTGCCAACCCCGGTGGTCAACTCGAGTGCGACCAGCACCGAGCCCGACGAAAGCGTCCTCACGACGGGATCGCTACTGAGCGCCCCTTGCAGCACGGCGATGTTCATGATGTTCCCCTGACCACGGCGCACTCGCGCCGCATGATGACTGCGGATCTACAGGGGAAGCCGTAAGGGCAGCGTACGCAGGGGGTGTGACGCGAATCTCTGTGGTGGAGCGGTCAGCGCCCGAGCGTGCGCAGGCGCTCCGAGACGTCGGCGAACTCTCGGTCAGCAGCGAACACCAGACCGAAGTATCGCCGAGCCTTGATGACGTCGCCGGATCGATCCAACAGATCAGCGAGCACGTACCACTGGCGCAGGTGGTAGTCGCGGGGCTTCTTGGGCACTTCGAGCGCCTTGGCCATCGTTACCAGAGCGGCCTGGAGATCGCCACGGTCGGCAAGGGCACCGGCCGCGACGATGCGGCCCTCTGCAAGCAGCGCCGGGGCGGGCGACGCCTCACGAAGCTCTCGCCAAAGAGTGTCGACCTCGTGGTACCTCTTCAGCGCCCGATAGCAGTCGGCCAACACCGCATGATGGTTGACCGTCCCATCGAGCAACCTGGCGGTCTCGAGCTCCGAGACCGCCTTGCGCCACTGCCCGAGGCGGTAGGACGCCAAGCCGGCGATCTCATGGCCGAAGGCCATGTCGGGCAGGTCGCGCACCACTGGCTGCACCATCCTGCGGGCATCGGCGAAACGACCGCGGTCGAGAGCCTCTGCAGCCGACGCCAAGCGTTCCTGATACCGAACCTGCCGGCTGGCAGCCGCGACACGAGCAAGCTCCTCGGCAACCTCGGGGGCGAGCTCAGATTTGGACGGACGCCTGCCCGGCGTCGCGGTGGACGCACGATCAGTGGCGGCCACCGCCTCGTCACGAAGCGAACCTTCGTCGATCCACTGCTCGCGCTCCCACGGCGGCGGAGCAGCCTCCTCGCGCACCACTTTCGGGCCACGCCGTGCCTTCACCATGATTGCCCGCTGGTCGGCTGCGGTCAGCGGCTTCGCCGCCCGGCGATCGGGAGCACCTCGTTCGCTACGGCCACGATCCGGACGCGCCCGATCAGAACTGCGCTCCGGGCGCTGCCGCTCAGTGCCACGGTCTGGTCGAGAAGTACGTCCGCCACCGTCGGCCGCGCCCACGTTGGGACGCGCGCCTTGCCGTGCACGCTCCGGGCGGCCACCATCGGCCCCACCTGCATACGGACGGTCACCAGCCGGACGTGGACGCGACGGTCGCGCACCTTCGGGCCGGCCTGGGGCTCGCGCCGGACGGTCGCTACCGGCACGATCACGCTCGACCCAGTTGGACCGCTCGGTGCGCTCGCCGACGTCGGCACGCGGGTCGCGCCGTGCCCCGGCCGACCGTCCACCTGCGCCACCTGGACGCCCGCCGCGAGCATCAGTCGCCTGTGGCCGGTCACCCTGGCGCACCGGGCGCTCAGCATTTCGCCGGTAGCCGGAATCGGCAGACTCGGCTCGCCCACTTGGACGCGTGGCGCCGCTCGGGCGGGCAGGGCGACCGCCGCCAGCCGGACGGCCCGCAGACGTAGGACGCCCATCGAAGCCACCAGAGCGGGTGGAGTCTCCGGAACCACTCCGGTCCGCGGGGTACCGACTTGCGGCCGAGCGTGACCGACCGTCTGAACTCGCTGAACGACGAGCGGGGATGGCTCCACGAGACTCACCCGAGGGCGACTCGCCGCGCGCACGGCCCGAGGTGCCCCCCGCCGGCGCGGAGCGAGCCCTGGAACCGCCAGGCCGTCCGGCGCCGCCGCTCCGAGAAGAAGGGCGGCCAGCAGAGGCTGAGAGACGGCGGTCGTTCGGCATAGGTATTCAAGCCTACGAGCGAACAGGACAGATCACGACACGCACCGTCGTCGACTGCGGGCCAAAAATGCCACAAGGCCCCAACCCGTAAACGGGTTGGGGCCTTGTGTTCGAAATCCGGCGGCGACCTACTCTCCCAGGGGGTCTACCCCCAAGTACCATCGGCGCAGGCAGTCTTAACTTCCGTGTTCGGGATGGGAACGGGTGT
>JAYSPV010000035.1:0-12749 GCA_043721915.1 Ilumatobacteraceae bacterium | reverse complement strand
CCAGCCCGGCGGGTTTCGACCCGTCAGACACACAGGACAATCACCATGCCCAAGATGAAGACCAGCAAGACCGCGGCCAAGCGGTTCAGCAAGACCGGTACCGGCAAGCTGCGCCGCCTGCAGCAGAACCGCCAGCACTTGTTCGAGAAGAAGCCGTCCACCCAGACCCGTCGTCTCGACGGCATGGTCGCGGTTCACCCCGGCGACGCGAAGAAGATCAAGCGCCTGCTCGCCGAGCGCTGATCCCAACTGCTGACCCACTGACTGAACAGAACGAAACGAAGGAGACACAACTATGGCCCGTGTAAAGCGCGCCGTCGGCTCGAAGAAGCACCGCAAGCAGGTGCTCGAGCGGGCAAAGGGTTACCGCGGTAACAAGAGTCGCTCCGTGCGGGCGGCCAACGAACAGGTGATGAAGAGCGGGCAGTACGCGTTCCGCGACCGTCGCGCCAAGAAGGGCGAGTTCCGTCGCCTGTGGATCCAGCGGATCAACGCTGCATGCCGCTTGCCGGAGAACGAGATCAGCTACAGCCGCTTCATCGCGGGCCTGGCCGCTGCCGGTATCGAGGTCGACCGCAAGGTGATGGCGGATCTGGCGATCACCGATCCGGCCGCCTTCAGCGCATTGGTGCACGCCGCGAAGGCTGCCCTCTGAGCACTACTGGGCTCACCTTTTCGAACCCAAAGGTACAACGACTGCGGCGCCTCTTGGGGCGCCGCAGTGCGCGTTCCGAGGAAGGTGTGTTCGTCGTCGAAGGGGCATCGCTCGTTGCTCAGGCGCTCGCCGCCGGGTGGGAGATCGAGGCCCAGTTCGTCGCGCCCGGGGCCGACGAGGTGCCGAGCTCGGGGCCGGTGTTCGAGTTTGCCCCGAACGTGATCGAACGAGTGGCGTCGACCGAGGCGCCGCAGCCGGTCCTCGCGGTGTTCCGCCAGCGGCCCTCGCTGCTTCCGGCCGGTGCAGACTTCGTGATGGTCGCCGATCGGCTCGGCGACCCCGGCAATGCCGGCACGCTCATCCGATCCGCAGAGGCTGCTGGGGCGCAGGCAGTCGTGTTCACGCCGGGCTCCGTCGATCCGTACAACCCGAAAGTCGTGCGCTCGACGGCCGGCTCGCTGTTTCGGGTACCCGTGCTCACCCTTGAGCTGGGTGCGTTGCGGGCCGCAGGTCTGCATGTGCTGGCCACGTCGTCGCACCGAGGCGACCCGTACACCGAGACATCGCTCACCGGCCCGGTTGCCCTCGTCGTTGGCAACGAGGCACACGGGGTGCCCGAGGATGCGCCGGTGGACGGATGGGTCACGATCCCGCACGCTGGCGCCGCCGAGAGCCTGAACGTGGCCATGGCGGCCACCGTGCTCGCATTTGAAGTCGCCCGCCAGCGACGGCAGCGGTAGAGTCGCACACATGTTGTCACAGCGATTTCGGTGCCCCCGGGCGATGCTCGGGGTGTCGCGCTGATCGTTCGCACTGCGCGCGCCTGTTGATCGCCTGGGGGTCGCTCCTCGGCACATCAGCTCCAAGGTGGAAGAAGGAATTCGATGATTGATCAGATCCGTGCAGCCCGCGACGGAGCATTGGCGCGGTTGGCGACTGCCGTGACCAGTGACGACGTGCGCGCCATCGAGATGGAAGTGCTCGGCAAACGCGGCAGCCTCACCGACCTCAAGGCCGGTCTGGGCAAGCTGGCCAGCGTCGACGAGAAGAAAGAAGCTGGCCGCGAGCTCAACGAGGCCAGCGCGACGGTTGGGGCGGCGCTGCAGGCGAAGCTCGGCGAGTTCCGCAGCGCCGAGCGAACGGTGCACTTGGAGACCGAGCGGCTCGATCTCACCGAGGTGCTACGCAAGCCGGCCCGGGGGCACGCCCACGTGGTCACCCAGGCCTGGCAGCGGTTGGAGGACGTGTTCGTCGGGCTGGGCTTCCAAGTGGCCGAGGGGCCAGAGGTGGAGACCGACTGGTACAACTTCGAAGCGCTCAACATGCCGGCCAACCACCCGGCACGCAGCATGCACGACACGTTCTACGTGGAGCACGGCGAGCCTGGGAGCACGGTGCTGCGCACGCACACCTCGCCGGTGCAGATCCGGGTGATGCAGCAGCTCACCCCGCCGATCTACATGATCATGCCGGGCCGGGTGTTCCGCAACGAGACCACCGACGCGACCCACCTCGCGGTGTTCCATCAGATCGAAGGTCTTGTCATCGATCGCGGCGTCACGCTCGCCGATCTTGCCGGCACGATCGAGTCGTTCACCAAGTCGTTCTTCGGTGAGGGCTTCACCAGCCGCCTGCGCCCCAGCTACTTCCCGTTCACGGAGCCGTCTGCGGAGTTCGACATTCGCACACCCAAGGGCGACTGGCTCGAGCTCGGTGGCTGCGGCATGGTGCACCCCAACGTGTTGCGCGCCGGTGGCATCGATCCCGAGGAGTACAGCGGGTTCGCGTTCGGGTTCGGTATCGATCGGATGGCCAAGGAACGCCATGCGATCGGCGACGTCCGCGAGATGTACACCAACGACATCCGCTTCATCGAGCAGTTCTGAGGGCCGACCCATGAAGATCGTTCACTCCTGGCTCAACGACCTTGCTCCCGTCGGCGACGACGTGGATGCGGTCGCAGAGATCATCACCAACCTCGGCCTCGCGGTGGAAGACGTCGCTCGCGTCGGGGGCACGGTCGCCGGCGTCATCACGGCGCGGGTGCTGCGCACCGAGCGTCACCCCGACGCTGCCAAGGTGCACCGCGTGTTCGTCGATGCCGGTGACGGCGTCGAGCGGCACGTGTGGTGCGGCGCGTTCAACATGGCGCCCGGCGACATCATCCCGTTGGCCACCCCTGGCACGGCGATGCCCGACGGCCGAGCGATCGAGCCGAAGCCGATCCTGGGCATCAGTAGCGACGGGATGCTCTGCAGCGCTCGCGAGCTCGGTCTGGGAGACGACCACAGCGGCATCATGATCCTTCCCGCCGGCACGGCCCTCGGCCTTCCCTACGGCGAGGCCTTGGGCATGGAGGAGGAGGTCGTCTACGACCTCGACGTACTGCGTAACCGCCCCGACGCATTTGGGCACCTCGGCGTGGCGCGTGATGTGGCTGCCCAGCTCGGCGTCACGGTCGCCCCGGCGCCGGCGCCCCCGGCAGCGGCCGGCGCGGTGCGGTCTGCAACCGTCGAACTGGTGGCCGGTGATCGTTGCCCGCGCTTCACCACGGTGGTGGTCAGCGACGTCCGCGTGGCGCCATCGCCCCAGTGGATGCAACGTCGCCTCGCAGCCGCCGGCATGCGGCCGATCAACAACATCGTCGACGTCAGCAACTACGTGATGCTCGAGACCAATCAACCGAACCACGCCTACGACTTCGACACGCTCGGCGGTGGCGGCTTCCGCGTGCGCCTCGCGCACGAGGGTGAGGTGATCGTCACGCTCGACGACGTCGCCCGCACGCTCACCGCTGACGACCTGCTGATCTGCGACGCCACCGATTGTCCCATCGGCCTTGCCGGGATCATGGGCGGGCAGAACACCGAGATCAGCGACGCCACGTCGGTGGTTGCCCTCGAGTGCGCATGGTTCGAACCCGCTGCCATCATGCGTAGCGCCGCTCGGTCCGGCCTGCGGAGCGAGGCATCGGCGCGCTTCGAGCGCGGAGTCGACCCACTCGGCATCGATCGCGGCGTCGCCCGCTTCGTCGAGCTGCTGCGACTCACCTGCCCGGAGCTGGTGGTGCACGAGGGCGCCGTGGACGCACGCAGCGAGCACCTCCCGCTTCCGACCACGATCGCCGTGCGCCCCGAGCGGGTGAGTGCACTCCTCGGCACGCCGTTCGACGCCGACGCCGTGCGAGTGCTGATCGAGCCGATCGGCTTCGCAACGCAAGCCCAGGGTGACCACTTGCTGGTGTCGGTGCCCTCCTGGCGACCCGACTGCACGCTGGAGATCGACATCGTCGAAGAGGTCGCACGGCATCACGGTTACGAACTGCTCGGCAAGACCGTGCCGAAGAGCACCGTGCCCGGTGGCCTCAGCCCGATGCAGCAGCGGCGGCGGCGGTTGCGCGAGGTGCTGCTCGGCCTCGGTGTCAGCGAGGCCATGCCGCACCCGTTCCTCGCCGCTGACGAACTGGAGAGGGCTGGCCTCCCGGCTGCAGCGGTGCGGCTCACCAACCCGCTGGTGGTGGGCGACGACGTGCTGCGTACGTCGCTGCGCCCGGGCCTGTTGAAGGCGGTGGCATTCAACGAGTCACACCGCCGCAGTGGCGTAGCCCTGTTCGAGATCGGCCATGTGTACCCGCCGAGCGACGATGTCCTACCGGCGGAGTACGAGGCACTTGCGGTCGTGTTCGCCGGCGCGGCAGCGACCGAAGCCGTGGCGATCTGGCGTGAGCTCGCCTCGGCGATGGGCTGGGGTGCGCGGCTCGATCAGAGCTCCGTGCCTGCTGGTCTGCACCCGGCGCGCTCCGCGACGCTGTCGCTGGGCAGGGATGTCATCGGTGCCGTCGGTGAGATCCACCCTGACGTCACCGATGCCTACGAGATCGACGAACGTGTCGCCGTGCTCGAGCTTGACCTCTCGCTGCTGCTCGGCTCGGAACCGAAGGTTCCCCAGTGGAAGCCGACCAGCCGCTTCCCGTCCAGCGACCTCGACCTTGCGTTCGTCGTGCCGTCCGGCGTCACGGCCGAGAAGGTGGACAAGGCGATTCGTCAGGCGGCGGGTTCGCTGCTGGTGGATCTCACCCTGTTCGACGTCTACCGAGGCCCGGGAGTCGGCGAGGGTGCTCGCAGCCTCGCCTATCGCCTGCGGCTGCAGGCGGCCGATCGCACGCTCACCGACGATGACGTCGCGTCCGTTCGGGCGAAGGCCGAAGCCGCCACGACCAAGATGGGTGCTGTGCTGCGCGGCTGACCCCGGCGAGCGCTAGTTGCTGCTCAGATCGTCCGGCGCGTTGGCCACCCAGGCCAATCGCCCGCCCTGGCGGCGCAGCACTGTGCGCCACAGATCTGCCGGTTCCGGGCAGAACACGTCGGAGAGCTCTGCCGACAGCACCATCCATGCGCCCTCGGCGAGCTCGGCTTCCAGCTGCATCTCTCCCCACCCCGAATAGCCGCGGAACACCCGGAGCCCGAGGACTCCTTCGGCAACCTCGTGCGGGTCGAGCATGAGATCGATCGACCCCATGCCATCGGTCACCTGGCTCCATGCGCCGTCGATCGGTCCGCGTAGACGGGCGAGCGCAATCAGGGCTTCCTCGTCGACCGGACCACCGCTGAACAACATGCCGGGCTCGCTGATCCGGTCGCTCCACGCGTGCAGCTCGGCTGGCGGCGGCTCGTACAGCGGCCGGTTGAGGACGACGCCGACGGCGCCATCGACGGTGTGCTCCAGCATGTACACGACGCTCCGGTCGAAGTTCGGGTCGGTGAGCGGGGGAGTGGCGACGAGCAGCTTTCCCTTGCACGAGTAACTGCCGGAGGAAGTTTCGTCGGAACTCACGTCATCATTCTGCCTCGGCGGCGTCTCACATTGGTTCCCCCGCGAACCGTCAGGAGAACAATCATCATGTGGAGTCAGAACCGTCGTCGGTTCCCATCGTTCATCGGTGGGCTGGTCGTCGTCGTCGCACTCATCATCGGCGCTGTCGTGCTCATCGGGCACTTCGTCGCCACCCCGTTCACCACCACCGAGGTCGATCACTCGCCTCCGCCGGTGCTCGTCGACCTCCGTGATCTCGCCGAGTACCACGCCGCCCAGGCCCAGTTCGAGATCACGCTCGACGTCGAACACGACGTCTCGTTCCTTCCCGATGCGCTCGCAGGTGAGCGAGTTCAGTTCGTCGGCATCGGCACCGTCGATGCCATCGTCGACTTCAGCCACCTGTCCAGCGGCGCAGTTGTCGTCGGCGACGACGGCACCTCGGTGGTTGTGACACTGCCCCAGCCCGAGTTGGGTGCGCCTGTCCTCGACCACGAGCAGAGCCACGTGATGAACCGTGACCGAGGCTTGTTCAACCGCGTCGGAGGGATGTTCAGCGACAACCCGACCAGCGAGGACCCCCTGTACGACAGCGCGATCGAGAAGATGTCTGCAGCCGCCGAGGCAACCGACCTTCGTCAACGGGCGCAGGACAACACCAAGCTGATGCTCTACACGATGTTCATGTCACTCGGCTACCAGAAGGTCGACGTGAGGTTCCAGGTGTCCAGCGCCAGCCTGTAGCCGTCGAGCTCTTGGCGCCAGTTGCATGACAATGCAGCATTCCGTATAGTCATGCGCCATGACTCGTGTCGGCATCATCGGTGCGTCGGGCTACACCGGCGCCGAACTGTTGCGGCTGTGTGCCCAACATCCTGAGTTCGAAGTGGTCTACGCCACCGGGGACACCCAGGCAGGCACACGCGCCGCGGCGTTGTACCCCAGCCTCGCTGGCTACTACCCGGCCCTCGTCTTCGAGGAGTTCGACGCGGCCCGAGCCGAAGGGCTCGACCTCGTGTTCCTCGGGTTGCCGCACGAGGCGAGCCTGGCGTTGGCGCCGAAGTTGGTGGGCACGGTCGGGTGCGTGGTGGATCTGTCCGCCGCCTACCGGCTGAAGGATGCATCGATGTACCCGCAGTGGTACGGATTCACCCACGACCAGCCGGCGATGCTCGCCAAGGCCGTGTTCGGGCTTCCCGAGCTGCACCGCGCGGAGCTGATCGGTGCACAGCTGGTCGCCACTCCCGGATGCCATGTCACGGCGGCGACGTTGGCGCTGGCTCCCTTGGTGCGCGCCGGGCTGATCGACACCACTGGGATCGTGATCAACAGCATCACCGGTGTCAGCGGCGCCGGGCGGGCCTTGAAGCACACCTCGTTGTTCTGTACGGCCGACGAGGACGTCACCGCGTACGGCCTGCTCGACCACCGGCACACCCCCGAGATCGAACAGGAGGTCGGTGCGCAGGTGTTGTTCACCCCGCACCTGGCCCCGCTCAGCCGGGGCCTGTTGGCCACCTGCTACGCACGCCCGTCCGCCGAAGTCAGCACAACCTCGCTGTTGGCGGCGCTGCGTGACGCATACGCGGGCGAGCCGTTCATCGTGGTCGACGAGGCATCGCCCTCGACGAAGGCCACGCTGGGCAGCAACACGGCGCACCTCACCGCGCGTTTCGACGAACGCACCGGCACGGTGATGGCGCTCTGCGCGATCGACAACATCGCAAAGGGTGCGTCCGGCGGCGCCGTCCAGGCAGCCAA
Organism: Ilumatobacteraceae bacterium; assembly: GCA_043721915.1. Lineage (GTDB taxonomy): Bacteria > Actinomycetota > Acidimicrobiia > Acidimicrobiales > Ilumatobacteraceae > UBA668. The sequence continues at coordinate 5,521 of JAYSPV010000035.1, read as the reverse complement.
CGTCGCGCTCGGTCTGGCGGAGACGTCCGGCCTCTCATTGGTGGGGATGTACCCGTGACGTCCCCCGGCCCGACGACTGCCCCCGGCCCGACGACTGCCGCCGACAAGGCTGCGATGCTGGTCGAAGCACTGCCCTACATCCGTCGCTTCGCAGGCCAGGTGGTGGTGGTCAAGTACGGCGGCAATGCGCTCGCCGGTGCCACCGAGGGCGATGCGCTCGCACTCTTCGCGCAGGACATCGTGCTCATGCACCAGGTGGGTATGCGGCCCGTGGTGATCCACGGCGGCGGCCCGCAGATCAGCGAGTTGATGGCCCGGCTGGGCAAGCAGACCGAGTTCCGCAACGGCTTGCGCGTTACCGACGCCGAGACCGTGGACATCGTGCGAATGGTGCTGATCGGCCAGGTCAACCCGCAGTTGGTGTCGGCGATCAACGTGCACGGTCCGCTGGCCGTGGGGGTGAGCGGCGAGGACGCCGGACTCATTCGTGCACGGCCTCGCGATCCCGAGATGGGTTTCGTCGGCGACGTCGCCTCGATCAACCCCACGATCCTCTCCGGCTTGCTCGCGGAGGAGTTCATCCCGGTGGTGGCCACGATCGGTACGGATGCGCACGGCCAGGCCTACAACATCAACGCCGACACGGTGGCGGGTGCGATCGCCGAGGCGCTCGGAGCCGAGAAGCTTGTGTACCTGACCGACATCGAAGGCCTGCGGCGGGTGGTGGACGACCCGGAGAGCCTCATCCGCCAGACGACACCGGACGAGCTCGATGCGCTGATGCTCGATGGCACGATCGCCGGCGGGATGATCCCGAAGGTGGAGAGCTGCGTGCACGCGGTGCGCAACGGCGTGCGCCGTTCCCACATCCTCGATGGGCGCATTCCCCACGTGCTGCTGCTGGAAGTGTTCACCGACGAGGGCATCGGGACGATGGTCCAATGAGTACCCACGCGTTCGACACGGCAGGCTTGGAACACTGCCCGTTCATTCCTGTGTTCGGCGCCCCTCAGGTGATGTTCGTCCGCGGTCAGGGCACCGAGCTCTGGGATGTGGACGGCAAGCGCTATCTCGACTTCTTGTGCGGTCTCGCCGTCACCTCGCTGGGCCACTCGCACCCGGCCGTCACGGCGGCGATGTCGCAGCAGGCGGGCACTCTGCTGCATGTCAGCAACCTGTTCGCGAACAACGTTGCGCCACAGGCGGCGGTGCGGGTCAATGCGCTGCTGCAGGAGGCGACGGGCGCCGACGGCCAGGTGTTCTTCTGTAACAGTGGCGCTGAAGCGAACGAGGCGGCGCTGAAGCTGGCCCGCAAGTTCGGCGGCCGCGGCCGACATGTCGTGATCAGCGCCTATGGCAGCTTCCACGGTCGCACGCTCGCTGCGCTGGCGGCCACCGGCCAGCCCGCCAAGCACGAGCCGTTCTTCCCGATGCCCGACGGCTTCCGCCACGTGACGTTCAACGACATCGCTGCGCTCGATGCCGCGATCGATCCTTCAGTTGCGGCCGTGCTGCTCGAGCCGGTGCAGGGCGAGGGTGGCGTGATGCCTGCCGACCCGCAGTACCTGCGCGACGTACGAGCCTTGTGCGACGAGCGGGGTCTGCTGCTGATGATGGACGAAGTGCAGACGGGGTACGGCCGCACCGGTAAGTGGTTCGGCTTCCAACACGCCGGCATCGTGCCCGACGTGGTGACGATGGCGAAGGCCATGGGTAACGGCTTCCCCGTTGGCGCAATGTGGGCACGGCGTGAGATCGCGGCGCTCTTCCAGCCGGGCGATCACGGCAGCACGTACAGCGGCACTGCGATCGCCACGGCGGTGGTCAATGCCGTCATCGACGAGATGCGCCGCATCGATGCGCCCGGTGTTGCCGCGTCGCTCGGTGCGGAACTGTCCGCGAGGCTGACGAGCCTGCCGGGCGTGTCGGCAGTACGCGGTGCTGGGCTGCTGCTGGCCGTCGAGCTCGACACCGGGCTCGATGCCAAGGCGGTCTACACCCGCCTGTTGGCGAACGGTCTGGTCACGAACGCGGTCACGGCCACCGCGCTGCGCCTGGCGCCGCCGTACACACTCACTGCCGCCGAGCTCGACGAGGCCGTCGAAATCATGCGGGTCACACTCCAGGTGTTCCTCGCATGACTCGGCACCTGCTCGACATCACCGACTTCACTGCCGAAGAGCTGCACACGATCCTTCGGTTGGCCGAGCGCAGCGACCTGCCGCCCGTCCTCGGTGGCCTCGGCGTCGCACTCATCTTCGAGAAGCCCTCCAATCGCACGCGTCACTCGATGGAGATGGCCGTCGTCCAGTTGGGCGGTCATCCGGTGTACTCGCGCGGCGAGGAAGTCGGTCTCGACGTTCGAGAATCGGCGGAGGACATCACGCACGTCATGTCCGGGTACCACGCACTGCTTGGCGCCCGGGTGTTCGCGCATTCGATCGTTGTCCGGATGGCCGCCGTCAGTCCGGTTCCGGTGGTCAACATGCTCAGCGATCACTCGCATCCGCTGCAGGCCCTCGCCGACGTCCTGACGATGCAGCAGGTGCACGGTTCGGTCGAAGGCCTCCGTGTGGCCTTCGTGGGCGACTACAACAACGTCGCCCGCTCACTGGCCGAAGCGTTGGTGTTGCTGGGCGGCACGCTGACGCTGGGGTGCCCGTTGGGTTACCACGCTGAGGTCGCCGAGCTCGAGCGCCTTTGTTCGCTCGGCCCCGGCTCCGTGACGCAGGTGCATCGCCCGGCCGAGGCCGTGGCCGGTGCGGTCGCCGTGCACACCGACAGCTGGACCTCGATGGGGCAGGAGGGCGAGAAGCAGCAGCGGAAGCTGGCCTTCGAGGGCTACACCGTCGACAACGCGATGATGTCCCACGCTGCGCCGGGTGCCGGCTTCTACCACTGCCTTCCGGCCTATCGAGGGCTCGAGGTCGCTGCCGAGGTGATCGACGGGCCGCACAGCCACGTCTGGCCCCAGGCGCACAATCGGATGCACGCCGCCAGAGGCGCCCTGGCCTTCCTGATGGGGGTTCGCTGACATGAGTTCGAAAGTGCAACGGCAGCAGGCGATCGCCAAGTTGATCGGCAAGCATGCGGTCACCAATCAGCCCCAGCTGGTGGATCTACTGGCAGTGGACGGCATCGCGGCCACGCAGGCCACGGTGTCGCGCGACCTGGAAGATCTCGGGGCCGTAAAGGTGCGTGTTCCGGGCGGCGAGACCGTCTATGCGATTCCCGAGTACGAACCGGCGCGGCTTGCTCCGGAAGATCAGCTGCGCCGGGTGATGGGTGAGTGGGTCGCCGAGGTGAAGCGCAGTGGAGATCTGGTGGTGCTGCGAACGCCCCCGGGTTGCGCGCATGTCGTCGCCTCTGCGCTGGACCGAAGTGGTCTGGAAGGTGTGCTCGGCACGGTCGCTGGCGACGATACGTTGCTGTGCGTGGCTGAAGAGGACCTCGGTGGTGAAGCACTGGCAGCTCGCCTGCGCGACCTGGCCGGCCTGTCATGACGGCCGATCAGGGCAAGTCCTTGTGGCACGGGCGCTTCGAGGGTGGCCCTGCCGCCGAGTTGATGGCGTACACCGAGAGCCTGTCGTTCGACAAGCGCCTGTGGCCCGACGACATCGCGGGGTCGGTGGCGCACGTCCGCGGCCTCGCTCACGTCGGGATCCTGACGGCGATCGAGCGCGACGCGGTGTTGTCGGCGTTGGCCGAGGTTGCCACCGAGATGGGCGACGCGACGTTCCAGTTCCTCGCGGGCGACGAAGACATCCACACAGCCGTCGAGCGCCGCGTCACCGAGCTTGCCGGCCCGGCCGGCGCCAAGTTGCACACCGGCCGCAGTCGCAACGACCAATCCGCGACCGACGTGCGGCTGTGGATGAAGCGCGAGCTGCTGGCGGTCGCCTCACGCATCATCGATCTGCAAGAGGTGCTGCTCCAGCGCGCCGAAGCCGCCGGCCAGGTGTACCTACCCGGTTACACACACCTGCAGCGGGCGCAGCCGGTGCTGCTGGGACACCACCTGCTCGCTCACGGCTGGGCGCTGGGTCGCGACGTCGATCGCCTGCTCGATGCCTTGGAACGTATCGATGTCTCGCCGCTCGGCGCCGGGGCGCTCGCCGGTTCGTCGTTGCCGCTCGACCCGGACTTCACTGCACGCGAGCTCGGCTTCGCGGCTCGTTTCGAGAACTCGCTCGATGCGGTCGGCTCACGTGATCACGTGGCCGAAGCGTTGTTCGCCCTGACGCTCGTCGGGATCAACCTCTCCCGCATCGGCGAGGAGTTCGTCCTGTGGACGTCGGAGGAGTTCGGTTTCGCCAAGCTCGACGACGGCTACGCCACGGGCTCGTCGATGCTGCCGCAGAAGAAGAACCCCGACATCGCCGAGCTGGCCCGTGGCAAGGCCGGCCGGCTGATCGGCGACCTCACCGGCTTTCTCGCGACGATGAAGGGCCTGCCACTCAGCTACAACCGCGACTACCAGGAGGACAAGGAGCCGCTGTTCGATGCGGTGGACCAGATCTCGCTGGCGCTCGGAGCGGTCCGTGGCATGATCGCCACGGCCACCTGGGTACCGGAGCGGATGCAGGCCGCCGCTGACTCCGAGACGGGCTCCGCCACCGATCTCGCCGAGTGGTTGGTGCAGCGCGGCACGCCCTTCCGTGACGCCCACGCGATCGTCGGAGGGCTGGTACGGCGCCATCTGGCAGGGGAGGGCAGCCTGCGGGCACTTGTCGCCGCAGACGGCGCTCTGGGCGCGGATGCGGCGGCGTTGGTGGCGCCAGGCGTCGCAGTGCAGCGCCGCACCACGGCGGGCGGCGCGGGGCCGGCGGCGGTTGCCGTGCAGTTGGAGCGGTTCCGTAGTCGGCTGGCCGGTCTTCGTGCTGCGGTTGCCGGCGACGTTCGCTGAACGAGACGCGACGATCGTCGCGCCGGAGCTGTTGAACAAGCTGTTCGTCGTGCGCGGCATCGCCGCGCGCATCGTCGAGGTCGAGGCATACACCGCCGACGATCCGGCGAGTCACTCCTTCCGGGGTCGAACCGCCCGCAACGCTGCAATGTTCGGTCCATCCGGCAGGTGGTACGTGTACCTGATCTACGGGATTCACCACTGCGTGAACCTGGTCACCGGCCCCGAGGGCGATGGCCAGGCCGTGCTGATCCGCGCCGCCGTCGTGGAGGGCACACCGACTGGCGCGACGACCGGCCCTGGCCGGCTGACGAGGGTGTTGGGCATCGACCGTTCGCTGGATGGCACAGTGGCTCAGTTGTTCGACGATGGCGTGTCACCGCCTGCCGAACCCGTGGTCAGCACTCGGATCGGGATCAGCTCGGCAGTCGACTGGCCCCGACGCTGGCGGGTTCCGTTCGAGTCCGGGCGACGACTGCACGGGTAGTCCGCCGCTGTACTGCACCCTCGATCAGCGCCTAGTGTCCTGGGTCAGAAATCACTCGCGTTGATGGGGTGATCGGAGTACGATCATCTGGTGGCTGGTCGTGGTCGTCCGAGAGCGTTGTTGACGGT
>JAYSPV010000034.1:0-37878 GCA_043721915.1 Ilumatobacteraceae bacterium | reverse complement strand
GATCCGCTCGCCCAACACACCACGGCCTCGCCAGGGCATGGCAGCGACCCCGTGCACGCAACCGTGTACTACTGCGGGCCGGGACCCGCGGCGGCTTCTGCGTTGTGACTTGACATCACCGCTGGTGCGGCCCGAACGCCGCTTGGCATCCTGTGTCTCACAACCTGGGTTCGGCTACGCCGCAACAGTGTACGCGCTCACCGCAATAGTGATCTTTGCGCCTTGAAGGGTTGAACCTTTAACCGTGAAAAGAATGTTGAGGCAGTTGGGCTCGAACATCAGCCTGTAACGACCCGGCTCCCGAAGCTGCTGGACCTTCGAGGGTGTAGCCAAATTGAAGAGTCCCGAATTTCGATTGCCCGCTTCCTGCGTAAGTAAGGTGCGAGTACATGCACGCGGAGTCTTTTCGCCGACCAACAGAGCAGTTGCAGATTGAACTTGGTAGAGCGCTACTTGGTTGGCAGCAACAGTGATATCAAACGCGCACACAGCGTTCACGTACCGCCCACCAGTAGTATTGTCATACGTCGCCTGCTGCTGACAGTCATTCTTCCTGGGTGTGAAATTGCCCGATGGCGCAGCGCTGGCCGTCGACACCCCAGTAGTGAGGATGAGCGCCAACACGCATGCGTGTGCGAGCGTCCGACGAAACGCCATGATCGGCGTCTTTGACCGTCTCTGCGTGGTTGCAATTTTAGTAGTATTCATGCTTGATCTCTCTTCTTTGTCGGTTATCGGAGTTGCGTAGCGTGTCTTGCACGTGCGTATTCTCGCAAGACCGCCTACAAGGTGATTCGACAACCGATCTGTGGAAGGTTATCAAGTCATCCCTGTACTTTTGGCGTCTTTACAAAGCCGAGTTAGGGAGCCACTCGGCCGAGGATATCAGCCATGATTGCGTACATCGAGGAGTGCAGATGCTCCCCGTACTGCGGGAAGAACTGTCAGCACAGCGCCGCTGCCGGAGGGTCATCCGCATTCAACGAAACCCACGTCTGGTCAGAAGTACTGACCACCTCCGGCTCGTACACCCCGATAATACAACAGCGCTGCCGCCAAGCACGACACCTTCTTGATAGCAACTCGTTGCTGATTACACACCGAGTTCTTCATGATTGCATACCAATATTCATCGACATTCTTTCGGCGATTGCTGGATGAATCCAGGTTCAGAGAGAGGGGGCCGCCATTGCCGAAGTTGTAATATCCAAAGTCGTGCTGTGTGCAGGCCCTGGAGAATGGCACCAACCAAGTCTCGACTAGCCTGATGCTTTGCACGGCAACGGACGGTACCGAACACATGCTGCCACCCGTGCCTTCCGCCCTCCAGTTCAGCGCCTCGCACCGATTCGCACTGCTCCGCTCTTGCAGGAAGTCGGCGTTGTTCATACTGAAGACTCGCGTGGCCTCTTCCTTCGTGGCGCACGTGGATATTACTGTGCCTGGCGACACAACACTTCGCACCACAGCCCCAGGAGCAGGTACGGAGCTCCTCGCGGAGAGAGCGGCTTCTGCATGTACTGAACTGACTGCACCTGCAGCAAGTGAAGCTCCCACTACCATCGCTAGGGTGAGCCGGCGCAATGCTGCCACCTTCAAAGCCGGTCCTATGCCTTCTGTCATTGATCTCAAATCAACCTCTTCCATTTCGCTAATGTGACACTGAACTACTGAAACGAGTTGGCGGCGGCTATCGCCGTTTGGCGCCCACTACTGTTGCTTTCATGCGCTCCCGACAGCACGATAGTGACTGCTCAACCGACGGGACGCTATTTGCGAAGGCCGAAGACGGGGTCGGCATGCATCGAGCGTTTCAATGCTCGGGTGCATACCGCCCACTCGCCTGCAGTCACGATCAAACACTCCTTCACCAGAAGTATTTCGGCACACCGTCCAGTGATACCGCAAAGGTAGTCGTGAGCGATTCAGTGCAGGATCACGAATTCCACCCACCCTGCTTCATGTCGGCGTACATCCAAAGAGCCTCGAGTTTGCAGCGGCCTAGCGCAATCAATTGGGTCCAACGGCCGAGGTCCTTATTGCACCTCTGCAGCAGCAGGTTATAGAAGTGCTCGTCGATTCGACTTTTCTGAGCATCCGAATTATCGAGTTTTAATCCCCGACCAAAGTTTCTGTACGCGAAGTCGAGCTGGTCGCACGCGTCCCGAAACATATCAGAAAGATTGTGACTGAAGTCTTGACCGGCGCATCCGTTGGAACCCCAATCGTAGACCCTCAGCCAAGCCGTAATAGGACCATCATTAGCTCGTTGCGCCTTCTTCGCCTTGAAGGCATCATTGCTGGTGAAGTAGATGTCGGATGCACCCTGTCTGCTTGCCCGCGGGATGCTAATAATCGGTGGGTTACTGGGTCCCGATGGGACTTCGGGCTCTATCACGTTCACACACACCCACTGGCCACGCATCTTCTTCAAGTAGTCAGGAAGAACGCAGAGCTCGACGCGAACCGACTGTTCTTTCTGAGTTGTGCTTGGCTGTGCTTTGGCGGTGCCACTCGCCAGAGCTCCCGTCAGTAAAGCCGCAGTGACGAACGCAGCCACTCGTGTCGCCGATTGCTTGTCGCCGTTGAATCTCGCCGGCCGAACAAATCGCCCGCCCAAACGGGTGATCGGATTCTTCATCTTTTGCCTCCTGTGGCTTGGTGTGTGATGTCGCAAAGTCGATGTGACTTCCGTCTCAAGTGTCCCCGTGGCTTCCAAAGATGTCCAATGCCCATTCGGCAGCACGCCATGCGCATACGGCATAGGGCATACGGCCCAGCGGGCGTTCACGGGAGACATTCACCAGGCGCGGCGACATCGCAACATCTGGCGTGGCCATTCTGTGTGACGATCTCGAACGGTCCATCGTGCGGCTGGCCATCTCGGCACTGGGCACACGGGCCCCCAAGCCGGTCTACGCGCTGGTCGACACCGCCCCTGGACGGCCGCCTGGGCACCCCGCAAACCGGCCGGACAGGCGATCGCCTCGATCGCGCAACTCGACGTCGGCTCGCTGCAGTCGTTCCTGGAGTACATCGCGTACGCGATCGGCGCCGGCGGCCCCGACGACGCTTGCGGGATCGCGGCGCTCGGCGTGTGGCGGTCGTGCGGCATCGCCGTGCTCTCGGCGGCGCCTCGCTGCGGATGATGGAGGTCATCGACGGTCGCACCGCCGGCGAGGTGGCGGTCTGGATCGATGCCCAGCCCGCGGGCTGTCGGGATGGCATGAAATGGGGGTAGTCCGCTCCGATCGATCTGCTGCGAAGTGCTGTTCAGCCCCTACGCGGACTGAACAGCCCGACGAGGACCCCCGGCCCACCGAACCCCCCGGCCTTGGTGATCACCAGCGGCCCCTCGCCATCGGCGTTCCGACTCCACGGCATGCCCACCGCAGCGCTGCCACACACGAGCCGGGGTGCTTCGCCGAGGTACGCGGCAGCGGTGTCGCCCCCCAGCAGGATGACCGTGGCGGGTGTCAGCGCAGCGGCCATGGCGTGCGCCTCCGCGGCGAGGGTCTGGGCGGCCCCGGTGTGCAGCGGGCCGTCGGCATCGGGTGCCGCCACGATGACGACCTCCGGATGCTCCGCAGCGAGCCGCGCGAGCTGCTCACGCGAGACGCTGTTCGCGCTGCCGCAGACGACGAGCGCTGGTGCTTCGATCGGGGGGACGGCCGTCGGCGCGCCGACCCCGAAGCGCGCCTCGAACGCTGCCCCGAGCGGGCCTGCCGGGCCGGCGATCAGCATTCGCTCGCCGCGCGCCGCGAGCGCCGCCATCGCCGCCATCGCGTCCATCGTCGGCGTGTCGGGGATGTCGCACACTGCAACCGACCCGTCGCCGGCGAGCCACTCCCCCAGCGCCGACGCGGTGCGCACGAGCGACGCCTCGGGCAGGTGGTTCAGCACGCTCCCGACTGGTGAGCCGTGCACGTGCACCACCCCATCGACACAGGTACGCCCGAGCGCCGGCCACCCCGGCAACACGACGACGCGGCAACCGCGCTGCAGCTGCCGCACCCGCACCTCCGCCACCCAGTTGCCGCGCAGGGTGGAATCCATCTTGTGCGCGGTCCAGCCGGACGGCTCCCCGTCGACCCCGGCCGCCACCGCTGCTGCACCGGGTCCGTCGAGCCCGCGCGATCCGAGGTCGACCACACACGGTCCTTCCACCGGCCGACCGACAGCCACCGTCACCGGACCGATCGCCGCGGCGAACAGCGCCGCCACCTCGAACGCACCCGTGCGATCGTCTGCCGCGACCAGCCATTCCCTCACCGGCCGGACTGTACCGGCCACGGACTCGGCAGCGGCTCGGGACTTCCCCGACCCGAGCGACGGACCAGCCGAGCAACCGCCTTTCCGAGTGAACGTGCCCCCACCCGAGTGAGACGGGCCTGTGGGTGGCTACTCGCATCCCGGGGTGCGAGTGGCCACTCGAATGGCGTCAACTCACTCGCACCACGCGGCTCTCACTCGGGCAGCTGGGCGCTCACTCGCACCAGGCGGCTCTCACTCGGACCGCGGGGCGCTCACTCGCACCGCTGGGCATTCACTCGGATGGGTGGGCGGCGGGGCGGACGGGCACCGGTGACCCGGGGCTCAGTTGACCTTGCGGTCGCGACCGGCCCAGAAGGGCTCGCGCAGGTTCTTCTTCAGCACCTTCATCGCACCGGACAACGGCAGCGGCCCGGTGCGGAACTCCACGCTCTTGGGCAGCTTGTAGCCGGCGATCCATTCGCGGCAGTGGTTGATGATCTCCTCGGCGCTGGCCGTGAGGCCTTCCTTGGGCACGACGATCGCGTGCACCGCTTCGCCCCACTGCTCGCTGGGGATGCCGATCACCGCGACCTGCAGCACCGAGGGGTGCGAGGCGATTGCGTTCTCGACCTCCGTCGAGTAGACGTTCTCGCCGCCCGTGACAATCATGTCCTTCACACGGTCGACGAGATAGAGGTAGCCGTTCGCGCCGAGGTAGCCCGCGTCGCCGGTGTGGTACCAGGCGTTGCGGAACACCTCGGTGGTGGCCTCCGGCTTGTTCCAGTACTCGATCATGAAGTTGCCGGCGCGGGCGCACACCTCACCGGGCTCGCCGACGGGCAGCAGGTTGCCGTCGTCGTTCTGGATGGACAGCACGACACCCAGCAGCGGCTTGCCGGCGGCGCGCAGATAGGTGCCGCCTGCACGATGCTCGTCGGGCCGAGGAACGTGAGCACGCTGGAGCTCTCCGTCATGCCGTAGCCCTGCCAGATGTTCCTGCTCGGGAGATCGCGAGCAGCTTCTCCAGCAGCGCCTCGGCATCGGCGACGCGCCGCATCGCGGCTCCACGGCATTCCGGGGGCGACGTTGCCCCCGACGAGGCGGGGCGCGGCGCCGAGGTAGGCCGCCGCTGTGTCGCCCCCGATGATCACGATGGTCGAGGGCATCAGGCGCGCCACGGCATCAGTAGCGGCAGCAGCGAGATCATCAGCGACGCCGACGTGCAGCGGGCCCTCGGCGTCGGGCGCTGCGACGATCGTCACCGAAGGGCAGTGGGCTGCCAGGAGCGCGACCTGTTGGCGCGACACTGGGTTCGCGCTGCCGCAGATCACCAGCACGGGTTCCTCGATCGCGGGCGGGATCGACGGGGCAGCCGCGGCGGATCGTGCGGCGAACACCGCTCCGAGCGGCCCTGCCGGACCGACGATCAACGCCCCGACGGCGCTCGCTGCGGCCACTGCCATCGACAGCACTGCCGCCGTGTCGGCGATGTCGCACACCACGACCGGGCCGTCGCCCAGCAACCACTGGCTCAGAGCAGCAGGCGTCGGCGCGACCACACTGTCAGGCAGCTGCTCGAGCACACTGCCGACGGGTTCACCATGCACGCGCACGACGCCGCCCACGCACGTGCGGCCCAGTGCCGGCCAGCCTGGCAACACGATCACGCGACGCCCGCTGACGGCGTGACGGGCCATCACCTCCGAGGCCCAGTTGCCGCGCAGCGTGGAGTCCATCTTGTGCCCCACCCAACGAGCGGGTTCAGCCTCGATCGCTGCGGCTCGCGCCGCGGCGTGCGCCGGTGCGAGCGCCCGCGACCCGAGGTCGACGACGCAGGCCCCCGCAACCGGGTGGCCGGCGGCCACCATCACGGGCGCAGCCGACCCCGCGAGCTGGGCGGCGACCTCGAACGCGCCGGTGCGATCGTCTGCTGCGACCAGCCAGTCCCTCACCCGACGGACTGTACCCGGCTTGTCGACCGTGTCGTCGGTGACCGGCCCCTCGTTGATGGGGTCTCTCGGACAGGCCGCCGCTGCGCGTCAGTTGTTCGGTGCGTGCCAGGCGCCATTGGAGCCAACGATGCGCACGTCGAACTGCTCGTCGTTGGCGGACACGATGCGGGCCAGATCGGCAGCGCTGTCCTCGTCGACGAGGAACGCGGCGACGACCGCGATGGTGCGGCCGGGGGCCTGTGGCTGCGAGACAGCTCGTTCGCTCGCGTGCCGGGCGCCGCCGCCGACCACTGCGCCCAGAACGGCACCCACCACGGCGGCGAAGACTGCGATGATCGCCGTCGCAGCCGCAGTCGAGAAAGCCAAACCGACACCCAAACCGACCATGGCCCCGATCGCCGCTCCGGCGAGGGCCGACAGCCCAATCCTGCGATTCGGCAGGTCGAACGTGCCGTTCGAATCCTCGGCCGAGTCGGGGAGAACGGACACCTCGAGCGGGCGGATGAGCACGGTGGCAACACGGTCACGGCCGACGGTGCCCTGCATCGTCGCGGCCACCCGAGCGGCGTCTGCCGTGCCGACGACATGCGCCACCACAGTGTGGCTCGTGAGATCCGACCGCGAGTTGCTGTCGGGCGACAGTTCGGCAGAGTGACCGGGAAAGCTGCTTTGGGCGTATTCCAGGAGTGTGTTGATCATGATCAGCCTGTACCCGGCAGCGCCGAGTCCAAACCGCGACGCATGGTGACTGTGGTTTGCAATCGGCGGGGCTGGGGTAGTGGGTGAACATGACTCCGATGGAACCGATCGCTCCCGTCCCGCCCACCAAGCTGTTTCCGGACTTGCCCGATGAGCCAATCCCCACGCCGATGCCGGGTGACCCGCCGATGCGGACTCCCGGTGAGCCGATGCCGCTGCCCGACTGATCGCAGATATCTCTGAGCCGCGCGGGCCCAATGGTTCTAGGCGCTCAGTTGTCGCCGCCGCCGATCAGCACCACATGCTCCAGCCCGGCGTCGGCCTTCACCGTCGCGACCCGAGGTCCACGACGCGGGCCCCGCAACCGGGTGGCCGGCGGCCACCATCACGGGCCTGGCCGGCCCCGCAAGCTGCGCGGCGACCTCGAACGCGCCGGTGCGATCTCTGCTGCGACCAGCCAATCCCTCACTCGACGGACTGTACCGGCCGCCGACATGGACGACCCGGGTCTGGCCGTGGCCTCAGCAAGAACTGTTGACATGTGCACCCGCGGGCGAGGTCATCCGCAGCAGCACGGCCGACAAGATGGCGGCCACCAGCGATGCGACGAGGATGGCGAGCTTGGCGCTGGCCCGCTGGGCTGGGTCCGTCAGTGCGAGTTCGGTGATGAAGATCGCGACGGTGAACCCGATGCCCGCCGCCGCGCCGATTCCGAGCACCTGGACCGGGCGCGCACCGTCGGGCACATCGGTCGCGCCCGCACGCACCGAGATCACCACTGCAACCACGACACCGAGTGGCTTACCGAGGAGCAGACCCGCGAACACGCCCCACGCAATCGGTGACCCGACCGCCTCGCGCAGGCCCGGCCCGGAGATCTCGATTCCTGCGTTCGCCAAGGCGAACAACGGAACGATCAGGTAGCTGGTCCATGGGTGAAGGACGTACTGGAGCCACTCCACCACCGACACCGATCCCCTCGCCATCTCCGTGGTTGCGTGCACCGCCTCGACGCTCGTGACATCGGCCAGCTCGTCGGCGTCGATGTACTGCGACTGCAGGCGCGGCATAGAGGGCGCCAGCAGACCCAAGGCAACGCCGGCGAGTGTCGGGTGCACCCCCGCTTCGTGCAGCGCGAGCCACACGACCGAACCGAGCAGGACGTATGCCCCCAGGGCGTGCACGCCCAACCTGCGGATCCCGATCACCGCGAGAAGTGCGAGCACCGCCGCCGCCAACCATCCCCACGCCAATCCGGTGGAGTAGACGGCAGCAATGATCAAGATGGCACCGATGTCGTCGACGATCGCAAGACCGAGCAGAAAGGCACGCAGCGAGGAGGGCAGCCGGGTTCCTGCAACCGCAAGCACGCCAAGCGCCAACGCGATATCGGTCGCCATCGGGATCGCCCAGCCCCGTGGAGCTGTACCGCCGGCTATCGCCAGGTAGACCAGGGCAGGGACAACCATTCCGCCCAACGCGGCGACCATCGGCAACGCGGCGGCTCGTCGATTCGAGAGGTGACCGTCCACCACCTCACGCTTGATCTCGAGCCCGACGACCAGGAAGAAGAACGTCATCAGCCCGTCGTTCAACCAGTGCCGCAGATCGAGATCGAGTGTGTGACCGGCAACGCCGATCGAGACGCGACTCGACCAGAAGCTCTCGTAGGAGGCGGACCACGGCGAATTCGCCCACGCAAGCGCGGTCACGGCGCCAACAGAGACCAGCACTGCGCCTGCGGATTCCGTGTCGAGGAAGTCGCGCAAGGGCGACAACATGCGAACGAGGGGCGAGCGGGTTGGACGACGGGCGCGATTCATGCAGGGTCTCCTGAGTGATCGCCGACCAGACTTCCCGGCACGCCAACCAGAAGGGTAGCCCGGAACCGCGGACTAGCACCTGGATGCCTTCCACGAATCGGGACACAGCCTCATCTGGCGACCATTCATCGCCGGCATCGTCGCCGCCGCCGCAGGCGTCTACTAGTTGACCTTGCGGTCGCGGCCTTCCCAGAACGGCTCGCGCAGATCCTTCTTGAGCACCTTCATCGCACCCGACAGCGGCAGTGCCTCGGCTCGGAACTCGACGCTCTTGGGCAGCTTGTAGCCGGCAATCCACTCCCGGCAGTGGTCGATGATCTCCGCGGCTGTTGCCGTGAGGCCCTCCTTGAGGACGACGATCGCATGCACTGCCTCGCCCCATTGCTCGCTGGGAATGCCGATGACCGCGACCTGCAGCACCGCTACGTGTGACGCCACCGCGTTCTCCACCTCGGTGGAATACACGTTCTCGCCGCCGGTGACGATCATGTCCTTCACCCGATCGACCAGATACAGATACCCGTCGCGGTCGAGGTAGCCCGCATCTCCGGTGTGGTACCAGCCGCCGCGGAACACTTCTGTCGTGGCCTCAGGCTTGTTCCAGTACTCGATCATGAAGTTGCCGGCGCGGGCGCAGACCTCGCCGGGCTCGCCGGTGGGCAGAAAGTTGCCGTGGTCGTCCTGAATCGACAGCACGACACCCAGCATCGGCTTGCCCGCAGCTCGCAGGTACTTGCCGCCCGCACGATGTTCGTCGGGTCCGAGGAAGGTGAGCACGCTCGAGCTCTCGGTCATCCCGTAGCCCTGCCAGATGTTCATCTCCGGGTACAACGCGAGCAGCTTCTCCAGCAACGCCGACGGCATCGGCGACGCGCCGTAGACGAGGTCGGTGAAACTGCCAAGCCCCTCGCGGGTGAACGCCGGATGCGCCATCGTCATCCCGATCATCGTCGGCACCATCACCGTCGTCGTGGGCTGGTAGGCCTGCACCGCCTTCATCACCGCGGTCGGCTCGAACATCGGCACGATCACCGTGTGCGCACCCTGCGCGGGGCCACCGAGCACGCCGAACATCGAGGCGGCATGGAACATCGGCGTCTGCATCAGGTTGGTGGTCTCGCGGCTGAACGTGAGACCGGTCATCACGTGGTAGCAGTTGAGCATCTCGGCACGCTGATCCAGCAGCACGCCCTTGGGGAGGCCCGTGGTGCCACCGGTGTACATCAGCACGACCGGATCGGACTCCGCGCCCTCCTCCGGCAGCACCGGCGGCGCAGTCATCAGCTCGGCATGCGTGATCGTGTGCGGCACATCGCCGCCGCCGATCAGCACCACATGTTCCAGCCCGGCGTCTGCCTTCACCGCGTCGATCAGCGGCGCGAAGATCGCGTCGACGAAACAGACCTTGGTGCCAGAGTCGCGCAGCACATACGCGAGCTCCTTGGGGGCGAACCGCAGGTTGAGCGGGTTGATCACGCCCCCGCCGAGGAAAGCGGCGTGGTAGAGCTCGAGGTACTCGGCGGAGTTGAGCGTCATCACTGCGAAGCGATCACCGCGGCCGACGCCGAGGCCCTGCAGCCCGCCGATGGTGCGCAGTACCCGATCGAGATGCTCGGCGTAGGTGTGGGTGATGCCGGTGCCGGCGTTGGTGACGCACGGCCGATCCGCGTTGTTGGCAACGGCCGGCAGCAAGAGACGGTGATAGATGAGCTCCTTCATGCTCGCGACACTAGGCGAGACCGCACCCTGGAGCGACTGCGACAGGGAACTTTCCGGAGGGCGACTACGCGGCGAGCGCGGCCTCGATCGCTCGCAGAACGGTCACGAAGGCATCGCGTTCCGCTGCGTCGAGCACCGAGTACGCCGGGGTGACCAGCTGGTCGGTAAGGGCTTCGGCGGCCGCCATCTTGGCGTGCACTGCATCGTCGATGACCGGGGTGTCGGCGGGGGACCAGCCGAACATCGCGATGTCGTCGGGACGCTTGGCGAAGTGCGCAGTCTTTGTGGTGAGTCCGACGGCGCGCACTGCCACGAGGTGGGCGCTGCCGCGGTACTCGCGCAACACCGTGACCAACTGCATCGCACGTGCCGGCAGGTCGTCGGCCAGCGGCTCCGCAGCGACACCCGCAAAGAGGCCGAACGCGTCGAGATCGCAGGCTGCGAGTACCTTCTCGCCGGCCGCCACGAACACCGCGAGGTCGTCGACATCGGAGGGCTTGATGCGGCCGTGCTCGCCGCTCACCTCTGCGTACGCGCTGCCGGCGACCGGTGGCGACGCAATCGCCTTCGCCTGGTTCCACATCGCGGCGATCAATGACGGATTGAAGTAGCCGAAGGCCGCCGAAATCACCGCCGGCTCGACGTCGCCGAGCACACCGCCGCGACCCAGCGCGTAGAACTGATAGGGATCCAGGCCCAAGGCCGCACCGCGAGCAGTCGTTTCCGGCGAGAAGTAGAAGGCTGCACCCAGGTTGTTGATGATCGGGCAGACGGCTGCGACAAGTTCTTGGTCGTTGATGTCGGCACCGTAGCCATCACGCCACTGGGCGGACGATGCGTGGGCCTGGTTCAATGGCTCACCGTGAGCCAGCCCGCTTCGCCCCTTCCCAGCCGTGCCCGAGTCGTCGTCATCGGCGGCGGCATCATCGGCACCTCGATCGCCTACCACCTCGGCCACCTCGGCTGGGCTGACACCGTGCTCGTGGAGCGCGACCAGCTCACCTCCGGCACCACGTGGCACGCGGCGGGCCTGATGGTGACGTTCGGGTCCACCTCCGAGACCTCGACCGAGCTGCGCAAGTACACCCGCGACCTGTACACCAACCTGGAGACGGAGACCGGCCTCGCCACCGGGTTCAAGCCTGTCGGGTTCATCGAGCTCGCCGCCGACGAGGGGCGCTTGGAGGAGTACCGGCGCGTCTCCACGTTCAACCGGTACTGCGGAGTCGACGTACACGAACTGTCGCCGCGTGAGGTGGCCGAGATGTTCCCGCTGGCGCGTACCGACGACCTGCTGGCCGGCTTCTACGTGGCCGGCGACGGTCGCGTCAACCCGGTCGATGCGACCATGTCGATGGCCAAGGGCGCCCGTCAGACCGGCGTGCAGATCGCCCAAGGCGTGTCGGTGATCGACGTGCTCACGCGTGACGGCGCGGTGTGCGGTGTCGTAACTGATCACGGCACCATCGAGTGCGAGTACGTGGTCAACGCCGCTGGCATGTGGGCCCGCCAGCTCGGTGCACGCTCGGGTGTGTCGATACCCCTGCAGGCGGCTGAGCACTACTACCTGATCACCGAGCGGATGGAGGGTCTCGACCCGTCGTGGCCGGTGATCGAGGACCCGGCGAACTACGGCTACTACCGCGAGGAAGTCGGCGGGCTGATGATCGGGCTGTTCGAGAAGGAGTGCGCGCCGTGGAACGTCGGCGCGATCCCCTCCGATTCGTCGTTCACCTCGATCCAGCCCGACTGGGATCGAATGGGCCCGTACGTCGAGGCGGCGATGTCACGAGTGCCACGTTCGCTGGACACTGGCATCCGCACCTTCTTCTGCGGGCCGGAGAGCTTCACACCCGACCTACGGCCGATCATCGGCCCGGCGCCGGAGGTGCGCAACTACTTCGTTGCCGCGGGGCTGAACTCGATCGGCATCCTCACCGGCGGCGGGTTGGGCCGGCTGGTGGCGCACTGGATCGTCGACGGCGACCCCGGCGCCGACGTCACCGGGATGCACCCCGCCCGCCTGCAGCCGTACCAGGCCAACCCCGAGTATCGGCGCACTCGCACGGTGGAGTCGCTCGGGATGGTGTACCAGTGCCACTACCCGAACAAAGCGCTGCAGACCGCACGCGGGGCCAAGTTGTCGCCGCTGCATGCTCGGCTGGTCGAGCAGGGCGCGTACTTCCGCGATGTCAGCGGCTTCGAAGCAGCCGACTGGTATGCCGGGCCCGGCAATGTCGCCGACGGCGGGCCGTTGACATTCGGGCGCCCCTCGTGGTGGGCGCTGTGGGAGGCCGAACATCGTGCATGCCGTGAAGGCGTGATCGTGATGGACATGAGCTTCATGTCGAAGTTCCGCGTGCAGGGTCGTGATGCGGGCAGCGTGCTCGACCGACTTTCCGGCAACGCCGTCAACGGTGCCGTCGGCGAAATCACCTACACGCAGTGGCTCAACGAGCGCGGCACCCTGGAGGCCGACCTCACGGTCACCAAGCTGGCCGACGACTCGTTCTTCGTGGTCGCCACCGATACGGCGCACCGCCATGTGGAGTCACAGCTGCGACAGGCGAGCGCCGCGGCGGGCCACGCGTTCGCCACCGACGTCACAGGCGCGTACGCGCAGATCAATGTGCAGGGCCCGCGGTCGCGAGAGCTGCTGCAGACGCTGACGACGGCCGACCTGTCCAACGACGCCTTCCCCTTCCGCTCCGCCCGCGAGGTCGACCTCGGCTTCGCCCGCGTGCTGTGCGTTCGCATCACCTACCTGGGCGAACTGGGCTACGAGCTGTACGTGCCCACCGAGCAAGCAGTGCACGTGTACGACCGCATCGTGGCTGCCGGGCCGGCGTTCGGTCTGCGCCACGCAGGCCTCAAGGCGCTGGCCAGCCTGCGGTTGGAGAAGGGCTACCGCGACTACGGCCACGACATCGACAACACCGACGGCCCGTTGGAAGCCGGCTTCGGGTTCGCACTCGACGTCTCGAAGCCGGGTGGATTCGTCGGCAAGGAGGCGGTCGAAGCCCGTCGTGCCGCCGGCCCACTGGAGCGGCGGCTGGTGTCCGTGCTGGTGCAGGACCCCGAGCCACTGATGTACCACGCCGAGGTGCTGCGCCGCGATGGCGTCGCGGCGGGCTACCTGCGTGCCGCGTCGTACGGCCACACGCTCGGTGGCGCGGTGGGCCTTGCGATGGTCGAGGGCCACGGTGCCGAGATCACCCCTGCCTGGCTGGCCGCCGGCTCATGGACGGCGGAGATCAACGGCGCCGAGCACCCGGCCGCCGTCTCGCTGCGCCCCTTCTACGACGCGACGAACGCCCGCATCAAGGGCTGACGCCGAACGTGGCCAGCCAGTCCTGCACGACCTTGATATCGATGCGCTGGTAACCGCCGAGGTACCGGCAGTTGTCCGTGTAGCCGTAGCTGGTCACGGTGACGATGTACCCGTTGAGGTACGAGGGGCCACCGGAGTCACCGAAGCAGGTACCGCCGGTGCCGCGCGTGTCGTTGATGTTGCCGTTCATCTGCACGATCTGCGCCGACATCTTCTGGCCGGGCATTTCGGCCACGCGACGGATGCGCGGCTGGCCCATCGGGATCGGCTTCTGCGGGCCACCGTCGGGCTTGCGCACTTCGGTGCCGTAGCCGACGGCCGTGAAGATCGTCTTGTTCAACAACGGCTGCTGGAAACCATTGAGGTAGTTCCGCGGCGCGAGGTGTGCCAGTGGGCGGCCGTACACCGGGAAGTCGAGCACGATCACGCCCACGTCGTTCCAGTTGTCCATGTCGGTGAAGTCCGAGTAGGCCGGGTGGGTGTAGGCGACGCCGGTGACAGTCGTGCCGTCGTACGCCTGGGCCGCATAACCGACGCCCGATGTGCCCGTACCGGCATCATCGGCAGCACGCGGCAGCGCGGCGGAGGCATCGGTTGCGAAGGTCACCAGCGTGTGCCCGATCGCACCGGTGGTGCAGTGTGCGGCGGTCACGAGCACCGTGGGCGTCACGAGCGTGGCCGTGCAGCGGAAACGACCAGCCGACTCGTACCACACGATCATGCCGACGCCGGGGTGGCCCTCGCCGTCGGGGGTACCACCGGTGATGGCCGACACGGGCGCCGCCGCGGTCAGGAGTGCTGCACCCGCAACTGCCAGGCCGAGCAACGAACGAAACTTCCGCATGAGCAAACTCCCCAAGAGTCAGTCCCGTGCGATCTGCACGGGATCGGTTCGGCCTCTCGACCGCCTCGGGGAGACTAGCGCAGCGCCGGAAGGTGTGTTCCACGACCTATATCCGTCTGTACCAGGCATTCCGAACGCACGAACACCACCTCGCCGGCGGCCGGAGTGTTCTGTTTTTCTGGGCGACAATCTGCGTTGTCGCTGTCGGCAACCCACATTGTCGCTGAGCAAAGTAGCACTTGGCTGAGCGCACCGATGACCGCAGCTACGGGTAGGGGTCCACTGCGCGCAGGTCCTCATCGATCACCGGGTCAGAGCAACCGACGCCCTCGTGCAGCCTCAGTCCAGCCGCGCGGCCGAGATCAGACCTTGCGGATGACCAGGCTGCCGATGCTATAGCCGGCGCCGAAGCTGCACAGCACACCGATGTCGCCCGACACGAGGTCGCCTCGGTGCAGGTGGAACGCGATCACCGAACCGGCCGACGACGTGTTGGCGTAGCGGTCGAGGATCACGGGTGCCTCGTCGGCGTCGGGCACGCGGCCGAGCACGCCTTTGGCGATCAGCTGGTTCATCTTCAGGTTCGCCTGGTGCAGCCAGAATCGGCGAATGTCGCCGGCTTCCAGCGAGAGAGCCTGCAACTGCTCGTTGATGTGGCCGACCACCATCGGGCAGACCTCCTTGAACACCTGCTGGCCGCGCTGGCGGAAGACCAGCTCTTGCGGGTCGCGTGGCGTGTCCTCCGAGGGATTGAGGAAGCCGAAGTCGTTGCGGATGCTGTTGGAGAACTTCGTCACCAGCCGACCGCGCAGCACCTCCCACTGCTCGTGCGCCACCGCATCGTCGGCACGCTCCAGCACCGCTGCGGTGCACGCGTCGCCGAAGATGAAGTGGTGGTCGCGGGCACCGAAATTGTTGTGCCCGGAGGTGATCTCCGGATGCACCACGACCACACAGCTGGCCGAACCGTTGAGCAGCGCGTCGACGCCGGCCTGCATCGAGAACGTGGCCGACGAGCACGCCACGTTCATGTCGTACGCCCAGCCGCCTGCGCCGAGCGCATGCTGGATCTCGATGGCGACCGCCGGGTACGCGCGCTGCAGGTTCGAGCAGCCGACGATCACGCAGTCCACCTCGTCCGCGCGGCGACCGGCCTGGGCGAGCGCCTCGTGGATCGCCGGCAGCGCCATCTCGGCCTGCAAACCCAGTTCGTCTTCCGTGCGCGTCGGCAGGTGCGGCCGCATGCGGTGCGGGTCGAGCACGCCCAACTTCTCCATCACGAAGCGGCTCTTGATACCCGACGCTCGCTCGATGAACTCCGCGTCCGGGACAGGTCGTGCGGCCAGCGTGCCGTCGGCGATTGCCGCGGCGTTGTCCGCGTTCCACTCATCGACGGCGATCGTCAGCGAGGCGACCAGCTCCGCGTTCGAGATGGAGAACGCAGGAGTGAAGAGGCCGGTACCGGTAATGACGACGCGATCGGGCATGGGCTGCGACCCTACCGCGCGGTAGGCCGCTGCCCGAGGCCGGGCACCGACGGTACCGCAGTTCTAGGCTGCGGTACGCATGCAGCCCACCGTGTTCGACTCACCCAAGCCGGCCTTCTCCGACGATGAGATCGCCGGCCTCGCCCACGAACTGTTCGGGATCGACGGCGCGGTACGTGCGCTGGAGAGCGAGCGCGACCAGAACGCCCAGGTCGGCGCGTACGTGGTCAAGATCGCACATGCCGCGGAGGACCCCACCGCGCTGGAGCTGCAGCACGCGGCCCTCGCCCACCTGGCAGTCACCGACCCGTTGTTGCCGCTCCCCCGCGTCGCCCCGCCCGGCATCGTCGAGCACGACGGCCATCTCGTTCGCGCCGTCAGCTTCCTGCCCGGCGTGCCGTACGCAACCGTGCCGCACACCCCCGCGTTGCGCCAGGAGCTCGGCCGCTACATGGGTCGACTGTCGAAGGGACTGCAGGGCTTCGGACACCCGGCTGCGCACAAGCCCGGGTTCCTGTGGAACCTCGACGAGGCGACGCGTGTGCTGACGTGGGTGGCCGACATCGCGAACGACGACGACCGGGCCGTCGTCGACGCAGCATTCCGTCGCCACCGTGTGCGTGTGCTGCCCGTGCTGCCGCATCTGCGCGGTGCGGTCGTCCATCACGACGCGAACGACTACAACGTGCTCGCACTCACCGACGCCGACGGCACGGGGATCAGCGGGATCATCGACTTCGGCGACATGCTCCATGCCCGCCAGGTCAACGAACTGGCCGTCACGTTGGCCTACGCCTTGCTCGACACGACTGATCTCGTCGCCGCCGGCCGCGACGTCATCGGTGGCTACGTCAGCGAGTTCCCCCTCACCGATGACGAACTGCGGGTCGTGTACGACCTCGCCGCCACCCGCTTGGCGATGAGCATCGCGATCTCCTCACACCGCAGCCGCGAGTTCCCCGACAACGACTACCTCCTGCTCTCCCAGGCACCCGCACTGCGGCTGTTGCGACGGATGATGGGCATGCGACCCGAGTTCCTGCATTTCGCCGCGCGTGAGGCCGCCGGGCTGAGCCCCGTGCCGCAGCACGATCGCATCGTCAAGTGGTTGCAGTCGGCCGACTGCATCCCTGCGGACGTGCTGCCATTCGATCTGCGCCGCGCCGGACGCATCGTCGTCAGCCTTGCCGACGGCGCGCCTGCCACCCGGCTGAACGGCCCGGTCGAGTCGTGGGAGTGGATGCAGGCGCAGATGGACGCCGCGCACGCGCAGGTGATCGTCGGCCGGTACGACGAGGACCGCTCGTGCTACGCGGGCGAGCAGTTCCGCACCGATGCACCCGAGCCGCGCTCGGTGCACACCGGCATCGACCTGTTCATCGCCGTCGGCACGACGGTCCACGCGATGCTGCCGGGCACCGTCGAGTCTGTGGTCGACAACGACACGCCGTACGACTACGGCCCCACCGTCGTGCTGCGCCACGTCACCGGCGACGGCACGCTGTTCTGGGTGCTCTACGGCCACCTCGCGCGCCGCACCCTCACCCATGTGCGGCCTGGGCAGGACGTTGCGGCAGGTGAGGTCGTCGGGTTCATCGGCGACCACACGGTCAACGGCGGGTGGGCGCCCCACGTCCACCTGCAGATCATGACCGATCTGATGGCGGACCCGGAGTACGGCTTCGACGGCAACTTCGAGGGCGCCGGCGAGCCGAGCAGGATGGCGATCTGGAAGTCGATCGTGCCCGACGCGAACCTGCTCGTGCGGCTGGCCCCCGAGACGTTCGCCGACCATTCGGCCGACGAGCCGGCACGGTTGGAGCCGCGTCGCCACGCGGACCTCGGCCCCTCGCTGAGCACGAGCTACCGCCAACACCTGTCGATCGTGCGCGGCGAGGGAGTGTGGCTCTACGACCAGACCGGGCGCGGCTACCTCGATTGCGTCAACAACGTCGCCCACGTCGGCCATGCTCATCCGCACGTCGTGGCGGCGATCGCACGTCAGGCTGGGCTGCTGAACACCAACACCCGCTACCTCCATCGCACGATCCTCGACTACGCCGAGCGGCTGGCGGCAACGTTCCCCGAATCGCTGAGCGTCGTGTACTTCACCAACTCGGGCAGCGAGGCCAACGAGCTCGCGCTGCGAATCGCCCGCACGGTCACCGGCCGCCACGACATCGTCGCCGTCGACTGGGGCTACCACGGCAACACCAACGACCTCGTCGAGATCAGCGCCTACAAGTTCAACCGCAAGGGCGGCGCAGGCAAGCCGCCGCACACCCACATCGCCGACCTGCCCGATCCGTATCGCGGCGCACATGGCCGCGACGGTGCCGCGTACGCGCAGTCCGTTGCGGCCGCATGCGCTGCCGCCCGCGACCACAACGGTTCGGGCCCGGCAGCGTTCATCGCCGAGAGCATCAGCGGCTGCGGTGGCCAGGTGGTGTTCGCCGAGGGCTACCTGGCCGCGGCCTTCGGGCACGCCCGCGCAGCGGGGGCCCTATGCATTGCCGATGAGGTGCAGGTCGGGTTCGGTCGCGTCGGCAAGGCGATGTGGGCGTTCGAGGAGCACGGCGTCGTGCCCGACATCGTCACGCTCGGCAAGCCGATCGGCAACGGCCACCCGCTCGGCGCGGTCGTCACCACACCCGCGCTGGCCGCCGCCTTCGCCAACGGCATGGAGTGGTTCAACACGTTCGGCGGCAACCCGGTCAGCTGCGCCGCGGGCATGGCAGTACTCGACGTGATCGAGCGCGAAGGCCTGCTCGCCCGAGCGGCCGACACCGGCGACCACCTGTTGCGCCGGATCGGCGAACTGGCACAGCGCCACGTAGCGATCGGCGACGTGCGCGGCCGCGGCCTGTACCTCGGCATCGATCTCGTCGCCGACAGGGTCACGAAGGAGCCCGCAACGGCGCTCGCCGCCGAGGTCACCAACCACCTCCGCGAGCAGGGCGTGCTGATCTCCACCGACGGCCCCTACGACAACGTGATCAAGATCAAACCGCCGATCGTGTTCACCCGCGAGCACGCCGACATCCTCTGCACCGAGCTCGACAGCGCACTCTCTCGGTTCACTCCAGCCCGTTGACCGCCCCCGTGCTGTCGCGCAAACATCCAACACCTGCCCGGTGTCACAGACGAACACGTCCCGCTCCCTCTATCGTTGAGTGATTCATGAAATGAGAGACACGTGTCCGAACACACCGCGGTAGACCGCACCGACGACAGCGGCGACGACGCTGCCACCACCGAGGACGTCATCGTCCCGCAGGAGAACGGCTTTGCGGCCCTCGGCCTGCGCCCCGAGCTGCTGAAGGCACTCGACGATCTGGGCTACGAAGAGCCCACACCGATCCAGCGCGAAACCATCCCGTACCTGATGGCCGGCAAGGACCTGCTCGGTCAGGCCGCCACCGGTACCGGCAAGACCGCTGCCTTCGCACTGCCCGCGTTGCAGCTGATCGACGGACGGGCGGCATCCAAGCCCGTTGCGCTCGTCTTGGTGCCCACCCGCGAGCTGGCGATGCAGGTCAGCGAGGCGTTCCACCGCTACGGCAAGGACCTCAACGCCAAGTGCGTGCCGGTGTACGGCGGCCAGCCGATCTTCCGTCAGCTGCAAGCCCTCGACCGCGGCGTGCACATCGTCGTCGGCACGCCGGGCCGCCTGATCGACCACATCGGCCGCGGGTCGCTGAACCTCGACGGCATCAAGCTGGTCGTGCTCGACGAAGCCGACGAGATGCTCGACATGGGCTTCGCCGACGACATCGAGAGCATCCTCGAAGGCATCCCCCACGCCCATCAGACGGTGCTCTTCTCGGCGACGATGCCGCCGCGCATCAACTCGATCGCCAAGCGCTACCAGACCGATCCGGTGAAGATCAACGTGGTCCGCGGCGACACCAAGGCCAGCGCAGGCAAGGTTCGCCAGAGCGCCTACGTCGTGCAGCGCAACCACAAGCCCGCTGCACTCGGCCGCATCCTCGACATCGAGTCGCCCGGAGGCGCTCTGGTGTTCTGCCGCACCCGCATCGAGGTCGACCAGCTGACCAGCACGATGAACGCCCGCGGTTACCGGGCCGAAGCGCTGCACGGTGGCATGGACCAAGCCCAACGCGACCGCGTGATGAGCCGCCTCCGCGACGGCACGGCTGAGCTGTTGGTCGCCACCGACGTCGCAGCCCGCGGTCTCGACATCGACACCCTGACCCACGTGGTCAACTACGACGTCCCCTCCGCCCCGGAGAGCTACGTGCACCGCATCGGCCGCGTTGGCCGTGCCGGTCGCGAAGGTGTCGCGATCACACTCGCCGAGCCCCGCGAGCAGCGGCTGCTGCAGAACATCGAACGGCTGACCAAGCAGGCGATCACCATCGTCAAGGTGCCGTCGGTCGCCGATCTGCGCGCAGCCCAGATGGAGCAAACGGTCACGGCCATCCGCGAGTCGATGGCTGCTGACGATCTCGACGACTTCTACCCGGTGCTCAACGCGCTGTCGGGCGAGGCGAACCCGCAGCGCATCGCGCTGGCCGTCATCCGGCTGTACCACGAGATGGCCGGCAACATCGTCGACGAGCAGGACATCCCCGACATGACCCATCGGATGGAGCGCCGCCCAGATGGTGGTGGCGCAAGCCGTCCCGGTGGCAAGCCGGTCCGCGGCAACGACCGCGGGCCCGGCGGCGAGAAGGGCGGCGCCACCGGCTTCGTCCACATCTCGCTCGGTCGTGCGGCCGGCATCCGCCCCGGCGATCTCGTCGGCGCCATCGCCAACGAGACGGATCTGGTGGGCCGCGAGATCGGCCCGATCAAGATCACCGAGAAGTTCGCCATCGTCGGTGTCCCCGACCGTAGCGTCGACAAGGTGATCGCCGCGTTGAAGCAGACGACGATCAAGGGCAAGAAGCCCACCGTTCGCCGCTACACCGACTGACGTCGTTGGCTCCTTGGGTCGTGGAAGTGGAACCTTGACGACGCAGTAGTGGTTGCGTCGACTACTTGCAGAAACTGCCGACCTCGACGGGCAGGACCGTCTCTGGGCCCCCCACCCATTCCCTGAAACCAACCGCGGGGGAACCCGCGACGCCGCCGGAAGCCGATCCGCCGTCCATGTAGAAGTACGCCTCGTAGGACTGCCCGAAGGTGATTTTGACCTCGCCTTTGAGTTGATAGGTCACGATATCCATCCGAGCATGCACCGATGTCCCCGCGGGCGGCTCCGTGTCGAGGCGGAATGAGCCAACCGTCGGCTCATAGTCGCCGCTGGTGATGGTGACATCCCACTGGCCCGCGATGCCGGCACACTTCGTGGCGGTCCAATGCGACCCGAGGACAGTGCCGTCGAACCTGTAGTCCTTGGCGCAAGGGACGATGCTCTTTTTCAGATCTTCGACGAGTCCCTGGTTGACCTTGTCGAGCGTGTCTTTCGACCACGCGGTGCCCGCGCTGACTACGTACCCGACCCAGGGAACTGCCTTCAATGCGGTGATCCCTGAACCGGTGCTGAGCATCTGTGCGAAGAAGGCCACCGCTGTGTTCTCGCGGATTTCAGAACGAGTGGATTCGATCTGCTCGAGGAGACGGTCCAACTCGGCGGGGTTCTCCTTGTAGGCCTTCTTCGTCAGCTCGTTGGTCGGATTCTTCGCGCAGTCCTCGAGCTCATCGATCTGACTCATCAACGCCTTGAAGTTGACGCTCGTCGCGATGGCTGTCACCAGTGCCTTCATCAGCTTCAGAGCTCCGGCGAACTCTCCGTCACTGGGAACATCTTTGCTATCGAGGTATTTGAGGAACTCCGAGACTCCGTCCGTCGCGAGTTTCTTGATCAGCGCCTTCACCACGACCTGCACGCCCGAGGAGTCGCTGCGCACTGGTCTCGAGGCGCCGAAGTGCGCCGCCTGCACATCGGCCGGAATGGCGTCATTCGAGACGAAGTACTCCAACGTGAACGCGAAGTCTCCGTTCGTATCGTCGCTGGTCATCTTCATCGGTGCCGACGGGTCCCCGCTCTCGGTCGGAGTAACCGTCACATCGATCACTGCGTTGTTCCCGGTTGGGAACCACTCGGTGATCTGGGCATGACCGGACCCCGACGCGCGTACGTCGACCGTCGTCAACGCGACGAAGATCGCGGACGCCTCATCGAAACCCTGCGCAACCAGGCCTGAGACAACCTCACGGTCGTAGCTGTCGAACTGAACCCGTGGAGCCGTTGGACTCGCCGCCGAACCATCGCTCGCGGGGACGCTGTTCGCGTGCTCCGGGAGAAGCGAATTCGTCGCATGCGAGGCCGAACCGCCTCCACCGCCCGAACACGCCGCGAGGGCACACACGATCAGCGCGCTGGTCGACCGACGCACACCAAATCCACGTCCTGCCGGCACGCGACCCCCAAAGATTTGTAAGAACTTCCCGGTCGATGCACGCCAGTCCTGAAGCCGCCATGCTGCAACTCGCTCATGGAGACAGATCCTACTTCACGACAAGGACTTGGTCGCTCCGCTTGAATGAGCAACGAACTGACTGGCGTGCACCGCCTGAGCGACCTCGCGGCTGTGAGGGTTTCGAGCGACTGCTCGACGCTGTCTGGCGTTCGATGTCGGCGACGGCAGCGACGAACTGGGAGGCCGTCAAAGGCTCCCGGAAGTGCAGACCGGCCGCCGCTGTCATGTTGCATACATTCCACGTGTTCGTTCACCGGATCAACCAGCAAACCCATGGTGCGTCTGGCGTTCAGCGATACCGACGTGCCGTCCGATCGGCCGCAGCGATGGTTCCACCATCGAAATCGGACATCAGTGATCGGACGAGGTCGACCGGGCCAGGCCCGACACGGCCACAGAGCCGGCGATGCCGGGCAGTACACCCACCGACAACCGGGACCTAGTGGTGGGCCAGCTCGGGGCGGCCGCTCGCGGTCAGCGTGAGCGCACCCTCCACGAACATGTCCATGCCGCCCAGGTCGACGGTCTGCTCACGCCACTGCTCCTTCGTCTCGAAGACGGGGGCTCCGGCGACGACCATGTCGGCGGACAGCGCGGCCAACAGGTGGTCGTGGGCGAACGACCGGGCCGCCCCCAGGTCGGTGAACATGACCGGCGCCTCGCCGGCGACGTGCACGAGGTACTGCCCCTGCTGCGGCGCGCTGATGACGCACTCGTGCGCCAGGCGTACCCGCCCGACCACGGCACCTACCGCGTTGGCCACGTCGGCGTCGGCCGGCACGAGCGACTGCGCGCCCAACAGGGCTGCCACCAGCGGGTAGTAGGCCGGGGCCGACGCACCCAGCCCGATGAGCGGTGAGTGCAGACCGATGGACACGTCGAGCGCGGTATAGCGCCGGTCGAGCGCGGCCTGCACCACCGGCTGACGCACCGTGTCGGCGGGCAGTCCGTCGTGCACGAACGCCGCCGCCAGCACCGCCTCGGCGCTGCGCCGCACCAGAGTGTCGATGGTGAACTGGGCGATAACGGCGCCATTCGCCGCCAGCACCTTGCCCAACCGGTCGCGGCGACGTGCGAACAGGTCGGCCGCTTTCACGGCCGCCGCAGCGTCGTAGGTGTGCTGCAGCCCGATCACGTGGGCCGCATCGGTGGGCGTGAACGCCGCCAGTTGCAGCACACCGCGCTGCACCAACCGTTCCATCACCCGGCGTAGCTGCATCGTGGCCAGCGCATTCGCCGCCACTGCAACTCGCCCGCCCATCGCCACCAGCACCGCCAGCTCCACACCCTCGAGCGTGGCGAGCCGTTGCTCGTAGTGCTCGGCGATCAGCATGATGCCATCGAGGTCGCCGGGCATCTGGTTGGCGAGCTGCAGATCCAGCATCCCGTGCACCAGGCGAGGCTGCTCCACCGCCAGCTGGCAGATCGGCACGACCCTGCGCGGCCCGAGCCGCAACACCGGGCCGGCGGCCCGTTCGTCGTGGCGGACGTGGCTGTCGCCGCCGAGGCCGTGCGTGTGCATGGCCACGGCAGCCACCATGGTCTGGTGGCCCCCGACCGTGGCACCGTCGGCGCTGATGATGGGCACGCCGTCGCGCAGCACTGCGATGTCGGTGGTGGTACCGCCGATGTCCGAGATGACGGCGTCGGTGCAACCGGTGAGGTGTGCGGCACCGACCAGGCTGGCGGCCGGGCCGGACAGGATGGTCTCGATGGGGCGCTCGCGCACGAAGGCGGCCGAGACGAGCGAGCCATCGCCGCGCACCACCATCAGGGGTGCATGTACGCCGCGCTCGACGAGCGAGCGCTCCGTCGTACGCACCAACCCGTCGATGATCGAGATCAGGCGGGCGTTCAGGACGGCCGTGACCGCCCGCTTGGGGCCGTTGAGCTTGGCAGAGAGGTGGTGGCTGAGGGTGACCGGCTTACCGGTGACCTCCCGAATCACCGCGGCGGCAGCGAGCTCGTGCTCGGGGTTGCGCACGCTGAACTGCGAGGTGACCGCGAACGCCTCGACACGGGCGGCCACGTCGGCCACCTCGGCCGCCAGTCGCTCCGTGTCGAGCGACGCCAGCGGGTTCCCGTGCGGGTCGTGGCCACCGGCCAGGATGATCGCCGGATCGTTGCCCAACGCGTCGCCGAGGCCCGCGCGCCCGAGCACGTCACCGTCGAAGCCGATGATGACAGCGCAGACCGGGCGGCCCTTCCCCTCCACCAACGCGTTGGTGGCGAGCGTCGTCGAGAGCGAGACCAGCTCGATCCGCTCGGGGGCAACCGACGCAGCGGCGAGCACTGCGTCGATCGCCCCGCAGATGCCGATCGCGAGATCGTGGTGCGTGGTGGGCGACTTCGCCTTCATCACCACCGAGCCGGACGCTTCGTCGTAGAGGACTGCGTCGGTGTAGGTGCCGCCCGTGTCGATGCCCAACAGCATCGAGCCAAGCTACTGGCGTCGCCGCTCATGCCGCACGTCTGCACAATCACGTCGTCGCTCGCGTGCGCCGACGCGGCGCTCGGCTCTGCTGTGTGTCAACTGATCCACCGAGCAGCAGCTGTTCGGCGGGAACCTCGTCGATCCTTTCAGACAATCGACACGTCACCGGCACCAACTACTTGGTACACATGTGCACGTGACCGACGTGGCCGATGCCCCAACCTCGTTTCGATGGGATCGCCTCACCTACGCGTCTGCGCTCGGATACTGCCTGCTGGTTGCCGGCCTGAGTGTCGGGGTGGTGCTTCCCGAACTTCGTGAGGAGTTCGGCATCAACGGCGTGATTGCCGCCCTGCACGGCAGCACGTTCGGCATCGGCCTGCTGCTCGCAGGCATGTTCGGGGTGAGGTTCGTCGACCACATCGGCCGCCGGCGCGCACTGCAGATCGCTGCCACCGCCCTCGCCGGCGGAGTGACGCTGTTCTGCACCGGGCCCTCCTGGCCGATCACGTTGCTCGGAACCGCGTTCTCCGGTAGCGGCGGCGCACTGCTGGTGATGGTGATGCCCGGCCTGATCAGCGACCACCATGGCCGGAACCGTGGCGAAGCGTTCGCCGCCGTCAATGGCGCACCGGGCGTGGCCGGCGTCGCGTTCAGCCTCGTGATCGGCGCCGCGCTGAGCGCCGGGTGGTCGTGGCGACCGCCGTACCTGCTGCTCACCGCGGTGTTCACGCTGGCGCTGGTGGTTGTCGCGCTCCCCGTTGCCGTACCCGATGGCGCACGGCACGGCACGTTCTCGCTCGCCCACTTCCGCGATCGCGAGGTCCTGCGCCCGTGGGCGCACATGGTCAACGCTGTGCTCGCCGAGTTCACCGTCGGAATCTGGGCCGTCACCTACCTGCGCGAGGTCGGCAACGCCGGCTCCGGTCTCGCACCCGTCCTCGCCAGCGTGTTCGGGGTGATGATGTTCGTCACTCGACTCAAGCTCCCCCTGCTGCTGCGATGGTGGGGCGACGCCGTCGTCTCCTACAGCTTCCTGGTCCTGGGCGCGGGGGCCCTGATCATGTGCTTCGCTCCCGGGTATTGGTGGAAGACGGCCGGGCTGGTGGTGGTCGGCTTCGGTGGCGCACCCCTGTACCCGCTCACCGTCGACCGCTTCTACCATCGCGCCGGCCACGCCCTCGATGCGGTGTCGCTCGGCGCATTCTGCGCGCTTGCCTCCGGAGTGGCGGTCACCCTCGGTCCACTTGCCCTCGGTGTCCTGGCCGACTCGGTGGGGCTGCGGTGGGCGTTGTTGGTCGTGCCGGTCCTCTCGGCCGTCGGGGCGTTCACACAACGTTCACCTCGTCGATATTGATCCCATCAATACTCTGCTACGGTCATCGCCTGGGCTGATCGAACAGGGAGCACATCACCATGAAACTCGGAGCGTTCTTCTTCGGCGGTGTCGAGATGACCGACGCGGGCGCCGGCGCACCTGCGCCGATGGATCGCTACTACGACAACGCGGCCTGCTGGGACGCGACGCTGAAGTACGTGGACGCCGCCGTGGCGGCAGACCGGTTGGGCTACGAGAGCTTCTGGACCACCGAGCACCACTTCCAGTACGAGGGTTACGAGGTCATCCCCAACGGCATCCTCGTCTCCACCTGGATCGCAGCCCGCACACAGCGCATCCGCCTGGGCGCGATGTTCAACGTCGTGCCGCAGTGGAACCCGCTGCGTCTGGCAGAGGACTTCGCCACGATGCACAACCTCAGCGGTGGTCGCGGCATCCTCGGTGTCGGCCGCGGCACCGTGCCGCGAGAGATCCTTCACCTCAACGACCAGCACATCTCGATCGGCTCGCACGACAACCCGGACCAGGCGGCTGACGACACCCGCAACCGCGAGTACTTCGAGGAGTCGATGGAGATCATTCGCACGGCACTCGCCAACGATCGCTTCTCGTTCAGCGGCAAGTACTTCCAGTTGCCGCAGCCGGGCATCCCGGATCGCGGCGAGACGGTGCAGCACCTCACGCTCATCCCTCGGCCGATCTACCCGTACGAGATCTGGCAGGCCGTCACCAGCCCTCCCACGGTCGAGTACGTGCCAACGGTTGATCACGGCGCCGTGTTCTGGAACCAGAACCCGGCCTTCATCAAGCGGATGTGGGATCGCTACGGCGAGCTGCACGAACAGCACCAGCACAGCAACCTCACGCCGGGCGAGAAGCGGATGCTCGTCGTGGCAGTTCGCATCGAGGACACCCACGAGGAGGCGATGCGCACCGCACGCAACGGCCACGACGAGTTCTGGAAGTTCCTCGGGCCGTACGGCTGGAGCCGCGGTTACATGGGCGAGGACGGTCGGCCGGTCCAGCCAGGCCTGATCCCCTCCTTGGAGGAGTCGATCAAGCAGCGAACCATCCTCGTCGGCACCGCCGAGGGAGTCGCCGCGCAGGTCCAGGAGCTGAAGGATCTGCTGGGCGTGGAGAACCTCACCCTGTTCCCCCACCTCCTCGGCGACCCATACACCAAGGCGATCGAGCAGATGGATCGCTTCGCCAACGACGTGATGCCGCTCGTCTCCTGAGCCGCAACACCCGAGCCACCACTTCACCGATGACGGACCCTGCCGACGATGAGCGATGGTCCGCGACGGGTGCCTCCATCCGCGATCGACGGCTGTCGCTGTCGCTGACGCTGGTGGAGGTCGCCGAGCGCTCCGGCCTGTCGCAACCGTTCCTGTCGCAGGTGGAGAACGGCCGCGCCCGTCCGTCGATGAGCTCGCTGTACCGCATCGCGTCGGCACTCGGCACCACGCCACAGGCCGTCTTCGGTGGCTCATCGGCGGCCGAGCCCGTAGTGGTCCGCACGAGCGATCGGTCCGTGCCCGCCATCGCCACCGACGGCGAGTCGCTCCGCCGGCTGCTGTTGCCCGGCGACGCGCCGTTTCACGTCGTCGAGCTCGTCGGCCTGGCCACGGAGTTCCTCGAGCCATGGCAGCACGAGGGTTTCGAGGCGTTGTACGTCCTGGCCGGACCGATCGATGTGGAGATCGACGGCACGGTGACCACGCTCGCGACGGGCGACTTCCTGTCGTACCCGTCACCGCTGCCGCACCGTTACCGCTCGGCGCTGGCCGAACGAGCGCGGGTGCTGCTGATCGAGACGCAGTACGGCAACAACCAGCAGGGAACCCACTCGTCATAAGGTTGGGCATGGTCCACGACCCTCCTCCGAGCCAGAGCAACGCCGCCGACGAGCCGACCGTCCAGCTCATTCGCTGGCAGGGACCCTGGGCCGAGAATGACAAGGACGCGAACTTCAAGGCCGACATCGCGCTCTACACCCGCACCGATCCGATGCGAGCCATTCGTGGTCTCGCCGCTGCGATCGACGTTCCCGAGGGAGCGATCGTTCGTTACGTTCTCGGCCGGTGGGGCAGCGAGGGCGCCGGCGGACTGCTCGAGCTCGGCCCGACGATGACACGGCGCCTGCACGGCGTGTGCACCGCGGCGGAAGACGCCGACACCGATGCCGCCCGCCTCGAGGCCTACCACCAGCTCCGCCAGATGCTCAGTTGGTTGCATCACCCACTGGAGCACCCGGAGGTCTACGACCTGTGACGATGCCCGAGGGTGCCCTCAGCCGCGGCGACCATTCCAGGGGAAGTTCGGCGCCCGCCGCTGCGTGAACGCGGCGACGCCTTCTGCCAGCTCACCCGAGATGGTGACCTCTCGCGACCAGGCGTCGGCGAGATCGGCCGATACCACGCCGTGTTCGCCGATCGCGGCGATCATCTCCTTCGTGGCGGCCTGGGTCAGCAACGACCGCTGCGCCAGAGTTGCGCACAGGTCACCCAGACGCGCCTCGATTGCATCGGCGGGCAACAGCTCGTCGGCAAGCCCGATGCGGAGTGCCTCCTCGGCGCCGATCAGCTCGCCTGTGTAGAGCAGCCGCTTGGCCGCCGGCCCGAGCAACCGTACAGAACGCTCCAACGACGCCGGCGGGTAGACGATGCCGAGCTTCGCCGGGGTGATGCCGAAACGGGCGCCGTGCACGACCAACCGCAGGTCGCAATCGATGGCCAGCGCGCACCCGCCCCCGATGCAGTCGCCCTGCACCACGGCGATCACCGGCTTGGGCAGCGTCGCGAGCGCGTGTTCCGCCGCCATGTTGGCATCCATGAACGACGGCGTACCGGGGGGTCGCGGCGCGAGCAGTTCGGTGATGTCGGCGCCGGCACAGAAGTGATCCCCCTCGCCGCGCAACACCACCACGCGCACCGCAACGTCAGCGGCCAGCGCTCGGCACGCGTCGTCGAGCGCCACCCACATCGCATAGGTGACGGCATTGCGTTTCGCCGACCGCTGCAGGGTGATGGTGCCCACTGCACCGTCGACGACGACGGCCAGCTCACTCATGTCAGCGAGGTCTCGAACGCGGCGAGCCGGGCAAGGAAGCGTTCCGGGTCGACGAGCTGCGGGTAGTGCCCCATGTCGGGCCACACCTCGACCGTCGCCGTCGGCACCAGGTCCTGCAGCCACTCGGCGTAGTCGGGCCCGGGGTCGATGCCATGGATCGCCAGGTACGGCACGGTGATCGCACTGGCCAGCGCAACAACCGTCTCATCGAGTTCCGCCTCGGTCGACTCGAACACCGAGGCCCAGGTCGCCAACACGACCTCCTGGTCGGCACGCCGCTGCCGGCGGAGCCGCTCGACTTCCCCGGCGGCGAGTGGGCCCTCCATCGCCGCGAACATCATCGCCACCGCCTGCTGAAAGGTCTCCTCGCTCCCCTTCAACATCGGCTCGAGCTGCGAAAGGCCTGCCTTGAAACCCGACAACCGCAGCGGCTGGTCGATGTTGACCACACCACGACAGGGGCTGATCGCGGCGACGGCACTGGCCACCACGCCACCGAGCGAGTGGCCGACGACCAGCGGGTTCGTGAGACCGAGCCCGGTCGCGGTCTCTACCACGTCGGTCGCGTAGCTGATCGGGTCGTAGCCATCGTCGCGGTCGCTGTCGCCATGGCCGCGCAGATCGACCGCAAGCACGCGGTGGTGTTCGGCCAACTCGGCCAGCAACGGATGCCACATGTGGCGGTTGTCGGTGATGCCGTGGATGAGCACCAGCGGCGGCGCCAAGTGGGCACCGATGAACTCATGAGCCAATTGCATGACTCGCAGGCTACGCAACCCACCGGCTCTCGGCGCCAACATGGCCGACGGTGCGACGGGCGGATTACGATCTGGCGGACCGACTTCACGAAGGGCTCGCCAATGCACCACTTCAGTTCCACCGTTCTCGGCCTGCTGCTGCTCGCGGGCGTTGCAACTGCCTGTTCCAACGACTCGGCAGGCACCAGCACAGCTGCACCATCATCGACGTTGCCGTCCACGACGGCCCCAGAGGTCACGATCGCTGTCGAGACGACGGTCGCCGACACGCTTCCGGCAGACAGCACGCCCGGCGAGGCGCCCGGCGATGGCAGCGACTTCTGCGCCATCAACGACCAACTCGATGCCGGAGCGGAAGTAGCGCTCGGCCCCGATTCGACTCCTGCCGACGTGCAGGCGTTCTTCGAGGTCCTCTTCCCTGAGAAGTTCGTGGAGATACAGGCCGTCGCCCCCGGCGATCTCGTCGACGACGTGGACATCCTCGGCGCTGGGTTCACGGCGCTGGGTGCACTGTTCGCCGACAACGAGTGGGACCTCGAGGCGGCGTTCGCCGATCCAGCCATCGGGGTCCTGCTCGATGATCCCGCATACATTGCAGCGGGTAGCGCAGTCGATGCGTACTGCGGCGCCTGAGCACCTCTCGAGAACGACCCCGACATGCAGGTGCTGATCCTCGATCCGGCGTTTCAGACCGCCAGCGAGAACATCGACAACTACTGCGGGTTCTGAGCGACTACGATTATCGTAGCTTTTTCTACGACTATCGGAGCCACTGATGTCAACTCTCTCCGATGACGCTCAGCGTCATCTGTGGATGCACTTCACCCGTCTCGGCGCGTTCGCCGACAGCGAGGTGCCAATCATCGCTCGCGGTGAAGGGTGCTACGTCTACGACCAGCAGGGCAAGCGCTACCTCGACGGGCTCTCGGGCTTGTTCACCGTACAGGTCGGCCACGGCCGCACCGAGCTCGCCGAGGCGGCTCGCCGCCAAGCCGAGACGCTCGCCTACTTCCCGGTGTGGAGCTTCGCCCACGAGCCGGCGATCACGCTCGCCACACGTCTGGCCGCCTACGCCCCGGGCGACCTCAACAGGGTGTTCTTCACCCCTACCGGCGGCGATGCCGTGGAAACCGCGATCAAACTGGCACGCCAGTACTGGAAGCTGCGCGGCAAGCACAGCAAGACGAAGGTCATCTCGCGCTACCTGGCCTACCACGGCACCGGCCTGGGCGCGCTGGCGCTCACCGGCGTGCCGTCGATCAAGACCCCGTTCGAGCCGCTGATGCCTGGCGCCATCAAGGTCCAGACGCCCTACCCATATCGGTGCCACGACTGCGGCCATCTCGACGGGTGCACCCTTCGCTGCGCCGACGACCTCGCGCTGCGCATCGAGATGGAGGGCGCCGACAGCATCGCCGCAGTGTTCATGGAGCCCGTGCAGAACACCGGAGGCGCGTTCACGCCGCCCGAGGGCTACTGGGCAAGGGTCCGCCAGATCTGCGACGACAACGACATCCTGCTCGTCAGCGATGAGGTGATCAGCGCGTTCGGTCGCTTCGGGCACATGTTCGGCAGCCTGCGCTACGGCTACCAGCCCGACATGATCACCTTCGCCAAGGGCGTCACGTCCGGTTACTCCCCGCTGGGTGGCGTGATGATCAGCGACCGCCTCGCCGAGCCCTTCCTGAACGACACCACCACCTTCCTGCAGGGGCAGACGTTCGGCGCCCACCCCGTGTCGTGCGCTGTCGCCAACGCGAACCTCGACATCTTCGAGCGCGACGACATCTGCGGCCATGTGCTCGCCAACGAGGGCCGCTTCAAGTCGCTGATCGACGGCTTGCGCGACATCCCCCTCGTCGGTGACGTGCGCGGCGATGGCTACTTCCTCGCCATCGAACTCGTGCCCGACCAGGCCATGAAAGGCTTCTTCACCGACGACGAGGCCGAGTGGCTGCTGCGCAGGTACCTCTCGCCCCGGCTCTACGAGGCCGGGCTGATCTGCCGCGCCGACGATCGCGGCGAGCCCGTGATCACTCTCTCGCCGCCGCTCATCGCCGGCGAGGAGGAGTTCGCGTTCATCGAGGCAACCCTACGGACCGTGCTCACCGACGCAAGCCGCGAATATGCGGCCCGGGGCGGCACTGCCGTCAGCGTGCGATGAGCCCCGCACACGTCGCGCTCGACGGCAGGGACCGGGCGATCATCGAGTTGCTCCAAGCTGACGGCCGCATGCCGTTCACCAAGGTGGCCGCCGAGGTGGGTCTGACGGAAGGTGCCATCCGCCAACGGGTGCAACGGCTCACCGATGCCGGCGTGATGCAGATCGTCGCGGTCACCGACCCGATGTCGTTGGGCGTTCGCAGAGTGGCGATGATCGGCGCCCGCGTCAGCGGCGACGCCGAGACCACTGCGACGTCGCTCGCCACGATGGGCGAGGTCGAGTACCTGGTGGCAACGACCGGAAGGTATGACCTGATGTTCGAAGTCGTCGCGGACGACGATGCGCATCTTCTGCAGTTGCTGTCGCGTTTGCGCAGCCGAGACGACATCCTGGAAGCCGAGGCGTTCGTGTGCCTCAAGTTGTTCAAACAGACCTTCAGTTGGGGAGCCCGATGACCAGCCAGCAGCACCTGTTGATCCTGCCCGAGGTGGCCGAGGCGCTGCGCGACCGCCGGCCGGTCGTGGCGCTGGAGAGCACCATCATCAGCCACGGGATGCCCTACCCGCAGAACGTGCAGATGGCCACCGAGGTCGAGGCCATCGTGCGCTCCGGCGGGGCGAGACCGGCAACCATCGCCGTGCTCGACGGCGTGTGCTGCGTTGGCCTCTCCCCTGCACAGCTGGAACGGCTCGGCACCGAACAGGGCGTGCACAAGGCAACCACCCGCGACCTACCCTGGCTGGTGGCAACGAAGTCGACCGGCGCCACCACTGTCGCCGCGACCATGCGCATCGCGGCGCTCGCCGGCATCCGAGTGTTCGCCACGGGCGGCATCGGCGGCGTGCACCGCGGTGGCGCCGCCAGCTTCGACGTCAGCGCCGATCTCACCGAGATGGCAGCCACTCCGGTGGCCGTCGTCTCCGCCGGCATCAAGAGCATCCTCGACATCCGCCTCACGCTCGAGCGCCTCGAGACCCTCGGTGTCCCTGTGATCGTGAACGGCAGCGACGACTTCCCGTCGTTCTACAGCCGCACCAGCGGGCTGGCAGCGCCACGCAGAGTCGACGGCCCGGAGGCGCTGGCCGCCGTGCTCCACGCCAACTGGGATGTGCTCGGCCTCACCAACGGCATCAGCATCGCCAACCCGATTCCTGCGGCCGACGAGATCCCCGCGGAGGAGATCAGCAGCTACATCGAGGCTGCACTCGCCGACCTCGATGCGCAGGGCATCACAGGCCAGGACGTCACCCCCTTCCTGCTCAAGCGGGTCGTCGAGGGCACTGCGGGTCGCAGCCTGGTGGCCAACCTTGCCCTCGTGCGCAATAACGCAGCCACAGCCGCAGCGATCGCCGTGGAGTACGCGAAGCTGAAGGGATGAGACGCACCGCCGCCTTCGCCTGTTCGTTCCTGCTGTTCGTTGCGTGTTCCACCGACGACCCCGGCAGCGCCGACACGGCCACCTCGGAGGGTGTGCAGACCACGAGCGCTGCCGTCACGACCACGGCGGCGCCGACGACTGCGGCACCAACCACCACGGTTGCGCCAACCACCGCCGAGCCGGCGCCGGTGTACGCCGCGACGATCGACGAACTGCTCACGATCGGCCGGCCGATCGTCCTCGCCCACACTGCAGGCGAAGACGAGTTCCCTGCCAGCACGATGTTCGCCTTCGGCGAGAGCGTGAAGGCTGGCGTCGACATGCTCGACCTCAACGTGCAACTGACGCGCGACGGCGTGCTCGTCATCCACCACGATGACTCGGTGGACCGCGCGACGAACGGGACGGGCGCCGTCGCCGACCTCACCTACGCAGAGATCGAAGTGCTCGACGATGCGTACTGGTTCACGAAGGACTGCGGCACGTGCAGCGACCGGCCCGAGGCGGACTACCTCTACCGCGGTATCCGCACCGGAGAGGTGCCGCCGCCCGCGGGGTACACGGCCGACGACTTCAAGGTGCCGACGTTGCGCGAGCTCGTCGAGCGCTTTCCGGATCTCCCGCTGAACATCGAGATCAAGGGCAGCGGTGAGCCAGCGATGGCCGCCGCTGATGTGCTGTTCGCGGAGCTCACCGAACTCGGCCGGGCCGAGGCAACTGTGGTCGTCTCGTTCGACGACGAGATCGTCAGCTACTTCCACTCGATCGCCCCCGAGATCGAGGTCGCCCCCGGCCTGGGCGTGCTCACGGCGTACGTGCTCGAGGGGACACTCCCGCCCGACGGCATGCGCATCCTGCAGCTACCGCCCGAGTACAGCGGCGTGCAGGTGATCACGCCCGAGCTGATCGCACGCACGAAGACCGACGGGTTCCCGATCTGGGTGTGGCCCAACGACCGCGCCCTGGAAAACTACGACGCCTACATCGCGTTCCTGGCGCAAGGCATCGACGGCCTCAACATCAACTTTCCGGCCCAGGGCATGCAAGCCGTCGCCGACTACGTCGCCAGCCGTTGATCAGACGCTCGCAGCCAGCCGCTCCAGCGTCTGCTCCATGTTCGCCCGGTTGTGGATCGCGCGATCCTTCACGCCCAGGGCCAGCCCGGTGAGCTTGGCGATGACCGGGTTCCGCTGGTCCTCCCACCAGTGGGTCACCGTGGCCCCGCCGTCGCAAGGCGCAATGCTGAAGCCCCACGCGGCCACCTTCATCCCCGCCGCGGTGACGTCGAAGGCGAACTCCGTGCCAGGCTGGGCAGCGGTGACCTTGCTGATCGTCTTCCACTTCTTCTTGCCGAGCGCGTTCGTGCCCTGGAACTTGGCGCCGACCGCAGCGCCCGTTGCACCCTTCAACCACTTGCCGCCGGTGTTCTCCGGCGACCACTCCCCCATGCGCGGCAGATCGCTGACGAGCGCATACACCTGCTCAGGGCCGGCGGCGATGGTTCGACTGACTTCGACCTGATGGCTCATCGCGCTATCTGAACAGATCGCGGGACTGATCACGTAACACAGGAGCGATCGTGGCGGTGTCGTCCTCTTCCCACGAGTGGCCGCGGATGACTGCGACCGGCACACGCGAGAGGTTGCCCTTCACCAACTCCGCCGCACCGGCGAGCTCGTCGGCGGTACACAGCGCCTGCACCATGAACTCGTGACCGTGCGGATCGACCTGGCCGATGTAGCTGAGGATCGGTTGCATGCCCGCAATGCCGATGGCGATGTCGGTCTGGCCTTCTCGCCACGCGCGTCCAAACGTGTCGGAGATGATCACCGCTGCGTTGACCCCCGCCGCAACGAAGCCAGCGCGAATGCGGCGAGCGCTGTCGTCGGAGTCGATCGGCAGCAGGACCGCTCGCCCGTGGGCGCCCGAGGACGACTGGTCGACGCCGCTGTTCGCACACACGAAGCCGTGATGGGTCTCGGTGATCAGGATCGGGCCGATCTGGCGCACCACTCGCTTCGATTCACGCAGCACGATCTCGGTGACGGCGGCATCCTTGCCCCATTGCGCGCTCCATGCGAGCGCGAACGGCGAGGGGACAACGTCGGCGAGTTCGACCGTACGGCCCTCTGCCTTGGAGACGATCTTGGAGGTGACCACCACCACGTCACCATCGGCCAGCGGCTGGCCTGCCTCGGTAGCCCCGCGCAGGATCGAGCCGGCCAGATCGGCCCCCGGCTCGATCTCCGGTAGGCCACCGACGCCGAAGATCTGCAGCGAGCTCACGCCGGCAGCCCGGCGAGGAACTCGCTGATGGCCGCGTTGACCGGCACCGGGTTGGTGAGATTGGCAGCGTGAGCGCCACCGACCTTGACGACACCGATACAGCCCACGAGACCTGCCGCCATCGCCTCCGCTACCTCCATCGGGATCGCAGTGTCCTCGGTGCCGTGCACGACCAATGCCGGGCAGGTGATCTCACCGAGGCGCGACTGCACGTCGTCGCGGGTGAGCAAGCACCTGGCCGGCTCGGCCATCAGCTCCTTGGGCCGGGCCTGCCACTTTGCGGTCCACTTCCCATTCTCTTCATGGTCATCGATCAGCACCGCCACGACCGCGTTGACGAGATCGTCGACCGGCCCGACTGCCGACCACATGTCCGACATCCCCTGGAGTGCGGCGTGTTGCTCGGCGTCGTCGAGCATCGCGCCCGAATCGAGCAGGATCAGCGCCCGCACCCGCTCGGGAGCGGTGAGTGCGGCGCGCAGCGACAGGTAACCACCCTGGCTCATCCCGCCGACAACCGCGCGCTCGATGCCGAGGTGGGTCATCAGGCCGAGGCAGTCGGCGGCGGAGTCCCAATAGCTGAACGGCTGCCCGTCGAACTCGGTGAGCCCGAAACCCCGCTCGTCCCACGTGATGACCCGGTACTGGTCCCCCAACGCCGCAACCTGGTGCACGAACATTTCGTGGTCCATCAGAAACCCGTGCCCGAGCACGACGACGGCCCCATCTCCCCCCGAGTCCTCGAAGTAGATGTTCTGACCGTTGATCGCAGCGTGCGGCATGGGCCAGAACGTAGCACCGAGCCTTCGGCCACAGACCCCTGCAGCTCCCCCCGCAACCCACCCGCCGCCCTTCATGTCATCGATTTCTGCCGTTTCACGACGTCAGGACATGACGAGGACGCGAGGAACGGGCCGGTGTCGAGATCCGTAGAGTGACTGGCATGGTCTCAGAGATCTTCGACCCTGCTGCGTGGCGGGAAGTACCCGGCTTCGACTTCGACGACATCACGTACCACCGCAGCGTGGAGCACGGCACAGTGCGGATCGCGTTCAACAGGCCCGAGGTGCGCAACGCGTTCCGCCCGCGCACCGTCGACCAGCTGTACACCGCGCTCGACCACGCGCGCATGAGCACCGACGTCGGCTGCGTGCTGCTCACCGGCAACGGCCCATCGCCCAAGGACGGCGGGTGGGCGTTCTGCAGCGGCGGCGACCAGCGCATCCGCGGCAAGGACGGTTACAAGTACGCCGAGGGCGACACCGCCGACTCCATCGAGCCGGGCCGCGCCGGCCGCCTGCACATCCTCGAAGTGCAGCGGCTGATCCGTTTCATGCCCAAGGTCGTGATCTGCGTGGTGCCCGGCTGGGCTGCGGGTGGCGGGCACAGCCTTCACGTCGTCGCCGACCTCACCCTCGCCAGCACCGAGCACGCTCGCTTCAAGCAGACCGATGCCGACGTCGCCAGCTTCGACGGCGGGTTCGGCAGCGCCTACCTCGCCCGCCAGGTCGGCCAGAAGTTCGCTCGTGAGATCTTCTTCCTCGGTCGCGAGTACACCGCCGACGACGCCTACCGGATGGGGATGGTCAACGCCTCCGTGCCGCACGCCGAACTGGAGGCCACAGCACTGCAATGGGCGAAGGAGATCAACGCCAAAAGCCCGACGGCGCAGCGGATGCTGAAGTTCAGCTTCAACATGATCGACGACGGTCTCATCGGCCAGCAGGTGTTCGCGGGCGAGGCCACCCGCCTGGCCTACGCCAGCGACGAGGCGCAGGAGGGCCGCAACTCGTTCCTCGAGAAGCGTGATCCCGACTGGAGCCCCTACCCGTACCACTTCTGATCGCCGGCCGATCGTGCTCGCCATCGACGACCCCGACGATCCGCGG
>JAYSPV010000033.1:0-8103 GCA_043721915.1 Ilumatobacteraceae bacterium | reverse complement strand
CGACGACATGATGATCACCCGGCCGCGGCCCTTGGCCACCATCCCCTTCAGCACCTGTTGGGTGATGGCGAGCGTGCCGAACACGTTGACCTCGAACAGGCGCCGCACACGGTCGATGGGCACGTCTGCCATCGGGCCGGTCTGGCCGGCGCCGGCATTGTCGATCAGCACGTCGACGTCCCACGCTGCAGCCTTGGCGACGTCGTCGGGGTTGGTGATGTCCACCCGCTCGACAGTGAGCTGCGGGGCCTCGGCGCGCAGCGCGTCGGCCTGTTCGTCGGTCTCGGTGGTGGCGATCACGTGGTGCCCGCGGGCGGCCAGGGCGATGCTTGCCTGCTTGCCGAAACCTGAGCCGGCCCCGGTGATCATCACAGTCGTTGTCAT
The DNA here is from genome assembly GCA_043721915.1 of Ilumatobacteraceae bacterium. Lineage (GTDB taxonomy): Bacteria > Actinomycetota > Acidimicrobiia > Acidimicrobiales > Ilumatobacteraceae > UBA668. Next base: position 7,719 of record JAYSPV010000033.1, on the reverse strand, counting down.
GGCATGCAGCGTAGACGCCGCACCACCGGCGCCGCTGAAGGGCCCAACGGCCCTAGGCGGGTAGCGGCGTCCCGGCTGACGATCTGGATGAGGAACCACTTTCCCGAAGTCAGAAGTGGGGTCACCGATGCCCGATTCATCTGGAGGTGATGTTGTGACCAACGTCGTTCGCAGGCCACCACCGTTTCTCCTGCCCGAGTACTGCAAGGGTTGTGGGCGTTGCATCGCAGCGTGCACCAAGGACTGCATCTCGCTCGGCACCGAGATCAACCCGGTGACCGGCCTGGTCCCGGTGGTGCTCGACCTGACGGAGTGCAACCACTGTGAGCTGTGTGTGGAGGCCTGCCCGGAACCGTTCGGCCTGCGCCCCGAGGGTGAGGAGGAGGAGTTCGTCCTGCTCGATCCTGCCCAGTTGAACGGCCCGCGGCCCTACGACGCACCGGTGCCCGTTCCCGACCCCGACGCGACGGTCGCCCTGCCCGACCGTGCCCTCCTCGTCGTCAAGGGCACCTACGCGGCGGCGGTGGGCGCAGTCCTGGCCGGCTGCCGGCACGTCTACGGCTACCCGATCACGCCGTCCACCGAGGGCGCCGAGATGATGGCGAAGGTTCAGCCGATGCTCGACGGGGTGTTCGTCCAAGCGGTCAGCGAGGTCGCCGCCGTCAACATGATGTACGGCGCGGGAGGGGCCGGCAAGCGATGCATGACGTTCACCAGCTCGCCCGGTTTCAGCCTGATGCTGGAGGGGATCTCCTACATGATCGGTGCGGAGGTGCCCGGCGTCTTCGTCAACATCATGCGCGGCGGGCCCGGGTTGGGGAACATCGCACCCGCTCAGGCAGACATCAAACTGGCCTGCCGCGGCCTCGGACACGGCAACACGCGAGCGATCGTCCTGGCCCCTGCCACGCCGCAGGAGATGCTCGACTCGGCGATGCTGTCGTTCGAGCTCGCGTTCAAGTACCGCAACCCGGTGGTGATCCTCGGTGACGGCTACCTCGGCCAGATGACCGGCAAGGTGCGCCTCCCCGATCGCATGGTCGTGCCTGGCATCCCCGAATGGGCCGTCTACGGCGACCATTCGCACCGGGGCAACCTGATCTGCTCGATCGAACTGTCCGAGGCCGGCCTCGAGGCCCACAACCAGGCCCTCGACGAGAAGTACGCACGGATGCCAGCACAGGAGCAGCGGGCCGATCTCCACCGCTGCGACGACGCCGATGTCGTGCTCGTCGCCTGCAACACCCCGGCCCAGATGGCCAAGGGGGCCGTCAAGGAGCTGCGCGAGAAGGGTTTGCGGGTGGGACTGTTCCGCCCGATCACGTTGTGGCCGTTCCCGATCGCCGCCCTCTGCGGCGTCATCGGCGGGGCACACCACCTGGTCGTGGCCGAGGCCAGCGAAGGCCAGCTGGAGGACGAGCTGCGCCTGGCCCTGAGCCACGCCGACGTGCACGCCCCGCCGATCAGTCATGTGCGCCGCCAGGGCGGGGTCCTCCCGTCCCAGGCGGAAGTCGTGGAGCACGTGCTCGGCCTGGAAGGGGTGCAGTGATGCCGTCGTCCGTCTTCTACCACCAGTTCGAGCGTCACGATCACGCTGCCGGGATCAAGGCGCACACCACCACGTACTGCCCCGGTTGTGGCCACGGTCTCGCTCAGAAGTACCTGGCCGAGGCGATCGACGAGCTCGGTGTGCAGGACCGCACTGTCCTCGTGTCACCTGTCGGGTGCTCGGTGTTCTCCTACTACTACTTCGACGTCGGCAACACGCAGGCCGCGCACGGCCGGGCGCCCGCCGTGGGCATCGGCCACAAGACCGCCAATCCGGACTCGATCGTCATCTGCTACCAGGGCGATGGCGACCTGGCCTCGATCGGACTGGCCGAGATCATCAGCGCGGCGCAGATGGGCATCCCGATGACGGTGATCTTCGTCAACAACGCCATCTATGGGATGACCGGCGGCCAGATGGCGCCGACCACGCTCCTCGGGCAGCCGACGACCACCACACCCGACGGCCGCAGCCTGTTCGCCGGCCAGCCACTGAAGGTCGCCGAGATGATCGCGGGGCTCGACGGCCCCGTGTTCGTGGAACGAGTTGCGCTGTATGACAACCGCCGCCGCACCCACGCCAAGCGCGCGATCCACAAGGCGCTCGAGTTGCAGGTGGACGGCACCGGATTCGCGTTCATCGAGGTGCTCGCCGAGTGCCCGATCCACCTCAAGCTCGAACCGGAGGCCGCGGAGGCCTGGGTGCTCGACAGCATGGAGCCGGTCTTTCCGCTGGGGGTGAAGAAGGACGTCACCGACCGCCAATACCCGATCATACCGACGCCCTCCTTCGACACCGAACGAACGCTGTCCGCGCTGGGCACCACGACCGATCACCCCGACCGGTTCGCAACCGCCTTCCCGTCGCATCTCGATCCGCACGACGTCAGCCTCAAGCTGGCGGGCGCTGGCGGGGACGGTGCCCAGACGGCGGCGATGCTGATCACCCGCGCCGCCATCAACGAGGGCTTCGACTCGACGCACATCCCGAGCTATGGACCGGAATCGCGTGGCGGCACGTCGTACGCCGACGTCCACGTCGCGGCCACCGAGGTGCTGTCGCCCGCGGCCTCGCAACCTCACGTGTTGGTGGCGTTCAACGCGCCCAGCCTCGCCAAGTTCGGCCCCACCGTGCGCCCCGGCGGCATCGTCATCTACGACAGCTCCGTCATCGGGGCGGTGCCCGAGACGCTGGCGGAGGGGGTGCGCGTCGTCGGCGTGCCGTTCGCCGAAGTGGCCAAGGATCTCGGCTCGGTGCAGGTCAAGAGCGTGGTCGCCCTCGGCGCCCTCCAGGGTGTCACCCGGATGTTCCCCAAGGCGACATTCCTCGCTGCGATGCGTACTTCGCTCAACAGCAAGCGAGTCATGGCCGATCTCAACGAACAGGCCTTCGAACGCGGCGCCGACCTGGCCGCCGCGCTCACCGACCGATAGCCCGAACGCGCTGGGCAGTCTCGAACGTGACCGTCCTGCCGGCGTCGGAACGCGCGCGACCGGTGGGTCGCGCGAGTGTTCGCTTGCGGTTCGTCGCCGTCGGGCGCACGATCGCCTTGTGCCGCCTCGAACAGGGCGCACGGAGGCTACGAAATGGGTGTTCGGGTGCTTGCGACGGGGTCGACGGGCTACATCGGCGGCCGGTTGGTACCCCGGTTGCTGGAGCGTGGCCACGTGGTCCGTTGCCTCGGGCGCGACCCGGGTCGCCTGTCGGGCCGTGGCTGGGGTGACATCGAGATCGTCGAGGGCGACCTGCTGGACCGCGATGCGGTGGCCGGATCGATGGTCGGGATCGAGGTCGCCTACTACCTCGCACACTCGATGACCTCGGAACGCGCGTTTCGCGAACTCGACTACGAGATGGCGACGATCTTCGGGGAGGAGGCGGCTCGCGCCGGCCTGCGCCGGATCATCTACCTCGGCGGGCTCGGCGACCCGGACAAGGTGCACAGCAAGCACCTGGTCTCGCGCCAGGAGGTCGGACGTGCGTTGGCGGCCGCCGGGGTCCCTGTCGTCGAATTCCGGGCTGCGGTGATCGTCGGATCGGGATCCGCCAGCTTCGAGATGCTCAGGTATCTCACCGAGCGCCTGCCGTTGATGATCACCCCACGCTGGGTCGACACGAGATGTCAGCCGATCGGCCTCCGTGACGTGCTCGACTACCTGCTCGAGGCGTTGGTCCACCCGACCGCCGAGGGTGTCTACGAGATCGGTGGCCGCGACGTCCTCACGTACCGCGAGATGATGCACGACTACGCGCGGGTGCGCGGACTACGGCGCGTGATCATCGCCCTGCCCGTCCCGCGGCCGCAGCTGAGCAGTCGATTCGTGGGCCTCGTCACGCCGATTCCCTACCGCCTTGCCCAACCGCTGATCGAGAGCCTCCGCACCGAGGTGGTGGTTCGCGACGATCGGGCGGCTCAGCAGTTCTCGGTGCAGCCGATCGGCTACAGGGAGGCGCTCGGCAGGGCGCTGGCCCGAGTGGCCACCGACCAGGTGGAGACCACCTGGGCGTCGAGCATCACCACCGGGAGCGATCGGTTGGAGGGCCGCAAGCTGTCGACGCACGAGGGGATGCTCTACGAACGCCACAGCACCACCGTCGCGGCCTCGCCCGCGCAGGCGTTTTCGGCGATCTGCGCGCTCGGCGGCGACTCGGGCTGGCCGGCCGGCAACTGGCTGTGGCAGACGCGCGGGCTGATCGATCGCGTGATCGGTGGGGTCGGCATGCGTCGGGGAAGGCGCCACCCACGCGAGTTGGCCGTCGGTGAGCCGCTCGACTTCTGGCGAGTCGAGGCCCTTCAGGAGAATCGGTTGCTCCGGCTCCGAGCCGAGATGAAGTTGCCCGGAGCAGCGTGGTTGCAGTTCGAGGTCGCCGAACGTGCAGGCGGATGCGCCGTCGAGCAGACGGCGTTCTACGACCCTCGTGGCTTCCTCGGGTACCTCTACTGGTACCTCGTGCTGCCGTTCCACCGGTTCATCTTCCCCGGTCTGCTGGCTGCCGTGCGCGAACGTGCCGAGCTCGCTGCGCTGAGTGCTGCCCATTGCTGAGCGTCGGTGATGATCGCGGCGCACGATGTCGTCGATCCGGAATATTGTTGCGATGCGAAGGGTTTGAGGCCGCATGACCATTCCCGCTTCCCACGCTGACCTGCTCGATTCGAAGGCTTTGGCCCACGTGGCCACCATCGGTCCCGATGGCGCCCCGCAGAACAACCCGGTGTGGTTCGGTTGGGACGGCACCCACGTGCTGTTCAGCCAGACCACCGGCCGTCAGAAGTACCGCAACCTCAAGGCCTCGCCGCAGGTCGCCCTCTCGATCGTCGATGTCGCCAACCCGTACCGGTACCTCGAGATCCGCGGCACCGTCAGCGAGATCATCGACGACGAGAACAACGCGTTCATCGACTCGATGGCGCTGAAGTACATCGACCAGCCGCAGTACCCGTGGCACCAGCCCGGCGACCACCGTGTGATCGTCAAGGTCCTGCCGGGCAAGACCACCCAGATGGGCTGATTGCCGAACGCCGGTTCGTCACCGAGACGGCCGTTCGGTCATTCCGCCGCACGATGGGGTGGGAGAACATATGGGTAGGGCGGTTGTCATGCATCTTCATCCGCAGCCCCAACGATTCAACGCGCTCGCCGTTACAGGCGCTCTGATGTGCCTGTCCGCCCTCGGCGGCGCGGTCGGCCTGATCAGTGGCCCGCTCGACCTCGGGCACCGGCTGAACGAGCGGTTGCCGTTCGGCAGCCCGGTGTTCGGCGGCGTCGGGCTGGCCGTGTTCGTCGCTGTGCCGTTCGCCGCGGTGGCGCGCTGGGCGTGGCGTGGCGACCGGGAGGCGTGGGGCGCTGCACTGTTGGCAGGGCTGTTGCTGATCGGTTGGATCATCGTTGAGTTGGCGTTCATCCGCGAGTTCAGCTTCCTGCAGCCGTTGTGCCTGGCGATCGGCGCGGCGTTCACCGCCGTCGGCTACCTGGGCCGCAGGGCATCCACACCGATCGTGGACTCTGACGCAGTCGATCGCTTCCTCGCTCAACATCGCGTTGCACTCGTGGGTGCGTCAGCCGCCCCGCGCAAGTTCGGCAACACCGTGTTGAAGGCGCTTCGCGACCATGGCGATGAGGTGGTGCCGGTGAACCGGCACGCCGCCGACATCGAGGGCGTCCCCTGCGTGTGCAGCATCGCCGAGGTGGACGGCGAGGTCGACGCCGCGATGATCATGGTCACGGGTGGCGACGCAGTCGCTACGGTGCACGCCTGCGCCGACCGCGGCATCCGCCATCTGTGGCTGTTCCGCGGCGTGGGCAGCTCGGGGGCGGTGACCGCCGACAGCGTTGCTGCCTGCCGTGAGCGAGCGCTTGACGTCGTGGTCGGTGCCTGCCCGCTGATGTTCCTGCAACCCGTGGGCACGGTGCACAAGGTGCACCGTGCGGTCCGGCGCTTCGAGGGCGCCCTCGGCTGACCCTCAACTCCAGTCGCGCTCGGCCAGTGTCTGTTCGGCCAGCGACTGCAGGTGGGCGGCCGGGGACTCTTCGATCGCGATCAGGGCGTCGTCGGCTCGTGAGGAGGCGCGGATCAGTTCGTCGAGCTTGAGCTGCGTCGCCGACGTGTGGCGTGCCTGCGTGTGTTGGATGATGAACACCATCAAGAAGGTGGCCGAGCCGGTCACGCTGTAGAGCACGGTTTGCCACCATGGCGGGAACGCGTAGATGAGGCCGACCGTGGCCCAGCTGACCACAAGCGTCGTTGCGGCGAGGCCCGTCGCCGAGTGGGCGAGCACGTCGGCGAGTCGGTGCAGCGCGCGGCTGCTCCGCTGGCGATCCTTCCAACCCGGGGCATGGGCGGCGGTCACCGGGACCTGCGGGGCCCACCAGCGACGCGGCCGGTCAGGTAGTGGTTGCGTCATGAGCGGCCGACGCTAACGGAGGATGAGCACCACGATGACGATGATGAGCAGGAGGCCGAAGACGCCTCCACCGAGGTAGACACCAGAAGCGAGCAGCATGCCGTGTCACTACCCGGCGGGGCCGCCAATGAAACATCGGAGGGCCGCGGACTGCGAGTGGTGTGTCGTCGGCAGTCTCGCGATGGACCACTGGGTGCCGTCCAGTTGTGGCACGGTTCTCCACCCAAGGGCGGGCAAACAGGCCAGATTGGTGGGCCTCGGCCGCCCATGGGCCGCAGAGAGTGCCAAAGTGTGGTGCGCCGGGTCGGTGCGATCTTGCAACGGTCGGCTAGGACCAGCAACGACAAAGGGGGCGACGATGAGCAAGCGGTTGGCCGGGCGGCGGGTGTTGGTGATCGGTGCCGGGCAGGAGGACTACGGGCTGCCGGCCGAGGAAGTGACGCTCGGCAACGGGCGCGCGGCGTGCCGACGGATGGCGGCGGAGGGCGCCACCGTGGCCTGTGCCGATCTCCACCTCGACCGAGCGGAGGAGACGGCAGCGCAAATCATCGCGGCCGGCGGCGTGGCGTGGGCGTTCGGCGTCGATGCCACCGACGAGGCGTCGATGACAGCGCTGTTCGACGCAGCCGTGGCTGTGCTCGGCAGCCTCGACGGAGTGCTCGTCAACGTCGGCATGGGTGGCCCGCAATGGCTGTCGGGCACCAGTGCTGCCGCGTGGGATCGCACGTTCGCGCTCAACGCCCGTGCCCACTTCCTGGGCTGCAAACTCGCGCTGGCGCACCTCGACGAGGACGGCGCGATCGTGCTCGTCTCGTCCGTGGCCTCGCTGCAACCGGGCAGCCGGATGCCTGCCTACGACTCGTCGAAAGCTGCGCTCGCCGGCCTGTGCCGTCATGCTGCGTTCGAAGGTCGCCGGCGACGGGTCCGGGTGAACGTCGTGGTGCCCGGCCTGATCGACACGCCGATGGGCCGCATCGCAACTCGCCACCGGCCCGGCCGCACCGCCGGTCAACTGCCACTCGGCCGCCAGGGCTCGGCGTGGGACATCGCCAATGGTGTGCTGTACCTGATGAGTGCCGAGGCCGGTTACGTGAACGGCCAACTCCTCGTGATCGATGGCGGTCTCACCACGATCCACTGACCTCGGGTCGCGACCGACGGAGGGCGCGGAGCGGACCCGGCCCTCGGGGCCGGGTCCGGTCTCGGATGAGTTCGTCGTGCTCGTCAGTCGGCGTCTCGCCGGTACAGCAGCACTGTGCCGGCGACG
>JAYSPV010000032.1:0-16185 GCA_043721915.1 Ilumatobacteraceae bacterium | reverse complement strand
GCTCCCGAAGAAGCGGCGCCACGCGTCAGTGCGAACGATGCGGAATCAGGCTGTCGGTGCGCCGTATTCGTTGGCGGCCGGGCTGCCCGCCTTGACCAGCGTCACCAGCAGGATGATCGACCCGACGAACGGAATCAGGCTGATGAGAATGAACCATCCTGATTTGCCCGTGTCGTGTAGACGACGGACTGCTGCGGCCAGGCTGGGTACCAGCAGGGCGAGGTAGTAGATGACCAGCAGGAAGATCAGCGCAGATGCGAGCTGGGCGAGGATGACCAGCACGATTGCGACGACGACGTTCACGGCGACGAACCGCCAGTAGCCGCCGGCGGAGAGCCGGCCGGTGAACTCCGCGTACTTGCTGAATGCGTCCTTGTAGGCCGCCACGAACTGATCCATTGATGTGCTCCCTTTGTGAGATGTCAACGGGCGAACGTAGCCGAAAGCTCGGACACCGTGGACGATGGTGCTCTCTACACCGCCGGGCGGGCACAGGACGCCGCCGCCGCTTTTTCAGTTGACCGCGATTGCTGCCCATGACGCCGTCGGTCGGACGTCGACGCACCGACTCGCCAACCGACGGTCCGTCCGAACGGCCGCGCTGGTGTCCGTTTCCCGCTAGCAACACCTCGGCCGGGTGGGCACGATGAGCGCATGAACGATCTGATCTTCTCCGGCATCGACCCGGCCCAACTCCGCCAGACGCTTGCCGCCGGCATCGACTGCGCGGGCAACCCGATCGAGCCGTTCGTCGACGGCGATGGTGGCTGGCCGATGCGCTGCTGCCTGGCCGACTCGCTGCCCGGCGACGACATCGCGATCATCGGCTGGTCGCCGTACGCATGGAGAGGCCCGTATCGCGAGACAGGGCCGATCGTGGTGCACACCGCCGGTTGCGCGGGCATCTGGCAGCTGCCGGCTCTGCCAGAGGATTTCGATCGGCGAACCATGACGCTGTGCCCCTACGGACACGACCATCGCATCCTCTACGATCTCGTGGCGGCGATACCGGAGGGTGGCAGCCTGACGACGCTGACGGCGGCGCTGCTCGACAGGCCCGAGGTGGCCGAGGTGTACGGCCGCAACATCCGAGGCGGCTGCTTCGCGTTCGTTGCTCGCCGAGCAAACTGACACGCCGCGCCTCAGCTCCCCTGGGCCGAGCCCACCTCGTCGAACACCTGCCGGGCGATGTCGGGCCGCCGCGTGTAGACGGCGTCCACCCCCGCCTCGGCCAACCCCCGCAGCGTGTCGGGGTCGTCCACCGTCCACGTGAAGATCGCCATCCCGTGATCGTGAGACCACGCGACGTTGGTCGGGTCGAGCAAGCTCTCCCGGAAGGGCGGCTGGCCGATCGGCGCCGGAGCACACCATGCCCCACCGGTCTCGCGTGCCTCACGCATCTCCGCGACATCGCGGTAGGTGGTGGTGATCACCACCGAGCCGGGGCACTCACGTTGCGCCGCGTAGACGTCGTCGTCGTTGTTGGCACTGAGATACACACGGCCGACCGCATCGTGCTCTCTCAGCACATCGCACAACGGCTTCGACATCGACGGCGAGCTCTGCTTGATCTCCAGCGAGATCATCACATCCGGGAACTCATCGAGGATCTCCCCCAACGACGGGACTCTCACCGGTGCACCGATCGGGTCGCCGTTCCAACCGTCGCGCAGGTCGGCCACCTGAAGGTCGGCCCACACGAGCTGATCGACCTGTTTGTTGTCGGCAAGGCCGATGACGGTTCGGTCGTGCTGCGCGACCACGACGCCATCAGCCGTCATCCGCAGATCCGCATCCAACAGGTCCGCGCCGGCGGCCATCGATCGTTGCATCGCGAGCAACGAGTTGGCCGGGCCCAACCCCTCACCGCCGGCGTGGGCGATGACGAGCGGAGGCGAGTGACGAAACCGGCTGGGCGGGCACGGCGCCGAAGTGGCCGCCGGCGCGGCGCCTCCGGAACAGCTTGCGACCAGCACGGCGAGCGTCGTGGCTCCGGCCCGACGAACGCCGACACGGTTCACGGCCGTCGCGCCATGAGCACGTGAGTGAACGACTGCGTTGCACCCCACGGCGTGGAGTGCAACCGTTGCTGAGAGTCCTGCAGTTCGAACCGCTCGCCGAACAATGCAGCCAGCCCTTGCGCCGAGTGGCGCGCAACGGGAAGACCGCTGCACTGCTCGGGCCCGTCCGGCGCAAACGTCGCCAGCACGAGATGCCCACCGGGCGCCAGCGAGGCAGCCGCACGTTCGACGTACATCGCCTGGTCGGAGGGCTCCGTGAGGAAGTGGAAGGTTGCCCGGTCGTGCCACACGTCGACTGGTCCGTCGAGCACGACCGTGCGGATGTCGGCACGCACGAACCGGACAGCGCAAGCTGCGCTCCCGAGCTGCACTCGCAACCGGTCGAGCGCAGCAGCCGACAGATCAACCGCATCGATGGATTCGTAGCCCTCGGCGACAAGCTCCAGCAGCAGTGCAGAGACACCCGCGCCCATTATGGCAACCCTGCTGGAAGGCACCGACACTCGGTGCACCCAGTCGCTTCAAACGCCGGCTTCGTCCTGATGCCAGCTGACCTCGTCGGCGGCCTTCTGCCCCCAGACCAGGTCCCAATGCTCGCGTTCGTGCTTCATCAACACGACAGTAGTGATCGGCACAGGCTCGCTCGGGAAACAAACACAAAACTCCGTCCACAACGTCGCAATCCGTGCTGAACCTCGGCCATGATGTCCAGATGCCCCGAGTGGAACTCTTCGACGCGGACACCGCCCCGATCTCCGTGCGGCAGTACTTTGCCGGCGGCGACCCAGGCCCCATCGTGGCCGCCCTCGCCTCGGTGCCCGAGCTGCTCGGGCCCGCGCTCGGGTTCGTCGGTCCAGCGCTCGGCGCCGGTGCCGTCGGGGTTCGTGCGAAGGAGTTCGCCATCCTGCGCACCTCGGCGCTGCAGGGCTGCAACTACTGCATCCACGCCCACACCACCGTCTCGCTGGATATCGGCCTCACCCTCGCCGAGGTGCGCGCACTGCGTGGTGAGATCCCGCTCGAGGAAGGGTTTCCGCTCCCGTCGGAGCAGGCGCTGATCGGTTGGATCGATGCCCTCGCGGGGGCGACCGGCGCCATCCCTGACGACGTGTGGGTCACCGCCCGATCGCACTGGGCCGAGCACGAGCTGGTCGAGATCTGCGTCACGGTCGGCGCGACCATGTTCCTCAATCGGTTCGCAACCGGCTTGCAGTTGCCCACCTCGCCAGAAGTGATGGCACGACTCGCGGCAGAAGGCATGGCATGAGCAACGACACGAGCAACGACACGATCGAGGGGCCGATCGCGCAGGCTGTTCGCGACGGCATCCTGCCCGGCCGGGTGTGGCTCTACTCGAACTACCACTGCAACCTCGCCTGTTCGTACTGCCTCACCGAGTCCTCGCCGCGCAGCGAACGGCGCGAGCTCACCGCCGAGCAGATGATCGCCGTCGCGCAGCAGGCGAAGGAGCTCGGGTTCACCGCGCTGGGCATCACCGGCGGCGAGCCCTTCCTGCTGCCGTGGCTCCCCGACGCAGTGTTGGAGATGGCCAAGTCGCTGCCGCTGGTGCTGCTCAACAACGGCACGTTGTTCGTCGGCGATCGCCTCGAGCGCGCCGCCAAGTTGGCGCACCCCGACATCGCGTTGCAGATCTCGCTCGATTCGCACCTCCCCGACATCAACGACATGGCCAGGGGGCCGGAGAACTTCGTCAAGGTCGTCGAATCCGTACCGCGCCTGATCGCGCGCGGCGTCCGAGTACGAATTGCCACCACGACCGCTGGCCCGCTCGACAGCCCGACTCTGGATCCTCTGCGCGAGCTCGTCGCATCCCTCGGCGTCCTGCCCGATGACCACATCGTGCGGCCGATCGTGCGCCGCGGGCGCGCCGACGAGTTCGGCCTCGGCGTCACCGCCGCAGCCAACAACATCCCCAGCGAGCTGTGCATCACCGCCGACGGGGCGTTCTGGGGCAGCTTCGGGCCGACGGTGAGCAACGGCCGGCTCGACACCGACCTACTGCTCACCCGCACGATCCTGCCGCTGGCCGTGCCTGCCAACGCACTGCTCGCCGCGGTCACCGGCATGCCGGAAGGGGCCGACGCCAGCCTCGGCATACGTTGAGCATGATGCCACTCGGGGCCGGTCGGCCCCACTCCACAACTCAGACCAGCGTTGCGAGCACCTGCGCCGCGACTGTCGCCAGCATCCCCTCACGCCCGGATGCGGTGACCGCCCGAAGGTCGTCGATGGTGTCCAGATCGCGGGCCATCGCCAGCAGGCGCACCCGGCTGCCATGAGCGTGCAGGCGGCGCAGCTGCGCGACGCCTGTGTGCGAGCGGCTCATCGGGATCCCGTCGAACAGATCGTTGGCTCGGGCCGCGCTGGCAGCACACAGCCCGATCATCCAGTACCCACCATCGGTGGCGAGCCCGATCGTGTCGACCCCGCGTGTCGCCCACCGCACGGCATCGTCCAACGCTGCCGCGACGTGTGGGGTCTCCATGCCCACGATGACGCCTGGGCCGAGATCGAGGAACCCGTTGCACAGGCGCTCCTCCAAGCCATCACCTCGCTGGCCCACCACCTGGAAGCTCACCGGCATCCATGGCTGTACCTCACCCTCGAGCAACAACACGGGTCGCGCGCCCACTCGAACCGCGACAGCGTGGGCCACCTCGAGCGACTCGGCAAGCGCCGCCCGGGCCACCTGCGCGGCCTGGTGCGGGCTGCACGGCGGGCACAGCCTGGTCTTCACCTGTCCGGCAACCGGGGCCTTCGCGATGACGGTGACGTGCATCGCTCAGCGCTGCCCATCGGCGCGCAGCAGACCGCCCATGTCGCGCACAGCCCGTATCGTGCCGCGCACGGTGCCAGTGACCTTCGACCGGCCCTCGCGTTCGCGGTATTCCACCGGCACGTTGCGGATGCGCCAACCGGCATGATGCGCGCGCAACACCATCTCCAGCGGCCAACCGGAGCGTCGGTCGCGCAGGTCGAGCGCGAGCAGGCCTTCCCGACGCGCAGCACGCATCGGCCCGATGTCGGCGAGGCGCAGTCCGGTCCTGCGGCGCACGTCGGCCGCCAGCACTCGGTTGGCGAGGCGGGCATGGGGCGGCCACGCGCCCTTCTCGGCGATCCTGGCGCCGATCACGAGGTCCGCCTCGCTGCGTTCGATGTAACCGGCGACGAGCGGCAGTGCCACCGGGTCGAGCGAGGCGTCGCAGTCCATGAAACAGACGATGTCCGCGGTGGCCGCCTGCAGGCCGGCCCAGCATGCCGAGCCGAACCCGCGCACCGTCTCCACCACCACCGTCGCGCCCAGCTCGGCTGCGATGCGGGCCGTATCGTCGGTGGACCCGTTGTCGACCACGATCGCTCGGTAGCCGGCGGGCATGCGTCCCAACACCCACGCCACCGCCGCCGCTTCGTTGAGGGCGGGAAGTACCACATCAGGCATTGTGAACCTTCGAATCGATGAGGAGTGAACCATGAGAGTGCTGGTCACGGGAGGTGCAGGCTTCATCGGCTCGCACATCGTGGACGAGTTGGTGGAGGGCGGCGACGAAGTGGTCGTCATCGACGATCTCGACCTCGCTGCGCATGACGGGATGCCGGCCGGGCTGCATCCGGCAGCGCGCTACCTGTGGCACGACCTGCGCGACGCCGACGCGGTAGAGGCGGCGCTGGACGGCATCGACGCAGTCTGCCATCAGGCGGCCAAGGTGGGCCTCGGTGTCGACTTCGCCGATGTCGCCGAGTACGTCGGCCGCAACGACCTCGCCACCGCCGTGCTGTTGCGTGCCATGCACCACCGCAGCTTCGCTGGACGGCTGGTGCTGGCATCGAGCATGGTGGTCTACGGCGAAGGCCGCTACCGCTGCGAGGCGCACGGCGTCGTGCGCCCCGGCCCGCGAGCCGCCGCCGATCTGGAAGCGGGCCGGTACGAACCGCCGTGCCCCCGCTGCGGCGGAGCGCTGCGCCCCGAGGCGGTCCCCGAGGACCACTGGCTCGACCCGCGCAACGTCTACGCCACCACCAAGCTCGCTCAGGAAGGGTTGTGCGCGGCATACGAACGCGAGCATCCCGGGTGTGTCGTGACCTCGTTGCGCTACCACAACGTGTACGGCCCGCGGATGCCACGCAACACTCCGTACGCAGGGGTCGCCAGCCTGTTCCGCAGCGCGTACGAGCGGGGTGAGGCGCCACGGGTGTTCGAAGACGGCGGACAGTTGCGCGACTTCGTGCACGTGGCCGACATCGCGCACGCGAACGTGCTGGCCCTCACGTCGCCGGAACCGGCAAGTGGCCCGTTCAACGTCTGCTCCGGCACCCCGCACACGATCGGAGAGATGGCACTCGCGTTGCGACCCGACACAGCACCCGCACCCCAGGTCGTCGGGGGGTTCCGGCTGGGTGATGTGCGACACGTGTTCGCCAGCCCGGCCCGCGCAGCTGCTCAGCTCGGGTTTCAGGCTGCCGTCACCTTCGACGACGGCATGCACGAGTTCGCGACCACCGAACTGCGCAGCAGCATCGGGCCGCGGCCGGCGTCGCTCAACTGAGCCGCGCATCACCACTTCGACACCAATCCGGCCTGCAGCAGGATCGCACACAGCGCCTGCACCGAGACTGCACCGACGGCAATCCAGCGGCGACGGTTGGCGAGCAGTCCGGCACCGGCGATCGCGATCCACGGGTAGAACAACAACCAGATCCGTTCCACCTCACCCTTGGTGTAGTGCGAGAGGTGCGACACTGTCAGCGCCAGGATGCCCGCGCCCACCAGCAACCACATCCGCCGGCTGCGCAACATGCCCAGACCCCACACCGAGATCGGCCCGATGGCGAACAGCGCCGCGCCGATGTTGCCGAGCGCGAAGTAGGACCACATTCGGAACTGTGCGGAACCCTCGCGGTACTCGGTGTTGGTGGCAGCCACTCCGTCGAACCACCAGAACCCCGCGAGCCAGAACGCGGCCACTACCGCCAAGCCCGCGCCGACACCGCCGAGCACGACCCACCATGCGCCGCGCTCTCGCCGCACCAGTGCCGCAACCAGCAGCACCAATGGCAGCGCGAGGAACACCGCACCGAGGTACGTCATGTACAGCAGCACACCGAACAGCAGGCCGGCCACGACCCCCAGTACCACCGCCTGTCGTCGTTGCCGTGCGACCGATTCGGCGATCGCTGCGACTCCAAGAGCGCCCAGACAGGTGAACACGGCGTCGCCCGACGTCATCATCCACACCGCATACGGGGCAACGACGAGCAACGGCGCTGCGCGGCGCATCCACATCTCACCGGCAACTGCGCGCACTGCGACGAGGACCGCCGCTGCTGTCAGGCCCGTCGCGACGATGGTGAGCACAACCACCGGCCACACCCCGCTGAGACCGACCGCGTCCATCGCCTTCAACAGCAGCACGAAGCCCGGAGGGTGCCCACGGACATGCACCGTGTAGTCGTTGATCCGCTCGACGAAGGTGCGCACGAACGCTCCCGCGGGCGGCGCGTCCGCAAGGTTGGCGAGGTACTCGGTGTCGTGCTCAGCGCCGTAGCGCAACCCGTCGAGTCCGTCGGTCAACGCGAGGAGCACGGCGAATGCCGCCGCTCCCCCGGCCGCACCCGCGATGACCCAACGCTGACGAACGCGTTGCCACCAGCCACGCCACCAGCCGCCCGCAGCCATTGCCGCGACTGCCGCGGCGCCGACCAACGCCCAGCTGAACCGCCACGTCCAACCATCGTCGTCGCGCGCCACCAGTGGAGCGGCGCCGAGCTTCAAGCCGGGGTGCGCACGCTGTTCATCGTGCCCCTCCAGAATGCTCCACACGAGCACGCCGACCCCGACGGCGAGCAGTACGAGTGGCAGCAGGCGGATCGCCCATCGCCTCATTCGGTCGAAGGGGCCTCGACGGCCTGCGCTCGACGGGCGAAGAGCACCCCGGCTACTGCGAGGCCACCCCACACAGCGACGTTCGAACCGGTGGCCACCGTCTGTGTCACGCCGTCGTCGCGTAGGTAGTCGAATGTCTGCTGGCCGAACAGCGCCCACAACGCGATGCCGCCGAGACCGCCGGCGGCCACGTATGCCACCACCGCCTTGCGGCTGCCGACGATCAGGAGCGCACCCAACGCAATCGTCACCAGTGCCCACAGAGGGTTGAAGAACAGGAACTTGAGCTCCCACCGACGGGTGATCGCCCCATCCTTCGCGGCGTTCGCGAAGCCGGCATCGCTGCCCAGCAATGCCGCCTTCTCGCCCGCGAAATCGACCGACCGCGCAACGAACAGGCCAAGAGCGCCCACGACCACGGCGACGATGCCGGTGGAACGCAGCGCGCGGCCGGCACGAGCCGGCGAGCCCGTCAACACACCATCGACGCCGAGATGGTCACCCGACGGCACGGCCCACAGCAGCAGGTGCAGTCCGATCATCAGCAGGTACGACCATGCCCATTCGTCGGCCTTCGGGTAGTACAGCACCGACAGCCCGATCGGTACGGCCAATGCCGCCCCTGCGAGCGCGACCAGTCGCGAGCGGTAACCGATCAGCAACAGCGCGGCAACGATCGTCTCGCTGATCAGCGTGAACCAGCCGAACGCCTGGAAGTTGGGTACGACCAGCTCACGTAGCACCCAGCGGTAGGGAGCGAATGGGGCGCTCTCGGCGCCGGCAGCGACGTACTTGTAGAGGCCGCCGCCGTTGTTCTCACCGAATTCGGTGGGCACCTTCCAATGGAGATTGGCCAGCCACATCAAGCCGGCGAGGATGCGTACACCGCCGATCGTGAAGCCCCGAGCCTTGTCCTGCATTGCTGCGTCGATCTTCATCCGCTCAGTGTTCCACGCGTCGAAGGCGCCATCGGCAAGTTTCTCGAATGTTTCGCACCGACTGTGATTCGCGACCGTCAGGCCGGTTCTACGATTGTCGGCATGTTGCGCGAGGTGCCGACCCCGTCTACTGCCCTGTTGCTGGGTCGTGGGCTCTCCGCTGCCGTCACTCGGCTCGGCGCAGCGAAGGCAACCATCACTCGTGTCACCGTCGCGGAGGTCGCAGGCCTGCAACTGGAACACCGCTACGACATGGTGATCGTTCGCGCAGACCTCCACACCGACGCCGGCCGTCACCGCAGCACGATCCATTGCGCTGTTCAGCACCTGGAACGCGAGGGACATCTCGCAGTGCGGCACGATGCCGGCACCGAGCCGCTGTGCGAGGGCTTCCGAGCAGACGATCTGCGACTCGTCGGCCAGTGCCCGGTGGCAGCGTCACTCCTCTCGGTGTTCCAGCGCGGCCCACGAACCACCGTGCACGACCTGCTGTTCGAGGCCAGGGCCTCGATCGCCCGGGTGACGCCGCACCAGTTGTCAGAGCAGATGCGTCGCAGCGAACCGCCGCTGGTCATCGACACCCGCACCCACACCGACCGCAACCGTTTCGGGGTCGTTCCCGGTTCGGTGCATGTGCCGCGCACTGTGGTCGAGTGGCACCTCGACCCGGCCAACGGCTACCTCCATCCGGCGATGACGTCGTTCGAACAGCCGATCGTCGTCGTCTGCAACGGTGGCTACAGCTCGTCGCTGGCCGCGGCCAACCTTGCCCGCATCGGGTTCACATCGGTCGCCGACCTGATCGGTGGCCACAGCGCGTGGTGCGCGGCAGGCCTGCCCGTGGAACTGCCCGACCACTCACATCTCGACATTCCCGCGTTCGAGCAAGGCGCGGTCAGCCCGGCGCGGTGAGCTCCGGATAGGCGTGTTCCACGGCATCGAGCAGCAGCGCCTGCACCCGTGAGACGTTGGCTCGCATCATCGCGAACACCGCTTCCATCGTCACGGGTTCGTGGCCGTCGACACCCGCGTCGTAGTCGGTCACCAACGCCACGGACGCATACCGAATGCCGAGCTCGGCCGCCAACACCGCCTCGGGGTAGCCCGTCATGTTGACGACGTGCCAGCCCATCTCGCGAAACCAACGGCTCTCGGCTCGAGTGGAGAATCGCGGGCCGTTGATCACGACCATCGTGGCGCCGTCGATTACATCTGCGCCGGTTCGCCGACCCGCCAGGACGAGTTGCGCTCGCAGCCCGGCGTCGTAGGGGTCGGCGAAGCTCTGGTGGTGCACAGGACCGGCGGCGCCGGGTTCGTCCATTGGCCCGCCGACGTCGTGAAACGTGTCGGGGCGCCCCCACGTGCGGTCGATGACCTGGTCGATCACCACCAGCTGCCCCGGGTGGATGTCGGGTTGCAGCGAGCCGACGGAGCACGGAGTGACGATCGAGCGCACACCGACCGAGTGCATCGCCCACAGGTTCGCCCGATACGGCACCCGATGGGCAACGAACTGGTGATCGCGACCATGGCGCGCCATGAACGCCACCGGATGACCGGCGACGGAGCCGAGCACCACTGGGCCCGCGGGAGCGCCGTACGGCGTCTCGACGATCACCTCCTGCGCATCGTCGAGGAATTCGTAGAACCCTGATCCACCGAATACCCCGACGATCGCTGCATCTGTTGCCATCACCCGTTCCTACCACGGCGAGCCGTGGCGTGGTCAGCGGTGGGCGTGAAGGAGGTGAGAGCGAAAGGGAACGTGGTAGCTGCCGTCGTCCGCCAAGTACTCCTGCATTTGCGCGACCATCGCATCGACCAGCGTCCGTCGACCGGTCTCGTCCAGTGCGCTCAGGGCAGGTTCCCATGGGGTGGCCCTCGTCTGGGCGAGGAACCACGGGCCGAAGTCGTCGATGACCACCACGTGCTCCAGCACTGTCGTCTCGGCGTCGGCGAACCCTGCGGCGAGTGCGGCGTCGGCCAGCATCGAATCCGCGTTCGGCGGCGTGGCGCGCCGCAAGGATGCACCCAACGAAGGGTCGATGGAAACGAGCAGCGAGAGCTGGTGCTCGATGTACGGGGTCTGCCCGGGGGTCGCCCAAATGGTTGCCAGCAAGTGACCACCCGGTTGCAGCACACGGGCTGCCTCCACCATCGCCGCCACGAGATCGGGGAAGAACTGGAAGCCCTGCTGGCACAGCACATGGGTAAATGTGCCGTCGTCGAAGGGCAGGGCATCGCACGCTGCCGCCACCCACTCCACGGCATCGCCGAGGCTCTCCTGCGCCACCGACAACATGCCCGGATTGATGTCCGAGCCGACGACACGACCGGTGGCACCCACCAGCGGTAGGGCATGGCGGGCGACGAGACCGGGCCCGCACGCGAGATCGAGCACTACATCGCCAGTGGTGATGCCGGCGGCGAGCGCGATCAGCTCGGCGGAACCATCCATGAACGTGCGGGTGAACCGCTCGTACAAGTCGGCCTGCGCACGGGCAAGCTGAAACCCAGAGGACACGACGCCCTCCCCTCATTGTCAATGGCGCGAACCTACTCTGCCGGCGGGCCGCTCCCGGCCGACGGTGAGTCGGTACAAGTTTCAGACCGGAAAGCGTGGACGCCGTGTCGGTGGCGCTCCGCGTGGCTTCGACTGCTGGTGGCGACCATCGGGCCGCACGACGTGCAGCGTCGAGTCCGGCGCCAACTCCAGCTGTAGTCGTTGCCGATGCACGTAGTGGTGGTGGCGGCCGCACAAGAGCACGAGGTTTCCGTAGTCCGTGGGCCCGGACTGCGACCAGTGCACCACGTGGTGGGCATCGGTGAACCGCACCGGGCGATCACAACCGGGGAAGCGGCAGCCACCGTCGCGGGCGGCCACTTGGCGGCGCAGCACGTTCGGTACCGTTCGGAACTCGCGACCGAACTGGGCCGGCGTGCCATCGGCGTTGCGCAGAATGACGTGGATGACGCAGTCGCACAGGTAGGTGTCGGTGCACGAACTGCTCATCGGGCGGCCGGTGTCGTCGTTGATGCCCTCGGGTGTGGTCGTCGTGACAGTCGACAGATCAGTCGAGATGGTGACATGGGGCAGGTGGCGTGCAGTGCCGTCACCGTCGTGGTGCTTGTTGAAGAACGCTGCGACATCGTGCAAGGCATCGCCTTGGCGTTCGACCAGCGAACGCTGATCGCCGTCGCCCTCATACGTGATGGCCGTGCGGACCGCCTTCTCCAGCTCGGTGGCAGCCGCGTCGTGGAAGCTGATGGTGCCGTGCAACACGTCGTCGAAGGTGCGCGCCATCCGCAGCTCGCACGGCGTGTCGACCGGCGGGGCACCGTCGTCGAGCACGGCCTCAGCGGCCTTCTTCCACGCATCGACGACCAGTTCGGTGTCGGGCAGATCCAGTGACATCAGGTTGGCGGCCAGCTCGTGTTGGTTCTCGTGCAAGGCCTCGCGGAACTTGCGACGGTTGAGCCGGCGGGCGATTTCCACCTGGGAGAGCGACAGCTGCCCGCAGAACAGCCCCTCGGTGAATGCGCTGAACTGGTCGAGGAAACGACCGAGCGCCAACAGATCGCTGGACTGCTCGGGCGACATGCGGGCCTTGACCCGCAGCCACTCGCGCATCGACAAGCCACCCAGCTCACCGGCCGCCTCGAAGCGGTACAGCGACAGAGCAAGGACCGCTGACCGACGACCCCATTCGGACACGGCTGCGAGCACCTCGGCCTGGCTGAAGGCCATCAGCTCGGAGATTTCGTCCATAGACGTCATGTCAGCTAACGTACATGTGTTCGTTCCTATCTTCAACCCCACGGCGAGAATTCTTGCAACCGAATCAGCCGATGCCCAACCACCCGGCGCGCGAGACTCACCGAGTGACGTTCGAGATGATCCCGATCGGTGCCGTGCACAACGAACGCACCGAGGCAACCGACGACGACTGGGATCGGGTGGACAGCGTCATCCAACTCGACCTCGACGTGCTCGGAGACGACGCCACCAGCGGCCTGCGTTCCTTCTCGCACGTGGAGGTCGTGTACCTGTTCGACAGGGTCGACCCGGCGGGGGTCGTCCGTGGCAGCCGCCACCCGCGAGGTAACCCCGAGTGGCCGGAGGTCGGCATCCTGGCCCAACGCGCCAAGAACCGGCCGAACCGGATCGGCACCACGGTGTGCGAGCTGATGGCCGTGCGCCCCGGCGGTGTCGTGGAGGTGCGCGGGCTCGACGCGATCGACGGCACACCGGTGCTCGACATCAAGCCCTACCTTGCCGAGTTCGGTCCACGCGGCGACGTGATCCAGCCCGCCTGGAGCAGCGAGCTGATGGCGAACTACTGGACCATCGGCCCCGACGACCACCAGGTGCCAGACCCTGATCGGTGGCTCGCCGAGGTGTTGCGATCGCCTCGCGACCACGGGCGCCTCGAACTGATCGTGCGCCGGCCCGCCACCGGAGAACGCGAGGTGCTGACCACGGGCGAACTCGACCCCGTCGTCGGGCTGGTTGGCGACAACTGGCTTGCGCGCGGCAGTCGCTCGAGCGTGGATGGCTCGGCGGAACTCGATGCGCAGTTGAACATCATGAACTCTCGGTGCGCGGGCCTGGTCGCCGACGGCAACGACCGGATGCCGCTCGCCGGTGATCAGTTGTTCGTCGACCTCGACCTGTCTGCCGAGAACCTTCCTCCTGGCACACGGCTGCGGATCGGTTCCGCCGTGATCGAGGTGACCGCCAAGCCGCACACGGGCTGCGCCAAGTTCACCCGCCGCTTCGGGCTCGCTGCCCATCGCTGGATCAACGGCCGCGTGGGAAAGGAGCAGCGCCTGCGCGGCATCTGCGCCAAGGTGGTCGTCGCCGGCGACATCACCACCGGCGACGAGATCACCAAACTCGCCGCCCCCGACCATGCGCCAGGAGGTGACGTGTAGCCCCGACAGCTGCGGCTCGTCAGGTGGCCGACAGCTCGATGGTCGCTGTGATCTCCACAGTGCCACCCCAGTCCCCGACTCCGGAGAACATCTTGGTCAGCGAACCACCGGTGAATGGAACGATGAATGGTTCGAGGCCGCCTGCCCCAACCCACTCCGAGCCAAGTTCCAAGTGACCTACCTGGTCAAATCCGTTGGCACATTCGGGGTGGCCCTCGGTCGCGTCATAGCTGTAGTAGCCGCCGTAGTCCGGCCCACCGAGTGCGGCTGTCATCGACACATCGGGAGGTGTCGCCCCGCTTGCGGTTGACGGCTTCGGCTCGAGATGCCCGGTGAGGGTGACCGTCACGACACTCTTGAACGGGGTGCCGGGCCACGCGCAATCCGTGGTCGAGGCATCCAGCAGCGTGAGCGGCACCGTTGCCGTCCATGTCAGTGGGTCGGAGGCGCCTCCCAGCTTCACCTCCACATGCTTCGCTTGGAAGGTGAGGTCGGTCAGTTCGTGGGGAACGAGGGGATCCTGCCAGACGGTGGACACGTCGATGCCGTGGTAGTGGATCGTGATATTGGCGAACAACGCCGTCTGCCAGTCGGTGATTTTGAAGTCGAAGTCACCGAGATCCCAGTGGAACTGCGAGGCGATGTCCGCGGCTGCGTCGGCACAGCCGGTTCCCACCGCCGACGCGCACAGCATCGAATCGAGTGCTGTCTTGAGGATCGCCACCCCGTCGGTCGGGCTGAGGGCTGCCTCGGCGAAGATCGAGAAGGTGCGCTGATACGGCGGAGCTGTCAACGGAATCTCCCGTACCTGGGCCCTGCCCTGCACGGCAAACCTGACAGCGCCGGTGCTCCCCGTGTCGCCCTTCACCCGCGCCTGCATAGGCTTCCCAGGCGCCGAATCGATGTCACCACCGAAGTACATGAAGTCACCCTGGCCGTCGAATCCCTCGCGACCCTCGATCATCACTTCGACCCCGGCCATCGCCCCGTCGCTCTGGAACAACGTGTTGTTCCCCATGGCACTCAAGATCAGCAACACACAATTCGCTGCATCCAGCGAGAGCTCCGACTTGATCGTGAACGTCACACCGCCGGGATCACCGTCCTTGGTGGTGCTCTTCGTCCTCGACAACTTCGCCGGATCCAGCGCCGCGGTTGCCTGACGGTTCCCCAACGCGGCCGCAAACGCCCCCACGTTCATCCCGGCGCCGACCACACCCATCATCTTGCCCATGATCTCAGACAACGCGACTCCACCCAACTTCTCGTACCCGGCAGCCAGAACACCATTGGCTGCCTTCTGGAACCATCCCCCCGTCTTGCCGAGGTTGCCCACCCCACCCAGACCACCCGATACCTTCGACACCACATACGCCACATAGTTCGCCTCAGTACTCGAGCAGTCCGACGCATCTAGACCCGCCCGCTGGGACGCCATCAACCCCTCCGGCACCGACGACCCCACCGTGCCCTCCGCAACAGCAGCCAACTCGAGCAGACTTCCCATCACACCGCGCTCAGCGGCTGCAAGCACCATCGCCGCCACCACCTGATCCACGAACAACGCCCCACCAGGCACAACGGACGACAACTCCACATCTCGAGACTGCCGCGCCGACTCAGCCACGACCATCGCCAGCAACTGCACCTGCGGATCCGGATCCGCCAACGCCCCCTGCAACCCGGCCACAGTCGCTTCCGCAACATCGCGGGCCAGATCGCCATCGCCGGTCACCGCCAACCCGAACAACCGCATCTCACCCACCACATCGACACCAGAACGGGACTGCGCCGCCAGCCACACCACCGGCCACGGTAAACCCACCACATCGGTCGGATCCGTCGTCACCGACACCCCATCACCTGCCACCACCGGCAACCCAGCCGCTGCAAACGCGCCGATCGCCGCCGCCACCCGCTCTGGCCCATCCACCGCCAACGCATCCATGATCGCAACAGCCTGATCAGCCGGCGAACCATCAAACACCAAACCCACCGGCGGCGCACCGATCACCACCGGAGCCAGAACCGTTGAAGTCGCCGACGGCTCAGCACCGTCGATCGACGTGCCAGCCACGCCACCACCGTCACCGCCGGCGCAACTCACAAGCACCCAACACACGAACAGACCCGCACCAGCAGACCTACGACCCTCGCCATAGCGCATGATGCATCCCAATCCAGTTGTCCGCGCACCGTACCACCCCTGGTGGCCCTGCCTGATCTGGAACCCCGAAGGGGCCATTCACGAGCAAGGATGGCCGACGTGCCCATCGACCGGGTCCGCCGACTGTTCGAGGTCAACGTGTTCGGCACGCTCGCCATCACCCAACAGGTGCTGAAGGGGATGGTGGCCAAGGGCCGCGGCCGGGTGATCATCATGTCGTCG
>JAYSPV010000031.1:0-1511 GCA_043721915.1 Ilumatobacteraceae bacterium | reverse complement strand
GTCGAGGGCTGGAGTTCGCTGTGAAGGGTCGGCGCGACATCCAGCACGACGACCGTGGCGCGGCTGAAGTGGTCGCGTCGATCATGATTGCTCCTGTCGTCGTTGGCTTCACGGTCATGGTGTTCTTCCTCGGACGCCAAGTCGAAAGCCGCGCCTCGGTCCGCACCGCCGCAGACTCGGCTGCGCAGGCGGCAGCGCGCGAACGAGACCCGGCCGCCGCCGATGCCGCCGCCCGGCAGACCGCTTCGGACATGCTCGGCAACTCATCGACCTGCGCGGGAGGCCCCACGGTCATCGTCGATCTCTCCAACTTCCGACCCGGCGGCATCGTCACCGTCGACATCACCTGCGCCACCCGCAACGGCGACCTCACCGCAGTGGCCGCACCGTCGAAACAGTTCACGGGGCGCGGTGCCGCAGTCATCGACACCTACCGGGCAGGCACCCCATGATCCAGCGTCTCAAGTTTCGTCGAGGTGACGATCGTGGGTCGGCAACGGTCGCGGCGATCGCACTCATGCTCAGTCTCACCGGCGGCTCTCTGCTGTGGCTCACCTGGAACGTCGACCGCTCTGTCAACGCTGCCGGTGAAGCCGACGCCATTGCGTTCCAAGCCGCCCGCGCCGGAGCCCAAGCCATCGACCCCGCCAGCCTCCGCACCGCTACACCAACCCTCAACGCCGACCAGGCACCTCAACTGGCCATCGCCGCTGCCGCCGCACTCTTCGCCGCCAACGAAACCACGGGCCGGGTCATCAGTGTGAACGTCGCCTCAGACCGGGTCACTGTCATCGTCGAGATCACCGAAGCCGGCCGCACCGTCACCGGACAAGGCACCGCCCGACTTGCAGTCGGCGTAGGAGGAGAAGGCACATGAACCTCGCCGCACTCCGCAGCCGCGAACGCAACGTCCGACGCGGCCTTGGTGCTCTCGCCGGCCTGGCGCTCCTAGTCGTCGGCGTTCCTGCCGTCCTACTTGGGCTCTCCCGAACCCTGCTCGACTCCCCGAACCCCCTGGGTGGCATGACCGCACCGTGGACGTGGAGCGGCGCCGAAATCAAGCACGCGCTCACACGAGCCCTCGACAACCAGACTGTCATCTCCACCGTCTCCAGAGTCGGCCTCGCCCTTGCATGGATCGCCCTCGCCATCATCGTCATCAGCGTCGCCTTCGAAGTCAGATTCCTCCGCGTCCACGGCATTCACATGCCGAGGCTCCACGGCCTCGGCTGGTCACAAGCGATCGCTCGACGCCTTGCGGCTGGACTCCTCGCGCTCTCTACGATGCTGCCGTCGCACGTCGCCTCGGCCGCACCGCTGACCGCTCGCGCCGTGGCGACCCTTCCCAGCACCGCCACGCCCCTGAACCAGTCGGCGAGGCCGGCCGTCCCAACACCTGCGCAGGCCGGGACCTGGACCACCTACACGGTTAAGCGCGGCGACAGCATCTACGGCATCGCCGGTCGACTCGCCGACGGCGACCGGGTCCGGACACGCGAGATCGCTCAAGA
>JAYSPV010000030.1:0-60326 GCA_043721915.1 Ilumatobacteraceae bacterium | reverse complement strand
GGGGACTTGAACCCCCACATCCTTTCGAATACTAGCACCTGAAGCTAGCGCGTCTGCCATTTCGCCACTCGCCCGAGCGGAAGCCACACGCTAGCAACTCGGTGCACGGTGCCCAACCCTCGAATCGCGCGGCGTTTGGACACTTCTGCGCGCTGGGCGCGCAAAACTGTCCAAACGCGGGCGGGGACGGGGGCTGAGGCGGGCCGCAGCCGGGGCTGCGGCCGGCCCTCGTTCAGTACGTGTAGAAGCCGCGCTTGCTCTTGCGGCCGAGGTGGCCGGCGGCGACCATGCGGCGCAGGGTGGGCATGGCTGCGTAGTTGTGGTCGGCGAACTCGGCGTAGAGCGCATCGAGGATGGCCACCGACGTGTCCAGGCCCACCAGGTCGAGCAGGGCGAACGGGCCCATCGGGAAGTTGCAGCCGCCCTTCATCGCCGTGTCGATGCTCTCCAGCGAGGCCGTGCCCTGCTCCCACATCCGCACTGCGTTGTTGAGGTACGGGAACAGCAGCGCGTTGACGATGAACCCGGCACGATCCTTCACCTCGACGGCGTCCTTGCCGCACGTGGTGGCGAATGCCATCGCCGCGGCGACCGTCTCGTCGCTGGCGGTGATCGGGCGGACCACTTCCACCAGCTTCATCATCGGCGCCGGGTTGAAGAAGTGGATGCCGACCACCTGCGTGGGGCGCTGCGTGACCATCGCCATCTCCACCACTGCCAGCGTGGAGGTGTTGGTGGCGAGGATGCCGCTGGGCTTCACGATCTGCTCGAGCTCGGCGAACAGGGCCTTTTTCACGGCCAGATCCTCGACCACCGATTCGATCACCAGATCGCAGTCGGCGACGGCGCCGAGGTGATCGGTGGCCGTGATGCGGCCGAGCACGGCGGCGCGCTCCTCCTCGGTGGCCTTGCCACGATCGATGCTCTTGACGAAGCCCTTGTCGATGGATGCGACCATCGCGACGGCTGCGGCCTGCGAACGCGACCGCACCACGACGTCGAATCCGGCGCGCGCCGCCACCTCCGCCAGGCCGGCGCCCATGATGCCCGAACCGAGGATGCCAACCTTCTTGATGTCGCTCATGGCTCCGAAGAATAGCTACTCGTCGGTAACTTCGGCGAAACGAGGTACGTTCGACGGCGTGAGCGAATCGCAGGCGAACGACGTCCGAGCCACCCTTGCCTTCTTCCTCGAGGTCGACAGTCTGAAAGAGGTGGAACGGCGCAATTACCTCGCCAGTGGCAGCCGGCGAGAGAACACCGCCGAACACTCGTGGCACCTCGGCATCGCGGCGATGATCATGGCCCCGTTCGCCAGCGAGCCGATCGACCTCGCCACCGCGATGTGCATGGCACTCGTCCACGACATCGTCGAGATCGACGCCGGCGACACATTCGCCTACTCGCAGAGCGAGGAGGAACTGGCGAGCAAGGAAGCCCGCGAGCAAGCCGCCGCCGACCGATTGTTCGGTCTGCTGCCACCGGCAATGGGCCAACGCTTCCGAGACCTGTGGGACGAGTACGAGCGCGGCGACACGCCCGAAGCCCGCTACGTGATGGCCGTCGACCGCATGGCGCCGATGCTGCTCAACACCACCGAGGGTGGCACCACCTGGCGCGAGCACGGCATCACCCGCGAGCGCGTGATCGGCCGGAACGGCCCGCACATCGAGCCCGCCCTGCCCGCAGTGTGGGCGCAGGCGCTGGCAATGCTCGACGCCGCCACCGAGGCCGGCCACATCGCCCGCGACTGATCGGGCGCGCACGCACTGCGCCCGTTACGGTGAACGTCGCCATGGCTCGACGAAAGGCTCCCCGTCCAGTGTTCGAACGCACCCCCCAGGGGTTCGTCGTCAATCTTGACCCTGAGGAGATCCAGCTGGTCGTGCAGTTGCTGGGCGAATTGCGCGGGCTGCTGCTGTCGAACGACCCGGGCACCGAGGCTGTCTCGCGGCGTTTGTTCCCGCCCGCCTATCACCTCGCCGACGATCGCGACGCCGACGCCGAGTATCAGCGCCTGATGCGCGAGGAGCTGGTCGCATCACGACTGTCGGCCCTGCAGTTCGTCGACGAGGCGTTCGCCAACAAAACGCCTCTCACCGAGGAGGCGATGCACGGGCTGCTGCAATCACTGAACGCAGTGCGGTTGGTGTTGGGCACGCTGCTCGACGTGGGCGAGGGCGACCAGCCCGATGACATCGACGACGACGACCCGATGGTCGGCGAGCACCACCTCTACCAGTACCTCAGCTTCCTGCTCGATGCCGCCGTGACCGCAGTCATGCACGGCAACTGACGACCTGGAGCGCGTTACTGCAACGCCAGCAACCAGGCCGGCATGCGCACCGGCCTTCCGTCGGCATTCACGCAGCCGTGCACCGTCACGGCCGTGGCCCGCACCTCGTCGCCGACCGTGATCAGGTAGGCCATCTGGAACGAGGCGCGGGTGGCCGCACCCAGCTGGAGGCTCACCTGCACGACGTCATCGAACCGCAGCGGCACGCGGTACTGGACGAACACCTCCAGTACCGCGTAGTCCACGCCGTCGGCGCGCAGTTCGTGGTACGGGTGGCCCAGTGCCCGCAGGTACTCCACGCGGGCCTCCTCCAGATACGGCAGGTAGCGGCTGTGATGGACGATGCCCATCGCATCGGTCTCGGCGAACCGCACGCGCAGCGAGTGCGCGTAGGAATACTCGGCGGGGATGAGCGAAGGGACCAGTTCGAGACGCACGACCGCACCGTACCCGCCACCGAATTCGCGCAAACGGCTGGCGGAAAACTGCCTGCCCTCTGATAGTGTTTCGACGCTCTCAACCGGAAGCAGACCTAGCCCCCATCGTCTAGTGGCCTAGGACACCACCCTTTCAAGGTGGCGGCACGGGTTCGAATCCCGTTGGGGGTGCTCAGCAGTTTTCAGCAAGTCCAGACCAGCTGGTCACAGCCTGGTCCCGTGGTGAAGTGGAGTTCACGCCGGCCTGTCAAGCCGGAGGTCGCGGGTTCGAACCCCGTCGGGACCGCTCGAGCGCAAGCTCGTTCGGAATGCCAGTCAATGGCGATCCAACCAGGTGCCACGCAAGTGGCCCTCGTACGGTCGAGTAGCTCAGTCGGCAGAGCATACGCCTGAAAAGCGTAGGGTCACCGGATCGACGCCGGTCTCGACCACTGGCAAGCCCCCTCACCAGGGGGTTTGTCCATTTTTCGGCCCTCCTACGCCGTTCAGCTCGACCGGTGGCATCCAATGGCGCGCACGTTGTCGTGACCGCGACAGGGACGTGAACGGTTCCGCTTCAGAGATGCGCCCGCCAGCCATCGGCCGTCACATCGCGCCGAGGCAACGGCACGGTATGGTCCACCAGGGCGGCCAGGCCTGCGGAACTCTGCGGTTGCTGCCACGACACGAGAGGAGCAACTGTGAGAACAAAATGGCGTTCTGCGAGCGTGATCGGTGTCGCTTGTTTGATGCTGCTTGCCTGCGGCAGTGAAAGCACCGGGTCCGGTACAACACAAGGTACCGACCCGGGCACGGCTCCAGCCGCGACCACCGCAGACACCACGAGTTCCGACCCGACTGCGTCGTCCGATGCTCCCGTTTCGACGCCACCACCCTCATCATCGGTCGATGAGGAAGCCGACCAGGCCGCCGCGCAAGCCGCACTGCTCCAACTCAGCGACTTCGAGCCCGGCTGGAGCGAAGTCGCATCCTCCGACGACGCTGGTCAGGGAGCCGTGAGGCGCAAAGTCGCCGAATGCTCCGGTAGCGACCAGGACAGTGGCCTCGCCTTCGGTGGCGCGTTGGCCGAGACAGGCACCATCACCAGCCCTGACGGTGACGAAGTCATCCAGGAGACGGTGAGTTTCGCTCCTACCGTCTCAGCTGCCACTGAGCGGATGGCGATCCTCGCCGCACCAGAGTTCGTGGGGTGCATCCAACCGATCTATGAACAATGGATCGACGATTTGTTGGACGGAACCGGTGCAACTCTCGATCGGGTGACGATCGGCAAGCTGAACATGACCCCCGCCGGCGACAGCATGGTTGCCTACCGGATCACCTTCACGACCTCCAGAGGCGGCCTCACCCAGGACGTGTTCGTCGACATCGCTGTGATCCAATCCGGACGTGTGCTGGCATCAACGACATTTCAATCGAAGAACAGCCCGTTCAGTGCCGACGACACCGGAAAGTACGTGGCGCTCGCCGCAAGCCGACTACCGGCAACATGATCCCATGGCTGTCCAGCGCTTCCGTGCGCATGTTGTCCATCCCGGCCCCTGACGCCTCAATCTAGCCCCATCGCGAGTTCATCAACGCAGCACCCGAGCCTGGTCCGGCCGGGGATTTCAATCGCATGAGCGACTGGGAGAGAGGTGCCGCAAACGGCTGAGTCGGCCATGCCTCTGACTTGCTCTGCTCGGGCGGCGCTGAAGCGTTGGCCCGCCGGCTCCTACTGTCTCACCAGACTTGCCGCAGGGCCAGCGGCGAGTTTGATTTTTCATGACGTTCTCGTCATTTCGCTGGACGCACCCTCGGCGATGTGCGAATGTGCGCGCCGCAATTTCGCGTATCTGGAGGAACAACAACAATGGGTCTGCTCGACAAGATCAAGGGTCTGCTCGGCGGTAACAAGAAGGCAGCGAAGAGCGCCGTCGACAAGGTCGCCGACGTCATCCAGAGCAAGGCGCCCGATTCCGTCGACGACAAGGTCGACATGGCCGCCGAGAAGGTCAAGGACATCATCGACAGCGTGACCGGCGACGACGCCCCTGCAGCCGATGACGCCCCTGCAGCCGACGACAAGTAATCCGACCACCGGAACGCACTGTCGCGCCGACGTGCCATCAGTCGCACCGGCGAGGCAGTGCCGTTCCGGCATGATGTGCAGATCGATCACACACCGCTCATCGTCACTCGCGAGGCCCTCTCGGCGGACTTCGACAAGTACTTCGCGGAAGCGTTCGCCGGGCTCGGGCCAGAGTCGCGACACTTCCGGTTTTTCACCGCGGTCCGCGAGCTGCCCCCCAACGTGCTGCAGCGATTGTCGGAGGTCGACGGCACGGTGAACGCGGCGATCATCGCGTTCGATGCCGCGGCGCACCTCCCCGACCATCCCGAAGGCAAGCCGATCGGCGTGGCCCGCTGGATGGGCAGCGTCGAGGGCCCGCCCGAACTGTCGGTGGCAGTGATCGACGAGTATCACGGCCTCGGTGTGGGTTCTCGCCTGATGGATGCGCTGATGGTGCTCGCCCGCAAGCGAGGCGTTCGGCGCATCATCGCCGACGTCCTGCGCGACAACGTCGCCATGCGCAGCCTGGTCAATCGGTATCGGGCCGCGGTGCAGCCCAGCGGCGACCCACTGATCGTCCGGTACCGGATCGACGTCTGAGCGACGGCCGTTGCGCGCCCGAGGCACGCACCTGACAAGCTGTGGTGGTGGGCATCCCCGAGCGCAGCGCATTGGAAGCGCAACTCTTCGACTCACTGTGCGCGTTGGAGGCAGCGCCGATCGTGGCGGCCCCGATGGAGTCCGGTTCGTTGGCGGAGATGGAGCGGTTGTTCGACGTGCAGGTGGCCAGCCGCCATTGCGACCTCGCCGCCCGGTGGCTCCGCGGCCAGGCGAAGGGCTACTACACGATCGGTTCGGCCGGCCACGAGAGCAACGCGGCAGTGGCGATGGGATTGCGGCCCACCGACCCGGCACTGCTGCACTACCGCAGCGGCGGTTTCTACCTGGCACGCGCCGGTCTCGGCGGCGTCCACGACATCATGGCCGGGATCGTCGCCGCCACCGACGAGCCGATCGCCGGTGGCCGTCACAAGGTGTTCGGCCGTCACGATCTGGCGATCATCCCGCAGACCTCCACCATCGCCTCTCACCTGCCGCGTGCCGTCGGCGTCGCGTTCGCGATCGGGCGAGGTGCCAGGCTCGGCATCGCCTCGCCATGGCCCACCGATGCGCTGGCAGTGTGCAGCTTCGGCGACGCAAGCGCGAACCATGCGGTGGCCACCGCGGCGGTCAACACCGCCCTGCACTGCGCACACCAGCGCCTTGCGTTGCCACTGCTGTTCGTCTGCGAGGACAACGGCCTGGGCATCAGCGTGCGCACACCGGCGGGATGGGTGCAGAGCGCCTACGGCAACCGGCCACATCTTCGCTACGAGCGCGTCGACGGCACCGATCCCGAGGCGGTGCTGGCCGTCACCGCCGAGCTGGGCGACTGGGTACGCACCCGCCGCCGGCCCGCCTTGCTGCACCTCACCACTGTCCGTTTCGGTGGCCATGCCGGTACCGACATGGAGACCGCCTACCGCACACCGGCGGAACTGCGCGCCGATGCCGGACGCGACCCGATCACGGCCACCGCGCGCCGCCTGGTCGCCAGTGGCCACCACACCGCGGAGAGCCTCGCCGCCCGCCACGACCAGCTGCGCACGATGGTCTACGACGTCGCCGCCGAGGTGGCCGAACATCCTCAGCTGACAACAGCCGAGGAGGTGCTGGCACCGCTAGCGCCTCGCAACCCTGCCATGGTCGCGAGCGTGGTGAGGACGGCGAAGGTGCCCGCCGCGCGAGTGCCGGTCACGATGGCCCAGGCGATCAACGCAACCCTTGGCGACCTGCTGCGAGAACACCCGAACGTGCTGCTGTTCGGCGAGGACGTCGCGGCCAAAGGTGGTGTCTACGGGGTCACCAAGGGACTGCTCGCGCAGACCGGCGCAGCCCGCGTGTTCGACACCCTGCTCGACGAGACGAGCATTCTCGGGCTTGCACTCGGTACCGCGCTCAGCGGGTTCCTGCCGATTGCCGAGATCGAGTACCTCGCGTACCTCCACAACGCAGAGGATCAACTCCGCGGCGAGGGCGCGACCCTGCAGTTCTTCTCCAACGGTCAGTACCGCAACGGGATGGTGGTGCGCATCGCCGGGCTCGGCTACCAGGAGGGCTTCGGCGGTCACTTCCACAACGACGACTCACTCACCGTGCTGCGCGACATCCCCGGTGTCGTCGTCGGTGTGCCGGCTCGTCCGGACGACGCGGCCGCGATGCTGCGCACGATGGTCGCCGCTGCACAGGTGGACGGCACGGTGGCCGTGATGGTGGAGCCGATCGCCCGTTACCACACCTCGGATCTGATGCAGCCCGGAGACCGTCTCTGGCTCGCCACACCCGACCCCAGCGCACACGTGCCGATCGGCGCCGCCCGCACCTACGGCGACGGCAAGGACCTGACGATCGTCACGTTCGGCAACGGACTGTTCATGTCGCTGCGGGTTGCCCGCCGGCTGCAGGCCCGCGGTGTTCACGCCAGAGTGGTGGACCTGCGCTGGATCGCGCCGCTGCCGGTCGACGACATCCTGCGAGAGGCCACGGCAACGGGCAAGGTGCTGGTGGTCGACGAGACCCGTCGCTCGGGCGGCGTCGCAGAAGGCGTGCTCGCCGAGTTGGTGGACGCCGGGTTCGGCGGACGGATGGCGCGGGTGGCCAGCAAGGACAGCTTCATCCCGCTGGGCGAAGCAGCCAAGCTGATGCTCCTCAGTGAACCCGAGATCGAAGCAGCGGTGGATCGCCTGCTCGCCATTCGCGACTGACGTTCCTGCAGCTCTTACGGAACTCTCACCTTGCCGCGAGGCCCTGCTCACCGTCGTCGCGCACACTGCACGCATGAGCTCCTGGACCTGGTACCTGACGCGGAGCACCGGCATCGTCGCCGCCGTGCTCGCCGTGGCGGCGCTGGTCTGGGGCCTGTTCTTCTCCGCACGCAACACCGGAACCCGACTGAAGCCCAACTGGTGGCTCGCACTGCACAACTACCTCGGTGGCCTGACGCTGTTCTTCATCGGGCTCCACATGCTCGTCTCGTTCCTCGACACCGACGCCGGCCTGCGGTTCATCGATCTCCTCGTGCCCAGCAGCGAGGTCGGTTGGGCGATCGGCTGGGGCGTCGTCGCGTTCTGGCTGTTCGCGATCGTGGTGCTGCCGTCCGTCGCCAAGGTCCGCCGCCGCCTGCCGCGCAAGGCCTGGCACCTCGTGCACCTGCTCTCGATCCCGGCCGTCGTCCTCGCCGGTGTCCACGCCTACCAAGCCGGCAGCGACTCGACCACCACCACGTTCACCCGCGGCCTCGCTCTCCTGCTCGGCATCGCGGTCTACCCCATCACCATCCGTCTGATCGGCCTCGCCCAGCGTCGCCGTGTCGCCCTCTGAACCCGTCGGAGCACTGCCTGCAATGAGTACCCCCCGCAAGCCGTCCCGCTCGAAGCCGATCGACCCGTTGCTACAGCACCGCCAAGCGCCCCCCGCCGTCGGCAGCCAGCAGCGTCGACTGCCCCCGCCCGCCCCCAGCGCACGGCCCGTCACCGGGCCTCGCATTGCGACTGCGACCGCGCCGGCGCCCGCCGCGGGGACCGACGCTCGGCTCGCCGCACTCGCCGCCCGGCGGCAGGGAGCACCCGTCGGCCCTCGCCCAACGGGCACGCCGGCCGGGCGCCGTGCAAAGCCGGCGCGCAACGCAAAGCTGGCGGCGCTGGGCCTGAGCGCGCTGAGCACGCTCGGGCTGGCCGGGATGTTCGCCGTGCAGAACGCCAGCGCCGATTCGAGCCTGCTGACCAGCGGCGCCGATCCGCTGCTGGTCGCGACAACGGCGGCAGGCCCGGCGACCACCGTGGCCGCCGGCCCCGCGAGGACGTCGGCCGACGCGACCCCGGCCACCACGGCGACCACGACCTCGGCCACGACAGCGCCCGTCGCCGACAGCGTGGCGGATGGCACCTACGTCGGCGCCCCCGACAGGAATCGGTGGGGCACGGTGCAGGTGCAGGCGGTCTACAGCGGCGGCACGTTGGTCGATGTGCAGATCCTCCAGTACCCGAACGCTGACAACAAGAGTGTGCGCATCAATCAGCGCTCGTTGCCGACGCTGGTCACCGAGGCGCTCACGGCGCAGAGCGGCAACGTCGACACAGTGTCGGGCGCGACGTACACCAGCAACAGCTACCGCAGCTCGCTGCAGTCGGCGATCGACGCGGCCAACACGTCGATCACCGTCGCCGGCTGAGACCGGCAACGAGCGAGATCGCGAATCACCGATGACGCTCCACCACGTCGAAGCGGTGATGGGCACCTCGATCAGCATCGACATCGTCGACTCGCACGACCGGTCATTGATCGACGAGCTGGTCGCCTGGTTCCATGACGTCGACGAGGTGTTCAGTCCGTACCGGGAGCACAGCCCGATCAGCCGCATCGGACGCGGAGAGCTGGCGCCCACCGACGAACAGGTCGGCCCCGACATCCGTGAGGTGCTGCAACGTTGTGGCGAGCTGAGCGAGGCAACCAACGGCGTCTTCGACGTGTGGTCGTTGCCCTCGCCGAACGGCTCCCGCTTCGATCCCTGTGGGTACGTGAAGGGGTGGTCGGTGCAACGCGCGGGGCGGCTGCTCGGCGAGCGCAACGTCGTCGACTTCTGCCTCAATGCCGGCGGTGACGTGCTGCTCGGTGGTTGCACGCACAAAGGGGCGCCGTGGCGCATCGGCATCCGCCACCCCGATGATGCGATGATGGTCGCGCTCACCCTGGAAGCGACCGGGCCGTTGGCGATCGCCACCAGCGGCACCTACGAGCGTGGGGCGCACATCGTCGACCCGCGCGATGGCCGGCCGGTCTGCGAACTGGCGAGCGCCACAGTCGTGGGGCCCGACCTCGCCGACGCCGACGCGTATGCAACCACGCTCTACGTGATGGGCGCCGAAGGGTTGTACTGGCTTGCGGAGCAGCCCGGCTACTCCGGCTGCGTGATCACCCGTGATGGTCGTGTGATCGCGACCGACGGGTTCAACGCCTACCGCTCGCGCTGAGCGGCTGCGATGGCCTGTTCCTCCTCGGGGCGCAGGTTGTGGAATTGACGCAGCAGCAGCAGGTCGTATGCGATCTTCGCGGCGCCCGCGATCACCAGTGGCCAGCCGAACGTGGTGTGATCCAGCAGCCAACCGGCGGCCGTCGGCGGGAGCGCGGCGGCCAGGCTGCGCGGCACGTTGGTGACGCTGGCCGCAGCTGCCCGCTCCTCGGGTGAGACCACGGCCATCACGTACGACGTACGGGCAGGCACATCCATCGAGCTGAGCAGGCTGCGCAGCACGAGCATGCACACCGCCAGCGGCATCGAGGGCATGAACGCCGCCGCGATCAAGAAACAGTTGGCCGGCAGGTGCGTGAAGACCATCGTGCGCACGAGCCCGATGCGGCTCGCAAGCCAGGATGCGACGAACCCCGAGGCGGCACTGAGTGTGCCGGTGACGAACAACAACGTGCCGGCAGCGCCCACCGAGAGGTCGAACCGACGGAACAGCCACAGCGCCAACATCGACTGCACGACGAACCCTCCGCCGAAGGCATCGAGCGAAAACAACGCCGCGAGTTTGAACACCACCTGTCGCGACTTGCCCAGCGGGGCTGCAACCGAGCCCTGCGTGACCGAACGAACGGAGTCCAGCGAGCGGTACAGCACGAACGTGGCGACGCCGGCGAGGGCATAGACCGCGAAGCACCACCGCAACGCCGCCGTCTCGGTCACCCAGGTGCGGGCCGCGATGCGCTCGGGGATGCGCACGGCGAGCGCTCCCATCGCCCCGGCGACGCCACCGACGAACGTGTACCGCGCGTACAGGGCCGTCCGTGAGGTGGCGGGAGTGGTGCTCGCCAACATCGACTGTTCCAACGGTAGGAACACACTGACGTCGCCGGCGGTGGGGTTGAGCGTGCCGATCACACCCACCACCAGCAGCACTGCGAACGAGGTGGTGAGCCCGAACATCACACCGGTGGCCATCATCAACCCGGAACCCGCGAACAGCAGCGTGCGCCGCGGCACCCCGTGCGCCGTGGTGCCGACCAGCACCGTCATCGCAGCCGAGCCCAACAACATGCCGGTGACGACGATGCCCACCTGCAGGCCGCTGAAGCCGAGCAACGGGAGCAGCGCCGTGATCGACAAGCTGACCAGGCCGTCGACGAAGCCGCGGATGCCACGTGTGGTGATCAGCAGGCTCGCATCGCGATGCGTGCCCGGCGGCAAGAACTGCACGCCGATGACGTTAGCGATGCGCACCACCTCGATTGTCTACGATGCGATCGACGAAGGGCCGCTGTGATGCAACCAACGATCGATGCGATGACGGCAGTCGTGTTGCCTTTCGTCGCCGGCCTGGCAGGCTGATCGGCACCATGCCGCTGCAGTTCACCTTCGTCACGTCCGCCAAGCGCTACACCGACCTGCCCGCATCGCCGTGCGAGGCCGCCTTCGTCGGGCGTAGCAACGTGGGCAAGTCATCGCTGATCAACGCGATGGCCAACCGTCGTCAGCTGGCGAGAGTGTCGAACACGCCCGGCCGGACGCAGCTGCTGAACATGTTCGTGCTGCCCTCGGGTGGCACGGTCGTCGATCTTCCTGGCTACGGCTACGCCAAGGTGCCCGGCCGCGAGCGCGCCACCTGGCAGGCGATGATCGAGGGCTATCTGCTCCATCGGGAGAACCTCGAGCTGGTCTTCGTCCTCGTCGACGGCGAGATCGGCCCGACCAAGCTCGACACGCAGATGCTCGATTGGCTGCGCGCCAGTGGGGTGCCGCACACCGTCGTGGCCACCAAGCTCGACAAGGTGCGCCCCTCGAAGCTCGCCACCCGCAAAAAGGAACTGGCGAAGGGCTGCGAGCTCGAACAGGGCGACATCATCTGGGTCAGCGCTACCAAGGGCACCGGCATCGAGCAGTTGCAGCGCCACGTCGACTCGCTGCTCACCCCGTAACCCTTCTCGTGTGGCCGTGACGGCCGGGAGATTGGTAGCTACGGCTCGACGACGATCCAGCCTCGGCGCTGCAGCTCCGCGGCGAGCACGCCGCTGGGCACCTTCGCGAGCGCGGCATCGGCGGCTGCGGCCTTCGCCTTCGGGCGTGCGGTCGAGCTCGGCGTGGTGGGTGCTGGGGCAGAAGCCGCCGGACCCGTCGGTTCGGCCTCCTCGGCCTCTTGCTGTAGCTGGGCGATGAAGGCGTCGGCCTCGTCGCGGGTGAACTTGCCGCCGCCCTGACGCTGCGTGAACCCCAGCGGGCCGCGTGCGTCGCGGAAGTCGCTGTGTCCTGCGGCGTGCAGCAGCGACAAGAGCTCCTGCACCTGTTTCGCCGTTGCCGGCGGACCCGACTGTTGTCCGAATGCCATGGGGCAGTCTTGCGTTCGAAGCGCCGAAAACCTCAGTCGCGCCGCAGGGCGCCGCGCAGCTTCGCGGCGACGTCGCGGGGGTCGGGCAGGGTCATGCCCTTGCGCACCAACTTCTGCTTCTTGGCCGTGTACGGCGGGTACATCATCGACGGGTCGAGCTTGGTGCTGCGGGTGTGCACACCGCGACGGTGGCTGAACGCGTCGAACCCGAACTTGCCGTGGTAGGCGCCCATGCCGCTCTCGCCGACGCCGCCGAAGGGCAGGTTCGGGTTGCTGATGTGCAGCAGCGTGCCGTTCACGCAGGCGCCGCCGCTGGATGCCTCGGCCAGCACCTGATCGTTCTCGCGGTCGCTCTCGCTGAAGGTGTACAGCGCGAGCGGCTTGTCGCCGGCGGCCGACCGCTGCTGCACGAACTCGATCGCCTCGGCGAGCGACTGCACGGCAAGCACCGGCAGGATCGGCCCGAAGATCTCCTCACCCATGACCGGGTCGTCGGCCTTCACGCCGGTGAGCACCGTCGGCGAGATGTAGCGAGTGTCGGCGTCGGTGACGCCGCCGTGGGCGACGGTGCCGCTGTCGAGCAGCTTCTCCAGCCGGTGGAAGTGCGGTGAGTTGACGATGCGGGTGAAGTCGTCGCTGGCCTGCGGGTCGGCGCCGTAGAACTCGGTGATGTAGGTGCCCAGCGCGGCGACGAACTGGTCGTGCACCGGCTGCTCCACCAGCACGTAGTCGGGAGCGATGCACGTCTGGCCAGCGTTGATGAACTTACCCCATGCGATGCGCCGTGCGGCGACGTCGACGTTGGCGTGACGGCTGACGATCGCCGGGCTCTTGCCCCCGAGCTCGAGGGTGACGGGGGTGAGGTGCTCGGCTGCGGCGCGCATCACGATGCGGGCCACGCGACTGTTGCCGGTGTAGATGATGTGGTCGAACCGTTGGGCCAGCAGCTCGGTGGTCTCGGCGACGCCGCCCTGCACGGCGACCACGGCCGGCTCGTCGAGCGCGGCGATCAGCGCGATCAGTTCGGTGGCGGTGTTCGGCGCCAGCTCACTGGGTTTGGCAACCACGGCGTTGCCGGCGGCGATGGCGGCGACCATCGGCAGCAACAGCAGCTGTACCGGATAGTTCCAGGGGGCGATGACGGCGACCACGCCCACCGGCTCGGACACGATGTACGACGACCCTGGCTTGAACGCGAGCGGGGTACCCACCTTCTCGGGGGCCATCCACGAGCTGAGGTGGGCGAGCGTGTGGTTGATGTCGCTGACGGTGAACCCGATCTCGGTGGTCCATGCCTCGAACCTGGGCTTGCCGAAGTCGGCGGCAAGCGCGTCGAGCAGCTGCGTCTCGCGCGCCTCGACCAGATCGCGGAGGCGCTCGAGCGTTGCGCGGCGCCAGGCCTGCGGCTTGGTGGCGCCCGTGGCGAAGGCTGCGCGGGCGCTGGCCACGCGGGGTGCGATGTCGTCGAGAGGGGTGACCGTGTAGTCCATGTGGACAGGCTACGCCCGACCGTCGACCGCTGTCACAGCCATGCTGCCGCCCGACGACCACCACGCTGTGCGACGGAATTTGGCCAAACCTTGGCTTTTCCTGGAGACGGTTGCGTCCGATACTCGAACGCATGCATGACGCGCGACCGCCCCTGGACAGCGACTCCTTCGCTGCTGTCCTCGCGGGCGCGTGCACGGGCGAGGCGTGGGCGGCGGAGGTGTTGTTCATCGATCTGCAGCCGCGGCTGCTGCGCTTCCTGCGCAGCACCGAACCGCGTGCTGCGGAGGATTTGGCCGGCGAGGTGTGGTTGGCGATCGCCCGTGGGCTGGCGACCTTCGAAGGCGACCTGGCCGGTCTTCGGGCGTGGGTGTTCACCATCGCCCGCCGTCGCCTTGCAGATCATCGGCGTACCGCAGTGCGACGCGCCACCGACCCGGTGGACCACGACTTCTTCCGCGACCGTGTCGATCCCACCGCCGGCGAGGACAGCATGGCCATCATCGCGGACCGGCTCTCCGCGCAGGAAGCAGTCGACCTGATCGTCGCCACCTTGCCCGCCGACCAGAGCGAAGTGCTTGTACTGCGCATCGTCGGCGACCTCGACGTCGCTCACGTTGCCGAGATCATGGGTCGAACCCCCAACTGGGTGCGGGTCACCCAACATCGTGCGCTGCGCCGGCTGACCGAGGCGTTGGCCCCGCGCAAGCCGATCGTGAGTGGCGCCATGGATCGTTCGGACGGCCTCGCCGACGTGCTCGCGCAGAAGCTTCTGTGAGGCTGTAATGCGGGAGTCCACTCGGACGATCTGACAGTCGTGACCGAACAACTCTTCCCCGACGACATGGCCAACGGCCTGGTCGACGGCACGTTGCTGCCCGATGCGGTGCCTGCACATCTGCAGAGCACGGCGTCGGTGTTGCGTGCCGCCCACCAACCGGCCACTGCGGGCGAGTTGGAGGGAATGGCTGCGTTGGTGCAGCAGTTCGCCGCCACGGTCGCCGCTGCACCGATCACGACCGCCCATGCCACTTCACCGAGGAGCCCCTCCATGTTCACCACCCGTCTGACCCGCCGCACGATGGCGGTCGTCGCAGTCACCCTCCTGGCCGCCGGCACAGCCGCAGCCTCGGCCGGCGGGGTGCTGTCCTCGCCGTTCGCGAGCGCCACCGAGGACGTTGTGGTGCTCGACGGCTCGACGACCACCGCCGAGTTGGTCGTCGAGGAGACCACCACCACGGAGGCGACGGTCGAGGAGACCACCACGACGGCGGCCGACGAGGCCACCACCGCCCTGCCCGAGGATGAGTCGGACGGGCCGCACGACTCGCACCTGTACGGCAAGTGCACCGCCTGGACCAACGGCGCCGCCAAGAACCCGACCAATCCCGCCTTCTCGGAACTTCAGACGAACGCAGACGCCGCCGGCCTTAGCATCGAGGACTACTGCGCAGGTGTGCTGGCGGCCCACGATGCCGAGGATGCCGACGATGACGACTCCGAGCAGTCGGACGACGGGGCCGACGACGACGAAGCTGGGGACGACGCCGGGGATGACGCGAGCGACAACGGCGACGACGCCAGCGACGACGCGAGCGACAACGGCAGTGACCACGGCGACGACGCCAGCGACAACGCCGGCGACGACGCCAGCGACAACGGCAGCGACAACGGCAGCGACAACGGCAACAGCGGTGGCGACCAAGGTCGCGACGACGGCTGAGCCCTCGGGTTCCCCCTCCAGCACGCGTGCCATCGGCCGACCCGTCTGGGTCGGCCGATGCGCGTCAACGGCAACTACCGTGGCCCGGTGGACCAACTGACCGAACTCGGCTTCTACGGCCTGCCGGGGGCGCCGGCCTCGCCGGCCGATCTGCTTCCGCAGTGCCGCGACGGCGAGGCGTTGGGGCTCGGCTCGGTGTTCCTCAGCGAACGTTTCAACATCAAGGAGGTGGTGACGCTCTCTGGCGCAGCCGGTGCAGTCACCGAGACGTTGGGCATCGCCACCGGCGTCACGAACCACACGACACGCCACCCGATCGTCACCGCCAGCTACGCCACCACCATGCACCGCCTCACCGGTGGCCGGTTCGCACTCGGTCTCGGGCGCGGCATGGACCGCATGTTCAAGGCGTTCGGATTGCCGCCGATCACCACCGCCCAGATGGAGGACTTCGCCGGGCTGATGCGCCGCCTGTGGCGCGGTGAGGTGGTGTTGGGTCACGACGGTCCTGCGGGGAAGTGGCCGGTGCTGCACCTCGATTCCACGTTCGACGAGCCGATCCCGCTGCTGCTCAGTGCCTTCGGGCCTGAGAGCCTGAAGCTGGCCGGTCGCGCGTTCGACGGCGTGATCCTGCACACGTTCTTCACCGACGAGACGTTGCAGCGCTGCATTCGCACGGTGCGCGAGGAGGCCGAGCGGGTCGGCCGCGATCCGGCGTCCATCAGGATCTGGAGCTGCTACGCGGTCGTCGGTGACTGGCTACCCGAGCCGGTTCGCCTGAAGAAGACCGTCGGCCGGATGGCCACCTATCTGCAGGCATACGGCGATCTGATGGTACGCACGAACGGATGGGACCCCGCAGTGCTGACCGCATTCCGCGCCGACGCGTTCGTGGCCGGCTTCCGCGGCGCACTGGACAACACGGCCACCACCGGCGAGCTCGAGCACGTCGCCACGCTCATCCCCGACGAGTGGCTGGCGCCGGCCGCCGTCGGCTCGCCGCAGCACTGCGCCGAGCAGGTGTTGCGCCAGATGGACCTGGGCGCCGACAGCGTCATCATCCACGGTGCCGCCCCGGCCGAGCTGGCACCCATGGTGGGCGCCTATCGCGAGATCAGGCCGTCCGGTCGGTTCGGCCACCTGCGCGCCAATCCGGGTCTCTGACCGACCGGTCGCCGGCTTCGCGCGAGCACGGTTGCACGCGGCAGGGTCGGGCGGCTCGACTGTTCCCGCATGTTCCTGGCCCTGAAAGAGATGCGGCGAGCGAAGGCTCGTTTCAGCCTGCTGGCCGGTGCCGTCGGCCTGCTCGTGTTCCTCATCCTGTTCCAGCAGGCGCTGCTGTCGGGCCTCGTCAATCAGTTCATCGGGGCGCTGAAGAACCAGTCCGGTGAGGTGCTGGTCTACAACGAGCAGGCGCGCAAGAACCTCGAGGGCTCGATCATCCTCCCTGAGCAACAGGCAGCGATCGCCGCTGTGGAGGGCGTGGAGGTGGCGTCGCCGCTGGGCGAGGGGACGTTCACGGTGATCGCCGGCGGTACCGAGAAGGACGCAGTCATCTTCGGATACGACCTGGGCAAGCCCGGCGCGCCGACCACCACCCTGCTGTCCATCGCCGGCGGCCTGCTCACGCCCACCGACGGCACCGTGGTGGTAGGTGGCCACGACATCAGCGAGTACACGGCCAAGCAGCTCACGGCGTTCCGACGCGACAACGTCGGCTTCGTCTTCCAATCGGTGAACCTGGTGCCGTTCCTCACGGCCGAGGAGAACTGCTCGTGGTCGACGAGATGGGTGGTGGGAAGGGCGGCAGCGGCGTGAAGGATCGTGCCCGCACGCTGCTCGGCGAGCTCGGGCTCGGGCACCGCCTGACCAACCAGCCGGCGCAGCTCAGCGGCGGCGAGCGTCAGCGGGTGGCGATCGGTCGCGCTCTGTTCAACAACCCCGAGCTGGTGCTGTTCGACGAGCCCACGTCAGCGCTCGACACCAAGATCGGCGCGCAGGTGATGGAACTCATCCGCACCGAGATGAAGGCTCGCGAGACAGCGGCCATCATCGTCACGCACGACAGCCGGATGACCGAGTACGCGGACCGGACGGTGCACATCGTCGACGGCCGACTCGTGGCGTCCTCCGCTGCCGCCGGCGCCCACTGAGCCGCACCCGGCTCGCCGGCGCCAGGGCTCTGCCGCCGATCAGTGGATCGATGCTCCGGCGACGATCGCGTGGACTTCGTCGCCGCCCAGCTCGTCGGACTGGCACAACGCATCGGCGAGAGCCAGCAGTGCCCTGCGGTGCTCGAGCATCGTGCACGCTGCGCGATCGGCCGCGGCGTGCAGCAGTGAGTCGGCAGTGGCGCGGGCGCGTTCGTCGCGCAGCACTTTTGCCACGAGGTTGTCTGCGCCTTCGAACTTTGCAGCGGTGAGGCTCAGCAGGCTGTTGCCGGCACCGAGCATGCCCACCAACTCTGCGGCGAGCTCGGTGGCCGTGGCGAGGTCGGCGGCGACACCACCGGATGGTTCGCCCAGTTCTTGGATCTCGGCGGCCCGTCCGGCGAGCGCGATCGCCATCAGGTCGCGCGCCTCGCTCGGGGTGCGCAGGAACCGCTCCTCGACGTCGCCGTGCGCCACCATGCCGAGTGAACCTGCGCGACGCAACACCGATGCCAGCTTCACGTCGCGGCCCACCAGTGCGGCCATCAGCGCGTGGCCGGCTTCGTGCAGCGCCAACCGCCGCTTCTCCTCCGGGTGATAGCCGACGTCCTGGGCGACCCCCACCTCGGTGACCAGTTGCGCGTTGATGACGTCGCGATACGACATCGCGGTGCGGTTGTCGCGCAGCGCGACGATGAGTGCCTCGTCGAGCAGGCGTGCGATGCGTGCCGGCGTGTACCCGGCGGTGAGATCGGCCACGAATGCGGTGGACACGGTGTGGTCATGCCGCTTGCGCGCGAGGTAGTACGCGGCGATCTCCATGCGGTCGGCGCGAGGCGGCAGGTCGAAGTGGATGACACGGTCGAAGCGCCCGGGCGAGAGGAGCGCTGGGTCGAGATCGCCAGCCCGGTTGGTGGTGGCCACCAACAACACGTTCGCCGGCTCCGCCGCCCTCACTGCCAGCCGGCGGTGCATGGGCAGCAGACGGTTCACGAACGTCACCACGTGGCCCTGCGCACGCTGG
Source organism: Ilumatobacteraceae bacterium (assembly GCA_043721915.1). Taxonomy (GTDB): domain Bacteria; phylum Actinomycetota; class Acidimicrobiia; order Acidimicrobiales; family Ilumatobacteraceae; genus UBA668. The sequence goes on along the minus strand of JAYSPV010000030.1, from coordinate 41,734 downwards.
CCGGCGGTGGGCAGATCGAAACTCTGCATCTGTGCGAGGAGCTCGTTGACGATGCCGACGCCCCCCTCGCGGGTGTTGCCGACGCCGACGGCGGTGCGTGCGGTGCCGATCGCGTCGAACTCCTCGATCAACCCGATTGCGCCGCCTTCGGAGCGGGCTGCACGCCGGAGCGCGCGGAAGAACGAGCGCACCTTGCGGTTCGTCTGGCCGTAGAACATCGACTGGAACTCGCTCGCCGACACCAAGAGGAACGGCACACCGGCCTCGGCAGCCATGGCCTTGGCAAGGTACGTCTTGCCGGTGCCCGGGGCGCCTTCCAACAGCAGGCCGCGCCTCGCGGCGCCGCCCATCTCGTCGCGGAAGGTGCGGTGGTTGAGGAACAGGTTGAGCGTGTCGACCGCCTCGCGGGTGGTGGCGGACGCGCCGACGACGTCGGACAGGCGGATCGTGCTGTCCTGAGGGCGAACGAGCGAGTGTGGCGAACGTCGAGCGCTCAGGTATGGCACGAGGGCGGCTGTCGCGACCGCCACCGCGATGACGCCGAGTGCCACCCATTCCGGGTGATGCGCCAGCGCCCGGGTTGCTGCGGCCAGCTGCCCTCCGATCGCCAACTGGAGGGTCGCCCACACGACGGGTACCGCCGCGACTCCTGCCCAGATCCACGTTCGCCGACGGCGACGTACCCGATGGGCCGTCGCGTCCACGTGTTGTCCGTGTGCCACGCTGCTGCGCTGCAGATTCGAAACGTCCATCGGAACCGCTGACCCCCTGTGCGCGGTGTGCGCCACCACAACGTGGGCACCATAGCAGACATCTCACGCAGCGTGTGCAACGACCGCTATGAGTGGTCAACAGGATGCCGACGGCGACACGGGTTGCCGATTCCTTGACGATTCCCCTCGCGTGGCGCATCGCACGCGAAGGTCCCGATCACATTGTGTCTTTGTGCCCTCCACCCCCTGGTGATCGCGGGTGCACGCTGTCGGTGAGGCCGGAACCCGAGTAGGCCCAAGGGAGGACAGAATCATGAAGCGTCGAACACTCGATGTCGTGTTCAGTGTTGGTGGGGTGGTCTTCAGCGTGTTGCTGCTGGTCGTCGGACTGATCCTGATGAACCAGCGCAACTTTGCCGATGACTACGTGTCAGGCGAGCTCAAGGCACAGAAGATCAGCTTCACGCCGGCCAAGTTCCTGAGTGATGAAGAGAAGAAGGCCGACTGCCTCGTCGAATACGGCACCACCGACGGCGACGACACCAAGGGCCAAGCGATGAGCTCGGGCAAGATGGCCGAGTGCTACGCAAACGAGTACATCGCTTTCCACATGCGTGAGGCGGCCACTGGAGCAGGCTTCGATGGCGCCACCTTCTCGACGATGGGCGCCTACGTCCGGCCAGGCTCTGACGTGTCGCTGGTCGACGCACTGACGGCCGCCACGGAAGCCGGCGACCAGACCAAGATCGACGAGGCACAGGCAGCACTCGACTCCGCCAAGGGCGTGCGCAGCACGCTCCAGACCGGTGAGACCCTGCGTGGTCTGCTGCTCACCACCTACGGCTTCAGCATCTTCGGCGAGCGTGCCGGACAAGCCGCCTGGGTGCTGCTGATCGGGGCAGTCCTGGTCTTCCTGCTCTCGATCGCCGGCTTCGTCCACGGCTTCACATCGAAGAAGGCCGACGACGTGATCCTGGTGGCCGAGCACCACACCACGACCTGACGGTCCTGCGAACGTAGATCACAGTTGCTGCGAGCCCCCGCCACGGCGGGGGCTCGTTCGCGTCCCACCGGACGGCCCGTTCAGTCGTCGTGGGCCGGGCGTTGGCGGCCGGCCTTGCGCTCGCCCACGGCCTTTTTGTCGCGCAGTCTCGCCTCGCGGGCACCACGACTGGGCTTGGTACGTGCCCGCGGCGGCGCTGGTGGCATCGCGGCAGCGTCGAGACGCTCCAGAAGTTCCTGCCAGGCCAACTGCCGGTTTCGCCACTGCGAGCGCGACCGGGCGGAGGTGGCGCTGATCGTCGGGCCGATCGCTGCCGCAAGCCGTTCGCAGACGACCGGTGGGAGACCCGTGAGTGCCACCTCGATGCTGACGGTGACGGCCGTGTCGGAGGTGTTGGCGTGCTGGCCGCCGGGCCCACCACTTCGGGTTGCCACCCACGAGACGGCTTCGGAGGCGATGCGCCGTCCGCGAGGCGTGGTGTAGGCGCCGTCGATCGGCTCGATCGGCGCCGCTGGCATCTCAGTCGTCCTGCTGCATGGTGGCCCACAGGCCGTGTTCGTGAAGGCGGAAGACGTCGATCTCCGCCTTTTCGCGAGCGCCGCTGCTGACGACGGCGCGGCCCTTGTTGTGCACGTCGAGCATCAGTTCGGTGGCCTTCTCCAGGCTGTAGCCGAACACCTTCTGGAAGACGAACGTGACGTAGCTCATCAGGTTGATCGGGTCGTTCCACACCAGGACGATCCACGGCCGGTCGTTGGCCACGACCTCGTCGACGTCGGGCCGGTCGATGACGACTGGCGCTGTGGTGGGGGGCATCGCATCATTCTGCCCGAAGATCACCGCCACGGAGGCCTCGCCGAGCGGGCATGAATCACAGTGCTGCTTGACCGGCCGAGTGGTCGCCGTGTGCGGGTGCCCCTACGATGATCGGCCTATGGCAGTCGGCTCTCGGCCCCTCGTTCCCTCTCGTCTTGCACCCGGTGGGGTGGCGCACGGGTCGCGCCGCACTCCTACTTCGAAGTTGGGCGGCTACATCGCGCTCACCAAGCCGCGCATCATCGAACTGCTGCTGATCACCACGGTGCCCACGATGGTGCTCGCGCACGGCGGCTGGCCACGCACGTCGTTGGTGCTGATCACGCTACTCGGCGGCACCCTCGCCGCCGGCGGCGCCAATGCGATCAACATGGTGGTGGATCGCGACATCGACAAGCTGATGCCGCGAACCCAGGGCCGCCCGCTGGTCACCGGGCTGCTCCAGCCCCGCCAGGCAATGGTGTTCGCGATCGCGCTCGAGGTGCTCGCGTTCGGCGTGCTGTGGGCGTGGGCCAACTTCCTGTCCGCCGTGTTGGCATTGTCGGCGACGTTGTTCTACGTCTTCATCTACACGCTGTGGTTGAAGCGAACCAGCACGCAGAACATCGTCATCGGTGGCGCGGCGGGTGCCGTGCCCGTGCTTGTCGGCTGGGCCGCCGTGCAGAACAACATCGCGTGGGCGCCGGTGGTGTTGTTCGTGGTCATGTTCCTGTGGACACCGCCGCACTTCTGGGCGTTGGCCATCCGCTACGCCGACGACTACCGCGCTGCGAACGTACCGATGCTGCCTGCGGTCGCCACCCTCGAGGTCACTGTCCGCAAGATGGTGCTCTACACGGCGGCGATGTTGGCCTCCACGTTGGTCCTCTGGCCGGTGGCTCACCTCGGGCTGATCTACGGCGTGTCGGCGATCGTGCTCGGCGCGCTGTTCTTGTGGGGCACCATCGATCTCGGCAGCAATCCCACCCCGCAACGGTCCATGCGGGTCTTCGGGTACTCGATCACCTACGTCACCCTCCTGTTCGCGGCGATGACCATCGATGTTCTTGTCCTCTCCGGTACGTGAGGATTTCCATCGCGCAGGTCGCCTGCGGATAGTGTCGGGTCCGCAACCCTTTCCCTTCGATCTGTCAGCTCAGGGCCTTGCGCGTGGCGCGCCCGACACGAAATGAGTTTGTCGCCTATGACCACCATCGAGACCCACGCAACCAGCGCCCCGGCCACCTCGGGTTCTGGCCTCGCGGGCATTGCCGAATGGGTCACCACCACCGACCACAAGCGCATCGGTCGCCTGTACCTCGTCACTTCCGCGCTCGCCTTCATCGCCGCAGGCGTCGTCGGTGTGCTGCTCGGCATCGAGCGCATCTCGCCCACTCGTGACTGGCTGCCGGTGGGTTCGCTCACCCAGCTGTTCTCGCTCGAGCGCTTCGGCCTCACCTACCTCGCGCTGGCGCCGCTGATGGTCGGCCTCGCCATCGCGATCGTGCCGCTCCAGGTGGGCGCACGTTCGCTGGCGTTCCCGCGCCTCGCCGCTGCTGGTTTCTGGGCCTGGTTGATCGGCGCTGGCCTTGCCGTGTACTCCATCGTTCTCGACGGCGGCCCCGGCGGCGAGAAGCGGATGTACGAGCTGTTCGTGTTGTCCACGGTGCTCGTGCTGGCTGGCTTGCTGGCTGGCGTCGTCTCGGTCGCCACCACCATCCTCACTGCTCGGGCGCCGGGCATGAACCTGCGCCGCGTGCCGTTCTTCACTTGGTCGGTGCTCGTTGCGTCGGTTGCGTCGGTCGTGGCGCTGCCCGTGTTGATCGGCGATCTGCTCTACCTCTTCACCGCCAACCACTACATCTCCGACAGCGCCCTGCAGGGCAACAGCGCCTTCGCCGATTGGGTGGGCTTCGGGTTCAGCCAGCCCACCACGCTGCTGTTCGCCATCCCGGTGCTGGGTCTGTTGGCCGAGACCGTCGCCACCGGCACCGGGCGTCGCCTGCGTCCACGGGGCGTCGTCTTCATGGGCATCGGGCTGGCCGGTGTGGCCGTGCTCGCCACGGTGTTGCAGCATCCGGCCACCTTGCGGCCCGCATTCCTCGATCTCGGCCTCGGTGACGCGCTGAGCGATCTGGCGCCCTATGCACTCGTGCATCTGCTGCCGCTGCTCGGTGCGTTCATCGCGCTCGCGCTCGCAGCCAAGGGCTTGGCCTCGAAGCCGAAGGTCTCGGCGCAGCTGGTGTTCGCGCTGTTCGCTGCGCTGGTGCTCGTCGGCGCCTTTGCGGTGAATGCGCTCGTGCACGTCGGCGACGCAGGCCTCATCGGCACGGTCGCCGAAGAGGGCAACTGGCTCGCCGTCGTGTTCGCCGCAGTGCTGGCCACTATGGGCGCCGTCGCCTATTGGGCACCGAAGTGGTGGGGTCGTTCACTGCCGCTGAAGGCGACGCTCCCGCTCGCGCTGCTGGCGTTCGCCGGGGCCGAGCTCGCGTCGCTGTCGCTGGTGGTGGCGGGCTTCGCCGATCAGCCCGGCTCTGCCTTCCCGTTGATCGAGGAGGCCGCCCGCAACTCTCAGGTCGGGTTCGACTATTCCGGCCCGATGGGTCTGTGGAACACGCTCAACGCGGTCGGCATCGGTCTGGTCGTGGTGGCAGTCCTGGCCTTCGTGTTGCTGGCGCTGAAGAGCTTCACCGGCAGCGGCGACGCCGTCGGCGATGATCCGTGGGACGGCCACACGCTGGAGTGGGCCACCACGTCGCCGGCGCCGTTCGCCAACTTCGCCGACGTGCACATCGTCCAGTCGGCCGAACCCCTGCTCGATCTCAAGCCCTCGAATCGGAGTGACGCCTGATGCTCGCACTACCCCCGGCTGCTGCCCCGGCCCCGCGCCGGCAGATCCTCGTCGGCACGGCGCTCGCCTGTGCAGCGGGTGCCGCCCTCGTCGGCGGCATGCTCGCTCTCTGGCTGAAGTTCCGCCAGGAAGCCATCGATGCCACCGACCGGTGGGTGCCCGAGGGCATCAAGGTGCCGCTGGTACCCGCCAACATCATGCTGTTGGTGTTCATCCCGATCTGCGTGTTTGCGCAGTGGGCGGTGTACGCCGCCAAGCGCGACGACAAGCCGCACACCGGGGCGGCCCTCGGCCTCGTCGGCCTGCTCGGTATTGCGTTCATCAACGCCCAGGCCAACATCTACGCCCGCATCAAGATGCCCGCTGCCGCCGGTTCGGCCGCCGATGGCTCGTTCAACACGATGTTCTACACGATCACCGGCGTAATGCTCACGCTGGCAATCATCGGTGTCGTGTTCAGCGCCGTCACCGCGTTCCGCTATCTCGGCGGACGCACGGTCGACCGTGAGGTCGTTGCGGCGCATGCCTTGTACTGGTACTTCCTGAGCGTCGCATTCACGATGCTCTGGTTCGTGGTCTACGTGACGAAGTAACGGGGAAACGGAATGTTCACCACAGGTTCGAAACTGTTCTTCGGGGCGACAGGCCTCTCCATCGCGGGTGCCGTCGTGTTCGCGGCCGGCAACGGTGGCCCCAACGGCATCATGGGCACCGTCGGTCTCGTCTCGTTGGCGGTCGTCTTCGGCTTCCTCGGCGGCGTCAACTACTTCAACCGCGACGGCAGCGCACCCCCCATGCAGCAGGGAATCGAGCACACCTGCTCGGCCGCGCAGCCCCCGGTGGGCCGCAGCATGTGGCCGTTGGTGGCGGCCGTCGGTGCCGCCGGCCTTGCGATCGGTGTGGTCGCCACGCCTGTCGTGTTCAAGGTGTCGGTGGTCGTCGTGCTCGCCGCCGTTGTCGAGTGGATGGTGCAGGGCTGGAGCGAGCGGGCCAGCGCCGATGCCGCCTACAACGCCGGCCTCCGCAAGCGCTTGCTGCACCCGCTCGAGTTCCCGATCCTCGGCGCCATCGGCGTCGCAGCCGTCGTCTACGCCTTCTCACGCATCATGCTCACCGCCAGCAAGGACGCAGGTCGGTTCATCTTCATCGTGCTCGGCGCGCTGATCGTGGTGGGCGGCTTCTTGTTCGCAAGCCGCCAGCGGAACATCAGCAAGGGCACCATCGCCGGCGTGTGCGGCATTGCCGCTGTCGCATTGCTGGGTGCTGGGGTCGCCTCGGCCCTGCAGGGCCAGCGCCCGATCGAAGAGCACCCCACCACTGCGTCGGAAGCCGAGGTGTGCCTGGAGGAAGGCACCAGCGGCGAGATCGATGAGCATGCGTCGCAGGCGGTCTCGCTGAAGAGCAACGTCATCGCCAACGTGTACCTGCAAGAGGACGGTGATCTCGTCGCCTTCATCAACGGCATCCGCAACACCGAATACCACGAGATCTCCGTGCCCCGTAGTGCATTCGTCGGGATCATCTTCCACAATGAGAGTGGTCAGCCGCAGCGGCTGACGGGCCGTCTCGGCACCTTCGGCGCCGAAGAAGTCGTCACCTGCACGACGGCGGTCAAGTCCGGCAAGCAAGCCTTCTTGGAGATCAAGATCCCAAAGTCCTCGGCGGCCAGCGCCACCCCGATGGTGTTGGAGATCCCCGGCGGCGAAGCACAAGTCATCAAGATCGTGGTGCCCTGAACATGGAGCAGAGTGAGAACATGGTGAGTCCCCGCGAAGGTCGTTTCGCTGGTCGCCGCGCCCGCCTCGCCGCCCTCGCCGTTGGCCTGGGTGTCGTGTCGGCCGGCTGTGCGAAGAACGCGCCGCAAGACATCTTTCAGCCCAAGGGCAAGAACGCGGAGAAGATCAACGACATCCAGCTGGAGCTGTTCATCATCTCGGGCGTTGTCGGGCTCGTCGTCTTCGGTGTGATCGCCTACTCGATCTGGAAGTTCAAAGATCGCGGGCAGGACATCCCCGAGCAGACGCACGGCAACCCGAAGCTGGAGATCCTGCTCACGATCATCCCGGCGCTCATCCTGATCGCGGTGGCGGTGCCCAGCGTGAGTGCTGTGTTCGAGCTGGACAAGAAGGACAACGACTGCGTCATCAACGTCACCGGCCAGCAGTGGTGGTGGGAGTACGACTACGTCAAGGGCAGCGTCTGCGGCGGCGTCACCATCCCCGCGTCGATCGTCACCTCGGCCGAGCTCGTGTTCCCCGCCAACACCGACGTGCTGCTGCGCATCACCAGCCGCGACGTGATCCACAGCTACTGGATCCCTGCCCTCAACGGCAAGCGCGACGCAGTGCCCGGCCGGTTGCACACGCTGCGCATGCAGGCCAACCAGCCGGGCATCTACACCGGCCAGTGCAGCGAGTTCTGCGGTCTCAGCCATGCACGCATGCGCCAGGCCGCGGTCGCGCTCGACGCAGCTGGCTTCCAGGCATGGGTCGACAACCAGACCGCCCCGTACACAGCGCCCGAGGCCGGCACACTCGCTGCCACAGGTGAGGGCACCTTCATCGCCCAGTGCAGCCGTTGTCACCAGGTGAACGGCCTCGCCGACGCCGATGGCCAACCGATCCTCGCCGACCCGGATCTCTACGTCGTGTCCGGTGTGGCTCCCAACCTCACGGATCTGATGACACGTACTGCCTTCGCCGGCTGGACGTTCGATCTGATCACCGAGGAATGCCGCGAGAAGCTCTGGAACGCCGATCCGGACGAGTTCACCGCGATGTACCTCAAGGGCGTCACCCCCGAGTGCTTCGACGAGGCCAACCTGCGTGAGTGGTTGCGCAACGCACCGGCGATGAAGCCGATGTACGCCGACCCCGACAAGCTCGACGCGGCCGGTGGCAAGGTTCGTGGCATGCCGAACCTGAACCTCAACGAGGATCAGATCGACCAACTCATCGCCTACCTGCTCGAGCGGAAATAAGGAGCTCATCAAGATGGCCATCATCGAACGACCGTCCACAAGCCCCGTCCCGGCCCTCGCCGGCGCCGGGTCCAGTGCCCCGGCCTTGGTCACGCCAACCCAAGCGCTCGGTGTCTTCAAGCGCCCCGTCAGCTCCACCGGGTGGAAGTCGTGGGTGTTCACGGTCGACCACAAGAAGCTCGGCATCATGTACGGCGTCGTGGCCTTGTTCTTCTTCATAGTGGGTGGCGTGGAAGCGCTGCTGATCAGGTTGCAGCTGGCCGCACCCGACAACACGGTGCTCAGCGCCGACCTGTACAACCAGATGTTCACGATGCACGCCACCACCATGGTGTTCCTGTTCGTGATGCCGATGGCGGCGGCCTTCGCCAACTACTTCCTGCCGCTGCAGATCGGCGCCCGCGACGTGGCGTTCCCGCGGATCAACGCGTTGGGCTTCTGGTTGTTCCTGTTCGGCGGCCTGTTCCTCAACTCGTCATGGTTCCTCGGCGGCGGCGCCGACGGCGGATGGTTCATGTACTCGCCGAACTCCAACGCCCTGTTCTCGCCCAGCCACGGTGTCGACTTCTGGGTCCTGGGCCTGCAGATCACCGGTATTGCGTCGCTGATCGGCGCCATCAACCTGATCGTCACGATCATCAACATGCGTGCACCCGGCATGTCACTGATGCGGATGCCCGTGTTCACCTGGATGCAGATGGTGGTGCAGTTCCTCCTCTTGTTCGCGATGCCGGTGATCACCGTGGCGCTGTTCCTGCTGGCCTTCCAGCGCAACTTCGGTGCTGCATTCTTCGACGTCGACAAGGGCGCCGATCCACTGCTCTGGCAGCACCTGTTCTGGATCTTCGGCCACCCCGAGGTGTACATCATCATCCTGCCGAGCTTCGGCATCATCTCCGAAGTCCTGCCCACGTTCGCCCGCAAGCCGCTGTTCGGGTACAAGTTCGTGGTCTTCTCGGGCGCGGCGATCGGTTTCGTCGGCTGGGGTGTGTGGGCCCACCACATGTTCGCCAGTGGCCTCGGCCCGGTGAGCGTGGCCGTGTTCTCGGCAGCGACCATGCTGATCGCGATCCCCACCGGTGTGAAGATCGTCAACTGGACCCTCACCCTGTGGGGCGGCAAGCTGTGGTTCACCACGGCGATGAACTTCGCCATCGGCGTCATCGTGCTGTTCACCATCGGTGGACTCTCGGGCGTCACCATGGCCTCGGCGCCTGCCGATAGCCAGCAGACTGACACCTACAACATCGTCGCCCACTTCCACTACGTGATCGTCGGTGGCGCCGTGATGGGCCTGTTCGCCGGCTTCTACTACTGGTGGCCGAAGGTGTTCGGCAAGATGCTCAGCGAACGCATGGGCAAGTGGAACTTCTGGCTGATGTTCTTCGGTGTCAACCTCACCTTCGCCCCGATGCACATCCTGGGCATGCAGGGCCAGCCGCGGCGCATGGTCGTCTGGCCCGAGAAGCTCACCGGTGAGGGCTTCTTCAACCTCGCATTCTGGAACAAGGTGTCGACGGTCGGCTCGTTCACCATCGCCCTCGGCGTGCTGATCTTCATCGTCAACATCATCGTCACCACCAAAAAGGCCGAGAAGGCGCCGCTCGACCCGTGGGACGCCCGCACACTCGAGTGGATGACGGCCAGCCCCCCCAAGGAGCACAACTTCGATGTCGTGCCCACGGTGCACGCGCTCGACGAGATGTTCCATCGCAAGTACGAAGAGGTGGAGGGTGAGGACGGAAGTCATCGCCTGGTGAAGGTGAAGACCGCCGAGCAGATCCTCGCCGAAGAGGAAGCTCGCGGCGACAAGAACATCCACCTCCCGTCACCGTCGTACTGGCCGATCGTGCTGGCCTTCGGTTTCCCGATCATCGCCTACGGCGTGATCTTCAACCTGATGCTCACCGTGGTGGGCACGGCCATCGTGATCCTCGGCATCTACGGTTGGGTGCTCGAGCCCTCGGTCGCAGATGACAGTGATTACGACCCGCCGGCGGATGCCGCTGGTCCGAGCAAGGAGTTGGCGTCAATTGGCTGACATCGCAGTACACGACACGCACGCCGGGCACGACGTCGACGATCGCGGCCACGGCGAGCATGGTGGCGCGCATGTCACCAGCACCGGGCTGAGCAACAACAAGCTGGCGATGTGGCTGTTCCTCGGCAGCGAGTGCCTGCTGTTCGGCGGGCTGATCAGCACCTACATGCTGTATCGCGGCCGCCGCGGCAACGATCCGGGCCCGGCCCAGATCTTCGACATCCCCCTCACGTCCGTCAGCAGCTTCATCCTGCTGATGAGCTCGCTGACGATGGTGCTGGCCGTCAACTCGGCCAAGCGCAAGGACAATCCCAACACCAAGCTGTGGCTGATGGTCACTGCCTTGCTGGGCGCGTTGTTCGTCGGCGGTCAGGTGTACGAGTTCACGGCGTTCTACCAGGAGGGACTCGGCTTCACCACCAGCCTGTTCGCCTCCAGCTTCTTCACGCTCACCGGCTTCCACGGTGTGCACGTCACCATCGGCGTGATCATGCTGATGTCGCTCACCGGCATCATCGGGCGTGGTCGCATCCCCGGCGACAAAGCAGAAGTGGTCGAGATGGTCGGCCTGTACTGGCACTTCGTCGACGTCGTCTGGGTGGTCATCTTCACCCTCGTCTACCTGATCCCGGCCTGAGGTCCATGACATGAGCGCAGTCACCGAGCACACCGACGCCGCACACGACACCGAGGCGCACGCTGTCGAGGAACACGACAAGCATCACATCCCGACGGATCGTTATTTCATCAACATCGCGCTGATCCTCGCCGCCCTCACGGCAGCCGAGACCGCCACCTACTGGGTGCCGCTCGGCGCCTTTGCGACCCCGACGCTGTTGTTGATGATGTCGATCAAGTTCTGGATCATCATCCGGGTGTTCATGCACCTCAAGTTCGACAGCAAGCTGTTCGGCACGATGTTCTACATCGGTCTCGGCCTGGCGATCTTCGTGTACTGCGTGTTCCTCTCCACCTTCCAGTTCTTCGATCGCTGATCGCCATGCTGGCCGCAAGTCCGTTCGCGGATCCGTGGCGCTTCGTGCCGAACTACGAGGTCTATCTCCTGGTTGTGTTCTTGATCGGTGCGTACACCTACGCCGGTCGTGTCATCGGCCCCAAGGCCGTGGCGCCCGGGCAGCCGGTGTACACCCGTCGCAACCTGTGGTGCTTCGTCGGGGCGATGATGCTGCTGTTCGCTGCCAGCACCTGGCCGATCCACCAGATCGGTGAGGACTACCTCTACAGCGCGCACATGTTGCAGCACATGATGCTCACCTCGTTCCTGCCGCCGCTGGTGCTGCTGGCGACACCGGAGTGGCTGCTGCGGGTGCTGGTGGGCAAGGGGGCTGCGTATCGGGTGGTCCGCTTCCTGACCATGCCGGTCATTGCCGCGGTCATCTACAACGCAGTGGTGATGATCCTGCACGTCCCCGATGTCGTCAACACGGCGACGGAGAGCGGGCCGTTGCACTACCTGCTGCACGTGATGGTGGTCTCGGCCGCGCTCTTGATGTGGATGCCGGTGTGCGGCCCCTTCGAGGAGTTGCAGATGAAGCCGGGCGGGAAGATGATCTATCTCTTCCTGCAGAGCGTCGTACCCACAGTGCCGGCCATGTGGTTGGCAATGGCCGAAGGCCCGGTGTACTCGCACTACGGCGAGCAGCCCGTGCGCGTGTGGGGCATCGGCGTCATCGACGATCAGCAGATCGCCGGCCTGATGATGAAGGTGGGTGGCAGCTTCTTCCTGTGGGGGGTCGTGATCACGATCTTTGCACGACGCTTCGGCAAGACGGCCTCCACCGAGAACAGCTACCGCCGGTCGGCGAGAGTGCCGGATGCGGAGATCGTCGGCAACGACGAACCGCCGCTGCACTACCACGAGGTCACCGAGGCGTTCGAGCGCAGCGCCGCCGCCGCCGAACCGCGTCGCTGACGGGCAGTGGGCGTCAGTCCCAGCGGAAGAGCTTTGCGGCGAGCAGCGGGGTGATGGCCGCCCAGATCGCGAGCACCAGCCAGCTGGTGGCCACCTCGCTACCGTTGCCGCCAAGGGTTTCGCGTAAGAGGTCGGCCAGGGCCCCGCTCGGCAGCGCATGGGCAACTGCGCGAACCGCGCCGGGAAGCTTGGCGAAGGGGATCACCATCCCGCCGAGCAGCAGCAACACGAGGTAGAGACCGTTGAGTGCGGCGAGGTTGAGCTCGCCGCGCAATCGCCCGGCGAAGGTGAGGCCGATGCCGGCGAAGGCGACCGTGCCCAGCAGCACAGCGCCGATGGCTGCTGGCCAGTTGGTCGTCGCCGGTGACCAGCCGAGCAGGTAGGCGACAGGAACCAACACGGCGAACTGTGCGACTTCGACGACAGCGACCGCCGCTACTTTGGCGGCGATCAGCCTGCCCCGACCGAGTGGGGTGGCACCGAGGCGTTTGAGCACGTGATAGCTGCGTTCGAAGCCGGTGCCGATGCCGAGGCTGACCATCGAGGTGCTCATCACGGCCAGCGCCAGCACACCGGGAGCGAGGAAGTCGACCGGATCGCGGGTGCCGGTGGGCAGCACGTCGACGAGACTGAAGAACACCAGCAGCAGCACCGGGATGCCGAGCGTGAGGAGCAGTTGCTCGCCGTTGCGGGCAACGAGTTGCAGTTCGGTGCGCAACTGGCTGGCGAAGCGGCTCATGACCGGCCCCGTCGGCGGCGGCGTGACCCAGATGGTGCGGCCGGGGTCGTCGTTGTCGTTGTCGGCGTCGGCGTCGGCGTCGGCGTCGCGTCGTCGACGCGGGCAACGGTGGCAGCGTTCTCGGCGGTGAGCCGGCGAAACACGTCCTCCAGCCGTTGCGCGCCGGCGCGGAGGTCGGTGAGTGGGTGCCCCTGCTCTGCCAGCCAGGTGGCGAGCTGCGCCATCAGCCGCGGGTGCGGGGGAGCGTCGATGACGTACTCGTCATGACCGATGCGGCTGGCGACCATGCCGATGCTGACGGCGAGCGCGACCGTGTCCAGCCCCGGGGCGCTGCGGAAGCGGATCTCGTCGTGGCCACGTCGCAGATCGGCGAGCGTGCCATCAGCGATGACGCTGCCCTGGTCGAAGATGACGACCCGGTCGGCCAGGCGCTCCGCCTCGTCCAGCTCGTGGGTTGCGAGCACCACCGCGCACCCTTCGCGTGCAAGGCCGCGCACGATGTCACGAATGGTGTCGCGACCGTTGACATCCACCCCGGCGGTGGGCTCGTCGAGGAACGCGACCTCCGGGCGCGAGGCCATCGCCAGCGCGAGTGAGAGCCGTTGCCGCTCGCCGCCACTGAGCCGTCGCCACGTCGCCCGGGATCGATCGGTCAGGCCGACCTTGGCCACCAGCTCGAGTGCATCCGCACCCTTGCCGTACAGCGCGCAGTAGTGGCGCACCGTGTCGGCGACCCGGGCGCTGGGGTACACGCCACCCTCTTGCAGCATCACGCCCATCCGTTCGCTGAGCAGCCGCTGTTGACGGGCGGGGTCGAGCCCGAGCACGCGTGCGGTACCGGCCGATGCGCGCCGATAGCCCTCGCAGACCTCGATCGTGCTGGTCTTGCCGGCGCCGTTGGGGCCGAGAACGGCCGTGATCTGGCCGGCGGACGCGCTGAACGAGACGTCTCGCACGGCGGTGAGCTCGCCGTAGTGCACCGACAGACCTTCGACCTCGACCGCAGCCATTGCCGTCGACGCTAGCGGCAGCACGCGCCTGCTGGGCCAAACCTCTATGGCCACACAGAGGCGCGGCAGTAGCCTGGCGGACGTGATCGACGTTCGACTCCTGCGCACCGACCCTGACGGCACTCGGGTGGCCCTCGCCCGCCGCGGCAAGGCCGATGTTCTCGCACAGCTGGAGCGGGCCACAGAGATCGAGCGCGAGGTGCGCGACATCCAATCGCGCCGCGACGGCTTCCGTGGCGAGATCAACGAACTCTCGAAACTGGTCGGGGCCAAGCGTCGTGACGGCGATGCTGCAGGTGCCGAGGTGCTGCAGGCGCAGAGCCGTGCGTTGGGTGAGCTGGAGAAGGCGGCGGCCGAGCAGCTGGAAGGCATCCAGGACGAGCTACGTGATCTGCTGCTGCGCATCCCCAACCTCCCCCACCCGGATGCACCCGACGGCGCCGACGAGCGCGACAACCCGATCATCAAGGGGCCGTTCGTGCCCGAATCGTTCCCCGCCCACCAACGCGTGCCGCACTGGGAGACGGCCACGGCGCTGGGCATCCTCGACAACGAGCGGGCCACGAAGATCAGCGGCGCGATGTTCACCATGCAACGGGGGGCCGGTGCCACGCTTGCGCGAGCGCTGTGCCAGTACGCGCTCGACATGAACGCCGACGCGTTCGAGGAGATCCGTCCGCCCTCGCTGGTCACCACTGCCACGCTCACCGCCACCGGTCAGTTGCCGAAGTTCGCCGACGACGCCTATGCGATCGAACGCGACGACCTGTGGGCCATTCCCACCGCCGAAGTACCGCTCACGTCGCTGTACAGCGGCGAGATCCTCGACGAGGCCGAGCTGCCCAAGCGGCTGATGGCGTACACCTCGTGCTACCGCCGCGAGGCTGGGTCGGCCGGTCGCGACACGCGCGGCATGCTGCGCGCTCACGAGTTCGACAAGGTGGAGCTGCTCGCGGTCACCACTCCCGAGCAGGGGCCGGCGATGCTGGTCGAGATCCGCGATCGGGCCGAAGCACTGATCAGCGGTCTCGGCCTGCCCTACCGCGTGATCGAGATCTGCACCGGCGACATGGGTCAGAGCCATCACCGCAGCTTCGACATCGAGGTCTATGCACCCGGGTGCGACAACTGGCTGGAAGTCAGCTCGTGCAGCTGGTTCAGCGACTACCAGGCCCGCCGCGCCGACATCCGCTACCGCACCGCCGGCGAGAAGGGCACCACCATCGCCAACACGCTGAATGGTTCGGCGCTGGCCGTGCCGCGCGTGTGGGCTGCGATCATCGAGAACTTCCGTCAGGAGGACGGCACGGTTGCCATCCCGACCGTTCTCCAGAAGTACATGCGCGGCCTCACTGTGATCGCACCGCGATGACCGAGCGGCCGCACGATCTGGCGTCGCGGCGCAAGGACTACGAGACGGCCGGCCTCGATGTCGTCGACATGGAGGCCGACCCGATGGGCCAGTGGCACCGCTGGTACGCGGACGCCAACGAGGCCGGATGTGTGGAACCGAACGCGTTCGTGCTCGGTACCACCGATGCAGACGGCTGGCCCCAGTCGCGCTATCTGCTCGTCCGCGCGGCCGACGATCGTGGGTTCACGTTCTTCACCAACTACGAGTCGGCCAAGAGCCGTGAGCTGGCAGCCGCTCCACGTGCGTCGATGCTGTTCACCTGGCTGCAGCTGCATCGCCAGGTGCGGGTGGTCGGCGAGGTCGAGCGGGTGCCTGATGCGGAGAGCGACGAGTACTTCGGCTCGCGCCCACGCCTGTCGCAAGTCGGGGCGTGGTCGTCGCCGCAATCTCAACCGATCCCTGATCGGGCGTGGCTCGAGGCGCGGGTGGCACAGATGGCCGACACCTTCGGCGACCAGCCGGTGCTGCGCCCTGCGTTCTGGGGTGGATGGTTGCTGCGCCCCCAGCGCTACGAGTTCTGGCAGGGTCGCCCGAGCCGGCTGCACGACCGTCTTCGCTACCGCCCCGCCGAGGCCGCCGACGGCGCAGATACCGGCTGGGTCATCGAGCGTCTCGCGCCCTGAGCGGCCTACAACGGCCAGGCAATGGCCGCGGCGGAGAGACCGTCGATCAGCGACACGGTGTGCGGTACGTGGCCGGGGCCCTTCCAGTCCTTCCAGATCGGGCTGGCGCCACGGACCCTCGGAGGCAACTCGATCTGCACACCCTGCTGGCGGGGCAGGTTGACCGGGTTGGCGGCGTGCAGGCCGCGCAGCTCCTTGGGCATCGCGTCGAGGTCGGTCTGCAGCGTGTAGTCGGGAAGGTGCTCGCCGAGGTGAGCGGCGACATGGGCGGCGAGCGTACGGTTTTGGCCACCGAGCAGCAGCGTCGTCCAGTAGTCATGGCGGCCGTAGCCGTGGATGGTGATCACGATGTCGACGTGTTCGAGGAAGTCGGTGAGCACCGGGGACACGGCAGGGTCCACCTTGTGTGAGGGGATGTGCCAGTTGAAGTCGGGCGGCTGCAACACGGCGTAGTAGCTGGCGCCCGAACGTTCGGCCGCCTCCGCCGCGATCACATCGGTGAGCGCCTCCAGCGAGCCGCCGTGATACGCCATGAACCCCAACCGGCCGCGCAGCGCGGACACCTCCTGCACGCCGGGAGTCGCCAACAGTTCACGAAACGGCTGCTCGGTCATTCCGGTTGCAGCCGGCGCTTCGAGTACACGGCGAACCCGACGGCACCGACGATCACCGCCGATGCGATCCACACGATCGGGGTCTGGTTGCGCTGGATGAAGCGGCTCAGCTCCTCCTGCCAGGAGGTGGCCCCGGAGATCACGTCGCTGTCGTACTGCTCGGTGATGTCGCTGTACCAGTAGTAGCTGAGGTAGAGCCCGCTGAGCAGCACGAACACACCGGCGACGTATTCGAACCAGGCCATGCCGCTGCGCAACAGGCGCAACATTCCCGTGTTCGCCATTGCCAGCGTGATGGTGAGGCAGGTGACCAGCAGTGCCATCCCGACGCCGTAGAGGGCGATGCCGCTGGCGCCGGTGAGCACGCCGTCGGTGCTGACGCCGCCGAGCACGACCGAGATGAAGCCGGGCAGGGTGCAGCCCAGCGATGCAATCGCATAGGCGACACCGAACACGAACATGCTGCGCACGGAACGATCGCGCTTGCCGATGTCGAGCTTGGGTGTGGTGAACGGCAGGCGGTAGCCGAAGAGCATCGCGATGCCGAGCACGATCAGCAGGACGCCCATCACCAACGAGAGGTACGGCGCCTTGTCGGTGAACCAATCGGTGGACCACTTGGTGATGGCGCCGATCAGTACGAACACCGACATGAAGCCGGCCGAGACCGACACGCTGACAGCGAGCGCTCGGGTGACGGAGGTGCGCTCGGCGCCGGGGCGGAGGTTCTCCATCCCGAGGAAGTACATGAGGTACGTGGGGAGCAGCACGAAGCCGCACGGGTTGACGGCAGCGAGGAGACCCTGGGTGAACGCGTTCGCAAGCCGGGGGTCGAGCGCGATCACGTGGCCGTGTCCTCGAGCAGGAGGGTCTCGATCCACCCGGTCAGGGCCGCTTCGTCGAGCTGGCCCGTCTGGGCGACGATGTGCCCGTCGGAGCCGACGAACAGCGTGACGGGGAAGGCGGCCAGGCCCATCGCAGTGATGAACTCACCGTTGCCGTCGTACAACAACTCGTACTTCACGCCCTTGTCACGTGCGAACTGTTCTTCACGATCGCTGGGCGGTAGGTAGCTGAGCCCGATGAACCGCACCTGATCGCCCCACGCGAGATGCGCCGCTGCGAAGTCGGGAAGCTCCTTCTTGCAGGGCACACAACTCGAGGACCACACGTTGATCACCATCGGCTGGCCGATCAGCGAGGAGATGGCAACCGCGTCGCCCTCCAGGGTCTGCACGTCGACATCGGCGAGCTGGCCGCCGACAGCGTCGCCGTTGGTCCCGATCGAGGGCGGCTTGGGCAGCACACCGTTGTCGAGGGAAGCGACGTCGTCACCGGACTCGTTGCCGGTGCGTGCGATCGCCCATCCGATGGCGACAGAAGCGACGACGGCGAACAGCAGCGAACCCACCAGCAGCCGAACGCGCACCTTCACGCCCGCCACGTTACCGGTGCCGTCTTGTCGCTGCCCATTCACCCCGGCTGGTTCAGATCTCTGCTCCGGACGCGACGAACCCCCCGCAGGCGCAGCACCGGGGGGAGGTGCTGTGCCTGGCAGGGGGCATCGCGGGACCGAATCGACGGGTCGTCAGAGCGTTGCCGTCGACTGGCGGGATCTGGGGGTGCGGCCGGCACCGGGTGGGTGCGTATCACAGGGAGGCGTACCCACCCGGGACTCACGCCACTCGCTCCTCGCGGGGCCGAGCGATGAGGTGGGGAGGGATCGGTACCTCATCGATCACCACGGCCGGACGTGGATGCTTGGGTGGGCGGCCACGAGGGCGCTTGTTGGCGACGATCCGGCCGTTCTCGAGGAGCTCGCCACCCCACACACCCCACGGCTCGGCCCGGTCGAGTGCACCGGCCAGGCAATCGTCAGCGAGGTTGCACTTGCTGCAGATCGCCTTGGCGCGGGCGGTGTCGAGCGGGGTGTCCGAGAAGAACAGGTGGGTGAGGGTGCCGTTGCCATCGGCGCAGCGCGGCTTGGCGACGCGCACGGAGATGGGCTCGACGAGCTCGTCGAACGTGGTCTGGATGTCGATGTCGGTGCCGGCGAGTGTGATGTTGTTCAGGGTGTACATGTCGTGTGTTCCTCTCGGACGGGGGAAGGCGGAAAAACCAGAAAGGCCGCCAGGATCTTGCGATCCCGACGGCCTCGGTGTGCTGCGTTCGACGTGCGTTACGTCGTGAGCAACCCGAGGTGTCGGGCGGTGCGCTTGGTAGCGGCTGCGTTGATGGACTTCACGTTCATGAGATTCATCAACGACCGGGAGCGCCACTGGTAGCCGTGACCAAAACCGCCGCACGGACGCGCGGCGCTGGTCATCGGGACCAGTTCCAGGGCGAGATCCGTGCGCTTCATAGTTCTAGGTGAGCCTTCCGTAGTCGTGCGACGCGCCGCTGGTTGCGGCACATCGGGTACTAGGCAACCACGTCGGCGCGACGACGTCAACTGATTTAACGAGAGATCGTTCTAGTGTCGTGAGATGTTCGAGTTCATGGCTGCTCCGGCCGCAGGCCGTACCTTCGAGGGCACGGCAGTGGTGCGGTTGGGTGATTCGTCGCCCGGCGGGCGTTCACGGCTCGACGCGATCGCTCGCCACCTGCAGGACATCAGCGACGACGATGCCCGCGGTGCCGGTTTCGGTGACTACACGTGGGTCGTTCGCCGCACGGTGATCGCGGTGCACGCGTTCCCCACCTATGTCGAGCCGCTGCACCTGCGAACGTGGTGCAGCGGGTTCGGAGCCGCGTGGGCCGAGCGCCGGATCGCGCTGACTGGTTCGAATGGTGGCAGCGTCGAGAGCGCCACGCTGTGGGTGCATCTCGACGCTTCGTCAATGCGGCCCGCTCGCATGCCGTCTGCATTCCTCTCGGTCTTCGCCCCGTCGGCGAATGGGCGCAAGGTGGGCTCGAAGGCGATGCTCGCACCGGCGCCGGCCGATGCGTTCGCCACCGGCTCCGTGTGGCCACTGCGCTTCGCCGACTTCGACGTGCTCGAACACGTCAACAACGCGGTCTACTGGGCAGTCGTGGAGCAGGAGCTGGCCGTGCGGCGCGAGCTGCGCGCGCCCTTCACCGCAGTGATCGAGCACGGTGAACCGATCGAGCGTGGGCACGAAGTGCGCTGGTGCGTGCGCGACAGCGAGGCTGGTTTCGACGGATGGTTGGTGGGTGAGGATGGCCGCCAGTTCGCGGCGGCGCGAGTGTCAGCCGGCGTCTGACGGGTCGGCGACAGCGGCGACTGCCGCGCTGATCGCGGCAACATCGACGGCGCTCGATGGCAGGAAGATGTGCTGGCGATAGAACTGCAACTCGTTGACGCTCTCGCGGATGTCGTCGAGCGCTCGGTGGGAGCCGGCCTTCTGCACGCGGCTGGCGAGCAGACCCGGATACCAACGGCGGACGAGTTCCTTGATGCTGCTGACATCGATGCTGCGGTAGTGCAGGTGGTTCTCGATCTCGGGCAGGTACGTCGCCAGGAAGCGGCGATCCATGCCGATCGAGTTGCCGCACAGCGGCACCTTGCGCGCCTCGGGCACATGCTCCTTGATGAACGCCAGCGTGCGCGCTCCGGCGTCTTCGAGAGAGATGGTGGAGGCGCGGATCTGGTCGAGCAGGCCGCTCTTGGTGTGCATGTCGACCACCACCTGATCCATCAGCGCCAACGCTTCCTCGGGCTGGTGGACCACCAGGTCGGGGCCCTCGACGACGATGTTGAGGTCGTCGTCGGTGATGATCGTCGCGATCTCCACGATCACGTTGTGGGCCGGCTCGAGGCCGGTCATTTCCAGGTCCATCCAGACGAGCACGCCCCGAGGCTAGTGCGGGTGAAGGCAGGAAGTACCGTGCGCCGGTATGGCCGACGATGTCGAGGTGCCGATCAAACCCGCTGCGACGGTGATGCTGTTGCGCGACACCGCCGACGGGTTGGAGGTGTTCATCCTGCGGCGCACCAAGAACGCTGTGTTCGCCGGCGGCATGTACGTGTTCCCTGGCGGGAAGGTCGACCCGGCTGACGGTGAGGGCGACGAGGCCTATCGCGTCGCCGCCGTGCGTGAGTGCTATGAGGAGGCCGGCGTGCTGCTTGCGGTCGATGCCGACGGCCGGATGGTCGACGACGGCCACCCGGCACTCGCACATCGCACAGCGGTGTACGACGGCACGGTCGACGTGCGAGCCTTGGCGGCCGAGCATGGCCTGCGCCTGGCGACCGACGCGCTGCCGTGGATGAGCCACTGGATCACCCCCAAGGGTGAGACGGTCCGCCGGTTCGACACGCGCTTCTTCATGGTCGCCCACCCGGCCGGGCAGACATCGCACCACGACGACAACGAGACGGTCGACAGCATGTGGGTGCGCCCCGCGGACGCGCTGGCACAGTGGGAGGCCGGCGAGCTGCAGCTGATGCCGCCGACGGTGACGAACCTGCGGTTCCTCGGCGAACACGAGACCGTGCATACGGCGATGGAGGCTGGCTGGGCAGTGGGGACGCCGCCGTGCATCCTGCCCAAGATCCGGCTCGATGCGCAGGGTCGCCTCGCCGGCGTGGCGATGCCCGGCGACGAGGACTACGACACTCTCGCCTGAGCGGCGGCCAGCGCCCGTCGCTCCGTCGCCGCCGTCACTCCAGAATTCCGGGTGCATGCCGTTGCGGAAGCCGCAACTGTGCGCACCCAGATGCCCCGGTCTCAGGTCGCGACGTGCTGCACCCGCAAACCGGGAGGTGGTGTCAGGAGGTGGGCTTGGCGGCGTCTTTGGCGTCGAGGGCGGCGGCGACCATGCCCAACATGCGGGCGCTGCAGCCGGCCATGTTGGTGGGCGGGGCCACTTCCTCGACGATGAGGCGAGCGATCGCGCGGAACTCGTCGGCGGCGGGGCCGACACCGTCGAGCGCGATCGGCGCACCTGCGTCGCCGCCGGCCGACACCGCGGCTTCGAGGGGGATGCGGCCGAGCAGCGGCACGCCGATCTCGTCGGCCAACGACTGCCCGCCACCCTCGCCGAACAACGCGTACGAGGTGCCGTGCTCGCAGGTGAACGCACTCATGTTCTCGATCACGCCGCACACGCGCAGGAAGCTGCGGCGAGCCATGTCGGCGGCTCGAGCCGCCACCTTCTGTGCGGCCAGAGCCGGCGTGGTGACGATGAGGAGATCGGTGCGCGGCAGCATGCGGGCGAGGCCCATCTGCACGTCGCCGGTACCCGGCGGCATGTCGATGAACAGGTAGTCGAGCTCGCCCCATTCCACGTCGTGGAGGAACTGCTCGACTGCCTTCGTCAGCATCAGGCCACGCCACATCAGCGCTGTGCCCTCCTCGACGAGGAAACCGGTGCTGACCACCTTCAACAGGCCCTTGGAGAACCCACGACCGACGACGAGCTCATTGGGGATGATGCGCGGCTTGTCGCTGCCTTCCACCTTCTGCGCCTCGAGCGGCTCGTCGATGCCCAGCAGGCGCGGCACGGAGAAGCCCCAGATGTCGGCGTCGAGCACGCCGACCGTGAAGCCCTGCGCCGCGACGGCGGCGGCGAGGTTGACGGTGACCGAGCTCTTGCCGACGCCGCCCTTGCCGCTGGCGATGGCGAGCACTCGCGTGGTGAGCGGCACGGCCGTGTCGGGCGCCGACTCGCGGGCGTTCCAGCGCGCCTTGAGCATGACGTCAGTGCGCTCCTCGCTGTTCATCTCGCCCCACTCGATGCGCACCTTGGTGACACCGGGGTGCACGGCCACGCGGCTTTCGACGTCCTTCTTGATCTGCGCCCGCAGCGGGCAGCCGCCGATCGTGAGCTTGACGCCGACCGTCACCTCGCCATCGGGGGCGACTGCGACCGATGGCACCATGCCGAGCGTGACGATGTCGGCGCCCAACTCGGGGTCGATCACCGACCGCAGGAGCGTGGTGACGTCCTCGACCGAGGGCGGCGCGGCGAGGGGTGCCGTGGCGGGGCCAGGCGTAGCGGGAATCACGAAGTCAATGCTACGGTAATTCCCGGTTACACTCGTGGCCAGCCTGGAAACCTGCCAGGAACCGCACTCTCGTCCCCTGAGGAGCACCCGTGATCACCGTCACCGACACCGCCGCCCGCAAGGTGAAGGAACTGTTGGAAGCCGAAGGCGCCACCGATCTGGCGTTGCGCGTTGCCGTGCGCCCGGGCGGCTGCAGTGGCTTCGCCTACGAGATGTTCTTCGACGGTGACTTCGCTGCCGATGACGAGAAGGGGACCTTCGGTGACGACGCCGTCTCGGTGGTCGTCGACGCCGCCTCGGCCCAGTTGCTGATCGGCGCCACGCTGGACTACAAGGACGGCCTCAACCAGGCCGGCTTCGCGATCACCAACCCGAACGCGACTCGCAGCTGCGGCTGCGGCCAGTCCTTCAGCTGAACCCGGCGTACTGAGCTCGGCCGTCCGCCTCAGCGGGCGAGGAGCGCTTCGATGCGTTCGGCCAACTCGGCGCGGTCCCAGACCCCGTCGAGCCGGTCGACGATCGTGCCGTCGGCTGCACAGAAGTAGATGATCGGCTCGTACTGTACCTTCAGCGCGTCGACCGCCGGCGAGGTTTCGGTCGCCGCGGCGTCGGCGTAGACGTCGGCGTGCACCATCAGGATCTTGTCGCCGACGGCCGCGTGCTGTTCCATCAGGAACTCGAGGCCCGGCGTGCACGTGCCCGTGGAGCAATGCGCGGGGGTGCCGATCATGTAGGCGACGGGTTTGCCGGCGGCGAGCGCCTCGGTGAGCGTGATCTCGTGCAGCGGGCACGGTTCGGGGGTGAGCGAGCAGTACGGCTCGACGCCGCGGTGGTCGGCTGTGGTGGGGGTTTCGAACGGCGTCAGCGCGCTGCCGGTGAGAGGCGTGACCACGTCGGCGGGGTCGAACATCTCGAACGTCGCACCGAAGCCGTCGTCGCCCTCGAACCGCAGCGTGTGGATGACCGCTCGCTCGAGGTTCGCACGCACCTCCCAGTAGGGGGTCGGGATGCCGTCGTTGCGGCGGATGGCGACGACGTCGGCGACGCGGGTGCCCTCGAAGTCCTCCACCCAGCCCTTGATCTCGTCAGGGCCGTCGGCAAGCAGGCGAGTCTGTTGTGCCAGTGACACCGGCAGCCGGACCTCCCCAGGGGTGAACAGCGGGAAGTTGGGGAAGCGTTGCACCAGGGCCCAGCCGCCCTCGGGGGCCGAGTTCTTCGACTCATCACCACAGGCGGCGAGCACTGCAACACTGCCTGCGGCGACGATGAGCTGTCGTCGCGAGATATCCACGAGTGTCACGGTACTGCTGTTGCGTCATGGTTTCCCAGCGTGCGAGTCTCATTCACGATGACGACGCCCGGCGAACATCGACGACGCCGATCGAGGAGTCTCGTCCTCCTCGTTGGCACCCTGGCTCTGACCGGTCTCTACGTTGCCGGCGCTGTGGTGGTCGCGCCCGAGATCGAGGTCGACCTCGGTGCGCGTGTTCCCGCTGCGTTGGCGGAGGCGGGCTTCGATGTGACAGCCGGTTTCTCGGGCCAGGACGGCACGCTGCGGTGCACGGCACCCCTGGCCGACCCGGCTGCCGCTCGACGACTCGCGCTCGACGTGTACGGCGTGCGCGCCATCGAGCTCGACCCGTCGTGTGGCGCCGAGGGCGACCCTCTGACGCCCGCCGGCACCACCACCGAGGCGACGGGCACGTCGGCGCCCGCAACGAGCACGACCGCGGCTGCTGCAACTACCACGACCGAGCCGGCAACCACTACCACGGTCGCTCCCGCTGCGCTGCTGGCAGTGCAACTGCTCGACGGCAGGCTGGTGCTGACCGGCGCGCTCGGCACCGACCTGGAGCGGCTGACGCTGGTCGAACGTGCTCGCAGCGTCGTGGCCCCGCTGAACGTCGTCGATCAGCTGGTCGCCGACCCGACGCTGCCCGAAGTGCCCGCGGACCGGTTTGCGGCCTTCAACGACCTGATGGCGGCGATGCCGTTCTCCCTCAGCGCCGGCAGGGTCGAGTGGAACGGGACGACGGTCGCAGCCTCGGGTTCCTACGTCGACGATCGTGCCCGCGCCACGTTCGAGAGCGCCGCGACTGCCGTCGGCGTGACGCCGACGCTCACCCCTCGCCCATCCGCGACCGCCGAGCAGGCGGCCGCACTGGAAGCGGAGCTCAACGCGTTGGTGGCGGCCGAGCCGATCCTGTTCGAGAAGGGCAGCACGGTCATCAGCGCTGCCTCGGAGAACACGATCGAGAGAGTTGCGGGCATCGCCATGCGCTACGCAGGCGTGCGGATCGAGGTGCAGGGCCACACCGACAGCGAAGGCGACCCCGGCCGCAACCTCACCCTCAGCAGCCAGCGGGCGACATCGGTGGTAGGAGCGTTGGTGGCGCGGGGCGTTCCCCTCGCAGACCTCAGCTCCGAGGGCTTCGGGATGACGCAACTGATCGTCGATGCCGATGGCAATGAGATACCCGAGAAGAGCCGCCGTGTCGTGTTCGGCGTCGGCCTCGCCTGATGAACACCAGAACCGTTCGAGAGAACTGAACAAGGAAGGCACACGTGTCGTACACACTTGCGAAGTGGGCGCTGTGGATGATCAGCGCGGCCGCCATTGGTGGCATCGTCGGCTGGTTGCTGCGCGGCCTGCGTCGGCCCGCGGCCGAGGCGATCGTGGAAAAGAGCGACGACAGCGAAGAGATGGTGTCGCGTCGCGACTGTGTTGCCCAGTTGGACGCCTTGCTGGACGAGCGTGATCGGCTGCGCGGTGTGTTGGCGGACTGTCGCGCCATGGTGTCGGACGCGAAGGCCGCGGCCCCAGTTGGTCACTCGCCAGCCGGGTCGGTCGTGGCACCCACCGACGAGGTGACGGCCGAGCGCGATCGGCTGGCGGACGTCGTCGCCACACAGGAGGCCACGATCGGCGATCTGCGCGCCCGGTTGTGGAACCACGGAGCCCGCATCGGCGAACTGCAGGGGCTGGTGCAAGCCCACTCGGCCGGCACCGCGCCACCCGACCCCGATCTCGCGGAGGGTGCACGGGTGTTGGGTGAGAAGGTGCGTCTCAACGACCTCACCGTTGTAGAGGGCATCGGTCCCAAGATCGCCGATGTGCTCCACGCGGCGGGCATCCGGACGTGGTGGCAGTTGCACAACACCGACGTCGCTGCGATCTCGGCGGTGCTGGCGGCCGCCGGCCCACGCTTCCAGGTCCACGACCCGGGCACCTGGCCGCACCAGGGCGGCATGCTCGCCCGTGGCGAGTGGCGTGAGTTCAAGTTGCTCGCCGACAGCCTCGCGGGTGGTCAGCGATCGCGTTGATCCCTCGCCCCGTGTCTCGGCCGCACTGCCGGGGCCGGCGCGGCCTACGATTGTTCCATGACCAAACCCCTCGGCCCCTACACCCCCGCAGTGCGTGCGGGCGATTGGATCATCGTCAGCGGCCAGCTCGGCCTCAAGGATGGCGTAGTGGTGGAAGGCGGTGTTGCGGCGCAGACCGCGCAGGCGGTCGAGAACCTGAAGGGCCAGCTCGCGTCGATGGGCGCTACCGTCGCCGATGTGGCCAAGACGCTGTGCTTCCTCACCGACATGGACACGTTCGCGACGTTCAACGAGGCGTACGTGGCCGGCTTCGGCGACAGTCGCCCGGCCCGCAGCACGATCGGTGTGGCCGCGCTGCCCGCCGGTGGCGCGGTGGAGATCGAAGCCTGGGCTTTCAAGCCGTTGGCCGCCGAGTAGTAGGGTCGTTCTCGTGCCCGGTGCCATCGCCATCATCGTCGTCCTGCTGATCTTTCCCGTGATCGCGATCATGGGCTCGGTCACCATCGCCGGCCTCCTGGGCTACCTGCTCGACCGCGACGGCGAGCAGCGCAACGCCGGCAGCGAACTGCTCGACACCAACTATTGAGCGTCGCTCGGGCCCTTGGCCCTTGGCGAGGTCTGCCGGCGCTCCTGGTGCTGGTCGTGCTCGCTGCATCTGGATGTGGGGCCCCGGTACCCAAGGGTGATCGCCAGGTAGTGGTGAACGAGTTGAGCGACATCGTCGGCAACGTCACCGAGTGTCTTCGGTTCACTCTGGATCCGAAATCTGACGATCTGGCGGTGGAACTTGGCGGAGAGTTCGTGGCGATTGGCGAGACGTCGGTCTACGTGCGCCTCGGCGAACCCGACGCAGCGGTGTGGGCTCAGCTTGGCTACGACCTACTCACACCAGAGTGGCAGTTCGTTGTCGATCAGCGGGCGGCCGTCGGCGAGGAGATCTTCGGCCAAACAGGTCGAGATGTGAAGAAGGCAACGAGTTCGGAGCTGGCGTGGCTTCAGCTGGGCTGCAACGTCGATCCGCAGTCGTCGATGCTCGTGCAGGTCACCGGCCAGTACATCCATGTGTACCGTGGCGATTCGCCTGTGTCGCGGGGCTTTCAGGTTGTGCCTGACGGTGGGCGGTGGGAGGCGCCGACGCCTTCGGTTGCGATCGAGAACTTGAACTCCGATCAGATGGCCGCACTGCGCGCCGTCTCCGTATCGCTCCGTCTGCTTCAGGACGGGTAGGGACGCTGGTTGCCGTGACAGTCGGTAGCCTGAGGGCGCTGAAGTCTCCACAGGCAACAGCCACGACCCCGGGCTGCTTGTAACAGTGCCGGGGTCACTTCGTTTTCTCCCCGGGTGCGGAGTATCGAGGATTCGGGCGCACTTCTCAGAAAACTGACAGACCGGCCGGGTTCGGCGTTCTTCATGGCAACAACCACGAAGAACGGAACCCCGATGAACCACCGCCTGCACGCCACGCCCACCGCCTGCCGTCGCCTCGTGGGCCTCTCCCTCGTCGGCCTCGTCTCATTCGGTGCCGTGTCCACGGCCGATGCCGGCGGCCGCGCCCCTCGTCCGCCTGCGCCGATCGGCGTCGGCAGCGACGTCGTTGCACCGGCACCGCTGCCGCCCGCACCCAAGCCCTTGCCCGCCGGCCCGCAGCAGCTCACCGGCCTCTCTGCCAGTGGCTTCACCCTCACCGGCGTCGCCTCCAAGGCACACGGCACCTGGGCGCGCATCGCCTACGTCACCAACGCATCGAACGTCACGATCCGCGTGTCGGACCGCCAGCCGGTGTTCAAGAACGGCGTGTGGAGCGAGCCCTACATGGACAGCATCGTCGGCCCCGAGATCGTGAAGACCACCAAGCCCGGCTCGCGGATGAAGTACGACCACAAGATGTTGCTGCCCGGCACCACCTACTACTTCATTGTCACAGTGCCGACGCAGCCGGGGCAGATCCCTGTGCAGGCGGTCGGCAGCTTCACCACTCTGCGCCGCACGCTCACGATCACGTGGGACACCGTGCACGTCACCGACGACTCCGACGCGGGTGCCAAGGGCGCCGGTGACTTCACCTTCTGGTTCCGTGTGAACGGCACCCAGATCGCCCGCATTCGCAAGGACATCAAGAGCGACAGCAGCTACAAGATCTCCGTCGACGGCGAGCCACTCACCACCGTGCTGGCCAACCCCAGCAAGAACGTTCCCTTCGAGGTGCAGGTGTTCGAGGACGACATCCAGTCGTGGGACGAGTGCGGGCACGAACTGCTCGCTGGCGACAACTGGGACGGCACCCCGGTCGACAAGGAGAACGAGTCCGGCACATGGCTGTCGCTGCGTGACTTCTACGACGTGAGCCCGAGTATCTACGGCGCCGGCTACGGCTACCGCGAGGGCGAGACGATCGAGTTCACGTTGGCGCCGTGGAAGTCCTCCGTGCACCTCACGATCACGGGCACCACCACGGCGGTTTGGGCCTGACCCGGCTCGGTTGCTGGCAGACTGCCGATCATGCATCAGCACGATGCCTCCACCGAGGTGCTCACCCAAGCCATCGTCCGCTACGCCGTTGATCGCGTGAAGACGAAGCCGCCGCTCGATGGGCCGCGCGCATTTGCGGAGCTGAAGGCGATGGCCGGGCGTACCGTCACCGAGCGGGGCCTCGGCGGGCTGGAAGCGCTGCGAGTGTTCGGCGAGGTGCTCGCACCGGCCTGCATCTCGGTGGATCACCCTCGTTTCCTGTCGTTCGTACCGGCGGCGCCCACCGAAGCCAGCATCCTGTTCGATCTGGTGGTGGGCGCCTCCAGCATCTTCGGCGGCTCGTGGCTGGAAGGCGGCGGAGCCGTGTTCGCCGAGAACGAAGCCCTGCGCTACATCGCCGATCTTGCGGGAATGCCGGCGCAGGCGGGTGGTGTGTTCGTCAGTGGCGGTACCGCCGGCAACCTGAGTGCGCTGATCGCCGCCCGGTACCGCTGGCGCCAGCGGACGGGCGGCAGGTTCGATCGCACCCGGGGCCTGATCATCTCCTCCAAGGGTGCGCACAGCAGCATCGCCCAGGCGTGCCGAGCGATGGACACCGACGAGGTGTCGGTCGCGTCCGATGACGAAGGCCGCCTGCACGTCGAGAACCTGCGCGAGGCGATCGCCGGCTTGTCGAAGGAGGATCGCGAGCGGGTGTTCGCGGTGGTCGCCACCTGTGGCACCACCAACGCCGGCGTCATCGACGACCTCGACGCCGCGGCCGACGTTGCGAGTGAACTCGGCGTGTGGTTCCACGTCGACGGTGCGTACGGTGGCGCCGGCCTGGCCGCCCCCAGCGTGCGCGAGCGCTATCACGGGATCGAGCGCGCCGACAGCTTCATCGTCGACCCGCACAAGTGGCTGTTCGCTCCGTTCGACTGCTGCGCCCTGCTCTACGCCGACCCCGAAGTTGCCCGTGCCGCCCACACGCAGCAGGCGGAGTACCTCGACGTGCTGCACGCTGCCGATGGGCACGACGAGGACTGGAACCCCAGCGACTACGCGCATCACCTGTCGCGCCGCGCCCGCGGTCTGCCGTTCTGGTTCAGCCTCGCCACGTACGGAACCGCGGCCTACCGCGACGCCGTGGAGGCTTCGCTCACCCTCACCCGCCAGGCAGCAGAGATGGTGAAGGCCAGCGATCACCTCGAACTGATCATGGAGCCCGAGCTGAGCGTGGTGCTCTTTCGCCGCACGGGTTGGGCCGCGGCCGACTACCGGGCGTGGAGCGATGGAATGCTCGCCGCCGGCACCGCATTCGTGGTGCCCACGGCATGGGCGGGCGAGACGGTGTTGCGGATCTGCATCGTCAACCCGCGAACCACCGTCGACGACATCCGCCTGATCTTCGATTCACTCGCCTGAACGGGGCTCACCATGGCCGATCTGCTGATTCGCAACGCCCGCCTCGTCGCCACTGTCGATGCGCAACGACGCGAGCTGCCCGGCGGCTGGGTCGCCATCACCGGCAACCTCATCGAAGCCGTCGGTGGCAGCGCGGACACGCCCCCGGCGGCTGCGCGGATGGTGGATGCGGCCGACTGCCTGGTCACTCCGGGGCTGATCAACACGCACCATCACATCTACCAGAACCTCACCCGCGCCTACCCGCCGATGACCGACAAGCCGCTGTTCGGCTGGCTGCAGTCGCTGTACCCACTGTGGCGGGCGATCGACGAGGAAGCCGTCTACGCCAGCGCGTTCGTCGGCCTCGCCGAACTCGCGCTCAGCGGCTGCACCACCAGTAGCGATCACCTGTACCTGCACCCGCGCGGCGCCGGCGATCTGCTGAGCGCGGAGATCGCTGCCGCCCGCGAGTTGGGCATGCGCTTCCACCCGACGCGAGGCTCGATGAGCCTCAGCGAGAAGGACGGCGGCCTGCCGCCCGACGATGTGGTGGGAGACGACGACGAGATCCTCGCCGCCAGCGAGGCAGCGGTGCTGGCCCACCACGACCGTAGCCACGGTGCGATGGTGCGGATCGCGCTCGCGCCCTGCAGCCCGTTCAGCGTCACCGAGCGGCTGATGGTGGCTAGCGCCGAGCTGGCCGAGCGACTGGACGTGCGCCTGCACACTCACTTCGCGGAGAACGCGGAGGACGACGCGTTCTCGCTCGCCACCTTCGGTTGCCGGCCGATGGAGTACCTCGAGCGCACCGGATGGTGCACCGACCGCACCTGGGTGGCGCACTGTGTGATGCCCGACCACGACGAGGTGCACCGCCTCGGTGCTGCCGGGATCGGCGTCGCTCACTGCCCGAGCAGCAACCTCATCCTCGCCTCGGGCATCTCGCCAGTGGTGGCGATGCGCGCCGCCGGGGTGAAGGTGGGTATCGGCGTCGACGGTTCGTCGTCGGCCGACAGCGCGTCGCTGTGGCTCGAGGCCCGACAGGCGATGTTGCTCGCCAAGCTGCGCGACGGCGCCCACGCCGGCACGGCCCGGATGGCGTTGGAGATGGCCACCCTGGGTGGGGCCGGCTGCCTGGGTCGTGAGGGCGAGATCGGGCTGATCACCCCCGGTGCCGTCGCCGATCTCGCGGTCTGGAAACTCACCGGGCCTACGTTCGCAGGCGCCTTGGCCGACCCGATCGAAGCCTGGCTGCGGTGCGGCCCCGTCAGCGCCTGGCACACCATCGTCAATGGCCGGTTCGTGGTGCGCGATGGCGAGATCCTCCACCCGGATCTGCCGCATGTGTTGCACAGCCACGCGCGACATGCTGCGCGCATTCAGCAGCTGGGTTGATGGTCACCGCCTTCTTCGTAGCATTCGGCACCGTGTTCCTCGCCGAACTACCCGACAAGACGATGTTCGCGTCGCTGGTGCTCACCACCAAGTTCCGCCGGCCGCTGGCGGTGTGGGTCGGTGTCTCCGCGGCATTC
Organism: Ilumatobacteraceae bacterium; assembly: GCA_043721915.1. Classification (GTDB taxonomy): domain Bacteria; phylum Actinomycetota; class Acidimicrobiia; order Acidimicrobiales; family Ilumatobacteraceae; genus UBA668. The sequence goes on along the minus strand of JAYSPV010000030.1, from coordinate 10,336 downwards.
GGTCTGCACGTGGTGCTGGCCGTCAGCGTCGGGTCGCTGTTGCGCCAGCTACCCACGATGCCGGTGCGGTTGGCTGTCGGGCTGCTGTTCCTCATCGGCGGCGTGATCATGCTGCGCAGCGGCGGCGACGACGACGAGACGGCGGCCGACGGGCCGGCGGATGTGTCGTTCCGGCGTGTCGCTCTCACTGCCGCGTCGGTGGTCGGCCTCGCCGAGTTCGGTGATCTCACCCAGTTGGCCACTGCAGGGATCGCGACCCGTTACTCGGCGCCGCTGGCGGTGGCCCTGGGCGCATGGTGCGCGCTGGCGACGGTGGCCGCGCTGGCCGTGACGGCGGGCGGATGGATCGTGCAGCACGTGCCGTTGCAGCGGGTGCAACGCGTCGCCGGTGGCGTGTTCATCGTGTTCGGCGTGCTCAGCCTCGCCTCCGCCTTCGCCTGATCGGGCGAGACCCTCCCCGGCCCGGCCCGTGCCTCCGGAAGCAAAACCGGGCCACGTTGGCGCGGATTTGCTTCCGGAAGCGGCGGCCCGGCGGCTGGTTTGCTGCGATCCTGGGTACCGTGCTGGCATGAACGACAAGCCGGACCAGTACTTGGTGGGGGTGTCGCTGCCCGATGCGCTGCGTGCCCAGGAGTTCCTCACCGCCGCGAGCGGATTGGCGGCGAAGGGTTCGCTGAAGCTACGCGACGCCGTGATCGTGAGCAAGGACGCGAACGGCGCCTCAGCAGTGCGCGAGACGATCGACCCGCAGCCGGGTCGCTCGGCCCTCTCCGGCGCGGTGTGGAGCGGGCTGTTGGGTCTGATGTTCGGTGGCCCGGTCGGGTGGCTCGTCGGCGGCGCGGTCGGTGCCGGCCTCGGCGCCGGTGCGGCGAAGATCATCGATCTCGGCGTGCCCGACGAGTGGGTGCAGTGGTTCCGTGAGTCGGTGCAGCCAAGTACCACCACCGTCGTGCTGCTCCTGGAGAACCTCGACGTGGGCGCACTCGCCACCGAACTCGAGCGCTTCCCGTTCGCTCGGTTGGTGCACACGACGCTGCCGGAGTACTCGCTGCGTCGCCTGGAAGCAGCCCTCGGCCAAACCACCGCAGTGCCGACGCCAGAACCCGCAACGGAGCCGCAAGACGGCACCGACGCCGACGCTGCCGCCCCGGCGGGCTGACGACCAGCGATCGTCGTCCGAACGTACGCTGATTGCCGTGGATCCAACCGGTCGTCGCGCCTTCATCGTCGGCCTCGGTGTGTTGTGGGTGGCCGGGTGCTCCACGACGCGCGCCGGCAAGGGCGTGGCTGATGAGGCGCCGCGCCCAGTGGCCACGTCGGGTGCGGCACCCGCGGCCATCACGTCGGTGGTCATCGTCGGCGACTCGATCACCGAGGGCAGCGCGGTCGCGCTGAACACGACGCTGCTGGCTGCCGGCGTCGACGACGTGCGCATCGAGGGCAGGGCGAGCCGGCGCATCGAAGTGGGCAACGGCAAGGGGAGCGGACCCGAGAGCGGCATCCTGACGGTGTCCGCGCTCCTCGCCTACGGCGCTGACCCGTCGGCGTGGGTGATCGAGCTCGGCACCAACGACGTGGGCAGCTACGCGAGCGCGGACGAGTACGGCGCGCTGATCAATCGGATCCTCGATCTGTTGCCGCCCACAACACCTCTGGTGTGGGTGAACACCTACCGTGAGCAGCACCTCGATGACACGTTGGTGTTCAACCAGGAGCTCCAGCAGCGGATCACCGAGCGCGGCAACGCCGTGGTCGCCGACTGGTACGCGCTCGCGTCGGCACCCGACCAGACGATCCTGCGCAGCGATCGCCTCCACCCCAACGAGAACGGCCAGCTGGCGCTCAGCCTGCTCGTCGTGGCTGCGCTGCAGCAGCTATAGCGCAGCACCAGTCACCCCGGACGTCGAACTCCACGCGTGTCCGTCACCCGCGCCATGCGTTGGCACTCAGCGCCCCCCATGGGTGGCAAAGGGCTACCAATCTGGCCGGTCTGCCTGCCCTTGGGTGGCGAAACGTGCCATGAGGGCGCGCCGCCAGCGACCCGCGAAACGTGCCATGAGGGCACGCCGCCAGCGACCCGTGCGAGAGGGCCGATGTCGTGGCGGTCAGCTGCCCCAGCGGCTCTGGCCGAAGCGGTAGCCCACCGAGCGCACGGTCTGGATCAGGTTGGCGTGCTCCTCGCCAAGCTTGGCACGCAGGCGGCGGATGTGCACATCGACGGTGCGGGCGCCGCCGTAGTACTCGTATCCCCAGACTCGGCTGAGCAGGATTTCACGGGTGAACACCTTTCCCGGGTTCTGCGCCAGAAACTTGAGCAGCTCGTACTCCATGTAGGTGAGGTCGAGTGGGTGGCCCTCGATCGTCGCCTGGTACGTCTCCAGGTTGAGCGCCAAGCCGCTGTACTCGACCATGTCCGGGCGCACTTCGGAGCCGCCGCGGAAGAACAGGTGGCGCAGGCGGGCCTCCACCTCCGCAGGGTGGAACGGGGTGAGGCAGAAGTCGTCGAACAGTTCGTCGCGCAGCTGCAGATCGGCGAGCTGTCCGCCGCTGACCAGCACCATCAGCGGGCTCACCGGCGTATCGCGCTTGCGCAGTGCACGGCACACGGCCCAGGCGCCCTCCGGATCGGCATCGCACGCAATCACCGCTCCTGCCCAGCCGGTGGCGGGCTCGTTGCGCGCGGCGTCCTCTCCCGAGCTGACCGCCTTCCAGCTGTAGCCGGCAAGATCCAGCGTGCGCGCCAGATCGGAGGGCGGTGGGTCGGGGAAGACCGCGACCAGTTCCACTACCGGCTCCTCGTCATCACAGGGCCCGCAGGTAGCGATCGAACTCGAACTGGCTGACGTGGGTCTTGTACGCCCGCCACTCGCTGCGCTTGTTGCGCAAGAACCACTCGAAGATGTGCTCACCGAGCGCTTCACGGACCAGCGTCGACTGCTCCATCACCTTCAGCGAGTCGCTGAGCGACTGCGGCAGGGTGTCGATGTTGAGCAACGTGAGTTCGGCGTCATCCAGCTCGAACAGGTTGGCGGCAGCTTCCGGCGCCAGTTCGTAGCCCTCGGCGATGCCCTTCAGGCCGGCCGCGAGGATGACGCTGAACGCAAGGTAGGGGTTGCACGCCGGGTCGGGGCTGCGGTACTCGATGCGGGTGGCGGCGGGGTTGCCGCGCTTGGGCACCGGAACTCGGATGAGGCCGCTGCGGTTGTTGCGCGCCCAGCTGATGTGCACCGGCGCCTCGAAGCCGGGCACCAGCCGCTTGTAGCTGTTGACGGTCTGGTTGGTGATGGCGGTGATCTCGGCCGCGTGGCGCAGCAGGCCGGCCATGAACTGTTTGGCGACGGTGGACAGGTTGTACGGGTCGTCTGCGGAGTAGAACGCGTTCTCGTCGCCGTGGAACAGGCTGAAGTGCATGTGCATGCCGCTGCCCTGCACGCCCTCGAGCGGCTTGGGCATGAACGTGGCGTGCACGCCCTGCTTGGCGGCGACCTCCTTCACCACCAACCGGAACGTCATCAGGCTGTCGGCCATGTTGAGGGCGTCGGTGTGGCGCAGATCGATCTCGTGCTGGCTGGGCGCATCCTCGTGGAAGCTGTACTCCACCGGGATGCTCATCGTCTCCAGCGTGCGGATCGTCTCCTTGCGCAGCGTGCCCGCGACGTCAGTGGTGGTGAGGTCGAAGAAGCCACCCTCGTCGAGCGGGGTGGGTGCCTGGCCCTTCTCCGGCGGTGCGAAGTAGAAGAACTCGATGTCGGGGGCGACGTAGAACGTGAACCCCTGCTCGTGGGCGGCCCTCAGGTTGCGGCGCAACACTTGGCGCGGGTCGCCCTCGAACGGCGAGCCGTCGAGGTGATGGATGTCGCAGAACACGCGAGCCTCCACCGACTTCGGGTCGCCCCATGGCAGCACTTCGAACGTGTTGGGATCGGGGATTGCGAGCACGTCGGCTTCTTGCACGCGGCTGAAACCGTCGATCGCGGAGCCGTCGAAGGTCATCCCGTCCTCGAGCGCGTTCTCCAGCTCGGCGGGGCTGATCGCGAAGCTCTTCAGGTTGCCCAGCACGTCGGTGAACCACAGTCGGATCAGACGAACGCCGCGCTCCTCCACGGTGCGCAGCACATAGTCACGTTGTTGGTCGAGCATGCGAACTCCCTCAGGGGCTCAAGGGACGCTCAAAGTGTGCCACGGTCGGCCCCGGACACCGCCTGCCGGTGTGTAAACGCAGTGTGAACCGCGCGCGGGGCCGTGCCGAGAACGGCGAAGGGAGGCCGGTTGCCCGGCCTCCCTTCGATCAAGCTTGTGATCAGATCGTCACTTGGCTGAGCTGCAGACCGTTTCCACGATCAAGCGGGTGACCGTGTACGGGTCGCAGTTGGCGTTAGGGCGGCGATCCTCCGCGTAGCCCTGGCCAGCGGCCTCGACCTGCCACGGGATGCGAATCGAGGCACCGCGGTCGGAGACGCCGTAGCTGAACTTGTTGTACGGCGCGGTCTCGTGGGCCCCGGTGAGGCGGCTCTCGATGTCGTGGCCGTAGTTGCTGACGTGCAGGTCGATCTTCTTGCCGATCGCTTCACAGGCGGCCTTGATGGCCTTCATGTTGGTGTCCTCGCGCATCGCCTTCGTGCTGAAGTTGGTGTGTGCGCCGGCGCCGTTCCAGTCGCCCTTCATCGGCTTGGCATCGAACGACACGACCACGTCGTAGTCCTCGGCGATGCGGTGCAGCAGCCAACGCGCCACGTACATGTGGTCGCTGACCGTGACGGCGTCGGTGGCGCCGATCTGGAACTCCCACTGGCCGGGCATCACTTCGGCGTTGGTGCCTTCGATCATCAGACCGGCGTCCATGCACGCCTGAGTGTGGTCCTCGATGATCTCACGGGCGGCCACGCGGCCGGCGCCGACACCGCAGTAGTACTTGCCCTGCGGGGCGGGGAAGCCGCCGCTGGGGAAGCCGAGCGGGGTGCCGTCGAGCTTGAGGAACGTGTACTCCTGCTCGATGCCGAAGATCATCTCGTGCTTCGCGTACTTCTTCTGCGCCTTGACGGTGGCGGCGCGGGTGTTGGTCGGGTGCGCCTTGCCGTCCTTGGCGTTGTACACCTCGCAGAGGACGAGGATGTTGTCGCCACCGCGGATCGGGTCCGGGCACGAGAACACCGGGGTCAGCATGCAGTCGCTGGCGTCGCCGGTGGCCTGGTTGGTGGAGGAACCGTCGAAACCCCAGATCGGCGGAGTCTTGCCGTCGGCGATGATCTTGGTCTTCGAACGGAGCAGCGGTGTCGGCTCGGTGCCGTCGATCCAGATGTATTCAGCTTGGTAAGCCACGGTGTTCCTTTGCAGAATGTGGGTGAAGGGGCGGCGACATGCTGCCGAGTGGCCGTTTCGTTGCCATTGCCCAAGTGTGAACGCTGTGTGAAGTCGACGACGAACCAGTTGTACCGATTGTTCACGTGCAACCCCGACCGGCCGGGGCGTCTCGCACCCGGTGCCAGACGGCATAGGCGCGGGCGGCGTTGGCAGATGCCCACGCGCACGTCAACAGTGCGACCATCATCGTCACTGCGGTCCATGCGAGCAGCGCGTCGCCGCTGCACAGGAACGGCAACGTCAGCGGCACGACAGTTGCTGCGGCACCGACCCGCGCGACCGTCGGGACGCAAAGCGACCGGGCGAAACCGACGAAAAACAGGCCGATCGTCGCCGCGACCAGTGGCATGACCCACTCCTGCGCATCGAGCGCCCCGGCGATCCCGGGCAGCACGACGCTGGCGGTGATCTGGGCGACGGTCAACCATGTGACCGGCCGCAGGACGCGCTTGCCCTCCGGCGTACGGAACACGTCGCGAGCCCGAGGGCCGTGCGTCGCACGGAAGGCCGCTCGGATCGACAGCCCACCGGCCAGCGCGACGCCGACGATCACCTCCGGTGCGCCGACCGCGAGCGTGAATCGCAGCGCCCATAGCACGGCGAAGACGGTCATGAAGACGGTCGCGTTGCGGCGCAGCAGTTGCACCATCGTGTGCTCGTCGGTCCTGGAGGTCGTCATGACGAGGCTCACTTGCCCGAACCCTTCGCCTGCCACCAGGCCACGGTTGCCGCAGCGCCATCGGCGAGGGGCGTTGCCTGCAGCCCGAAGGTCTGCTCCGTCAGGGTGCTGTCCGTGACCCACGGCTCGGCGAACTGGTACCAGGTCTCCTGCAGGCCCTTCATCATCGGCGAGAACAGGCCGAGCACCTTCAGCGCGAACTTCGGCACCGCACTGACCTTGGCGGTGGTGCCGGCTGCGGCGGCAAACGCCTCCACCGTCTGGCGTTGGGTGACCGCCGGCGCGTTCGGCACCTGCCAGGCCTTGCCCCATGCCCGCTCATCGTCGGCGATGGTGACGAGTGTGCGCACCACATCCGGCATGTAGCTGATGCTGTGCGGCACATCCAGTGCTCCGAGCAGGCTGACCTTCTTGCCGGCGATGACGTTCGGGACCACCCGGTCGCCCATCGCAGCGCCCTCGACCGCCGGGCCGTAGAAGTCACTGGCGCGGGCGAAGGTGGCACGGAAGCGACCGGCGGCATGCCCGGCCAACAGGTCCGCAGCCATTCTGGCGCGCACTGCACCCTTGTCGCCGGTGGCGTTCATGGTGTCGTTCCCGCGCATCGGCATTGCGCTGCCGGGGCCGAAGGCGTACAGGTTGTCCATCATCACCAGTACGGCGCCGGTGTTCGTGGCGGCGGCCATCAGCGCCTGATGGATCGGCGGCCAGTCGATCGGCCAGCGGTGGTACGGCGGGTTGGCGCAGTTGTAGATCGCGGCGGCTCCTGTCGCGGCCTTGGTGACGGCATCCGCATCGCCTGCGTCAGCCGTGACCTTCGTGACCAGCGGATGGTCGGGACCGCTGCCGCTGCGGGTGATGATCGTGACGGGGGTGCCGCGCTGCGCGAGCAGGGTGGCGATCCCTGTGCCGACGGGGCCGGCGCCGATGACGACATGGTGCTGCATTTCGTGTCTCCTTGACTGAGCGCCGCTCACGAACGTGAGCAGTGCTCTCACTTTGCCGATCAAATGAGCAAAATACAAGAGCAGTGCTCTCGTTTCTTGGTGACCTCCGTTACACTTCGATCATGGCTGGCATCCGTGAGCGCGCACGTGCAGAACTGATCATCGAGATCGTCCGGCTCGGGCGCCGGCAGGTGGAACAGGTCGGCGCCGCCAACCTGTCGTTGCGGGCGATCGCGCGAGACCTCGGCATGGTGAGCTCGGCGATCTATCGCTACTTCGACAGCCGCGACGAACTGCTCACGCGTCTGATCATCGATTCGTACGATCGCCTCGGCGAGGCCGTGGAGGCCGCCGATCGGTCGGTCAAGCGACGTGCCGACTTCCTCGGTCGTTGGCGTGCGACGAGTCGTGCCGTGCGGGAGTGGGCGGTCTCCAACCCAGCCGAGTACGCGCTGCTGTTCGGCACCCCTGTCCCCGGTTACGCAGCTCCGCCAGACACGATCGGCCCCGCCTCTCGCTACACCGTGGTGTTGATCGAACTCATCGTGGCGCTCGAGGCCGCAGGGCATTCGTCGAGCGAGATGGTGCCCGTCGCGTTGCGCCGCGACTATGCGCGCCTACGCGAGCGGTTCCCGGTTCTCGCCAGCGACTCGATGCTGTTGCAGGGCATGGCGGCGTGGGCCGCGATCATGGGTGCGATCAGCCTCGAGCTGTTCGGGCATCTGAACAACGTGGTCGATTCGCCGGGAGCGCTGTTCGATGCAGTCGTCGAATCGCACGGCCGGTTGCTGATCGCGGGAACCAGCGTGTCGGCGCCGGCGTCGAACACAGCATGAATCGCCGCACCTTCCTGTCAGCCGTCCTCGCGACACCCGCTCTCGCTGCGCTCGTCGCAGCATGTGGCGACGACAGCACATCCTCCAGCCCGTATGAGTTCCCGCAGGTGCCCGATGAGATCGTACTGCGGATCAGCTACGAGGGCGGCTTCATTCGCCCCGGCGCACTGTTCAGCACGCTGCCCGTCTTCCTGCTCACCGGCAATGGCCGGGCCTTCTCGCCCGGGGCGATGACCGAGATCTATCCCGGCCCGCTGCTGTCGCCGATGTTCGAACGCAGCATCAGCAAGAAGGGCATCGAAAAGGTGCTACAGCTGGCCGATGACGCAGGTCTGCTCGGCGAGATCCCCGACTACGAGATGCCCAATGGGCCAGTTGTGATGGATGCGCCCGACACCGTTGTGCGGATCGCGGTCAACGGGAAGACCTACGAACATCGCGCCAACGCGCTCGGCATGGGCCTGCCGGACGACAACACCGCAGGCGGCACCGACGGCCGCGCCGAGGTGACGGCGGCACGTGACAACCTGCTGAAGTTCGTGACGTTGATGAGCGACGTGTCGAAGGTTGCCGGCGCCGGCAACGTCGGTGACGAAGGCACCTGGGTGCCCGATCAGTACCGCTTCCAGGCGATGGTGGTGGACCCGACCCAGTGGGCCGAACCGGCGCCGACGATCGTCGAATGGCCGGTCGAGACCGGCGTCGTGCTCGCCGACTCGGCTCAGTGCGCCAAGGTTGCCGCCGACAGGGTTGCCGAGCTGTTCGTCAACGCGACGCAGTTGACGTTCTTCCAGGAGGGCGACGACGTCTACCAGCTCTCAGTGGTCGGCGTGCTGCCCGGCGACGCGCTCTGCTGACCGTACCGGCGGGCTAGGGCGTCGTTTCGGTGGGGAGGTCCAGCTCGGTGCCGTTGGCCAGCGCCGTGCGGATCTGCTGCAGCAACGCCTTCACAGCCACATAGTCGGGATCGCCAGGTTCCACGAGCGGCGGGCTCAGCCCGACGGAGGCGAAGCCGTTCTCGGTCTGCAGCACACCGAGCAGCGCGCGGGCCTCTGCGAGCGTCATCGATGTCCGCACGTTGTCCTCGACCGCGCGTGCCAGCTCGTCGAAGCGCAGCAGCAGGTCGTCGAGGCCGATCTCGTCGACGATGGTCTGCAGCAGGAGCCGCTGGCGTTCCATCCGCTGGTAGTCGCTGTCGCCCAGGCGCGAGCGTACGAATCCCAGTGCCTTCGTGCCGTCCATGTACGTCATGCCCGGCCCGATCGTGCGTGGGAGGTGGTAGTTCGAGCAGCGCAGCTTTCCCGGCATCGGCAGTTCCGTCTCGATGTCGATGGAGACACCGCCCAATGCGTCGACCACCTTGACGAAGCCGCAGGAGTTGATCAGCGCGTAGTCGTCGATGGTGATGCCGAGTGAGTAGGTGAGTCCTTGCATCAGGGCGTGCACGCCTGCCGGCATGGCGTCGGTCTCGTACGCCGCCTTCAGCTCCGGGTCGTTCTCCACGATGATGTAGAGCGCGTTGATCAGGCCGTCCTCGTCGTCCTCGAAGCCGTCCGGGTAACGCTCGGCCAGCAGCGTGTCTGGCGGGAAGCGGACCCCGGTGAGGTTGCGCGGCACGGACACGAGCGCGGTGCGACCCGTCGCCTTGTGCACAATGGCGATGATCATCGTGTCGGTGCGCAGGCCCAATCGATCAGAACCTTCGTCGCTGCCCATCAGCAACACGGTGTGGAACTCGCCCGCCAGTGGGTCGATGAACGGTGGTACGGAGACGATGCCGGCGTCCGACGAGTCCTGGAAGACCTGCTGCACCACCCCGTTCGCCTTGTTCGCGATGATGAGCGTCGCGCCGAGTGGGATGGCGAGCATCGTGACGACGATGCTGCCGGTCACCTGCATCGAGCGTCGTGCACGTGGATCGCGCAGCCGGTCTGCCGTGAGCCACAACGCGATCAGGCGGCTGAACACCGCCAACATCGCCACCAGGGACACGACCCGCAGGACGTAGGGGCGGGTGAACAGGCCGATCGGATCGTCGCGATGCTGCAGGGTCATGATCACGGCCGTGACAGGGGCGATGATGCCGCTGACGACCAACAGCGCACCGACGATCGGGGTACGTCGCCACAGGGCGACACCCGGGACGAGGATCACGCCCAACAGCCCCGGGTCGCGTGGGCGGGCGACCGGACTGGGGGGCGCGATGCCGACGCTGGGCGCCACCAGCGGACCCGAGGTGTCGTCGATGGCAGCGTCGAACGGGCGCGGGGCATCCGCCGAGCCGCCAGGTAAGGACGGTTCCACCGCCTCGGAATCGTCGGGAGCCACCATCGAGTGCAACAGGTTACCCGCCGGCTCGCGCGCGGACCGGTCGCTCGTTTCGCCGCTCAATGCGCACGACTGGATGCCGATGACTAGTGCTGCCGCGCAGAAGTGGCTTGAACGTGGGTCATGCTGCGCGGGTGGCGTCGTAGACCCATTTGAACGGGGTGGCCGTCTGGTTGCGATGCTCG
>JAYSPV010000029.1:0-9218 GCA_043721915.1 Ilumatobacteraceae bacterium | reverse complement strand
TACCGGTAAGCGTTCTGCCGGAACGGGCGGACGAGAGAGGAACGCCACGCGTCCGCGGACGCGTGAGCGACCCCACGCATTTCTGTCGCCTCCAGGAGTTCGAACTTGGGTCAATCGGACCAACAGTGTGTTCTCGATCGCGCTCGCGCGATCAGCCTAATGGAGGGGTGTCACGGAGTTACCGGTGAGGTCGGTCGACGCGTCCGCGGACGCGTCGAGGTAGCTCATACCTGCCGCTATGCCCGGACGTCTCTCCGTTACAAGGCGAGAATCTGGGGCAGCGTTTGGCGTTCCACGGCATCGCCAGCGGCGAGGGCATCGGACATCGCGGCGACGGCGCTTCAGACCGATCGGGTGTCAATCTCGGCGAGCACCTCGCCGATGATGCGGGTGGCGGTATGGGGCGGGATCAGATCTCCGCCCTCAGCGTCGGCAATCTCGTTCGCGAACGCCTCGACGGCGTGGGTGCCTCCCACCAGCACGTGGCGTAGCGAGTCGGCGCACGCGGCCGGGTCGTCGAGGTCATCGACGGCGTCGCCGACCGGGCTTGAGTCCTGCGCGATGGCGTGGACGACGGTCATCGCGTGCTCGCGCCCCGAGGCGGTCGACACCGCGTCGGCGCGGTCGGGGTGTTGCTCGTTCTCCCACTCAGCGAGTGCCTCGTTGTAGCCACCTTCGCCGGGACGGATCACCATCGAACCGATCTCGGTGATCGCCTCGCCGTCAGCGTCCACATCGTGGCGGCCGGGCTCCACGGGTACGGTCAGGGATCCATCGTCGTGTCGGGTGATGCTCACGACCATGCAGTACCCGATCGGACTCGTCCCTAGACAACGATCGAGCGGGCACTGGGCACCGAGCGACCGTGCGGTGCGCTCTGCGTCTGAAACGATCACCGACGGCCAGTTCCCGCGCATCGTCCACGACGGAGACCGTAGCGACCTGTGCCGCCCATACCTGTAGATATTCTGGCGTCTCGACATCCTGTCGGCAGACTGCGATAGTCGCGGGATGACTGCTGCACGCCGGGTGCTGCTCGGGATCTTCGTTGTCGCTGTCATCGTGTGCGTCGCCGTGCTTCCCGAGAGCGAATCCTGCAAGTCGACCTGTGTAGGTGGCGGATCCGCAACTCCGTCGATGATCTGGCTCATGGTCGGAGTCACGTCGCTGTTGGCCGCGCTCCTGCTGCGTCGTCGCGAACGCCATGCTGGCCACGCGTAACTGTCGTTAGGGATGTGGACAACGTCGGCCGCTTCGGGCAATCTGTGTTTCTTGAGGAACTCTCTGCGGGTTCGACCACACCGCCGTGCCAGGAGACGAAGGAACCTCGTCGCGCTGTCGGCGAGCGCTGTCCTCGCTCTCGTCAGCGGATGCTCGTCGAACGCGAACACGAACTCTTCGTCGACCGCTCCAGTGGCCACAGTGGCTCCATCGCTCCAGATGCGGGTCGATCAGCCGATCGTCGCAGGGCAGCCCTTCCCGGTTTCGTTTACAGGACAGCTGAGCGAGATGCGTGGCGGGTACCTGTTCGTGAGGGACGCAGGTGGCACCACGGTGGCGCTCTTGCGGAGAGATGGCAACGCGGAGATTCCGATGGGCTATGAACTCGATCCCGGCGACTGGGCGATGCTGGATGACGGCCTGAGCGGCGCTGCTTCCACCTTCGTGTTCCCATCGGAGCTCTCGGCTGGCAGTTACGTGCTCTGCACGGCCAACTCCGGACCGGAGGAATGCGTGCAGGTCCAGGTCACCGGAATCGCTGCCGCTATGGGCGGTGTCGGTGACAGGATGAACCCATGAACGGCGGGCAGAAGGCAGTGACGTCGGTGGCGCTCGGCGCGGGACTCGCAGTTGTCGCTTCCGCCGTCGTGGCACGGCTGAACGGTCCGTCCGATGGCGGCTGGTTCATGTACTCGCCCAACTCGACGAGCCTCTACAGCGCATCGTCCAATGGCAGCACGTTCCGCACCGCCGCAGTCTGGCTCGTCGCCATCGGCATCTGGTTCGGGGTGTCCTGGCGCTTGTTCCGATCGGACAGTTAGCGCGGAGCGTCGCTCTGTTCGCTGGACAAGGCAGGGCGGTTCGGGCACTATGCGCGGGTGCAGATAGGCAAGCTCTCATGATCGAGCCGTTCTCCAATCTCGCGCCAGTCGATGTTCAGCTCCTACTGGGACTGGGCGTACCGGCCGCAGCGATTGTCAACGACACCCGACTCGACTTGGCCATGCTTGAAGATATCGGTTGGATCGTCGAAGCCGGCTCGGTGTCGCCGCCGCCACTCGACTGAGGTGCGACAGGCAAGGTGCCGTTCAGGCTCAGCTCACAACTGGCGATCTGTATAGGTTGAACACGGTTGCGCAGAGGACGGAACCTACGCGGCTCCGCGAGTAATCGACCGGCGGTAGCGATGAAGCCGTCGCAACCGACCCAGGCGATGCCGACCTCTGGCACGGTGTCGGACTCTGGCGAGAGCTGTACGGAGCACACGATTTGTGTCTGTTTGTGCGGCTCGCAGGAAACCGACCGCTCAGGCGAGCGGCGCAATGGCGACTCCCTTGTCGGCGAGGATCTGGCGGGCGAGCGAGATCAGTTCGACACGCTGGCGGGTCAGTTCGTCGTAGTCGGTGACCCGGTCGCCCAGCCCTGAGCGCTCTGCCTCGGCGAGCGCGACGTGATACACGTGCCAGAGGTCCCACTGCTGCTGGCAGGTGGCGTCGGCGAGCGCGACATCCTTCTCGTGCGCGGTCGGAGCACCACCCTCGAAGGCATAGCGACGGGCCAGCTCGTTCGGTGTCGTGGCCGTTTCCCCGACTGCGCTCTGCACGCAGGCACTCCAGGAAGCGAGAGCCGAGACCACCGCTGGCGCCGACGCGGCGAGTGCCGGTGCACCGACGAAGACCCCTCCGCCCAGCGATTGGCGCAGCCCTTCTTGTGAGTCGTAGACCGGGCTCAGGGCCGCGATGGCCTCGCCGAAGCAGCCTCCGTTCGCCCGCTGTGACAGCACCGAGCCGTCGGGGCCGGTGATGTCCACCGTCGGCCCATCCGGCATCAGGTCGTTGTAGAAGCGGGTGCGCTCGGTCTCTGACAGCGAGTTGGCGAGGATCGTCAGCGGATCGACCGACGGGTCACCGGTGCTGTGGTAGCCGGTTGCCCGAGCGCCTGCGGGGGAGACGATGCCCAACGTCTCGTCCGGCATCCATCCGCCGATGCCTGCCGCCCACGAGTCGGCCGTCCGTAGGGGGTAATCCCAGCCTTTGGAGACCATGCACTCGTGCTGGAGGATCTCGGTGGCCATGCCCAGCGCCAGCGAGTCCGCCGGCACCCAATGGATCCCGGTGTCGGGCAGGCCTGCGGCCAGGGGCGGGACGACCATGGTGCCTTGGTCGGCGGTGACCGCTGTGTTCGTCGTCGGGACCACCGCTCCGCCGGGGCCGTAGCCCAGGAACGCCTGCAGCCGCAGGCCCCCCATGTGGAGGTGGCTGGTGAACCCGTCCTCGGTGGCCGATTCGTCGAAGGTGCCGCTGTAACCCGAGCCGAGCGTGCTGCGGAAGAACTCGCCGGTGAACGTGACCCAGTCGGGCTCGGTCTGCTGCCCGTTGTAGGTGCGCACTTCGTTGGACGACCACGTGTCGCCGTCGGACTGGAAGTAGATGTTCAGGCGCATCTCGCTGCCCTGTTCGTTCCACACGAGCTCGAGCGTCTGATAGGCGCTGTCGCCCGGATCGCTGGTCACCTCCACCTCAGCTCCCTCGGACGTGAACCGGCGGCCACCGGCATCGATCCAGAAGTCGTCCGCGGTCAGCGACGCCTGTGGCGTCACGAAGGAGAAGCGAGCAGCGCCACCGCCCGACGAGCCCGCTGATTCGGGCGTGTCGCGGCCGTTCAACGCAACCAGTCCGGCGATCAACGCCACCGCTGCGGCCGCAGCCAACAGCGGCCGCCACAGCTGGCCACCACCACGGCCGGCCTCCATCGGGGCGTCGAGCGGGTCCACCACCGACTCCAACTGGTCATACGGCCTGGCGACATCCGCCCGCTCACGCAGCAGACCGGACAGGCGGGTCTCGAACTCGTTCATCACAACACCTTTCTCATCGCGGCCAGGCCGCGTTCGATCCAAGGGCCCACGGAACCGGGGGCGCAGCCGAGCGCATCGGAGATCTCGCTGGTCGTGTAGCCGGCGTAGTACCGCAACACAACCGCCGCCCGATGATTGAACGGCAGTGATGCCAGCACGTCGCTGAGCACGTCAGTGGGAGCAGTCGCTGCGCCGTTCGGAGCCAACCGATGCAGCAGACGTCGCGAGGTGACCCGCCGGCGGCCCGTATCGCGGCAACCGTTCAAGACCGCACGATTCAGATAGGCGCCCGGCGTCTCCAACGCGCCCCAGTTGCGATACACCGCGACCATTGCCTCGTTGACCACGTCGTTCGCCTGCTCGTTGTCACCGAGCATGAGGAACGCCCGCCGCACCTGACCGGCAAGCTCGGCGCGGTAGAACGCAGCGAACTCCACATCAGCCAATGACACCCTGGCAGTCTCCCTCGCGAGCATGCCCCTCTCGACGCACGACCGGAGTGAACTGATACAGCCGACTCCAGACGACCAGGTTCAACCTTTGAAGCGCCCCGAGATCGGTGACTGCTCTCGGTGAGGCCTGCGGGTGTCAGAGCGACCTCAGGAGTCGGGTGATCCTCGCCCGCAGTACCCAATAGGCAAGCCAGTACGACGTGGCGGCCCACCACGCATGATGGAAGCTAACGCGGCGCGGCGCCTGACCGCTCGCTACTGCCGTTAGGTCACTGGACACGGGCCAACCAACCCGCACGATTCGAATCCGTTTCTTCTGGCGGATGCTTCCATGAGGTCAGCGTTCGCTCGGCGAGAACGTGGTCGTCAGTGGCTCACCGCAGACGTGCCCGGCTTGTGGATCGAACGAGGTGATGTGGGGCTTGTAGTTGACGGTGATCACCGCTCAACACCACACGCCACTCCTTTGATACATCTCTGATACATGGGGCGAAAAACGCTCGAGGGCCCCGCTCGAAAGCGGGGCCCTCTCAGGGTGTCAGACCAGCTCAATCGCTAGATCTGTTCAGCGCACTCGGAATGACTCGAACATTCAACCTTCTGATCCGTAGTCAGATGCTCTATCCATTGAGCTACGAGTGCTTGCGGTTGGCAAGTCTATGGCGCGGCGGTCGCTTCGGCTACCGGTTTCCTCCGCCCTTGCTTGGCGGCGAATGCTTACAGCTTCCAGGGGCCCCAGCCGCCGGCCCGCAGGTACAGGGCATAGGCGATGTAGGCGTTGACCATCGGGTCGTACAGCTGCTCGGCGTTGGTGACGCCCATCGGGGCCATCCACCCCTTGTGCACGTTGTAGTACAGCTGGAAGAGACCGAAGCAGCAGAAGTTACGGACACCGGGCTGCAGATTGCTCTCGCGGGTGGCGATGCGAACTGCTTCGTTCTCCAGCTCGTCGGGCCACACGTAGCGGATGATCGCTTCGACTTCCGCCCGGGTGTAAGTCTTCTTCACCGCCGGGGGTGTGGCCTTGGCCGTGGTGGTGACCTTGACGGTCGTCGTGGTGACCTTCGCCGTCGTCGTGGTGGGCTTCACCGTGGTGGTGGGCGCAGCAGTCGTGGGCGCCGATGCGTTGGCCGGCAGGCAGATCACCCCGCCGGGGTAGAGCGCGGTCTTGACGGTCGCCTTGTTCGCTGCCAACAGATCAGCGACGCTGACGCTGACCTTCTTGGCGATGAGGATCCAGTAGTCACCTGCGACCACGGTGTACTTCTTGCAGGCCGCAGCCGGCGTCGCGGCCTCCGCAGCAGCGGGCTGCTGGGCCGACGGCGTCGCGGCGTTGTCGCTGCCCCCGTTTGCCGGACTGCTGGGCGCAGCCTCGCTGGCGGGCGCGGATGACTGCTCGGCTGCCGCACTGCCGACGTCGTTGACCGGCGTGGCGGGCGGTAGCGCCTCGATGTCGATCGTGGAGTCGGTGGCGGCACCGATGGCAGGCGCGGCGGTAGCGGTCGCGGCAACGGTGAGCGGTGTGGCCTCGGGAGCCAACGCAGCGCGTTCGTCGCCGCCGCGCAGGGCCATGGCGACGGGGATGAACAGTGCAATGACGACGGCCAGAGCGCCGACGCGACGCAACAGTGGGTCGACCAAGGCGAAGGAAGGGCGTGAGGAGCCGTCGGTGGCGTCGGCAGCGGCGACCACCGGCAACTGCTGGGTGTCGCCGTGTGAACGGGTGCCGACCTGCGGGTTGACCGGGCGCGGACGGCGCGTGGGCTGTGTGGGCGCAGCACCGGCGGGACGGCGCAACGCCGCAATCCGCTCGAGTGGGCGAGTGGGCTCATCGGTCCAAAAGCCGTACTGATCATTCTCGTCGTCGAACATGCGTCACCCCTTCAGGACCCGCCGTGGGCCTCGTCGGCCTGCAAGATGACGATCTGTCTACCACCGTTTGTAATGAAAACGCAACAGTGTGTCAAATGTGTGACGCCGGGTGGTGGATGCTGGCGAGTCGTCGGCAGGGATGACAACGGCCCGGCAGCAGGTGCTGCCGGGCCGTCGTTCCGACGCGGAGAGGGTGGGATTTGAACCCACGGATCACTGTGAGGCGATCCCCGCATTAGCAGTGCGGTCCCTTCGACCTGACTCGGGCACCTCTCCTGGTGAGACGCAAGGCTATCGCGCCAACCCCTGCACTGCCACCGGAGAAACGTGCGGGCGCGCGGCCACGCCGGTGAGCGGCGCTACGCGTCACCTTCGGGGCCGAGGTCGCCCTGCCATGGAGGGGCGCACGAGTACGGCGGCGTCCACGGGCCGCGGGCGCAGTAGACCCACAGGTCGCTGGCGGCATCGGCGCAGTTGGCCATGCTCTGCTTCACCGAGTCGGTGCTCCAGCCGCGCCGGCCCAGTTCGCCGTTGGGTTCGAACATGCCCGCCAGTGCATTCAGCTGGAAGGTGCAGTGGCTGTCGTCGCGCGTCTGCATGTTGAAGTTCACCGACGTGTAGTCACAGCCGCCCTCGCGTGAGGCGATGTAGATGAACAGCTGCTGCGTGCTGACGTCGGCGCCGTCCTTCGCGAACTCGCTGGCGATGATGTCGGCGTTGGCCTTCGAGCAGACCCGCCGGTTGCCGTAGACGGGGATGCCGTTCACCAGCCGCCAGTTGGGTTCGGCCTGGATCGGCGACGGCCACCAGTCGCCCGAGTTGAACGTGTTGCTGCCGGCCGCACGGGTGAAGCCGCTCCAGATGCCCATCGCCGCGAGGGTTGAGGTGCTGGCAATCCCATCGACGGCGAGCGGCGGGTTGTTGAGCTGGAAGATCTTCACGGCATCGCGGGTGCCGTTGCCATAGCTGCCGTCGATGGTCCCGTTGAAGAACCCCTGCGCCGTGAGTACCTGTTGCACGCATTCGGTTGAGGGGCCACGGTCGCCGGGGCTGACGGGTGCGTCGGCAAGACAGGCCGGCGGCGGAGCCTTGTCGACACCGGAGTAGATGCCCATCGCAATGAGGGTCTGCACGCCTCCATGCCCGGTGAGGGTGAGGGGCGGGTTCGCCTGTTGGAAGGCGATGACGGCGTCGAAGGTGGCTTGGTCGTAGACACCGTTGACCAGGCCGCGGTACAGGCCCTTCCACATCAGCGTCCACTGTAGGCAGGTGACACTGGGCCCGGTGCTGCCGGTGAGGAGCTCGGCATCGGCAACGCAGGGGGCGAGCTCGGGGATGTCAGCGTTAGCGGGCGCAGGCGCGACCTGTGGCATCAGCGCCAACACGCTCGCAATCGCGATCCCTCTGGTGAAGCCGCGCACGGTCCCCAGTCTGCCCGAACTCGACGCCGTTTTTCCGGTCGCCGGATCTCGCCGTACCCAGCCCAGACGTGCTGAGGAACTTTTTGACGGGAGTGCGTCATGGCGAGGCGTGCGGACAGTCCTCCTCGTGTCGACATGAACCGGGGTCGACATGGGGGGCGGGCATGACGACTGGCGAGGTGCTGCTCGGGCAGCAAGAACCGACGACGGATCGAGTGATCGGCGCGTGGGCCGCCGCTCATCCAGTGACGAAACGGGCAGTGATCGCGGCGTGCGTCACCGCCGGTGCGGTCGGCGCGGCAGCCCCGTTGCCGGATGCCGCGCGGGTCGCAGCCGCGGCCACCGGCATGGTGCTCGCCATTGCCGCACTCGTCGATGTGCACGAGCACAAGCTGCCCAACCGTCTGTTGCTCGCGGCTCTCGCCGTCACCGGTGTCGGGCTCGCGGGTAGTGGGCAGGCGCCGCTCTTGAGTCGGGCCGTGTTGGGTTTGGTGCTGGCAGGCGGTCTGATGCTGCTCGTCCGCCTCACTCGTCGTGTCGGGATGGGCGTCGGAATGGGTGACGTCAAGATGGCAGGCGTGATCGGCGCCGGCGTCGCGCCGGTCGCAGTCGTCGCCGCCCCCCTGGCGATTGCGGTTGCCGCGCTCGTCGCGTCCGCGTACGGATTGATGGCCCGCCGAGACAGGCTGGCGTTGGGACCTGCGCTGTGGTTGGGATGGGCAGCCGCTCTGGGCGCTTCGAGCCTCCGGTGGCTGCCGTGAGCAGCGCACACGGCAAGGTGCGGGGCCGGGTGCGCACTCAGTGGCTGGCGCTCGGCGCGGCGTTCGTCGTGCTCGCTGGCGTGTTGGTGGCATGGGCGCTGTCCAACGCAGCTGATCGCGTGCAGGTGGTGCAGGTCGCGAACGCGCTGAAGGCCGGTGACGTGATCGCCGTCGACGACCTCACCGTGACGGGTGTTGCCTTCGATGCTCAGGTGCAGGGGCTGGTTCCCGAGCAGTCGCTGCAGGCGCTGGTGGGCCGAGTGGTCGCGATCGACGTGCAGCCCGGCACGTTGCTGTCCGTCGGGATGTGGCAGGACACGCCGCTGGTGAACGCCGGCGAGGCAGCGGTGGGCGCCGTGCTTGCCGCCGGGCGCTTCCCCGATGGGCTGTCGCGCGGCGACGTCGCGTTGGCCGCGCCGATCGATGGCGCCAACGAGATGATCGCGGTGACTGTCCGGGTCGTTGCCGCCTCCACCGGCGCTCAGGGCGAGCTGCAGGTCACCCTCGCCGTGCCCTCAGACCAGTCGGTGGCCGTGGCACAACTGGCCGCCACCGACCAGCTGCTGCTCGTCGGCCAGTCGTCGGTGGTGGTCCCGTGATCATCGCCGTCGGGGCGTGGCGGGGCGGCGGCGCC
>JAYSPV010000028.1:0-10895 GCA_043721915.1 Ilumatobacteraceae bacterium | reverse complement strand
TCCTTGGGCACACCGACGGTTGTGATCATGCCGTCATCCTCCGCTTCTCGAAGCCGTTGATCAACAGTTGATTCTCTGGCAGAATTTGGTCATGCCCGTTGAAACATCGGCACTTGACGCGATCGACCATCGAATCATCGAAATCTTGCAGGAAGACGGTCGGATCAGCTGGCGAGAGTTGGCTGATCGGGTGCACCTTGCCCCCAGTTCGGTGGCCGACCGTGTGCGCCGGCTCGAGCAGGCCGGGGTGATCCGTGGCTACACGGCCAGCATCGACCCCCGTGCGCTGGGTCGTGATGTGCGCGCGGTGGTTGACGTCGCCCTGCCGCCAGGCACGAATCCGGCCGAGTTCGAGGCGACGCTGGCCGAGCGTGACGAGCTGGCATTGGCGCTGTACGTCACCGGTCCGGCCGATTACACGATCATCGTCGACTGCGTCGGCGCCGAAGGGCTGGATGCGTTCATCCGTTGGCTCAAGGCCGACGCAGGTGTCGCGCGCACCGAGAGCAAGTTCGTCCTCCGCCCCGTCACCGGCTGAGCCTCGAGCCGCCGGTGCCCGACGACGAGGACGTGCTCTACGGACCTTCTTCGCCGGCCGCTCGTTCGAAACCCGAGCCGTTCGTCGGCGTCCTCAGGTCTCGGCGAACGGTCGTGCGAACGCGGCGACAGCGGCCGCGTCGGTTTCGAACCAATCCCGCGTGCGTTCGCCTTCGGTGAACGAGACGAACATCGGGCACTCGTCCGCGATAGCCGACACCGTGGAACGTCCGACTTCTGCTCCCGTGGTGGCCTCGTGCGCGGACACGTCGTACTCGGCGGAGTAGAGCTTCACCACGTTGTCGGTCTCGACTCCGTCGGACTCGTAGCCGGTGCACTCCTTGACCAGCGTGGTGGTGGTACGTACGACGCACAGCACGAGCTCGGCGGTTGCGTATTGATCGCTCTCGGTGTCGAACAGGATCATCCATTCGCTCGGGAGGTCGAGGAACCCCTCCGAAAGATCGTCGACGCTGGTGCCGGCGAGCAGTACCACCTTGTGGATGCCGGCGCGGGCCGGGTCGTAGGGAGTAGCGCCCGTGACCGGGTTGTTCCGGCAGGCGGGCTCGAAATCGCTCGGGAACATCTGCTCGAGCGCAGTGGTGTCCGGGTCGGCGGACTTCGCGCTGTCGGAGCTTGCGCACGCGGCGGCCGACAGCACGATCACGACGACAGCGGCGGCTCTGGAGATCGCTCGTTGTGAACGACGTGTGGGGGCCAGATTCACTTCGTCTCCTCGTGGTGTCGGCGGACCAGCGGACTCTAGTGGGCGCCCCAGGTGAACGTCTGCTTGACGAGGTTGAGGTAGATGAACGTCTCTGTGCTGCGCACGCCCGGCACGCTGCGGATGCGGTTGGTGAGATCGAGCAGCTCACCGTCGTCGGCCACGACCACCTCGGCCAACAGGTCGAAAGAGCCTGCACTCACGACGAGGTAGTCGATGTCGGTCATCGACTGCAGCGTCTTGGCGATGTCGTCGACGGGGCCTTCGGTGTGCACCCCGATCATCGCCATCCGCCGCTTGCCGTGCGAGAGCGGGTTGGTCACCGCAACGACCTGCATCAGCCCTGAATCCAACAGTCGCTGGACGCGTTGCCGAGCTGCCGCTTCGGAAAGGCCGACTGCCGCGCCGAGGCGGGTGTACGGCACCCGGCCGTCGCGCTGCAACTCCTCGATGATCGCTCGGTCAATTCGGTCGATCTGGGTTCCCGTCGTTTCCATCGCTACGGATACTGACGCCCTCGTGCGCGATTCGCAAGGGAATCCATGGCGCGCACGCTGTTCATCAACGATTTCCTTGCACGATGCCTGCAATTCGTGACAGCGTTGCCGTCGTGACGACATCGCAGATTCTCGCCAGGCCTCCGAGGTGTGTCTACACTTCGTCAACGAATCGTCGTTGTACATCGGTGGGCGCGGTGTCCGCCACGAGATCTCGGGGGAGACAGCGTGACTGACGCCACGGCGATGACGGTCGGCCAAGATGTCGGTCGCAGTGAGCGCGGCACGGTCGAACTGCAGGGCGTCACCAAGCGGTTCGGGACGATGGTCGCCGTCGACAACCTCGACCTTTCGGTGGAGGCCGGCGAGTTCCTCTCTCTCCTCGGGCCCTCGGGTTGTGGCAAGACCACCACACTGCGGATGTTGGCCGGGTTCGAACAGCCCGATGAGGGTTTCATCCGCATCAGCGGCCAGTACGTGCAAGGCATCCCGCCGTACAGACGCGATGTCAACACCGTCTTCCAGGCGTACGCGTTGTTCCCGCACATGACGGTCGCCGAGAACGTCGCCTATGGGCTGCGCCAGAGCGGTGTGTCCAAAGCTGACATCGGTATCCGAGTGCGTGAGGCGCTCGACATGGTGAAGATGAGCAAGCTGGCCGACCGTAAGCCGAAGCAGATGTCGGGCGGCCAGCAACAGCGTGTGGCCGTGGCCCGGGCGTTGGTGAACCGCCCCAGCGTGCTGCTGCTCGACGAGCCGCTCGGCGCGCTCGACCGCAAGCTGCGCGAGGAGATGCAGATCGAGCTGAAGCTGTTGCAGAGCCAGCTGGGCATCACGTTCATCTTCGTCACGCACGACCAGGAAGAGGCGATGAGCATGAGCGACCGCATCGCGATCATGCTCGACGGCCACATCGAGCAGCTCGCCGACCCCGAGACGGTCTACGAGCGGCCGTCGTCGGCATTCGTTGCTGGTTTCATCGGCCGGAACAACTTCTG
The DNA here is from genome assembly GCA_043721915.1 of Ilumatobacteraceae bacterium. GTDB lineage: Bacteria > Actinomycetota > Acidimicrobiia > Acidimicrobiales > Ilumatobacteraceae > UBA668. The sequence goes on along the minus strand of JAYSPV010000028.1, from coordinate 8,139 downwards.
GCGCGGCACCGCAGTCGCTGATGGAGTCCAGGCCGATGATGGCACCGTGTTCGTCGTGTCGAACCCCGACGAGAAGGTTGCGCCCGGTGAACCGGCGCTTGCTGCAGTGCGGCCCGAGAACTTCCAGCTCGTTCGGGAAGACCCGGGCACCTCGCGCAACTCGATCCCGGGCACGATCGCCAGCGTCGCCCACTTCGGCGACACGTTGCAGTACGTGGTCCGAACAGGCAGCCGTGACGTTCTGGTCCTGTCGCCGCGGGCCAACGCGCCCCGCCTCGTGATGGGTGACGCAGTGTGGTGCACGTTCACTTCCGCCGACGTCTACTCGTTCTCGGCGGCCCAGGCGGCGCTCGTGCTCGCCGAACCCGCAGAAGAAACCAACACCTGATTCACCAGTCCGACTTCAAGGAGATCAACCACATGGCATCCCAACCCGAACCGATCAAGATCCTCGCCCCGGAGAGCTTTCGGCGCTCGCTCAGCCGGCGAGCGCTGTTCCAGGCGGGCGGCGCTGCCGCCGGCTTTGCAATCGTGGCCACCGCGTGTGGCGATGACGACAAGGACAGCGGCGCCTCCGGCACCACGGTCGGGGGCGGTAGCGATCTGTTGAGCCAGTACAGCAACGTGATCAACAAGTCGTCGGGCTCGCTGGCGATGTTCACGTGGGGCGACTACAACGACCCCGACATCGTGGGCGATCTGGCAGACAGCGCACTCGGCGTCACGATGAAGGTCGACTACTACCCGAGCAACGAGGACCTGATCACAAAGCTGGCGACAGCGAACGGCAACAGCGGCTTCGACATCGTTGTACCCACTGGCCCGTACATCCCGCAGATGTTGGAGAAGGGCCTGCTGCAGAAGTTCGACAAGTCGTTGCTGCCCAACATCGTCAACGTCGACCCGCAATACCTGGGTCGTGACTGGGACCCGACGAACGAGTACTCGGTGTGCAAGGACTGGGGCTCGACAGGTTGGATCTACAACAAGTCGGTACTCACCACGCCCATCCTCACATGGCAGGACTTCATGGACGCGACGATGGGTGATGCGAGCGGGCGCGTTGCATGGCTGGATTCGTCCCCCAACGTGGTCGGCCCGTACTTCTGGGCCAATGGCATCAACTGGAACACCGAGGACACAGCCGATCTCGACGCCTGCGAGGACTACCTCGTCAACAAGATCGCCCCACACATCAAGGGGTTCGACAGCTACCCCAGCACGGCGATCGCCGAGGGCTCGTTCGACCTGGCCATGGTCTGGAACGGCGACGCCCGACAGGCCTTCTCCCGCATCGCCGACAACGGTGGAGACCCCAGCGAGTGGGTGTGGGCGCTGGGCGCACCGGCCACCGAACTGTGGATGGACAACTACTGCATCCCTACGGGCGCCCCCAACCCTGAGGCCGCCCACGCCTGGATCAACTGGCTGCTCACCCCCGAGGTCAGCATCAAGGACCTGCTGTACCACGGCTATCACAGCGGGATGAAGGACATCGACAAGCTGATGGCCGAACTTGCGCCGGACGCGCCGCTGGTCGACATGATCTTCTTCGGTTCGGACCAGGTGGCGACCATGCAGACCGGCGAGGTCAACAGCGCTCAGGACCGCCACACCGAGATCCTCGACAAGATGAAGGCCGCAGCCGCCGGCTGAGCGAAGTGACTGCTTTCATCCACGCGCCGAAGGCTTCACAGTGCCCCTCCTACTAGCAACGGTGGTGATTGCAGCGCTCCTTCTATGGCTGGTGCTGCGACCCAAGTGGGGCCTCGCAATTCCGTCGTTCATCTGGTACCTGATCTTCTTCATCGCGCCGATCGGGATCATCATCCTGTACTCGTTCGGGACGAAGGACTCCAGTCAGCTGGTCCCGGTCGACCTGAGCAACCTCAACCTCGAGAACTATCGGGAGTCGATCACGGGGGACAACTTCGATGTCTTCTGGGGGACGCTGAAGATCGCCGTGACAGCCACGCTGCTGTGCCTGGCGATCGGCTTCCCGGTGGCGTACTTCATCGCGTTCAAGGCCAGCGAGAAGTGGCGGGCGATCCTGCTCGCGCTGGTGGTCATCCCGAGCTTCACCAGCTTCCTGATCCGCACGATCGCCTGGCGGATTCCACTCAGCCCGAACGGCGAGCTCTCCACGTGGCTGCAGGATCTCGGCTGGATCTCCGGGCCACTCGACATTCTCGGCACTCGCACGGCGGTCTTCCTCGCCATCGTCTACAACTACGTCGGTTTCATGGTGTTGCCGATGTTCGTGGCGCTCGACCGCATCGATCCTGCCCTGCGTGAGGCATCGAAGGATCTCGGCGGCACCCGCACATCCACGTTCATGTCGGTGACTCTGCCGTTGTCGGGCCCCGGGGTCGTTGCCGGAGTGTTGCTGACCTTCATCCCGATGTGCGGCGACTACATCACCGCGACGGTGCTCGGCGGCGCCAAGGGCTTCATGGTCGGGGCGCTGATCGACAGCCAGTTCCGCGGCGCGCAGAACTGGCCCGAGGGGTCGGCAATGGCGGTGGTGATGATCGTCATGGTGCTGCTCTCCCTCGCGGCGTTCGCGTTCCTGTTGTGGGTCGTACGGAAGTTGATCCCGGTCCTCAACCCGTTGATCGCGGCATGGCGCAGCCGCGCTCGGCGGCCAGCGACGGCGAGTCGGTTCCCTGACCTGCTGCGCCCTGCACTCGCCGTCTGGACGGCGCTGCTGCTCGTGTTCCTGTTCATCCCGATCCTGCTCGTCGTGCGTCACTCGTTCAACAACGGGCCGTCGTTCTCGATCTGGAGCGGGGAGTACAGCACCGTGTGGTGGGGTGGCCCGGCAGGCCGTACCAAGTCCGGCATGAAGATGCAGGGCCTGTTCGACTTCAACAGCACAGGCCCGATGGTCGTCCGGTTCGCGATCATCATGGCGCTCGGCATCGCCGCGCCCTACGTGTGGAAAGCCGTCCGTGGCCGTCACAACCGCTATGTGCGGCAGTGGTCGGCGCTGGTGGCCTTCGTGATCGCACTGGTCGTCAACGGCCTGATGACCGACTGGTACCTGAAGATCTTTCAGCAGGCGGGTGTCGGAGAGGGCCTGCGTGGGTCGTTCCTCGCGGCGTTCGGTGGCACGGTGATCGCCGTCACCATCGGTGGCCTCTGCGGCGTAGCACTTGCGAGGCACCCTGGTACGTGGGCGAAGGTGATGATGGCGTTGCTGTTCCTCATCTTGGTGACACCCGAGATCATGGATGCCATCGCCCTCGCCGGCTGGATGCAACGCGTCGGCGGACCGCTCACCTCCGACACGCTTGGCGTGCCGTTCGGCATGCTGCGACTCTGGATCGGGCAATCGCTCTATGCCAGCGCAGTCGTGACGCTGATCGTTCGCGCACGCCTGTCCGGCATTGATGCGGCGTTGGAGGAGGCGGCTGCCGATCTCGGGGCTCCCCCCGCCCGTGCGTTCCGCCAGGTGACACTGCCGCTGATCAGCCCGGCGCTGATCGCAGGTGGACTGCTGTCGTTCACACTGTGCCTCGACAACACGGTCATCTCCTCGCTCATCAGCGGCGCCTCGTCGACGTTCCCCGTGTCGCTGATCTCGGCAACGAAGAGTGAGATCAAACCGTTCTGGGGTGTTGGCTCGGTCGTGCTGTTCGTGATGACGATGGCCTTGCTGGCGTTCGTTGCCAAGGTGCTGAAGAAGTCGGGCGACTCGTCGTCGCAGATCGCTGCCACGCTCGGCGGCGGCTGAGCACCACCTGATGCGCGTAGTAGTCGTCGGTGCCGGCCTGGCCGGTCTGCGTGCCACCGAACACATCCGAGCCGCTGGTTGCGAAGTGGTCCTGATCGAAGGCGGGCAGCGTGCCGGCGGCCGCGTGCGCACCGTCCATGCGCCGTTCGTCGGGGGGCAGTACAGCGAGAGCGGCGCAGAGTGGGTGGATTCCGTCCACTCGCGCGTCCTCGCCGAGTTGGATCGCTTCGGCATCGATCGGCTGGGCGCCGGCGAGCAGTGGACCACGATCCGTCGCTGGCTGCACCATGACGGCCGGTTGATGAGCCCCGCCGACATGGGCGCCGCAAACCCGGCGATGTTCGAGCAACTCGACGAGTTCGAACGCATCGTGCAGCGGGCCGCCGATGGCATCGCCGACGCTTCCCGGCCGTACCTGCACCCGCAGGCCGAGGTGCTGGATGCGCGTTCGTTGGCGGACGTCGCCGCGCAGGCACAGCTCGGTGAGCTGGCAGCGTTGTTCCGCCGGCGCGACTCCCAGGGCGAGTTCGCCGAGGAGCCGAACCGGGTGTCGCTGCTGTTCGTCGCCCAGCAGCGTGCACATCAGCACGAGCTCGCGGCCGGCACAGAGGTCTCGGCGCATCGTGTCGCCGGGGGCTTCAGCCGAGTCGCGGACGGCATGGCGGCCGAGCTGGGGGACGTCATCACGTTCGGCGAGACGCTCGTCGGTGTCGAGCAGCACGGAGAGCGTGTGGTGGTGCACACCGACCAGCGTCGGATCACCGCCGACCACGTCGTCCTCGCCTGTTCGCTGGTGCCGTTGCGCCGGGTGCAGTTCGCCACCGACATGCCGCCGGCCTTGCGTCGGGCCATCGACGAACTCGGCTACGGCACTGTCACCAAGACTTCGGTGCAGTGGCCGCAGCGCGCGTGGCCGGCCGGCTATGCCACTACCTCTGGTGTCGCCCAGCGGGTGTACGAACCCACGGTCGACCAGCCGGGGAAGCAGGGCATCCTGATGTCGTACTGCGGCGGCGACGGGGGCCGCCGCTGGTCGGAGATGGACGACGCGGAGCGTGTGCACCTGGTTGCCGGCGAGATGCGCGCGATGCACGGCATCGACGACGAGCCACTGGGGGGTTTCTCGCGTGCGTGGAACATTCAGCCGCGGTTCGGTGGCTCCTACGCCGTGTACGAACCCGGACAGGTGACAGCCCACTGGCAGGTGCTGCGCGAGCCGTGGGGTCGTGTGCACCTGGCCGGCGAACACGTCGCGACGTGTACCGGCTACATGGAGGGCGCGCTCGAGTCGGGCGAAACCGTGGCGGCGAGGATCGTGGCCGCGGGCTAGCCTTTGCGGACCATGCCAAGTACGAATCTGCCCTCTGCGGCAGCTCCACGCACCGGGCCCGGTTCCGACGGGCCACCTCGCATCGCACTCGCACCCGAGGGAGCGCCGGCCTGGATGGCCGATGCCATCGTCGCCGGTGGCGGACACATCGTGCCGGCAGCTGCGGCGGAGGCGTTGATCTGGGGCGCACCGCGCGACCCTGAGGCGCTGCGGATGACGCTTGCCGATGCTCCCCAACTCGCATGGGTGCAGCTGCCCTTCGCCGGCATCGAGACCTTCGTCGACCTCGTGGATGACGATCGGGTGTGGACGTGCGGCAAGGGCGTGTACGCGAAGCCGGTGGCCGAACTCGCGCTCACCCTCGCGCTCACCGGGATGCGTCATGTGGGCGCGTATGCCCGTGCCAGCGAGTGGTTTCGGCCCCAGGGTCGCAACCTGATCGGCGCCAACGTCACCATCCTCGGTGGTGGCGGTATCGCCGAGCATCTGTTGCGTCTGCTCGCGCCGTTCGACTGCCACGTGACCGTCGTTCGCAATCGGGTGGAGGAGATGGAGGGCGCCGACGACGTCCTCGAGCCTGATCGGTACGTCGATGCGCTCGCCGGCGCTGATCTGGTGGTTCTCGCACTTGCGCTCACCCCGGAGACCGAGGGGATGATCTCGCGCTCAGAACTCGAGCAGATGTCGCCGCACGCCTGGATCGTCAACGTTGCACGCGGGCGTCACATCGTCACCGACGATCTCGTGTGGGCCCTCGAGCACGGCGTCATCGGCGGCGCCGCGCTCGACGTCACCGAGCCCGAGCCGTTGCCGCCCGGTCATCCGCTGTGGTCGCTACCGAACTGCATCATCACGCCTCACGTGGGCAACACACCAGAGATGGCCGTGCCGCTGTTGTCGGAGCGGATCACCACCAACGTGCGCCGGTTCGCGAACGGCGAGCCCCTCGTCGGGCCGATCCACACCGACCTCGGCTACTGAGCGCTGTGGGCCGAGTGTCGAGCGAGCCCGCCGTGACCGCCGCCGGAATCGTCGGTGCACTGGCCGACGATCAGCGTCGTCGCGTCTTCTCAGCCGTCCAACTCGGTGCCGCTCACCTCGATGACGTGGTCGCGATGACAGGGCTCACGACGGCACAGGTCGGCAAGGCGTTGGGCAAGCTGGTGGACAGCGGAATCGTCGCCGCCGGCGACGGCGCGCTGAGCGTGCCGGCCGGCGTCTTCCAGGCAGCTGCTCGACTGGCGTTGGCCCGCCCCAACGGGGATGAACACGACGACTTGCCGGCACACGCCCGCAAGGTCATGCAGGCGTTCGTGGTGGATGGCAGGCTGCAGTCGATCCCGTCGTCGCAGACCAAGCGGTTGGTGATCCTCGACTGGCTGGTGCAGGCGTTCGAGCCCGGTCGGCACTACAGCGAGCAGATGGTGAACCTTCTGCTCGGCCAGCGTCACCCCGACACCGCAGCGCTTCGCCGCTACCTCGTCGATGAGGGCTTCCTCGACCGTGAGGCGGGTCAGTACTGGCGTAGCGGCGGCACCGTGGCGGGCTGAGATGGCCACCACACGGACGCACTACGAGTTGCTGGGGGTTGCCCCCAGCGCGCCCTTCGAGGAGATCCGCGTTGCGTATCGTCGCGCCGCGCGGGCGCACCACCCCGATACGCACGGCGAAGCCAGCGCCGGTCGCATGGCCGAGATCAATCGAGCCTGGTCCGTACTCGGTGATCCACAGCGCCGGCGGGAGTATGACCGCAGCCTCGGCGTGGCTCCCCGAATGGGCTCGAGCGCCGAGGACGACACGGCGCCGGTGTTCATCGAGCCGCGCCACAATCCGTTGGCCCGCTATCAGGACCCACCGCGTGTCCCGTGGCGATTCCTGGCGGTCTTGCTGACGATCGGCGTCGCGTTCGTCGTGCTCGGTGTGCTGACGGCGTCCGACCCTGTGCCGCCGTCGGTCGACAACGTGCTGCAACCGGGCGATTGCGTGGTCATCGATGTGAACGGCGATGCCGTCGAGCGATTGTGCAGCGAACCGCACGACGGCACCGTCGAGGTGCTGGTTCCTTTCGACTCTCCGTGCTCGGCCGCCAGCGAGCCGCACCGCGATCGTCAGGGCATGGGCACAGCCTGTGTGCTCCTGCCGTGAGCCCGTTTCCCGTACAGTCGCACTGATGGAACCGATGCAACCACCCGATCCGGAGTTCACGCTCCCGCTGCCGCCCGCCTTCAGCGCTGCGCCGCCGTTCGGCGCTCCTCAAGGCTTTGTGGGTGGCTACGCATCCGGGACTTCGATGACGGGGTACACACCGATGGTGCCACCCAAGCGTTCGGGATTGGCCGTGGCCGCAATGGTGTGCGGCATCAGCAGCGTGCTGCTCTTCGTCACCGGCATCGTGCCGTTGCTGGCGCTGATCTTCGGCCTGATCAGCGCCAGCAGCATCAAGCGCAGCAACGGGGCGCTGCGCGGGCTCGGGATGGCCCGCAGCGGTTGGATCCTCGGCGGGCTCGGTGTCGTTGGTTTCGCGGTGTTCGTCTGGGCTGCTGCGACCGACCGGCTGGACAACGACGACAAGAGGCGGATCGACGAACTGGCCGTGGCCGACTGCCTGATCAAGCTGCCGAATGAGGGTGCCACCGTGGCGCAGGTAACGATCGTCGACTGTGCCAAGCCGCATGAAGCCGAGGTCTACTTCATCGGCGAACTCGACCCGACTCGCACGCGGCCGTTCCCCGGTGATACGTCGGTGTCGGTGGAGGTGGGTAGCGAGTGCCTCGATCGCTTCGAAGCGTTCGTCGGGCTCGCCTACAACGACTCGGTGCTCGAGGCCTACTATCTCCAGCCGAACGAGCTCGGCTGGAAGGCCTCGCGCGGTGGCTACACGTGCTTCGTGTACGAGCCGGGGAAGTCGGTCACCGGCAGCCTGCGCAATGCCGCGCGGTAGCTCGGCTCGGGGGTTGTCCCATCGGGGTTGGCTGCTAGCCTTGCCGTGCCACTGAGGGCGATTAGCTCAGTCGGCTAGAGCGCTACGTTCACACCGTAGAGGTCACAGGTTCGAGCCCTGTATCGCCCACCG
>JAYSPV010000027.1:0-44722 GCA_043721915.1 Ilumatobacteraceae bacterium | reverse complement strand
CGATCCTGCGGCTCACCAATGGCACCCTCGTCCACCCCGACATGGGCGTACCGTCCATCGCCTTCTACATCGAGGTTGATCATTCGACCTGGCACACGCAGATGGCGGACGTGGAGTACGACAAGGAACGCGATCTGGCCGTACGGATCACCGGTGGAGATGTGGAGCGCGTGCCCACGTCACGGGTCGAGAACGACCTGCAGCGCACGGTGAGCGACGTGATGGTCCGCTACCGCCAGCGTCAGTCACTGTTTGGCGCTGATGTGCGGTAGTACCGCATCTCACCGCCAAAGCGTGTTGGGGTGGCGGGGATTGAGCCGCGGGTCAGTTGCAGCCGCTGCCGGGGGCTGCGACGACGGTGCCGTTGGGGCCGATGTCCATGTACAGCGACTCGACCCGCAGGTACAGCGGGATCATCTCGGTCTCGGTGGTGGGGATCTTGTTCTCCAGGATGCTGTACGCCTCGATCGCCTTCTCCAGGACATCGCGCTCGGCGACGCATTGCGCGCTGCTGGCCTGCGCGACTTCTTGGAGGCCATCCTTGGCCTCCTTCGCGTAGCAACCCGTGAGCGCGACACAGGAACCAACGGCGAGCAGACCTGCTGCGATGCGCTTCATCGTGCTGTCCCCATGAATCGTTCGACCTCCACCACGATGCGGGTGACCTTTCCTACAGCCACCTTCCCCTTGGTATCGGTCGCCGACACGACGAACGTGAGCCTGCGCCCATGGATTTCTTCTAGGACCGCCTCGGCCGTCACCGCGCTCCCGACGGGTGTCGGACGCAGGTGGTCGAGTTCCACGCGCACCCCGACCGTGGTGCAGCCCCGATCGAGGTGACCGGCGAGGGCGGCACAGCTGGCCTGCTCGACGAGTGCGACGACTCGCGGGGTTGCCAACACCAGCACCGACCCGGAACCCATTGCCAGAGCCGTGTCCGCGTCCGTGACCACGATGGTGACCGCACCTCTCAGGCCGATATCCAGGCTCATCGAGCGCTCACGCTACGTCCCAACTAGGCTCCCCGACGTGATCGACCAGGACGTGTTGGAACGAGTATTGGCAACGGCAGTGCGCACGGGCGCCGACTTTGCCGAGGTGTACGCAGAGGACAAGCGTTCCACCTCCGTGGGGTTCGACGACGGCAAGGTGGAGCAGGTCACGAGCGGCCGCGACCGCGGCGCCGGCATCCGTGTCGTCAAGGGCGACACGACCGGGTTCGCGCACACCGCCGACCTCAGCGAGGCCGGCCTGCGTGCCGCCGCGGAGGCCGCAGCGGCCGCTGCCAGCCAGGGTGGTGGTGGCACGCGCACGATTGCGCTCACCCGCAGCCCCGAGCGCGTTGTCAGCCCGGTGGAGCAGTACCCCGACGATGTCCGCAAGGCCGACAAGGTTGCAGTCCTGCTCCGCATGGACGAGGCCGCCCGCAGCGCCGGTAGCGCCATCGTGCAGGTCAGCGCCGGCTACGGCGACAGCCGCAAGCACATGCTGGTGGCCAACACCGATGGTGTCTTCGTCACGGATCAGCAGGTTCGCACGCTGATTCGCATCACTGCCATCGCCGACGGCGACGGTGGCATGCAGACGGGCTCGCAGAGCGCAGGGCACACGATGGGCTTCGAGTTGATCGGCCACGTCGATGTCGAGGCCCTCGCCCGCGACGCATCGCGGATGGCGATCACCAAGCTCAACGCCCGTCCGGCCCCCAGCGGTTCTCTGCCCGTGGTCATCAAGCAGGGCAGCGGCGGTGTCTTGTTCCACGAGGCGTGCGGACACGGGCTCGAGGCCGATCTCGTGGCCAAGGGCGGCAGCGTCTACCGCGGCAAGAAGGGCGAGCTGGTGGCGTCGCCGCTGGTCACCCTGGTCGATGACGGCACGATGAGCGGCGAGTGGGGCGCCATCGCTTACGACGACGAGGGCCACGCCAGCCAGTACAACGTCCTGATCGAGAACGGTGTCCTCACCGACTACATGTGGGACTACCTGCGGGCCCGCAACGAAGGGCACGCGTTCACCGGCAACGGCCGCCGGCAGAGCTACCAGCACCTCCCGATGGTGCGGATGACCAACACCTACGTGCTCAACGGCACCGAGGAGCCCGACGACATCGTGCGGGCCACGGAGTACGGCGTGTACGTGGCCAAGTTGGGTGGCGGCAGTGTCAACACCGCCTCGGGTGACTTCGTGTTCGGGATGACCGAGGCCTACCTGATCGAGAACGGTCAGATCACCGAACCGCTCCGCGAGGGCAACCTGATCGGCAACGGTCCGGAGGTGCTGAAGGACATCGATCTGCTGGGCAACGACTTTGCGATGGGCAACCCCGGTACGTGCGGCAAGGACGGCCAAGGTGTGCCGGTGGGCGACGGCCAGCCGACGCTGCGAGTGAAGTCGATGACCATCGGCGGCACTGCAGCATGAGCGTTTCTCCCACTGCTGCGGCACTGCAGGAGATCGCCGACCGAGTCGTCGCGCAGGCGCGCTCAGGTGAGCACGTGGAGGCGTTCGTCTCGCGCGACAGCGAGACCGACATCCGCGTGTACGGGGGCGAGGTGGAGCACTTCGTCAGCGCGCAGAGCGAAGGCATCGGCATCCGGGTCATCCGTGACGGCCGCACCGGCTTCGCCTACGCGGGCACGCTCGACCCGACGGCGATCGCGGAGGTTTTGGCCGAGGCTCGCGACAACGTCGAGTTCGGCACGCCCGACGAGTGGGCGGGCCTGGCCCAGCCCGACGGGGTCGACGTCATCGAGCAGGAACTGTGGAACGACGACCTTGCTGCCTACGCCACCGATCGCAAGATCGAACTGGCGAAGGAGCTCGAACGGCTCACCCTCGGTGTGGATGGGCGGGTGCGGGTGGATGATTCCAACTACGCCGATGCATCCGTGGAGTCCGCGGTGGCGACCACCACCGGCATCCGTCGCAGCGGCCGTGAGAATGGCTGCTACGTCTCGATCAGCACGCTGGCCGACGACGGCGACGAGACGCAGACCGGCTTCGGCTTCAGCGTCGGTCGTTCGCCCGAGTTCTTCGATCTCGGCAAGGCAGCGCAGGAAGCCTCCGATCGTGCCACTCGACTGCTCGGCGCCACCAAGCCCGCCTCGCGACGGCTGACGGTGGTGCTGGATCCGTACGTGACGGCGATGTTCCTCGGTGTGATCTCCAGCACGCTCAACGGTGAGGCCGTCGCCAAGGGCCGCAGCCTGTTCAAGGACCGTCTCGGCGACCAGGTTGCCAACCCGTTGCTCACCTTGGTCGACGACCCGACGAACACGCTGGCCTACACCGCCACCGATCTCGACGGTGAGGGCCTTGCCGCCCGCCGCAACGTGCTGATCGATGCCGGTGTGCTGCAGCAGTTCGTGCACAACAGCTACAGCGCCCGGCGCGTCGGCGGCCGCAGCACCGGCAACGCGGTGCGCGGCGGGTTCAAGGGCACCCCGGGCGTCGGGTGCCTGGCGCTGCAGTTGCAACCCGGCACACGTGATCAGGCGGCACTCGTCGCCGACGTCACCGATGGCGTGCTGATCCAGGAAGTGCAGGGGCTGCACAGCGGTGTCAACCCGATCAGCGGCGACTTCTCCGTGGGCGCGTCCGGCTTGCAGATCACCAACGGCCAGGTCGGCGCCCCACTGCGCGAGTTCACGATCGCCTCGACGCTGCAGCGAATGCTGCTCGACGTGGTCGAGGTCGGCGGCGATGTCGATTGGCTGCCGATGCGCGCCGCCGGCGTCAGCCTGGTGATCCGCGACATCACCCTCTCGGGTGCGTGAATCACCGGGCGAGTGCCTCGCCCAACGAGCGGCAGCGGATGCCGAGACTCGCTGCCCGTGACGAGTCCAGGGCCACCACTCCGGGGCGGTCGAGGCCGCTCTCCGCGAGGGTCGTGGTCGGTACTCGAGCCGGATCGTGACCCATCCACTCGGCGAAGGCGCGGGCGATGTCGGCGCGGCTCGACGACTGCGGCCCGGCGACGTGCAGCACGCCGGTGACGTCGGGCCGGTCCGCCAACTCGACGATCGCTGCGGCAACGTCGGCGACGTGCGCAGGGCAGCGGTACTCGTCGGTGAAGAACCGTGTTCGGCTCCGCCCGGCGAGCGCAGCTTCCACCTCCGTCTGGATCGGCGCTTGCAGATCCGTCCCGTACAGCAACGAGGTCCGGATCGCGAGTGCCCGCGGGCAGGCCCGCCACAGTGCCACCTCCGCCTCGGCCTTCCAGCGCCCGTACTCGATGGTCGCATCGGGCCGGTCGGTCTCGGTGTAGGGCCTGGCCCGTCCCGCGAAGACCACGTCGGTGGAGAGATGGATCAGTCGCGAGCCCGCAGCGGCCGCCGCCTCGGCGACGTTGCGGGTGCCGTCGACGATCACCTGGTGGTCGTCGCGGCGGTAGGCGAGATGCACCACGACCTGCGGCTTCCAGGTGGTGATCTCGTCGAGCACACGCGCCCGCGTGCGGATGTCCATCGATCCTGACGCGGGCGCAAGGGTCTCCCAGCCGGCGGGCTCGCAGGCGTTCATCAGGTGCCGGCCGAGGAAGCCGCCGCCCCCTGTGATCAGCATCAGCCGCTTGCTCCGGCGCGTCCATCGCATGCGCCTGACGGTACCGTGAACCTCCGTGCCCGCCCCGCACCCCGCCGCCATCGCTCGCCACCCCCACCTGGCGCAGCCCTTGCCCGAGGGTTGGGTGCGCGTCGATCTGCACAGCCACACGATGTGGAGCGGCGACAGCACCACCACGCCCGACGAGATCGAGGAGGCCGTGGTCGCGGCCGGTCTCGACGTGCTGTGCATCACCGACCACAACGCGATCCGGGGCGCAACGGATCTTGCCGCCCGATTGCCGTGCAGGGTGATCATCGGTGAGGAACTGCGCACTCAGTACGGCGAGATCATCGGCCTGTTCCTCACCGACCGCATCGCAGCCGGCACGCCACCCGCCGAGGCAGCGATGGCAATACGTGCTCAGGGTGGCGTGGTCTACATCCCTCACCCGTTCGATCCGATGCGGCGCAACCTGTCCGAACCTGCGTTGTACGACCTCGCGCGCGCCGGCCTCGTGGACGCGATCGAGGTGCTGAACGCGAAGACCAGCTTGCGCAGCCTCAACGAGCGGGCGGCGCAGTTCGCCGCCGAGTTCGACATGGCCGCCGGCGCAGGGAGCGATGCGCACGTACCGCTGGCACTCGGGAGTGCATACGTGGAGATGCCCGACTTCGACGGCCCGACCGAGTTCCTGGCCGCGCTGCGCGAGGGCCGCGTCGTCGGGCATCACTGGGACGAACACCGTCCGTGGAAGGCGCGCATCATTCCCAGCGTGCCCACCGAGTAGAACTGACGCCCGTGCCCATCCTCCACGCGATCGTGCTCGGCCTCGTCCAGGGCCTCGCCGAGTTCCTCCCCATCTCCTCCAGCGGCCACCTGTTGCTGGTGCCCTGGCTGTTCGGCTGGAACGACTTCGCCGGTGATCCGGCGATCGAGAAGGCGTTCGACGTCGCGTTGCACCTCGGCACGGTGGTGGCTGTCATCGCCTACTTCCGCAAGGACCTCGTCGTGTACGTGCGCGAGGGCGTGCGCCTGGTGGTTCGCCGCGAGAAGCCGGGCACACCCGAAGGGCGGCTGGCCTGGCTGCTTGTGCTGTCCTCGGTGCCGGCCGCGCTGGTGGGCGCGGTGGGGGAGAACTACATCGACGAGAAGCTGGGCACGCCGGTGCTGATCGCCTGTTCGCTGATCGTGTTCGGCGTGCTGCTGGGCTGGGCCGATCGACGCGCCGGCAGTCGCACGATCGACGACTACACGAAGGCCGACGCAGTGAAGATCGGCGCTGCGCAGGTGCTCTCGCTCAACCCCGGCACCTCGCGTAGCGGCATCACGATGACCGCTGCGCGCCTGCTCGGGTTCAACCGTGACGCTGCAGCCCGCGCCAGCTTCCTGATGGCGATCCCGGTCACGGTGGGGGCGGTCGCGCTGAAGCTGGCAAAGCTGGCGAAGGACGGCGTGCCCGATGGGCTGGGCGTGCCGATGATCGTGGGCATCATCACCTCCGGTGTCTCGGGTTGGCTCGCTGTGTGGGGCACCCTCAAACTCATCCGCACCCGCTCGTTCATGCCGTTCGTGATCTACCGTGTGGCATTGGGCTCCCTCGTGTTGCTGCTGATCGCCTTCGGCGTACGCTCGGCCTGATGAACCAGCCTGCCGACCGGCCGCTCGTACTGCAGCGGGTGCCGCTGGGTTTCCAGTGGGCGACCACCGATCCGTTCCTCTTCTGTGTGCACCACCTCGATCTGTACCCGGCAGGCACCGCCGAGTTCGCGCCGCAGGCGCCGCTGGCCGGCCGTTCGATCGGCAACGACTTCGAGCCGCGCGACGGTTGGCGGATGTACCACGGCAGCACCGTGCCCGGCTTCCCCGAGCACCCGCATCGTGGCTTCGAGACGATCACCTTCGCCCGCAAGGGGTACATCGACCACAGCGATTCACTCGGTGCGGCCGCCCGCTTCGGCCGTGGCGACGTGCAGTGGATGACGGCGGGCAGCGGTGTCGTGCACTGTGAGATGTTCCCGCTGCTGTCGCCCGACGGCCCCAACACGGTCGAGCTGTTCCAGATCTGGATGAACCTGCCGGCCAGCGACAAGATGGTCGACCCGTACTTCACGATGCTGTGGAGCGAGCAGATCCCGCGGCACACGCACACCGACGCGTTCGGCGTCGACACGGTGATCACGGTGATCGCCGGCGAGCTGGCCATCGATGGTGCCACCTACACGCCGCCCGCCCCGCCACCCGCCTCATGGGCCTCGCGTGAGCAGGCCGACGTCTCGATCCTGCACATCACGATGCAGCCCGGGGCGGCGTGGACCGTGCCGGCGGCGAGCGGCGAGGATTCGATGAGGGTGCTGTACGTCTTCGAGGGATCGGTTGCGGTGGACGGCGAACTCGTCGACACGAACACCGGTGCAGTGGTCGATTCGTCGCAGGCGGCGCCGCTGGCCGCGGGGTCCGAAGGCGCGGAGATCCTGATGTTGCAGGCCCGCCCGATCGGTGAGTCGGTGGCGCAGTACGGGCCGTTCGTGATGAACACCGAGGCCGAGATCCAGCAGGCGTTCGCCGACTACCGCCGCACCGGGTTCGGCGGCTGGCCGTGGGATCGCCCGGATCCCGTGCACGGCCGCGACGCCCGCCGCTTCGCGCACCACGCCGACGGTCGCATCGAGCAGCCCGACGCCGCGGCTGCGACCACCGCGTGAAGGTTGCCTAGTCTGCGACGGTGATCACTGACCTGAGCCGACAGTTCGACGTCGACGGGGCGACGCTCCGCTGGGACCGCTGGGGCGCTGCCGAGGGCACACCGTTCCTGCTGTGCCACGGTTTCTCCGGCTCCTCGCACGACTTCGCACTGCACATCGAGGCACTCGCCGCAACACGACCCGTCGTCTCGATCGACCATCGTGGCCACGGCCGCTCCCAGAAGCTGGGCGCCACCGAGGGGTACGCGATCGACCGGCTGACCACCGACCTGATCGCGTTCGTCGATAACGAGATCGGCGGTCCGGTCGACCTGCTCGGGCATTCGATGGGTGGCTCGATCGCGCTGCGGTTCACGCTCGCCCGTCCCGATCTCGTGCGCTCGTTGATCCTGATGGACACCAGCGGATGGTCGTTCATCCCGCCGGATTCGTCGGTCGCAGAGATGATGCGTGCGTTCATCACGGCGTTCGACCCCGCGGGCGGCCTGCCCGATCTGACCGCGATGGCAGGCCCGGAGGAAGCCCTGATCAATGCGGCCACGACACCGGAGTGGCACGTGATCAAGCAGCAGATGGCCGCGGCCTTCGACCCGTATGCGCTGAAGGCGCTGGGTGCCGAACTGTTCGCCGGCGACACCCAGTGGCTTCGCGACCGGCTCGGCGAGATCGCCTGCCCGGTCAGCGTGATCGTCGGCGAGCACGACCACCCCTTCGTGGATCAGGCTGCCGAGCTGGCCGCCGAGGCGAATGGCGCGCAACTGACGGTTGTTGCGGGCGCGTACCACTCACCCCAGCTGACGCACGCTGCCCAGTGGGCTGCGGCGGTCGACGCGCACCTGAGCCGCTGAGACGTCGCGTCGGCGTCAAGCCGAAGCGCAAGAAGTAGCGCGGCCGTGGCAGGCTGACGGGCGATGTCGTCCGAATCGATACACCCCGCCACCATCGCTGTCACCGCCGGCCGCCCCGTTGGGCACGGCGACCCGCTGAACCACCCGATCACGCTCGCCAGCAACTTCCGTGGCGAAGAGGGTGTCTACTCCCGAACACACGGCACCCCCGGCTGGATCGGGCTGGAGGAAGCGATCGGCGCGCTCGAGGGCGGTCGGTGCGTCTCGTATTCGTCGGGCATGGCCGCGGCGGCCGCGGCGTTGTTCGCGCTCGCGCCCAAGGTGTTGGTGCTGCCGTCGTTCAGCTACCTGGGCGTGCGCGCCCTCGTCGACGACCATGTCCGCCAGGGCCACCTGGAGGTTCGCTTCGTCGACATCGCCGACACCGCAGCCGTCATCGCAGCCATCCCCGGCGCTGATGTCGTGTGGGTCGAGACGCCGACGAACCCGACACTCGACGTTGCCGATGTCGCCGCGATCTGTGCGGCGGCCCACACGGCGGGTGCGAAGGTGGTGGTCGACAACACGTTCGCCACTCCGATCTGCGCTCGCCCACTGGAGGATGGGGCAACGATCGTCATCCACAGTGGCACCAAGTTCATCGGTGGCCACAGCGACCTGCTGATCGGTCTGGCGGTCGCTGCCGACGAAGCCACACATGCGCGCCTGCTGCAGACCCGACTGGTGAACGGCAGCACGCCCGGTTCACTGGAGGCGTTCCTCGCGCTGCGCGGTGTGCGTACGTTGCCGTTGCGGATGGAGCGGATGCAGTCGAATGCGGTGGAGATGGTGACGCGCCTGCGGGCGCACGCGGCGGTGACCGAGGTGCGCTACCCGGGCTTCGGCGCAATGGTCTCGTTCGTCGTCGGCGGAGGCGCCGCCGCTGCCGACGCAGCGTGCCGCGCGGTGCGATTGGTGGTGCCCGCCACCAGCCTCGGTGGTGTGGAGACGACGATGGAGCGCCGCCAGAAGTACGCCGGCGACGCCCACGTACCGCCAGGCCTGATCCGGATGAGCGTCGGCATCGAGCACATCGACGACATCTGGGCCGACCTCGACCGTGCGCTCACTGCCTCCGGGCGAGGGTGACCGCCTGAAGGGCGAGCTGAGCGCTGAGTGATGGCGCGCAGTCGGGTGGCACTGCGACCTCGACGGTGCGACCGACCTCCGCACCGTCGGTCACGGCAGCCGCGATGCCATCGCACCACCACCGGCCGCTGCCGAAGATCGCCACCGTGTCGCCGGCCGCGACCTCGGGGCCGTCGCCGGCCGGCACTGCGAACACCAGCCAATCGCCCGGGACCAGGCCGTTGTCCGCAGCGACATCGCCCTTCACCACCACTTCGCCGGCCGCGAGCACATGTGCGGCGACACCGTCGGGCTCGCCCGCCAGAGCAGCCGCCGGAACCATCGCCTGTGGATAGTCACGCGCGACCGCGATCACGGGTGCGCCAGCGGCGACCGGCGCGACCGTCACCCACACCCGTCGTGGAGTGCCCCAACGTGCACGCTCCGCGGCGACGCCCTCGGCTGCTGCCGACACCGACAGCCAGACCACGGCCGCGCAGAGGCCGACGACCAACCAGTAGAGCCACGGCCGCCGCGCGAGCAGCAGCCGCAAGCGGGGGAGTAGGCGCATGAGAGCCTCCCGGATCGGGGCAGATGAACTGGAACCGGGGGAAGCCGTTGAGAGCGCACCATATCGGCGCGCACCTCCCGTCCGGCAGAACGTCAGTCGGAGCTGGAGCTGGAGCTGGAGCTGGAGCTGGAGCTGGAGCTGGAGCTGGAGCTGGAGCTGGAGCTGGAGCTACCCGAGCTGGCCGGCGCCGTGGCGGGGACGGCAGGTGTGGGGCTGCTCGAGGAGCTGGTCGAATCCGATGACGAGCTGCTGGTCGAGGACGTGCTGGACGGCGTGGTGCTGCTGGAGCTGCCACGGCTGTCGGTCTTGTAGAAGCCGCCACCCTTGAAGGTGACGCCGACCGGCAGGAAGACCTTCTTCACGGGCAACGTGTTGCCGGTGCCTGGGTGGACGGCCTCGGTGAGCGCATCGTCGCTGAACGACTGCTGGACCTCGATGGTCTCCCCGGTATCGATGAACTTGTACACGTAGGTCGGCATCGGTGGCTCCGGGAACTCGCCTGTTAGCAGTCGGATGGTGCGACTGCTAAGGCTAGCCCGTGGTCGCCGGGAACAAACCGCCCGGACGATTCACGACGTAGCATCGTGGCCATGCGGGCACGTACGGCAGTCATCCCGGCGGCGGGGATGGGTACACGCTTCCTCCCGGCCACGAAGGCGGTGCCGAAGGAGCTTCTCCCGATCATCGACACCCCGGCGCTGCAGCTGATCATCGACGAAGCGGTCGGTGCCGGCATCGAGCATGTGGTGGTCGTCACCAGCCACGCCAAGCCGGCCATCGAGGCGTACTTCGAGGACGCCCCGGAGATCGTCGCGAAGCTGCGCAGCACCGGCCGCCACGAGGTTGCCGACCACCTCGAGGCCATTGGCCGCGACGTGCGCATCAGCTTTGCCTACCAGGATGTGGCGAAGGGGCTCGGCCATGCGGTCGGTTGCGCCCGCGAGGCAGTCGGCGACGAGCCGTTCGCAGTGCTGCTGCCCGACGAGATCATGGGCGACAGCAGCCTGCTGGCCCAGATGTGTGATGTGAGCGCGGCCACCGGCGGCAGCGTCGTCGGCCTCAAACAGGTGCCGATGGACGAAGTCAGCGCCTACGGAGTCATCACTCCGGCGGGTCCGCTCGACGAGCACGGCGTCGTGCGCATCAGCACGATGGTGGAGAAGCCGGCCCAAGCCGATGCCCCCAGCGACCTGATCATCATCGGTCGTTACGTGCTCACCCCCGACGTGTTCGACAAGATCGAGCGAGTGCAGCCCGGTGCTGGTGGCGAGATCCAGCTCACCGACGCGCTGCGCATGCAGGCCGCCGAAGGCCCGTTCCACGGCGTCCTGAGCGACATCCGCCGCTACGACACCGGCAACCCCCTCGGCTGGCTCACCGCCGTCGTGGAGCTTGCGCTCGACGACGAGCGCATCGGCGCCGAGTTCCGGGCCTGGCTACAGGGCCGCGTGTGAACCACGCCGCCGAGGCAGCCTCTACGACAACCGACGGAAGCGGCTGGGGTAGTTGCGCACGACACCGAACTCGTCGACCTCGAGTTCGGTGAGCTCGCCGGTGTCCAGCCGCTCGACCGTCCACAGGTTGGCCGTTGTGCGCGTGTAGCGGTGCATCACCGGCTGCACGTCGAGGATCTCCGGGTTGACCTCGGCCACCGGAAACTCGGCTGTGTGGCCGTCGAGCAGCGGAAGGCGGCGAATCGGCAGCGTGTGGGTGAACGGCGTGCAGGCGATGTGGATGTCATAGCACCCGTCCAGCTCGGTGCGGTGAGCGCCGTTCATCTCGCTCCAGCGCCCGTGTCCGTCGGTTGCCAGCCACAGATCCGGCTCGTCGAGATCCCGGAACAGCAGGAACTGGCGCACCTGCCAGGTGGGTGAGAGGCGCAGCACGTACTGGATGTGCTCGCGGCCAGCAGCGTCGCTGACCTCGCCGCTGACGGTGAACCCCTCGTTCTCCCACAGGATCGTGGTCGTCTCGTCGCCGTCGCCGCCCCAGGTGGCCCACCGCACGACGTGGCCGGTGGGCTTGTGGGCGGCGGGAAACGGGGAGTACGGCGTCACCCACCTCACGGTACCGTTGCGGCGTGATCGACATCGCCGAGGCCCGCTCCTACGTGTTCGCTCGCTGTACGGCAGCGGCGTCGGTGGATGTGCCGTGCCGTGCAGCAACGGGGCTCGTCCTGGCCGCACCCGTGGTGGCAGCGGAAGATGTTCCGCCGTTCGCGAACAGCGCGGTCGACGGGTATGCGGTCATCGCCGCATCCGTCGCGTCGGCGCCGGTGGAGCTGCCGGTGGTCGGTGAAGTTGCTGCCGGGGCACACACCGATCGGGTGTTGCAGCTGGGCGAGGCGATTCGCATCATGACCGGTGCGCCGGTGCCCGCCGGTGCCAACGCGATCGTGATGGTGGAGGACACAGAACGCGTCGATGGCGGCTCGCGTGTGCTGATCCGCCGTTCCGTGGAGGCCGGCGTCGCCGTGCGTGGCGTCGGCGACGATGTTCATGCCGGCACGGCGCTGTACCCGGCCGGCACGTTCGTCACGCCGGCAGTGGCCGGTGTGCTTGCCAGCGTGAACGCCGCCGTCGTGTCGGTGGTGCCGCGAGCGCGAGTGGCTGTGCTCTCCACCGGCGACGAACTGATCGACGATGGCTCACCGTTGCAGCCAGGCCAGATCCGTGAGAGCAACCGCACGATGCTGCTCGGCGCCGTGCGCGACGCAGGTTGCGAGGCGATCGATCTCGGCATCGTCCGCGACGATGAGGCCGCGCTGGAGGCCGTGCTGCGCGAGGCAGCCGATCGCTACGACGCGGTCGTCACCAGCGGGGGCGTCAGCATGGGCGACTACGACGTGGTCAAGGCCGTACTCTCACGAATCGCCGACATGCGGTGGATGCAGATCGCGATCAAGCCGGCGAAGCCGTTCGCGTTCGGCATGTTGGCCGGCTCGGCCGGGCGACAGATTCCGGTCTTCGGCTTGCCCGGCAATCCTGTCAGTTCGCTGGTCAGCTTCGAGCTGCTCGCCCGCCCCGCGCTGCGCCAGATGATGGGCCACGTGGCGATCGATCGCCCGCTGGTCGCCTCGATTGCGGACGACGGCCTCGGCCGCCGCCCCGACGGCAAGACGCACTACGTTCGGGTGGTCGCCGCGTACGGCGACGACGGGCGAGTGCACGTCCGTTCCGTCGGCGCACAGGGCAGCCATCAGCTGGCGGCAACGTCGTTGGCCAACGCCATCGCGGTCGTGCCCGACGGCGATGGCATCCCAGCCGGCAGCACCGTCGCGGCGATGTTGCTGGGGCTGGGGTAGTAGGTCGTGCGGGTGTTGGGTAGTGTGACGCAATGGACCTGATCGACCCGTTCGGGCGGACGATCCGTGACCTGCGCATCTCGGTCACCGATCGGTGCAACTTCCGCTGCACGTACTGCATGCCCGAAGAAGGCATGAAGTGGGTGCCGCGCAGCGACGTGCTCACGTTCGAGGAGATCGAACGCCTGGCGCGTATCTTCGTCGAGCGGTTCGAGGTCGATGGCCTGCGCCTCACCGGCGGCGAGCCCACGATGCGCGCTCATCTGCCGGTGCTGGTCCGCAAGCTGGCCGCACTCGGCGTCGACCTGTCGATGACCACCAACGGTTCCACGTTCCGGCACATGGCGCACGAGTTGCGCGACGCCGGCCTGGTGCGGGTCAACATCAGCCTCGACACGTTGGAGCGCGAGAAGTTCCTGCAGATGACGCGACGCGACGAGCTGATCACGGTGCTCGACGGCATCGAGGCAGCGAAGGAGGCCGGCTTCGAGCCGGTGAAGATCAATGCGGTCGTCGAGCGCGGCGTCAACGACGACGAGATCGTCGCACTCGCCACCTACGCGCGCGACCACGCTGTCGAGATGCGGTTCATCGAGTTCATGCCGCTCGACGCCACCGGCCACTGGCTCAACGACAAGGTGGTCGGTCAGGACGAGATCGTGGCCGCCCTGTCGGCGGTGTTCGAGATGGAACCCGTGCCCGCTCGCGGTGCCGCCCCTGCGGATCGCTGGCGTTACCTCGACGGCAAGGGCATGGTGGGCGTTATCCCGACGGTGACCAAGCCGTTCTGCGACGACTGCGATCGCGTCCGGATGACGGCCGACGGCCAGTTCCGCACCTGCCTGTTCGCCACCACCGAGTTCGACCTGCTGAAGATGATGCGCGCCGGCGCCACCGATGACCAGTTGGCGGCCGAGATCCAGCGTGCGGTCGGCACCAAGTGGGCCGGCCACCAGATCAATCAGGTCACCTTCGTCAAGCCCCGTCGGAGCATGAGCCAGATCGGCGGCTGAGCCATTACACGCCGAAGGATCGCAGGTGCCCTGGAGCGGGGGCCGGTGTTCCGTTTTCGCAGACGACAACTTTCGTTGCGCGCTGACCGGCCGTACGACAACCAAGGTTGTCGCTGAAGAAAACAGAACTGGTGCCTGCCTGCGTTGCCGTCGCCAACCGTCGGCGTCAGCGGTGGCGACGGCGCCTATCACCACGCCGAGCCAGGCGCGCACCTTGCCGCGCATGTGGGGGCGCTTCGCGAGATCGCGCAGCGCGACGAACCCGACGACGAGTGAGACAGGGCCGGGGAGGATCAGCCAGGACAGCAGGCCGAGGTATCCTGCGGCCATCGCCCAACCGGAGACGCTGACCGGCATCAGCAGTTCGACCGCGTGAGTACCGTGGGCTGGCCGCAGGTGGGGTGGCGGCGGCGGTGGCGGGGGTGGGAAACCCGGCGAGGCAGTCGTCGGCTCGGTCACGTAGGGTCGGTGGGGTGAAGCGACGCGCTGTGCTCGGCGCCGTGGTTGCCACGGCACTGCTCGTGACGGGTGTGCGCGCCGACAGCGTGAACGCACCCGCGAACGCGTCCGCACTCGCGGTGCGCGGCACGCGTCCCGGGCCGCTCATCGGCGGCTGTCGCATCTTCTCGACCGACAACGCGTGGAACATCGACATCAGCAAGGCGCCGCTGCTGCCACGCAGCAGCCAGATGATCAGCTTCATCCAGAACCACGGGGCGGACAACCTGCACCCCGACTTCGGGGAGAACCCGGCGTACGGCATTCCGTTCGTCGTCGTGCCGCAGAACCAGGCGCTGGTGCCGATCAGCTTCGATGCCTACGGCGATGAGAGCGACCCCGGCCCCTATCCAGTACCGCTGAACGCCCCGGTCGAAGGTGGCAGCGACCGTCACGTGCTGGTGGTGCGCCAGGGCACGTGCGACCTGTTCGAACTGTTCGTCGGCCGTCGCAGCGGTGGCGGTTGGCTGGCGGCCAGCGGCGCCCGCTTCGACCTGCGTTCCAACTCGCTGCGCCCGCTGGGGTGGACGAGCGCCGACGCGGCCGGCCTGCCGATCCTGCCCGGCCTGGTGCGCTACGAGGAGGTCGCGGCCGGCCACATCGACCACGCGATCCGCATCACGTTCGACACGACACGCCGCGGCTACGTGCTGCCGGCGACGCACTTCGCCTCCTCCAACACCAGCATCGATGTGCCGGCGATGGGCCAGCGGTTGCGCCTGAAGGCCGGCTTCGACACGAGCGGGCTGACCGGGCAGGCGCTCGTGATCGCGATCGCGATGAAGACCTACGGCGTGATCGTGGCCGACAACGGCAGCAATTGGTTCTTCCAGGGTGCACCGAGTCCGGGCTGGAGCGACGACGACCTGAACCAGCTGAAAGCCATACCCGGTGCGGCGTTCGAGGCGGTCGACATGGGGTCGGTGCGCACCAGCTGAGCACGCTCGGTGGTCGTTGCATCAAGAGGGTGGCGCGGTCTGCGCGTGCAGAGGTACTACAGTTCCGTGACGGATGAGTGACCTGACTTTCACGCACCTCGACCCGATGGGTCGGGCCCGCATGGTCGACGTGACCCCCAAGGACCCGACTCACCGCAGAGCGGTCGCACGCGGCAAGGTGTTCATGCAACCCGAGACGACGGTTGCGATCGCTACTCGCGAGGTGAAGAAGGGCGATGTGCTCGCAGTCGCCCGGGTCGCGGCGATCCAGGCAGCGAAACGTACGAGCGACATGATTCCGTTGTGCCACCCGCTGCTGGTGGGTGCTGTCAACGTCAATTTCGAGATCGGTGACGACTTCATCGAGATCGAGGTGCAGGTCGACACGGTCGACCGCACCGGGGTGGAGATGGAAGCGCTGCACGCGTGTGCGATCGCCGGGCTCACCATCTACGACATGTGCAAGAGCGCCGATCGCGCCATGGTGATCGGTGAAATTGCGCTCTGGGAGAAAACTGGTGGGCGGTCCGGTACGTACCGTCGACCCGCTAACATTGCATCCGTCGTTACGAATGTAGTAGAACCGTAATGAAATGGATGTCGGTCGTTGCCCCGCAGTTCGGCTGCATGACACCCGGAGAACACTCGTGAACACTATGAACCCACACTCCTTCCTCCTTCAGATCTCACGGGGCGCGCGCTGATGCAGTCCGTCGTGATCCTTGCTGTCGCCGCCGTCTGGGCCGCCGTCATCATCCCGCCGCTCCTGCGGTCGCGGGTGGAGAACCGGCCCAATTCCTCGGTCACCGACTTCCGCCGCCAGCTCTCCACGTTGCAGCGCACCGTGCCTACTCGCACGATGGTGCCGATGCGTGGCATGGCTCGTCCGCTCGCCCAGGCGCCCCAGGAGCGTCCGGCGATGCACGGCCATCCCGGCCAGGTGCGTCGTGCGATCGATCAGCCGTCGCGTCCGGCCACCGGCCAGCGCAGTCATGGCGATTCCACCGCCGGCCATCACCGTCAGGCGCACCTGCACAAGGTCAGCCAGCGCGAAGCCATTCGCCGTCGCCGTGCCAACGTGTTGTTCGTGCTCGTGCTCACGGTGGGCATCAGTGGCTTCCTGTCGGCCACGACTCACGCCACCCCCATGGTATACGCCTTCGCCCTGTCGTTCATGTCGCTATGCGGGTACTGCTACAAGCTGGTGCAGATCCGCAACACCGAGATGGATCGCAGCTACGGCGAGCAGACCTGGTTCAACGCCGCCTAGTTTCTGCGTGGCTCCGGTTACACTCGGGGCTTCCAACGGGGGTGTAGCTCAGTTGGCAGAGCGCAACAATCGCACTGTTGAGGCCAGGGGTTCAATTCCCCTCACCTCCACCCGGACGTCATGAGGCCCCTCCTGTGCGGAGGGGCCTTGTGCGTTCATTCGCTGGTCGGGCCGGTGAACTCGGGGGCCCGCTTCTCGCGGTGGCTCATCAGGCCTTCGCGGGCGTCGGGGCCGCCGAAGCCGTAGAACTCGTACGCCAGCGAGGCGTCGAAGATCGGGCCGGCCTGGCGGTACCAGTGGTTCAGGGTGTGCTTCGTCCAGCGGATCGCCGCCTGCGCCATACCGGCCAGTTGCACGGCCACCTCCAGCGCACGAGCTTGCACCTGGTCGTCGTCGACGCACAGTGAGACCAGACCGATGCGTTCGGCCTCCTCGCCGGTGAGCGTGTCGCAGGTGAGCAGGTAGTACTTCGCCTTCGCCATCCCACACAGCATGGGCCAGCAGATCGCGGCGTGGTCGCCGGCGGCGACGCCGAGGCGCGTGTGGCCGTCGATGATGCGGGCGGTGCGGCCGGCCACCGAGACATCGGCCAGCAGCGCGCACACCAGCCCGGCGCCGACGGCAGGCCCGTGGATCGCCGACACGATCGGCTTGCTGCAGTTGATGACGTTGTTGACGATGTCGCGCGCCTCGCGTAGGACGCGCGTGCGGGCGGCATAGTCGGTGGTCAGCTCGTCGAGCAGCTCGAAGCTGCCGCCCGAGCTGAACGCCCTCCCCGCGCCTTGGATCACGGCCGCCTTGACCGTGGGGTCGCGGTCGATCGCCAACCACACGTCCGCGAGGTGAGCGTGCCCCTCGGGCGAGACCGCGTTGAGGCCCGGCCCGTCGAGTGTGACGCGCAACACGCCGTCCGCCGGCCGATCGAAGGTGAGCGTTGGGAACAGGGCGGCGTACTCGGGCGTTGGCTGGGCCATGCACCCGACTCTAGGTCTGCGCCCTAGGCGGCGACGGTGGCGGCCGGGGATAGCGTGTCACCACTTCGAAGGGAGGTCCCAGTGGACCGAATCTTGATCGACGATCTCCGCGTGGTCACCGTGATCGGCGCACTGCCGCACGAACGTGAGACCGCACAGCCCATACGCATCGACCTCTCGATCGGTGTCGATCTCCACGAGGCCGGCCGCAGTGACGAGCTGGCGGCCACTGTCCACTACGGCCTGGTGTGCGAGCGCGTCACCGAACTGGCTCGCGGCAGCAAGGACATCCTGCTCGAACGCCTGGCTGCGAAGGTTGCCGATGTCGTGCTGGAGTTCGATCTCGTCGACGAGGTGGAGGTGACGCTCACCAAGCTGCGCCCGCCGCTCCCCGAGGATGTGCAGAGCACGGCTGTGCGGATCGTGCGCACCCGCGCGGAGGCAGCGGCGCCGCCGCTGGTGGCACACACCGCCTACATCGCGTTGGGTAGCAACCTCGGTGATCGCGAGCGTTACCTGCGCTTCGCCGTGAATGAGCTGAGCAACGTGGTGGCGATGTCGCAGGTGTTCGAGACGGCCCCCGTCGGCGGCCCCGACGACCAGGGTGCCTACCTCAACATGGTCGTGGAGATCGAGACGCCACTCGATCCGTACGCGCTGATCCGGCGTTGTCAGCGGATCGAGGCCAATGCGCTGCGCCAACGCATCGTGCATTGGGGCCCGCGGACACTCGATGTCGACCTGCTGTTCTACGACGACGTCACCATCGCCAGCGAAGCGCTGACGGTGCCGCACCCGCGCATCTTCGAGCGCCGCTTCGTGCTCGCCCCGCTCAGTGAAGTGGCCCCGCAGCTGTGCCCGCCCGACTGGGAGGCCACGCTGCCGCCCAGCGAGATCCACGCCCGCGGCCCGCTGCACCTCTGAGCGTGCTCAGCCGTATGCGCCTACTCCGCCGCGATGCGTCGCTCGAACGACCGGACCTTGGCCGGGTAGTGCACGCGCCCGAACTCGGGTTGGTTACGGATCACGATCTCGAGCAGTTCGTCGTGCTGCACGGTCTCCTTCCACGGCAGCGCGATGTACAGCGGCAGCCCGAACACGCGCATCGCCGCGAGGTTGCTGTAGACCCGCTTCTGGTACAGGTAGCGCTCTTCCCACGCCCAGTTGCTGGGCGCGAAGCCGGTGCCCGGGTCGAGCACACAGCGGCTGCGCAGTCCGTAGCGATCGGCGCCGCGCAGGCGGGCGTCGAAGAACTCGATGATCGCCTCCACCGGGTCGCGCTCCACCATCTCCATCGCCCGCGGGTTGGGGCCGCTGAGGAACGGCACGACGATCGGCACATCGAACTCGCTGGCCACCTGCCACATCTCGTTGCTCTGCATGCCGTCGGCGGCGTTGATCACGGTGGCGCCGGCCTGCAGCGCTCGGCGCAACACCTCCGGGCGCCACGTGTCCACGCTCATCGGCACGCCCAGCGCGGCCAGCGCCGGTACCACCTCGCGCAGCCGCTCCCACTCGGCTTCCCACGGCACCACGGTGGCGGCATCGGTGCTGCCCTGGCCGCCGAGGTCGAAGCCGTCGGCACCATCGGCGAGCAGTTGGTGGGCCCTGGCGAGCGCCTGCTGCGGGCCGGCGACGATCGAGTCGGTGTTCAGCGAATCAGGGCTGGCGTTGATCACGCCGTACAGGAACATACGGGTGGATGCTACGGGCAGCCAGGAAACGATAGGAGGTCGAGATGAACTCTGTGCGCACCTTCGAAGTCGATGAGTGCTCGCTGGATCTGCTGCTGGAAGCCAAGCAGGGCCGCACCATTTCGGTGTGCATTCCCTGCCGCGACGAGGCCGCCACCATCGGCCCGCTGGTGAGCTTGATCCGGCACACGCTGATGCAGCGCGTGCCCTTGGTCGACGAGCTGATCGTGCTCGACGATCGCAGCACCGACGACACGGCGCTGGTGGCCGCCAGTGCCGGCGCCATCGTGATCCCGATCGACGAGATCCACGTGCAGCACGGCATCGGGCACGGCAAGGGCAACGTGCTGTGGGCCAGCCTCGCGGCCAGTACCGGCGACTTCGTCGTGTGGCTGGATGGCGATGTCACCAGCTTCGAGCCGAACTGGATCGCCAAGCTGCTTGCGCCACTGGTGGATGACGACTCGGTCGCATTGGTGAAGGCGATCTTCCATCGGCCGACCCAGCTGGGTGGCGGCGGCCGAACGACCGAACTGGTCACCCGCCCGCTGATGTCGCTGTACTACCCACAACTCACCGCGCTCGATCAACCCCTCGCCGGTGAGTACGCGGGTCGCAGGTCGGTGCTCGAACAGTTGTCGTTCGTGCAGGGATGGGGTGTCGAGATCGCCTTGCTGATCGACATTGCCAGCCGCTACGGCGCAGACGCGATCGCGCAGGTGGATCTGGGCGTTCGCGAGCACCGCCACCGCAGCCTGCACGCGCTGTCGGTGCAGGCCGCAGAGGTGATGGCGACGATGTTGGGGCGGGTGCCCAGTGGCTCGTTGCTGCCCGAGGGTGAGCAGGGTCTGCAGCGCGCCGACGGCTCGCGGGTGCCGCTCAACTTGTCCGAGCGGCCGCCGCTGGCCTGGCTCAGACCGTGATCGTCAGCGCGATGGCGAGCCGTTGTCGTTGTCGCGGGTGGCGGCACCCAACCCCCGCTACCAGCCGGCGTTGCGGAACCGCTGCAGCGAGGCCATGGCTGCGGCGAGCACCTCGTCGTCGGAACGCGTCGCCCAGGCTCGCGCCTCGGCCCCGCCGATCAGGCCGAGGAGCACAGGCGCTCCTGCCACGTCGAGCAGGTTGAACCATTCGGTGAACGCATCGTCGGCGGCAGCGATGCGAGTCCACTGCTGCGCGGTCTGCGACCACCAGGGTTCGCTCCACCGCAACCACACCTTGTCGAGCACGCCCATGCCCATCACCTCGATCGCGGCGAGGTGTGCCGCGGGCAACTCGGGCTGGAACTCGATCAGCCCGGCTTTCAGCACGCCCAGGGGAACCGTGACGATGACGGCGTCGGCGCTGATCGAGTCGCCCGTGGTGCTGATCACAACGACCCGGTCGCCGGTGTGGTCGATGGTGGCGACCGGCCACCGCAGGCGCACGTCGAGGCCGTCGAGCTGCGAGGTCACCAGTGTGTCGTAGCCACCGAGTACCAGCACGTCGTCGCCCTCACTGCCCTCGGAGGTGCCCCACCAGGCGGACAGCTCCTCGGCGTCGGCGCCGTACTCGGTGGAGATCTCGGTACGCAGGAAGTGCTGCAGCACATCGGGTGCGATGTTGCCGGCAGCGCCGGATTGCTGCAGTGCGGTGGCCAGCGACACGTCGTCGTCGAGTTCGTCGGCCCACTCGATCGCCATCTCCACGCCGTCGGCCGCCGCGCTGACGAGCTCGGCTCCATCGGCAGCGAGCGCGACGGCGTCGTACTCGAACGGAGCGGTGGCCACGGCGAGCGCGGCGAGCTGGTCGGCCAGGTCGCTGGCGCCGGTGTCGTGCACCCAGCTGGCGCCGCGCTCGATCGGTATCGACCAACCCTCGGGCCGAACGGTGGCGAGCCGTCCGCCCAGCCGATCCTGTGCTTCCAGAACGATGACGGTATGACCGGCCTCGGCGAGCGCTCGGGCCGCGCTGGCACCCGCGATGCCACGCCCACAACGACGATGGTGGCCCCGGCGTCGGCTGCCTGGTCGACCAGCTCGGCCGAAGCGAGCCCGGAGGCCTGGGCGCCGTGGACGGTGGATGGGTTGTCCGGATCGAGCGCCTCGCCGGCGAAGAACAGCACGTCGTCGACCGGGGTGGCGAGGCCGGCTCTTGCCTGCGGTGTGGCCCCCACCGGCAGGAACGAGTACGAACCCAGTGTCCACGGGTCGGTGGACCACGAGGTGCGCACCATGCCGGCAGGCTGCGGCACAGTGCCGCCCGGGTCGGTGGTCTCGTCGGTGGTCTCGTCGGCCGACGTACATGCGGGCAGCCCGAGCGTGGTGATGGCACCGAGCCCCGCCTTCAGTACCGTCCGCCGCCGCATCGAGTGGTCGCTCATTGCGGCAGATTACGACCCGAGGGTGCGGGTGTTCGGTCAGCGGCACCATCGTCGGCGGGATACGGTGGGCCGATGCAATCGGGACGTTGTCTGTGCGGTGCGGTGACCTACGAGCTGACCGGTGATGTGATCGCCACCGCGGTGTGCCACTGCGATCACTGCCAGCGACAGAGCGGCGGTGCGTTCTCCGTGAACCTCGTTGCTCACGAGTCGCAGCTGTCCATCCACGGTGAGCTGACCACCTACGAGGAGACCGGTGAGCTCAACGACAACGTCTACGTCCGCCGCCGCTTCTGCGGGTCGTGTGGTTCGCCGATCGTGTCCGAGCTCGCGTTGTCGCCCGGCATCGTCACGGTGAAGGTGGGCACGCTCGACGACAAGTCGACCGTCAACCCGACGGTGGAAGTGTGGTGCGTCGATCGCCAGCCGTG
This sequence comes from Ilumatobacteraceae bacterium, assembly GCA_043721915.1. Classification (GTDB taxonomy): domain Bacteria; phylum Actinomycetota; class Acidimicrobiia; order Acidimicrobiales; family Ilumatobacteraceae; genus UBA668. Next base: position 22,465 of record JAYSPV010000027.1, on the reverse strand, counting down.
GGTGTCGCTGCCCGGCATGGCCGTCTCGATGGATCGCGAGTAGCGCACGACGCACAAGTGTTGCCGCCGGCGGTGAATCGTTCGGCAACCTTGTCACACCCTTCTGCGAAGATACGTACATGAGTTCGTTCGATCTTCCGGATGCTGCGGCCGTCGCCGCGATGTCGCCGGCCGAGTGCGAGGCATACCTGCGGGCGTTGGATCGCGAACGTCGTCGGGCAGAGGCGAAGGTGGCGACGTTCCTCCACACGGTCACCTCGATCGGTGCTCATCTCGTCGATGGGAATCGCACGCCGCGGGCGTTCGGCCAGGCGTCGTGCAACTGGTCCTTGGCCGAAGCCGGCCGGCTGGTGAAGGCCGGGAAAACGTTGGCCACCTTCACGTCAGCCGCAGCCTTGGCAGAGGCCGGCGAGTTGGGGGTCGCGCAGTTGCACGCACTGGCGTCGGTAGTGGCCAACCCGCGAGTACAGGAACATCTTGCCGAGGGCGAAGCACGGCTGGTCGGGGAGGCCGTCACGTTGGACTACGCCGGCTACCTCACGTTCCTGAACTCGTGGGTCGCTGCTGCCGACCCCGATGGCGCCCATCAGTCAGCCGAACGCGCGCACGACAATCGGCGCGCACATATCGGTGTCGTGGGCAACGAGTGTTTCCTCGACGGGGCCGGTGGTGCGACCCAGGGTGTGCAGTTGAAGGAGATCCTCGACGCGTTCGCACACTCGGAGTGGGTGGCCGATTGGGACGATGGCGTCCTGCAACACGGCGAGCAGATGTGCCCTGGGCTGATGTCACGCACGGACGCGCAACGACGCTTCGATGCGCTATTCGCGATCTTCCACGCAGCAGCTTCGATGACCGGTGATTCCACCGGCACGGCGGTGACCGTGAACCTGTTGGTCGGGTTGGGCGCGTTCGAGCACCACCTGGAGAAGGCATTGGGCGGCGAGCCTGCACCGCTGGATCCGAACGACCCGATGAACCGCTGCGAGACCGACAGCGGGGTTGTGATCGACCCGTGGGACGCACTCATCGCTGCGGCGACGGGTCATGTGCGTCGGGTCGTGCTCGACTCGGCGGGTGTGGTGGTCGACATGGGCCGCAAACAGCGGCTGTTCACCGGGCCAATGCGCGAAGCGGTGCTGTTGTCCTCCCGCCGCTGCACCCGCGGCGGTTGCACTGTTCCGGCCAATCACTGCGAGGCCGACCACATGCTCCCCTGGTCGCAAGCCGGGCCGACCAGCACCCGCAACGGTGGCCCACAGTGCGACCACCACAACCGATGGAAGACCCGCGGCTACCGCACCTGGCGCGACCCCGACGGTCACTGGCACCACTACCGCCCCGACGGCACCGAACTCGGCTGGCGCGCCGAACGGGCCCTTGTCGCCGACCTCGTCGGCTGACCGCCTCAGCCGGCCGCCACCTCGGCACGCCATTGGGCATCGCGCCAGAAGCTCCGGGAACGCGGCGGGGTCAGAGTGTGATCGTGAGGGCGATGGCGGCGGCGAGCGATGCTCCGATTGCCAGGAACCACTTCCAATGCCGGCGGAAGCGCCCCGGACGATCGAGGGCCTCCTGATCGAACTTCATGTACTGCACCGGGGAGGCTCCCCCTTCATAAAACATGATTCGCCACTCCCAACCCTTCGCTGTGCGTCCAGGGTGCGCGCTCACGGTGGGCGCTGTCAACCCCTGGGTGCCGGCGGGTCAGGCCAGGGCAGCATCGGGCGCCGCCGTCAGCCGCCGAGGGCTTGCAGGGCTTTGCTCACCTTGGGTGCGCTGACGCCCTTGGCGCCGCCCAACTGTTGAGCGAACGTGGCCAGGCGGAGGTCTTCCAGCTGCCAGCCGAGGTCGATCACCTCCGGGGTCACGTCCTCGCGGTCGAGGCGGCGCAGCAGGCGGACGTAGCGGGTCTCCAGCGCCGTCACCTCACGCAGACGCGAGGCGTCGCGGTGCGGGTCTTCGGGCAGCTTGCTCAGGCGGTGGGCGATGGCCTTCACGTAGCGGACGATGTCGGGCAGGCGGGCGGCACCGGCGGCGGTGACGAAGCCGGGGCGCACCAAGCGCTCCAGCTGCTCGCGAGCGTCCGCTGCGCCGGCCGCTACAGCCGGTGCGACCAAGCGTTCCAGCAGCGTCGACACGTCCACGGCCGCGGCGTAGACCTCGGCCGTCTGACGCAGGGCGATGGCGGCCATCGTCGGCAGTTCCTCGCGGGCGATGGCGACCAGCGCGTCGAAGGCGGCGGCGGTGCGCACCTGGCCGTGTGCGGCCACATGCGTCGTGACGAGCCGGTCCGCAGCGGCTAACAGGCAGTCCTGCGACAGCGCCTCAGCCGTGACCGCGCCGCGGGCGATGACAAGGCGCGACGAGTTGGTCAGCCCCGCCTCCAGGGCGCGTTTGCCCACAGGGACGGCCAGCAGCAGCAGGCGGCGCACGCCACTGCGCATCACCTTCGCCTGCAGCTCGGGCTTGGTGAAGACGCGGATGCTGACGCTGTCGCCGTCGTCGAGCAACGCCGGGTAGCCGCGCACGGCGACTCCGGCGCGGGTGGTCTCCACCACTTCGGGCAGGTCGCCGAACGACCAGCTGGTCAGCCCGGTGCGTTCCTCGATCGGGGCTTCGCGGGCGATGGCGGCGCGCACCCGTGGCTCGACCAGCTTGCGCAGGGCCAGGATGTCCTTGCCGGTCGCGACCGGGGTGCCGTGTTCGTCGTCGACGGAGAACGAGACGCGCAGGTGCTGCGGCACCTGCTTGGCATCGAACGCCCACGACGGCACGACGACACCGACGACCTCCTGCACTGCGGCCGACAGCGCGTCGGCCAGCGAGGTGCCGTCCTCCCAGGCCTGGGGCCCACCGAGTGCGCTGGCAACCTTCGAGGCAACCTCCGCCATCGGTACCAGCTCGCGGCGGTACTCCTTCGGCAGCGCCCTGAGCAACGCTTCCACCAACTCGAGACGGAAACCGGGGACCTGCCAGTCGAAGCCGATCGGCTCCACCTGGTTGAGCGCGGCCAGCGGCACGTGCACGGTGGCGCCGTCGTCGGCCGCACCCGGGTCGAAGCGGTACGTGACCTTCAGCTCGGCAGAGGTGTGCGGCCAGACGGTGGGAAACGCATGCACGCTGTCCGTGCCCTCGTCGCCGACGAAATCCTCCAGCCGCATCGTCAGCAGCTCGGGCTGTGCGGCGCGGGCCGTCTTCCACCAGCGGTCGAAGTGACGGGTGCTGACGACCTCGGGCCCGAGTCGCTTGTCGTAGTACCGGAACACCGATTCGCTGTCCACGAGATCGGGGCGGCGGACCCGTTCGCCCCAGCCCTGCAGCTCGTCGAGGAAGCGCTGGTTGCGCGGCCAGAACTTTTGGTGCGTCGTCCACTCGCCCTCGATCAGCGCGCAGCGAATGAACAGCTCGCGGGCCGCAGCCTTGTTCACCCGGTCGTAGCCGATGGTGCGGCCGCTCACGATCGGCAGGCCGAACAACGACACCCGTTCGCTGCACACCGCAGCCCCTCGCCGAGCATCCCAGACCGGCTCACCGTACGAGTACCTGGCGAGGTGCTTGCCCAACTGCTCCGCCCACTCCGGCTGCACCGACGCCATGACGCGGCCCCACAGCCGGTTCGTCTCCACCAGCTCACCGGCGATCACCCACTTCGGCAGCGCCTTCGCCAGCACCGAACCGTTGCCGATCGCAAAGCGTGACGAGTGGGCGCCCTTGTACTCGCGGGCCAGGCCATCGCGCATCCCGAGGTGGCTGAGCAGGCCCGACAGCAGCGCCTGGTGAACCCGGTCCGGGTGGCCGGCTTCGACGCCGTCGGACACGCCGCGGCGGATACCGATCTGGCCGGCGACCTGGCGCAACTGGCTGAACAGGTCCTGCCACTCGCGTACCCGCAGGTAGTTGAGGTACTCGCTGCGGCACAGCTTGCGGAATTGGCTGCTGTTGAGCGCGTGTTGCCGCTCGCGCAGGTAGTCCCACAGCTTGACCAGTGAGAGGAAGTCGCTGCCCGGCACGTCGAACCGGCGGTGCAGTTCGTCGGCGGCCTGGCGGTGCTCGGCGGGGCGTTCGCGGGGGTCCTGAATCGACAGTGCGGAGGTGATCACCAACACCTCGCGCACACAGCCGTGGCGCTCGGCTTCCAGCACCATCCGGCCCAGGCGCGGGTCCACCGGCAGCCTCGCCAAGCGGACACCTAGCGGCGTCAACCGCCTCGCGCCCTGTCCGGCAGTCGGCCCATCGGCGACGTCGATCGCGCCGAGCTCCTCCAAGAGGCCGTAGCCGTCGCGCACGCTGCGGTGGTCGGGTGGATCGAGGAACGGGAAGGCAGCGACGTCGCCCAGCCCGAGCGCTGTCATCTGCAGGATCACCGAGGCCAGGTTGGTGCGCAGGATCTCCGGCTCGGTGAACTCCGGCCGATCGGCGAAACCTTCTTCGGCGTAGAGGCGGATGCAGATGCCCGGCGCCACACGACCGCAGCGGCCGGCGCGCTGGTTGGCGGAGGCCTGCGAGACCGCCTCGATCGGCAGTCGCTGCACCTTCAGCCGGTGGCTGTAGCGCGACATGCGCGCCGAGCCGGCATCGACCACGTAGCGCACGCCGGGCACGGTGAGCGATGTCTCGGCGACGTTGGTGGAGAGCACCACCCGCCGCCCACGGTGGGGCTGCCAGATGCGGTGTTGTTCGACGGCGGACAGCCGTGCGTACAGCGGCAGCACTTCCGCCGGTGGCCCACCCACATGACGATCGGTGAAGTGGCGGCGCAGGGCATCGGCGGTGTCGTGGATCTCGCGTTCGCCGGAGAGGAACACGAGCACGTCGCCGTCGCCCTCGTGCGACAGCTCGTCGACGGCATCGACGATGGCCTGCACCTGGTCACGGTCGTCGTCAGGCTCCTCCTCGCGGGCACCGAAGGGGCGGTAGCGGAGCTCCACGGGGTAGGTGCGGCCGCTGACCTCGATGATCGGCGCGGGCGTGCCCTCGGCGCCGCAGAAGTGAGCCGCGAAGCGAGTGGTGTCGATGGTCGCGGAGGTGACGATCAGCTTCAGGTCCGGCCGCTTGGGCAGCAACTGGGCGAGGTAGCCGAGCAGGAAGTCGATGTTCAGGCTGCGCTCGTGTGCCTCGTCGATGATCAGCGTGTCGTAGCGGCGCAGCATCCGGTCGCGCTGGATCTCGGCCAGCAGGATGCCGTCGGTCATCACCTTGATCAGGGTCTGGTCGCTGACGGTGTCGGTGAAACGCACCGTGTAGCCGACAGCGCCGCCCAGTTCCGTGCCGAGCTCCTCGGCCACTCGTTCGGCGATGGTACGCGCAGCAACGCGGCGCGGCTGGGTGTGGCCGATCAGCCCGGTGATGCCGCGGCCGAGGTCGAGACACAGCTTGGGTAGCTGCGTGCTCTTGCCGCTGCCAGTCTCGCCGGCGACGATCACCACCTGGTGATCGCGGATTGCGGCCATCAGGTCGTCGCGTCGTTCTGCCAACGGCAGGTTCGGTGGGCATGCGAGCGACTCGCGTGCGCGCAACAACTCGACCGTGGCCGCTCGACGTTCGGCGGCAGGGGTGGGGGCCGTGACAGACCTGGGTGCGGACATTCGGTTTCGGCCGATCAGCATGGCACCCGAACGGCACTTCGCGCGCGGAGATTGGCTGGCGCCCATGCAGCCGCGCGAACATGTCGCCCGTGACCGCCAAGTGGACCAGCCTTCTCCCGTTCGTCTCCGTGGCTGCTGCCGCCGCCCTGTTCGTCGGCTGCGGCGAGGACCGCGACAGCAGCCGGCCGATGACCCCTGGCGAACAGCTCACCCTCGACAGCGGCTGTACGGCGTGTCATGGGGCCAACGGTGAAGGTGGTGCCGGCCCGTCGTGGAAGGGCCTCGCCGGCTCGGAGGTGAAGCTCTCCGACGGCTCCACTGTCACCGCCGACGATGCCTACCTGACAGAGTCGATTCGTGATCCATCGGCCAAGTCCGTCAAGGGCTACGGCGCGATGCCGAAGAACTCGCTCTCCGACGAGGAGATCGCGGCCGTGGTCGCCTACATCACGACATTGCAGAAGTAGCTGCAGCCTGCGGGGTCGGTCGCTCAGCTCTCGGGGACGAGTACTGCACCGAGCACATGGATGACGCCGTTGGTGGCTTGCACGTTCTGGACCACGATCGGGTTGCCGTCGATGTAGGTGACGCCGTCGACCTTGGTGACCGTCAGTTCCACACCTGCCACGGTCATCAGCTTGCCTTCGGCCAGCATGTCGGTGGTCAGCTTTCCGGCGACGACGTGATACGTGAGCACGGTGGCCAGCAGTTCCGGATCGGCCAGCACTGCGTTGAGCGTCGCCGCTGGCAAGGCATCGAAGGCGTCGTCGACCGGGGCGAAGACGGTGAACGGGCCGTCGCTCTTGAGCGTGTCGATCAGGTCGGCCTGCGTGACCAGATCGGCAAGGGTGGCGAAGCCGGGCAGCGTGGTGGCGACGTCGATGATGTCGCCGAGCGCGGGAACCAGCACGTCGCCCATCACGTACACGATCCCGTTGGTGGCCTCGACGCCGGCACCGATTTCGTTGCCGTCGACGTAGAACACGCCGTCGACCTCGGTGACAGTGAGGGTGGTGCCTGCTGCCGTCGTGAGCTCGCCTGCGGTCAGTTGCTCGGGAGTGATGGCGCCCGGTACGACATGGTGGAGCAGCACCGTCTTGAGCATTTCAGGGTCATCCTGCACGGCGTGGAGCACGTCGAGCGGCAGTTTGTCGAACGCAGCGTCGGTGGGCGCGAAGACTGTGAACGGTCCAGTGCGCAACGTCTCCACCAGTCCGGCCTCGACCGCGAGGCCGGCGAGCTCGGTGAACACGTGCGCGGTGAGCGCCGTCGCCACGATGTCGCCCATCGGCAGCGGTGTTTCGGTGGTGGTCGTCGAGTCGGCGGTACCGGCTGACGAGGTGGTGGTTACGGCATCGTTCGTGTCGTCCGAGCACGCCGCTGCAGCCAAGGAGAACAGGCTGAGCAGCGCAAGGGCGCGACGGGTGGAACGACGGGGATGCGACTCACGATTCATGGACACCCTGGCGACGGTACTGACAGGGCCCGGGAGCGGGCAGGGGCGCTCGGCCCTGCCGCGTAGGACCAAAGGCCCTACGCGTCACCCGTCTAGGATTCGGCGGATGACGGATCTCGAGCGCGAGTACTCGCCGAGCTCGCGCGTGGGTGGCGATTCGGGCCCGTTCGTGGCCGACTACGAAGCGCGCAGCGCGGCGGCGCTGGGCGCGTTGGGTGAGCGCGTCTCGAGGGTCGGTGGTGGCAGCTTCGTGGTGCGCAGCGAGGGCTCGAACCCGTTGCTGGTGTTCATCCACGGGGGCTACTGGCAGGCGCTCAGCGCGGCCTCGTCGCTGTACCTGGCGCCCGGTGCGCTCGCTCAGGGCTGGTCGTTCGCGTCGGTGGAGTACACGCTCGCGCCGGGCGCGACGCTCACCGAGATGGTGCGCGAGTGTCGCAACGCGCTAACTGCGATCTCGTCGGTCCTCACTCCGTCGCACGTCGTGCTTGCCGGACATTCGGCCGGCGCGCACCTGGCGGCGATGTCGTCGTTGGCCGCCGTTGCGCCGCTGCAGGTGGCGCGGACGGTGTTGCTCAGCGGCGTGTTCGATCTACGGCCGCTGGTGCACACAACCGTCAACGATCCCCTCGGCTTGGACGCGAGTGCCGCCGCTGCTGTCAGTCCGCAACTGCTCCCGATCGTCGGGCGCGACGAGGTGGTTGTCGCGTGGGGTGACAACGACACCGATGCGTTCAAGGACCAGAGCCGGTCCTACGCAGCACATCTCGCCGGTGCCGGGTTGCGGGTGGCCTCACTCGAGTGCGCCGGCCGTCACCACTTCGACATCGTCGACGATCTGGTCGATCCCGAAACCGAACTCGGCCGCCACACGCTGGGGCTCGGCTGATGCCCGCGGGCACGCACGACGCCGCCGAGTTCGTGGTGGTCGGCGGCGGCTCAGCCGGGTGCGCCGTCGCAGGGCGGTTGGCCGAGCAGGGCCGCGACGTGCTGCTGTTGGAGGCCGGACCCGACTACGCAGCGGTGGGCTCCGGCCGCTGGCCGGCCGAGCTCCTCAGCGCACGCATGCTGGCGACCACCCACGACTGGGGTTACACCGGCGGCCGATGGGTGTTCGAGCGTGCCCGGGTGATGGGCGGGTGCAGCAGCCACAACGGGGCGATCGCCGCCGTTGGCCACCGTGCCGACTACGACGGCTGGGGGTTGCCGGGGTGGACGGGCCACGACGTTGCGCCGCTGTTCGCCGACGTGATCGCGCGGCTGCGGGTACGGGCCTACGAACGCCACGAAGCGGGCCCTTTTCACGCCCGCTGCCTGGACGCGGCCGAGGCGTTCGGCTGGAACATCGCCAGCGATCTGTGCGACCTCGACGCAGGCGCGTCGTTCGGCCTGGAGACCGTGAACGTGGTCGGCGACACGCGCTGGAACGCAGCCTTCGCCTACCTCGATCATGTGCGGGGTGGTTCGCTGCGGATCCTCGATGAAGTGCTCGTCGACCGCCTGCTCGACTGGGGTGGCGCCGGCGTCCGGCTGGCCGCAGTTCGTCACGGTGAGCCGATCGTCATCGAGGCGAACACGGTCGTGCTGGCCGGCGGCGCGTATGGCACACCGATCATGCTCGAGCGATCCGGGATCGGCGACCCGACCGTGCTGCGCACTGCCGGCGTCGCTACCCGCGTTGCGCTTCCCGGCGTCGGCACGAACCTGCACGATCATTCGATGGCACACGCCGATCGCATCGTCGGCCCGCGCCTGCAGCAGTGGCTCGACGAGGCTGCTGCCACCGGCTTTCTGCCCGAAGAGCAGACGCTCGGCAAGTTCGTCTCGTCGGTCTCACCCGACGGGCTCTACGACACGCATGTCTTTCCTGTGTGCGCCAGCGATCAGACCAGCTTCCTGCACGGGCGGGTGCACGTGGAGGTCGCGTGCATGACGCCGCGCAGTCGCGGTGCGGTGCACATCGTCTCCGCCGATCCCGAGGCCCATCCGCGAATCGACCACGGCTACCTGAACGACGCCGAGGGCCACGACCTGACGGTGCTGCGCGACGGTCTGGTGCACGCCGAGCGCCTACTCGACCACCCACGGCTGTCCGCAGTGTTGGGTGAGCGGATCACCGACATGAGCACCGATGAGGCCATCCGCGACACGGTCGCGCACTACTACCACCCGGTGGGCAGCTGTCCGATGGGTGACGGGCCGCTGGCCGTGTGCGATGAGCGCGGGCGGGTTCACGGTGTGCAGGGTGTGGTGATCGCCGACGTCTCGTTGATGCCCCAGATTCCGCGCGGCAACACCAACCTGCCGGCCGTGATGATGGGTGAGGCGATCGCCCGCACGCTGTAGCGGTCAGGCGCCCGTCGCCGCGTCAGCTGGCGCGAAGTCGTTGAACGCAGCGAACGCGCGTGGCCCATACACGGTCCCCGGGCCGCCGCTCATCAGCATCGCAACACCGATCGCCTCAGCAGCTTCCTGACGTGTAGCGCCTGCGGTCACGGCTCCCCGAGCGTGCGAGGCGATGCACCCGTCGCAGCGTTCGACGACGGCGATCGCGAGAGCGATCAGTTCCTTTGTCGCGTTCGACAGGGCGCCACCAGCGAACGAGGCGGCGTGGAACTCGCTGAACCCTTTGTACACATCGGGAATCGCGTGGCGCAGGTCGCGGGTGAGCGGCCGCAAGTCATCGAGGACCTGCGGTCCGTGGCTGTGTTCGCTCATGGTGTTGCTCCTTTGTTGGGGCTGGAGATCGATGGGTCACCGTCGGCTGGATACGTCGTGCCTCAGGTGAGCGCGAGGGCCGAACGGGTTGCGGTGTAGACCGCGACGACCACGAGCAGCCCGACGAACCATCGTTGCAGCGAACTGGAGTCGCGGGTGCTGGCGAGACGACTGCCGATCAGCACGCCGAGCAGGCTGGCGACCGTGAACGGGACGACGGTGCCCCACTCGATCGAGCCGGCCTGCAGCCGCGTCGAGAGCGCGACGACGGAGTTGATCGCGATGACCAGCAGTGACGTTCCCACCGCCTCAGGCATGGTGAAGCCGAGGGCGAGCACCAGCGCGGGCACGATGACGAACCCTCCACCGACTCCGAAGAAACCGGTGAGCAGCCCGACGCCGGTGCCGGCGGCAACGACCTTCACGATGGTGAGGGCGTCGATGCGAGGTGCCAGGGCAGCCACCGCCGCTCCCGCAGGCAGCGGCGTGGCCGGCGGTGTCTGCCGGACCCTGCGCCACATCGCGAAGGCCGCAATCAGCATCAAGCCGGAGAACGCCAGCAACAGCACGTCCGGGTCGGCGGCCTTGTTCCAATGAGAGCCGAGCAGTGAACCGCCGACTCCGGCGAGCCCGAACACCAACCCCGCCGCCACTCTGACACGGCCGGCCCTCGAGTGGGGGATGATGCCGATCAGCGCGGTGAGTGTGACCAACACCAGCGAGGTGGTGGTGGCCTGCTTCGGGTCCTGCCCTGCGGCGTAGACGAGTGCCGGGACCGCGAGGATCGAGCCGCCGCCACCGAGCGCGCCCAGTGAGATACCGATGAGCAGGCCCAACGGTGAGGCGAGGAGCGCGCGCACGGCAGGCTCAGATCACGACGCCGGGGTTGCCGGCGTGGTTGACGAACGGCAGCCCCCGGCCCGCCCACGCCGTCACCCCGCCGCTCATGTTGACGGCGTCGAAGCCCTGTTGGAGCAACCAAGCGGTCACCCGCGCGGAGCGACTGCCGGAACGGCAGACGCAAATGATGCGACGCGCATGGTCGAGCTCGATCAGGCGATCGGGCAGGGTCTTCATCTCGATGTGGGTGGCGGTGGGTGCATGGCCGGCCATCCACTCCGCGTACTCGCGCACATCGAGCAGGAGGGCCGAGTCGTCGGCTGCTGCTGCTTCGACGTCGATGCTGGGCGGTGCTTCGGTCGCGTGCATCATCCACCGACCGGAGGAGCGAAAGAGGTCTGCCAGGCGGAGTAGCCGCCGATCACATCCGAGACGTCGCTGAAGCCGTGGGAACGCAGCAGGCTGGACGCAATCGCAGACCGGTAACCGCCGGCGCAGAACACCACCGTCGGCGCGGTCGGGTCGAGCTGGTCGATGTTGTTCAGCAGCGCCGGCAAGCTGATGGTGAGCGCACCGGCGATGGTGCCACCGGCAACCTCGCCCGGGTTGCGGACATCGATCAGGACCAGCCCGCGCACCGCCGACATCCGTTCGGCCAACGCGGTTGCCGACAGCCGAGACAGGCGCTCGACGTGCTCGGGATGAGCGAGCATCGCATCGAGTGGTTGGTCGAGCGCGCCCAGCACACGATCGAAGCCGATGCGGGCGAGCCGAACGTGGGCTTCGGCCTCGTGCCCCGGGGGCGTGACCAGCACGATCGGCGTATCGGGCTGCATGACCTCGCCGGTGTACTCCGCGAAGCGGCCGCCGAGGCCGACGTTGACGGATCCGCGCACGTGGCCGGCCGCGAATGCCGCGTCATCTCGAGCGTCGATGATCATTGCACCGTTTCGTTGTGCCGCCAGCACCTCGTCGAGCGTCATTCTCTGCACGGTGTGGTCGTCCTCCAGCAACGGCCGCTGCACCCGGTTCTTGGTGGCGGCGAAGAGGAAGTACAGCGGTGCCACCGACTGGCCCTGAGTGACCGCCTCGACGAATGCAGCCTCGGTCATCGGAGCGAGCGCGTAGTTGGTGTGTCGCTGCTCGCCGATCGTGGAGACGGTGTCGGTGGACAGGTTCTTGCCGCACGCCGAGCCGGCACCATGGGCCGGGTAGACCTTCGTCTCGTCGGGCAGTGTGAGGAGCTGCTCGTGCAGTGAGTGGTAGAGCTGGCGGCCGAGATCCGCTGCGTCGAAGCCGACGGCCGAGAGCAGGTCGGGGCGGCCGACGTCGCCGATGAACAGGGTGTCGCCGGTGAGCACGCCCATCGGCGGCTGGTCGACACCGTGCGGGTGGACGACGATGCTGATCGATTCCGGGGTGTGCCCGGGTGTCTCGCGGATCTCCAACTGCACCTCGCCGAGTGTGATCACGTCGCCCTGTGCGTAGGTCTCGATAGGGAACTCGACGCGGCCCTCGGCTGCCTTGCCGTAGCCGATGGTGGCACCGGTGTGGGCCGCCAGTTCGAGATGGCCGGACAGGAAGTCGGCGTGGAAGTGAGTCTCCAGCACATGCGTGATGGTGAGGCCGTTGGCCTCGGCATCGGCGAGGTACTCGGCGACGTCGCGTCGCGGATCTACCACCACAGCCTCACCCGTGACGGTGTCGCCGACGAGGTAGCTGGCGTGGGAGAGGCACCCGAGGTAGTACTGGCGGAAGAACATGTGGTGTTGCTCCTTGGTGGCAGACTCCGTCATCATATACCCCTATGGGTATATGTCAAGCGGCGGGTTGGGGGGCTCGTCCACTTCGTACAGCTGGATCGGGCTGCCGGGGACGGGGCTCTGCTCCATGGTGATTCGCAGGGAAATGCCGCTGGTGCTGCCGATGACGTCGATGGTGCCGCTGGTGACAGCGGTGGGCCGGAGTCCGGTGACACGCAATTCGCCATGGCGTGAGATCAGTCCCCCTGCGGCCGCTGCGCGCCGCGGGAACGACTCGTCGAGATCGACATTGCTGTCGAAGAGGTTGTTGGCGACCGCGTGGTCCCACTCGTTGAGGAGCGCGACCAGGCGACGGGCATCGTCTTCCCATCGAAGGGCCCTCACCGGCGCGGGTAGTGGCACCTCGTTGTGCTCGTGGAGGATCCCCAGCATCCTCATGGTCATCGCGCTCATCGGCGCGTACGTGCTGTTGCCGAGAGCGATCGCACCCACACCACGGCCCGCGAGCCAGCGCATGTTGCTGCCGTACCCGGGCAGGCCGCCGGCGTGGGCAACCACCTTGCCGAGCGTCGCATCATCACGAATGTTCAGCCCGAAGCCGTACCCGGCAGGGCTGGTGCGACCGGCGACGGTGGTGAGCCCGATGTAGGTCTGGATGCGCTGCATCTCGCGGCGGCTTGCGGGCGAGAGGCCGATCGGTGTCGGCTGGTCGGGAACAGAGTTGGCGGCGTCGAGCCAGACGACCCACTTCGCAAGGTCGGCGACCGTGCTCCACAGGCCGCCCATCGGGGCGATTTCGCCGTCACCGATCGGTGTCGGCCAGTCGCGCACGATCTCGCCGTCGCGCCACCGGTGCGGCCGGGCCCAGTGCTCGTGGTCGGGTCGTTCCCACTCTGTGTCGTCCATGCCCAATGGGCGCAGCAGACGGTCCGTGATGTGCTGCTGCACCCGCACACCCGTCGCGCGCTGGACCGCCCGCCCGAGCATGCCGTAGCCGAGGTTGCTGTACTCGTACGCATCGTTGGGCAGGTGGGCGAAGGTCGGGCCCGCCGCGTAGATCTCGTCGATCGCCTCGGGCGTGATGTCGAGGTGGCGGTCGGCCCACGCGTCGTCAGTGGCCAGGCCGGCGGTCATCGACAGCAGCTGACGGATGGTGATCGCCGCTGATCCGTCCGGGCCGCGCACCGCAGCGAACTCGGGTGCGTGCCGTTCGATCGGGTCATCGAGCTGCCACACCCCTTCGTCGCGAAGCGCGAGCACGACTGCGGCCGTGAAGCTCTTCGTCATCGACGCGATACGGAACGACGCGTTCAGATCGGCCGGTTCGTCATCGTGCAGCAGCGAGCCTGCACATCCGTGCGTGTGCAGTTCGCCACCGATGACGACACCCCACGAGATCGAGGCGACGTGCTGGGCGTCCGCGGTGGTCGCCGCCAGCGCGGCGAGGGCTTCGACGGTCTCGTGCTGCATCGGGTCTACAGCGCGCCCGTGATCGCGGCGAACAGTTCCTCATAGGTGTGGTTCGGGGGGAACTGGGGGAACTGCTCGGCGATGGCGTCGGGCGCGTGGAACCAGAAGCCAGCGTGAGCAGCCTCCAGCATGGCGGCATCGTTGTAGCTGTCGCCGGCGGCGACCACTCGGTAGTTCAGCCCGCGCAGCGCGTCGACCGCGTGACGCTTCTGGTCCGGCATGCGCAGGCGGTAGTCGACGATGCGGTCGTCGCTCACGATCAGCTGGTGGCACAGGATCGTCGGCATGCCCAGCTGGCGCATGAGTGGCGCAGCGAACTGCTCGAACGTGTCGCTGAGGATCATCACCTGGGTGCGTGCACGCAGCGCATCGAGGAACTCTCGGGCACCCTCCATCGGCTCCAGGCCGGCGATCACGTCGGCGATCGTGCTCATCGTCAGCCCGTGCTGTGCCAGCAGCTCGAGCCGCCCCTTCATCAGCACGTCGTAGTCCGGCTCGTCGCGAGTGGTGCGGCGCAGGGCCTCGACGCCGGTGCGTTCGGCGACGGCAATCCAGATCTCCGGCACCATCACGCCCTCCAGATCGAGGGTGACGATCGTCTGCGGTCGTTCAGGGGCGGGGACGGCTTCGGTGCTCACAGTCGCCTATTCTTCACGACCGCCGGGCTGTCGTAAGAAACGGCAGCGCGAACGAGGGGAACTACACATGCCGATCAGCACGATGTCCAGCACGATGATGGACGACTACCAGCTGACCCTGCTGCCTGTCTTCCAGTACGGCCGCCAGGTGCATGCCAACAGCAAGATCATCACGTTCACCGGTGACGGCTACGTGGAGAGCACGTTTGCTCAGGTCGCGGACCGTGCGGACCGGCTGGCCTCCGCGCTCGCCGGCCTGGGTGTGCAGCCCGGCGACCGGGTCGGCACGTTCATGTGGAACAACCAGACGCACATGGAGGCCTACCTCGCCATCCCGTGCATGGGCGCAATCCTGCACACGCTCAACATCCGCCTGTTCCCCGAGCAGCTCGCCTACGTCATCAACCACGCGGAGGATCGCGTGATCATCGTCGATGCATCCATCGCCGCGTTGCTCGCCCGGGTCCGCGATCAGCTCACCACCGTGCAGCACATCATCGTCAAGGGCGCCGGCGACACGAGTGGGCTGGGCGACAATCTGATCGATTACGACGAGCTCCTCGCGGCACAGCCCGGCGGATACCACTACCCGGAGGTCACCGAGAACACCGGGGCCGCGATGTGCTACACGAGCGGCACCACCGGCAACCCGAAGGGCGTGATGTACAGCCATCGCAGCACGTACATGCACTCGCTGATGGTCACTTCTACCGCCAACATCGCGCTCAGCGAACGTGACCGGATGCTGGTGATCGTGCCGATGTTCCATGCCAACGCGTGGGGCACGCCGTACGCAGCGTGGATGATCGGCGCCGACCTCGTCTTCCCGCAGCAGTTCCTGCAGGCCGCGCCGATCTCGCGCATCATCGCCGAGACCAGGCCCACGCTCACCGGAGCGGTGCCCACCGTGCTCAACGACCTGCTGCACAATGCCCCCGATACCGACATGAGCAGCTTCCGGCTGGTGATGTGCGGTGGCAGCGCCGTGCCACGCGGCCTGATCGACGGCTACGCGGAGAAGTTCCACGTACCGGTCGTGCAGGGCTGGGGCATGACCGAAACCAGCCCGGTGTGCGCGATCGGCCACCCGCCCAAGGAGATGGCCAGCCAGAGCGAGACCGACTGGCGGGTGAAGACCGGTCGCGTGATGCCGGGTGTCGAGCTGCGGATCACCGACGACAACGGCGACGTGCAGCCGTGGGACGGCGAGGCGTTGGGTGAGATCGAGGTCCGCGGTTCGTGGATCACCGGCAGCTACTACCACGTCGACGACCCCGAGAAGTTCCACGACGGGTGGTTGCGCACCGGCGACGTCGCGAGCGTGCTGCCCAACGGGTACGTGATGATCAGCGACCGCGCGAAAGACGTCATCAAGTCAGGGGGCGAGTGGGTCAGCTCGGTCGACCTGGAGAACACGCTGATGGGCCACCCGGCCGTTCTCGAAGCGGCCGTCATCGGCGTTCCCGACGATCGGTGGGATGAGCGCCCGATGGCGTGCGTCGTGCTGAAGCCGGGGGAAGCACCGAGCGCGGAAGACTTGCGGGAATGGCTCAGCGAGCGCACTGCCAAGTTCTGCCTGCCCGAGCGCTGGACGTTCATCACCGAGGTGCCCAAGACCAGCGTCGGCAAGTTCGACAAGAAGGTCCTGCGCGCCCAGCACACGGCGGGCGAGCTCGCCGTGGAGAAGCTCGCGTGAGGTGGGCGCGGCCCGCGGTGGCCGCGCTCCTGACGCTGGCCGCCTGCACGGATGATCGCGGCAGTCTCACCGACGACGGTGCGCCGACGACAGTCGCGCCCACGACGTTGGTGATGGACCCGCCGCCGCTGCGGGTGCCGACGGAGACGCTGCCCGACCTGGACTGGGCGCTGCCCCCGATAGGGGCGTACTTCGACTACCAACTGGGTGGTGACTACCCGCCGGCCACGCAGGTGGGCATCGTCACGCGCGACTGGTTCGCCGGAACACCGGAGCTGGGGCTCTACAACATCTGTTACGTCAACGCGTTTCAGACCCAGCCGCCCGACGACGAGAACCGCCCCGACGAGCGTGAGGGCTGGCCCGCCGAGGTCGTGTTGGCGAACGAGGACCCCGCATGGGAGGGCGAGTACGTCATCGATCTCAGCACGGCGGCGCTGCGAGCAGCGGCCGCCGCGCACGTCGAGACGATGATCGCCACGTGTGCGGGCAAGGGCTTCGATGCAGTCGAGTTCGACAACCTCGATACCTACTCACGCTTCGACGACCTGCCGTTCGGCACAGCCGAGACGCTCGACTACGCGACCACGATCACCGCGTTCGCCCACGAACACGGCCTTGCCGTCGGGCAGAAGAACACGGTGGAGCTGACGCTCGAGCAAGCCGTCGAGCAGGTCGGGTTCGACTTCGCCGTCGTGGAGGAATGCAGCGAGTTCGAGGAGTGCGCCGCCTACAAGCAGCTCTACGGGCCGCTGGTGCTGTACATCGAGTACTCGCACGACGGCATGATCGAGGCCTGCTCGCAAGCCATCGGCCCCAACCCGGTGGTCCATCGCGACCTCGGCCTCACCACGCCCGACGACCCCGCCTACGTGTTCGAGACGTTCTGCGGCGGCGCCGGCTACGGCTGACGTCTCGAGTCGACACGACCTTCGCGAGTTGGCGCTGAGGCGTCACCCAGCGATGTCCACACGCCGATTTGCAATCGAGGTTGCGGCTCAGCGTGGCGCCGAGCCCCTGACGGTGGTGCGGTGCAGCTCGCGGCGTTGGCCGCGATAGTCGTTGAGCGCGTTGTGCTGGGTGCTGCGGTTGTCCCAGATGGCCAGCGTGTTGGGCGTCCAGCGGAAGCGGCACGTGAACGCGTCGCGGGTGCTGTGCGCATACAGGTGCTGGAGCAGAGGGGCGCTGTCGGGCACCGACCAGCCGTCGAAGCGCACGCTGTAGGTGGGGTTGACGAACAGCACCTTGGCCCCAGACTCGGGGTGGGTGGGTACGGCCGGGTGCACGTGCTCGCTGAGCGCGTCGTCAGTGGTGTTGATCTGCATCGTGCGGCCGCTGGCAGTGCGGGCCAGGATGCCGTCCGCGCTGTAGGCCCAGCCGGCGCTGTGCACCACGTCCAACCCGTCGAGCGTGGCGCGTAGGCCGTCGCTGAGCGTCTCGTAGGCGAGCTGTTGGTTGCTCCACATCGTGTCGCCGCCGGTTGTCGGTACGTCGATCGACCACAGCAGCGTGAACGCAGGCGGCTCCGGTTGGAAGCTCCAGTCGCTGTGCCACGCCCCCCCGAAGTTGAACCCTCCGCCTTCGTCGGCCTCACGCACCACCTTCACGACACCCGGGTGGTCCGGCATTGCCTCCAGAAACGGGGTGTGGCCGTGGCCGCCCAGTTGCTCGGTGAGCCGCACCAAGTGCTCGGTGGCGTACGGCTGGTTCCGCAGGAACACGACCTTGTGTTCCACCACGGCAGCGCGCAGGGCACCGAGCTCACCCTCCGTCAGCGGTCGGGTGAGATCCAGGCCACCGACCTCTGCGCCGAGGGCGCCCGCGATGCGGTCAATGGTGAGTGCGTTCATGCACCCGAGTCTGGCATGCCGCGCCGATCGCCCGGCTCAGGCCAGCAGTTCGGCGCTCAACCGCTCCGATTCGCGGGCCAGCAGCGCAGCGTTGACCCGTTGCCGCTCGAGGACCTGATCGAGGCTCTTCTTGGCTTGCTCGATCGGGTGCTCGCTGAAGAAGCTCTGCACATCGGCGACCACGTCGGGTGCGGTAAGCAGCTTCACCGGGTCGATCATCCGCACGATCGAGTTGCCGGGGAAGCGCTCGTTGGCCTCCGCCCACCGTTGCCGCAGCATCTGCCACGACGCCACCCCATGATGACGGTTGGCGATGCAGCGGTAGAGCAGGAACGGGGCGTTCTGGGTGCGGACCTCGCCGGAGAACGCCAGCTCCACTGTCCGCTCGATCTGTGCCGCCTCGGGGAACTCGGCGAGTGCGTACAGGTAGCGCAACTGATCCTGCGGCGTGGTCGCCGACTGGAAGCTGCTGTGAAACGACTCGTAGTCGGCGTCGGTGCCCGATGCGGCGACTGCGGTGGTGGCTGCAGCGACCAGCTCAGGATCGGCGCTGCCGCCGTCGAGGATCGTTCGGCACCGGGCCTGGGCATCGGCGTCGTTGCCCAGCACAGCGAGCGTGCTCACGAGCAGACCACGCAGCTTGGCGCGCAGATCGATCTCGTCTGCGACGGGCTCCCAACCGAGATCGGCGAGCACCGGCCGAACCAGGGCCGCAACACGCGCTTGGAACGAGGCGTAGGCCTCACCCTGCAGCAGCCGTCCGACACCGCGTAGGCCGATCGTGATCGCCTGCCACACCGGCAGGTCGCGGTCGGCGGCGAAGCCTTCGACGAACGTGAGGAACTCGGCGGCGGCGAGGCGGCCGGCGACCACCTCGTTCCAGGCGTCGTCGACCAGGTTGTAGCGGTCGATCACCGTCAGCGTGGCCAGCTCGCCGAGCACCCGTCCGCGCAAGGTGGCGTCGTAGCCGACGCGCAGGTAGCCGTGGCCGCCGGCGTTGACCACGACGCTGCTGTCGGCCGATGGGAGTGCGATGCGGAGATCGAAGTCGGTGAGCAGCACCTTGGACTGGGCGCCGTCGACGAGCAGGTGCACCGGCACGACGAACAGAGTTGCATCGTCGGTGTCGCCGTACGCGAAGCGTTGCTGCGTCAGGACCAATTCGGCGCCGTCGAGGCGTGCCGACACGAGCGGGTAACCGGCCTGCCAGATCCAGCTGTCCATCAGTTGCCGCACCGGCGTGGCGGCGTTGGCTTCCTCGATGGCGTTCCAGAGATCGCCTGTCTCGGTGTTGGCGTACTCGTGCTTGGAGAGGTAGTGGCTCACCCCGCCCCGGAACTCTTCCTCACCCAGGAACTGCTCGAGCATGCGCAGCAGCGAGCCGCCCTTCTGGTAGGTGAGCACGTCGAACATGCCGTCGCAATCCTTGGGCGCCTCCACCGGGTACTCGACGGTGCGGGTACTGGCCAGCGAGTCGACTTCGAACGCAGAGCTGCGCTCCAGGCTGAAGCTGTCCCAGCGCTGCCAGTCCGGGCGGTACGCGGCGCAGCAGGCGACCTCCATGAACGTCGCAAAGGCTTCGTTCAGCCAGATGCCGTTCCACCACTTCATCGTCACCAGGTCGCCGAACCACATGTGCGCCATCTCGTGGGCGACCACGTCGGCCAGGTTCTGGAGGTCGAACTGGGTGGAGGTCGCGGGGTCGGCCAGCAGGAGGCTCTCGCGGTAGGTGATGCAGCCGAGGTTCTCCATCGCGCCGGCGGCGAAATCTGGCACGGCGATCATGTCGCACTTGTCGGTGGGGTACGGGATGCCGTAGTAGCGCTGGAACCAGCTCAGCGAGTGAGCGCCGATGTCGAGGCCGAACTCGGTGAGATGGCCCTTGCCAGGCACGTGGATGATCCGCAGCGGGATGAAGTCGCCGCTGTCAGCGCCGGTGCGTGGCACCAGCACCGGCTCCGTGGCCTCGAGCCTGCCCACGATGAAGGCGACGAGGTAGGTGCTCATCGGCATCGTTTCCTTGAAGCGCACCGCGACTTTGCCGGTGGCGGCGCCGCTGCCGTCGTCGAATGCGGTGCGCTCGATCTCGGGCCCGTTCGAGATGGCCATCAGATCGGGCTCGATGATCAGGGTGACATCGAACACCGCTTTGAAGTCCGGCTCGTCGAAGCAGGGGAAGGCGCGACGGCAGTCGGTGGCCTGCATTTGCGAGGCCGCGATCACCTGCTCGTTACCGTCGGTGTCCCTGTACGTGCTGCGATACCAGCCGCGCAGCTTGTCGTTGAGCCTGCCGGTGAACGTGATCTCGATCGCGGTGGTACCGGCCTCGTGGGCGATGTCGATCACCAGCCGCTCCGTCCCTGCGTGCAGTGCGAACGGCACTTCGACGCCGGCGACCTTGACGTCGCTGATCTCCAACTCGGCGGCATTGAGCACGATCTGGGTGACGGTTTCGTTCACGTTCGCGTCGATGATCGCATGCCCGACGAACGTGGCATTGGCAAGGTCGGGCTGCAGTGCGAGCGTGTAGCGGTGGGGGACCACGCTGCGAGGCAAGCGAAACGGGTTGCCAGTGTGGTCGGAGGTGTGGTCGGCCGGTGCAGTCACGGCGATCAGGCTAGCGGTGCCGCGTCAACGAGGTCAGGCCGCCGGCGGATCACACCGGGTAGCGTTAGCGCCCGTGTCAGCGGCCAGCGAGAACCACGCAGAACCCTTGTACGACGTGGTCGGCATCGGCAACGCACTCGTCGATGTCATCAGTCACGCCGACGACGGGTTCATCGCCGAGCACGAGCTTGTGAAGGGCTCGATGACGCTCGTCGACACCGATCGTGCGCTGTACCTGTACCGGGCACTCGGCACAGCAGTCGAGATGAGCGGCGGGTCGGCTGCCAACACGATGACCGGCGTGGCCTCGTTCGGCGGTCGGGCGGCCTACATCGGCAAGGTCAGCGACGACGACCTCGGTCAGGTGTTCGGGCATGACTTGCGCGCAGTCGGCGTGCAGTTCCGTGCCGGGGAACCCGATGAGGTCACGCCTACCGGTCGATGCATCATCGTGGTGACGCCCGATGCCGAGCGCACGATGAACACCTTTCTCGGCGTGTCCTCGCTGCTGTGCCCGCAGGACATCGACACGGCAACTGTGGCCGCCGGCAAGGTGCTGTACATGGAGGGCTACCTCTACGACCGTGCGGAGGCGAAGGAGGCGTTCCGGCATGCCGCCGCAACGGCTCACGCCCACGGCCGTCAGGTGTCGCTGACGCTCAGCGACTCGTTCTGCGTGGATCGCCACCGTGACGACTTCCGCTCACTCGTCACCGACGAGGTCGACCTCCTGTTCGGTAACTCCGACGAGCTGCTCTCGCTGTACGAGGTCGCCGATTTCGACGAGGCGATCCGCTGCGTGCAGCGCGATTGCGAGCTCGCCGTCATCACGGTTGGTGCCGAGGGCTGCCTCGTGGTCACCCGCGACGAGGTGTTCACCGCACCTGCCGAGCCGGTCGCGCAGGTGCTCGACACCACGGGTGCAGGCGACCTGTTCGCAGCGGGGTTCCTGTTCGGCTACACCCGCGATCGTTCGCTGCTGGAGTGCGCGAAACTGGGTTCGATCGCCGCGGCCGAGGTGATCTCCCACGTCGGCCCCCGTCCACTCGTCGAATTGAGAACACTGCTGCCATGAGCGCCACCTCAGCCGCCTCCCTGCGAGCCACGGCCGAAGCGTGGTTGGCCGCCGAACCCGACGCGGACATGCGTGAGGAACTGGGCGCGCTGCTGCACGGCTCGGAGGACGACCTGCGCGAACGGTTCACCGGGCGGCTGCAGTTCGGTACGGCCGGGCTGCGCGCTGCGGTGGGCGTCGGTCCGCAGCGGATGAACCGTCTGGTCGTGCGCCAGGCTGCTGCCGGGCTGGCCGACTACCTGCTGGCCACCGTCCCCGACGTCGCCGAGCGAGGCGTGATCATCGGCTTCGACATGCGTCGCAAGAGCGACGCCTTCGCGATGGATACTGCCCGAGTCTGTGCGGCGCGGGGGATCAAGGCGTTGCTGTTCGACCAGATCGTTCCCACACCGGTGCTGGCGTGGAACATCACCGAGGTCGGCGCGGCGGCCGGTGTGATGGTGACCGCCTCGCACAACCCTCCGGCCGACAACGGCTACAAGGTGTACCTCGGCACCGGTGCGCAGATCGTGCCGCCCGCCGACATCGACATCGCCGCGTGTATCGATGAGATCGATCCCACCACCGTGGCGCTGTCGGCCGAGAACGATCCGTTGCTCGTGCGCCTCGGCGAGGCCGAGATCGAGGCATATCTCGCGTCCGTGCCCGCTGTTCGCCGGCGCCGCGATGTGCCCGGTGTGGCGTCGGCCTACACCGCGATGCACGGCGTCGGTGGGGCCCCGCTGCTGGCAGCGTTCGAGCGCGCCGGGCTTCCAGCGCCGACGGTG
>JAYSPV010000026.1:0-24840 GCA_043721915.1 Ilumatobacteraceae bacterium | reverse complement strand
CTGGAAGGAGTGAAGAACCGCTACACCAGGTGTCTCACCTCACCCTGACAGACAGGGGCCGAGTACTTCGTCAAGTGCGCGGCAGGCCACCCGATCGTGGGGAGCTTCGCCCTTGCGGTCGAATTCGTGGTTGCGGGCGTGGGTCAGCTAATCGGTGCGCCTGTTGCCGAGACGAAGCTCATAGAGATTCCAGTGTCGCTAGCTGGCTGGGCGTTGTGTGACGGTGACGGCGCCACTGTGGAAGCTGGCGTCGCCCACGCCAGCCGGGCCGTGGATGTAACCGCCGACGAGGCGACCCCGGAATTGCTGTACCGAAGAAAAGATGACAACCGCCGCCGACATGCAGGCATCCATGCGCTGTACGACTGGTGTTACGGGGAAGACCCGCAGTGGATCTACGACTCGCGGTCCCGGCTCTCGACGTTCACTTTCGACCACGACCAATGGCTGCAGCCCGAGCTGCCCAGGACTGGTCAGACCCTGTTGTCCGTGTTGGACGACCCTCACCTCATTGACGGGCCAACGGAGGGTCTCAGCCCCAAAGCGCTCGCACAGTTCGCCGACGCGCTGGAGGGCGTCACGCGTGGCGAACTTGCGGGCGTGTTGGGGGCGGTGCCGGCGTCGTGGGAGGTAACGACAGCCCATTTGGAGACGCTCGGCTTCTTTCTGGAGTATCGGGCGCCTGCCGTAGCCGCCCGGCTTCGTGCCATGATCTAGCAATGGATCTCACCCGACACTTCCGGTACTCGGTGGTGCGGTGCGTTCCTGTGCCCCGACGAGGGGAGTTCGTCAACGTGGGTGTGGTAGTCGAAGACATCGTAAGTGGACGGCTGATCTCGCGGTCCGTCGTGTCGTTCGAGCGAGCGCGCCGTCTGGGCGCTGGCGACCACCACGTTCATGCTGCGGAGAGGTTCTTTTTGACGATCGCAGACCGACAGCTTGAGTTCGCCGAAGCCAGCCGGTCTCGTTCGCCATCCTGGTCAGGAATTTTGGATCGGTTAGCAGCTTCGTACCGGAATGTGATCCAGCTCAGCCCACCCCAACCCATCGATGCTTCCGATGCCGTGGCGGCCCTCAACCATGCGTTCGGATCGCTGGTGCTAGAGCCAAACGCCCGCCGACAACCAAGCTTGACGCGACGGGACCTCGTTCGGAGAATCGAGAGCGCCTACGCCGAGGCCCAAATCAACCCCTTGCTTCTGCGGAGCGACATGGAGCTGTACGTCGGCAGCAATGTTCATCAGCCCATCGACATCGCGCTAGGAAACGGCCGAACATTGCAGATCGCCCAGGCATGGTCTTTCGAAGTTGCGGGCGTCAGACAGGTCGCCACATCTGTGAAGGCGTGGGCGTATGCCATAGAGCGTCTTCGCGACGGCGAAGCGGCCAGGCTCGTGGGCACTGCGTCTCACACCAGCTCAATCGGACCCGACACCGCCGTCGAGGCCGTCCTCGCTCCGCCGCCCGAAGATGCAGCAGACGAGACCCTGGATTACTACGAGGAGTCGAATGCTGTGCTCATCGACTTGGGCGTTCGCATCAATAGCCCATCGAGCTTCACTGACCTCACAGCGCGAGCACGGCTTCTTGTCCAGGGGCTCCAGCCCATCCACTAGCGCGCTGTTTTGCGAGCAGCCGCTGTGAACCTCATCGCTGGGCGGATCTCCCGACTGGCCGTGATGACCAACGAAGTCTGGTTTCGACTCCTGTTGGACAAGGCGACCCGTAGACATGGACACCACGCATCTGGAAACATCGGGCGATGGAACAAATCATGGGGTTCGGCATCGTGCGGGCGCACCGAAACCCGTCGCCTGATTCGCATCTCGACGCCGCAGTAGTTCTCACCGAGGCCGACGGCGTGTTGTTGTGCTACGAGTTGCACTTCCCGGACGTCGTCAGCGAGATGAGTCGAGCGCGGAGCAAGGCTGAGGCCATGGCGTGCTTTCGCCGGCTCAATATGCAACCGTCCAACGGTTGGCCGTTTCACCCGTCCGACCTTGACCCACTGGGCCACATGTAAGACGATCGGCGCCTCGTCCCGACGTCGCAATCGGCAACGACAAGATTCACGCTCGTGCTAGCCCGACGCCCGACCGCGCGAAGGCCGCGAGGATGCGGCCGTGGGTTTGCCTTGGTAGTTGCCTCGTGCCTGGTTCGCCCAGGGGGGTGCCGGGCCTCGCGGGTGCAGCACTGAGCAGACCGTCCAAGCCGGCACGGCTGACCAGCAGCAACCCGTGGGTCGCTCGGGTGCACGTGACGGCCAGTCTTCCGAAGGCGGAGTTGAAGTCGTCGAGTTGGGATGCTCCAGAGAGGGGATGGATGGCGACGGTGATGGCGTTGGTTTGGCCTTGCCAGGAGTCGACGGTGCTGGCGACGATGACGCCTTCGGGGAGGTGGTGGCGTTCTGTGAGTCGGTCGGCGATGGCTTGGGCGTCGTCGACGGCTTGGTTGCGGGTGGCGAGGATCGCGATGCGTACATCGCTGCCGGCGGTGCGTCCGTCGCTGACGTCCACTCCGGTCGGGTCGCCCGCATTGTCGTAGCGGGTGTGGTGCAGGGTGAAGCCGACGGCCAGTAGCTGGTCCAGCCAGTTCTCCACCACGGCTAGCAGCGGCGGATCGATGTCGGCTGCTTCGGGCTCGTCCAGCCCGGCCATCTCCACCAGGGTGGGCACGCCGGTGGCGACCTGTTGCCACACGTCCGCGGCGTCGCCGATGAGCCGAGCACCGAGTTCGATGCGGCGATCGCCCGGCGCGGCCACACAATCGAGGCGTTCCCAGTCTGCGTAGAAGGCATGCCACAGTTCACGCTGCTCGGCGGTGGGCCGCCAGACGGCGGGCAGCTCGCCGGCCCAGGTGGTGGGGCTGTCGGGGTAGGCGGTGGGCCAGGCCCGGTAGGGGTTGTAGCCGCGGTCGCCACGCCACGGGTTCTGGCCAGGATCCAGCGGGGGCAGCTGACCGACGTCACCGACGCCGACGACTACCGGGGCCAGGCGTTCCACGATGCGGTAGCGGTGCAGGGGCAGCTGCCATGCCTCGTCGATCAACAACACATCGAACAGTCGCTCGCCGTTGGCGGCTGGGCCGATGCGGCCCAGGTGAAGCCGGCCAGTCGCCTCGAACATGTGGGTGGTGCTGATCACCACCAGCGCGTCTGCCGGCACCTCCGAGGTGGAGTGCACGACGGTGGCGCTGGCTGCAAGTGCGTCGTCAATCTGATCGGCGCGATCGGCGCTCACGTGCAGGCACACTCGCTCGCGCCCGAGCGTCTCGCCCAGCTGGCGGGCGAGCGGGTAAAGCTGCTTGTTGGCGAACGCGGTGATGCCCACGCGGGTGCAGTTGCCGTGAGTGAGCGCGGTTGCGACCATTCGCTGTAATGCGTACGACTTGCCGGCGCCGGCGGCCGCCTTCAAGAGGATGCGTTCGTACTCGGTGCTTCCCGAGAGCGTGGCCATCAGCGCGGCGATCGCCTGCTGGGTGATGGCCGCGTTGCCGGAGGCTGCGGCGGCATGGTGTTGTGCTGGGGCGGATGGTGTCGTGGGCGGGGTGAAGGTGATGGCCATCGGTCAGTCCAGGTCGTCGATGGTCAAGTCGGTGGGTGGGGTGCTGTCGTCGGTGATGTCGGTGTCGACCGGGGTGCCGGCGGCGGGGGTGTCGAATTGGTCCTCATCGATGATCGGTGGCCACACGGTGGGGTTCAGCTCGCCACGGGCGCGGCGGTCGGCCAGTTCGTCGGCGAACTCGGCCTCCGCGTGTTCGTGCGAGCGGCAGCACCAGCGGTGCCCTTCGGCGTCGGCTGCGTACGAGCCTTCGTGGCAGTCGTCGCTCGGGGAGTTGGTGGCGTCGCGTTTGGGTCGCTCGATGTTGATCTCGTGGCCCGATTTCAGTGCATTCCCGAACCACGAGGCGTCGGCAACAATCACCGGGTCGCCAGGCTCGAGCGGCGCGTCTACCTTCGGCGCCCACAGCAGGCTGTCGTCGGTCGCTGTCTGTGCATCGGCGGTGAGTTCACCGATGGGCATGTTGCGCAGCTTGAAGCTGCCCGACTGCGCCTTGATCTCCACCGAAGGCTGCTCAACGACCTGCTGACCGGTGACGTGCAGCAACACGATGCGCGAGCCGTTCACGATGCGGCGAGAGCTGAGCCGCAAGCGCAAAGGGTTGACCGAGGTGACCACACCTTGGGCGACGGTTTGGGTGCCGGCGGCGAGAGCCATGTCGAGCGCTGCGGCGGGGTTGCTGACGGCGCGCAGCTTTGCGTCGCAGGCGATGTCCTGATCGCGCATCGTGACCTGATTGTTGCGCCAGAGCGGGTAGGTACGCCCGAAGCGAACGAGGTCGGAGGCGTGTAGCTGATAGCGGCGCCGCCAGATCACCTGCGCGTCGCCTTCGATCGTACGGTGCGCGGCCCGCAGCTTTGAGACCGGAAGCTCGGCCAGGATCGCGCCCGCACGGCCGACCACGCCCGCCTTGTAGTGCAACTCGTCACCAACGAGCCGTCGGTAGCTGGCGATATCGGGCGCTTTGCCGGTGCCACCACGCCCCGCCGAGTGCAGCGCGTCGGAGGTGGCATTAGTCAGGCGGGCACCTGGCGTGTGTGCGATGGCCGCGATGTTGTCCGACACGGTGCGGTGATCGAGCCGGGCGCGGGTCTCGCCCCATTCGACCAAGTAATCGAGGCGGCCGGCGTCACCGGCGGGGCCTCCAGGTATCAGGTGGTGGGCGAGCACAGACCGCAGGTCGATGATCGGTGAACGCAAGACCATCGCCCGCGCCCGATCCTCCTCCAGCAGGAAGCTCACCCCGATGCGCTGCGCGGGGGTCAGCGGGTCGGGCACCCGTGCCGGTTCGCCGTCGATCGTGAGCGCCGGGCGGCCCTGGTCGAGGTCGCGGTGCCAGCGCAGACGCGATGTCTCCACCCCAGCGATCGAATCGGCGATCGACACCAATACGTCGCCTGTCGCCGTGTCGGGCACGATCAGATGCACCGGCTCGCTGTTGAATGGCGAGACCGTTGCGAACCCGCGCACTGCTGCATCGATCTCCGTGCCGAGCAACTCCATCAACGCCAAGCGCGTTGCCGGCATTTGCGGGTCGTCGAACACGGTGAACTGCCACTCGCCAGCCGTGCCGTCCACCTGCACACGACGCAACCCGAGCCCGTGAACGCCCAACGCCGCCGCGTCGGACTTCGCGATGACTACCTCGATCGTTCCCGGCAGCCCGACAGGGTCGGTTCGGCGCTGTCCGGTCCACTCCGGCAACCCGTTCACCGTGGCCGTGACGTTGGCCACCACCGACGCCGGCGCACGTTCGGGCGCCACACCATCGACGATCAGCTTTGTGAGCGCACCGCGCAGCTCGCGCCGCACGCCGATCTCCACCAGCAACGCATCCGGCGCCGTGGACGCGCGCACCTCCTCGCGGCAGAAGTTGAACAGCGCACACGACGTACACGAGGTCGGGTCGAACGTCGCCTCGAGATGCGCGGCGAGCGCGGCGACATCGACGGGCTTGCCTTTGTCGACGTCGGCCAGCAGTGCCGCTCGTTCCTGCACCCGTGCCAACACCTCGTGGCGGTGGTCGGCCAGCAGTTCGACCACGGCCTCCGGCTGCAGGAACGAGTTGCGCGGCACGGCCAGCGCGCCCGACTCGTGCACCTGCATGCCCTTGGGGAGCAGCAACCACACCCGTGCCGATTCCGCCCCCAACGCGACCTGCAGGAAGCCCTTCAACATGCGGTGATCGTCGATGCGCGACCGGATGCGTTCGTAGTCCTTCGCATCGCCCATGATCAGCCACGAACCCGCGGGCGCCTCGCCCGTCGTTGCCCGCGGGACGACGATCGCGAAGTCGGGCTTCACCGGCGTCGCACCGGGCTCGTGTTCCATGCCGACGAACGGCACGGCGAGGCCGGTGATCATCGTCGCCGCCGACTCGTGCACGGCCTTCAGGTGCGCCTGTGCCAACGCTTTCGCCGTGCGATCGACGGCGACGCCTGCGTCCACCCGTCGCACCGCCACAGGCCGATCCAGCCCGAGTGCACCCACGGCCGTCGTCAGCAGTTGGGAGACGGAGCGCTCGTCGCGCACCAGCCGCTCGAAGATCATTGCCCGCATCCACCGAGCCTCGGGAATGCCTGCCGACGTGTCCGGGTAGCCGAGCGTCGCGGCGAGAGCCCGACGGTTCATCCCCGTCACCATCGGGTCCGTGTGTCGGTACCGAGTGCAGCCCGCGTGGGCAGACGCCGCGACCGCGCTACTGCCCCCGCCCGTGCTCAACGAAACCAAGTTGACTCCCGTCGTTTCTGTCTGAGGGAACGTACCCCCCAGCCCGCGCGCTCGCCAGGGGTCGAATGACCCTTGGTGTGCGGCGCTACTGGTTCAACTCGGGGGTGTCGCCCGGGGGAGGCTCCGGCTTCTTGCGTTTGATCGCGTCCTCCGCTGCTGCAGCGACCGCGGTGCGCGCTTCAGCGGTCTTGCTCATGACGGCCTCACCGAGCTTGCCGAGCGAATCGCGAAGGTTGGCGAACTCGTGCTGGGCGGTGCTGGAGTAGTCCAGGTGTCGTTGATCCGCGAACCACTTCGTGGTGGCCTCGATCTCGTCAGAGTGTTGCCTGAGCTTGCGCTTCTGAAGTGGGGCGAGGCCCTCGTAGCCCGTCGGCGCAGTGAGATCGCTGACTGCTGCGAGCAGCTTGTCGACCAGGCCTTGGTCGGCTCGCTCGAGAGCCGCCAGTTGATCGCGTATGTCGTGAGTGACTGCTTCCAGCGCCGACTTCTCGTGATTTGCCGAATGAGCCAGCCGCAGCTGTTGCCATAACGCGTAGTTCTGTTCGGCCACAACGAGCAGAGCGATCGATTCCTTGAGCAACTCGTCGCTGAGCTCCTCCGCCTGTTCTGCCCTGGCCCGGACGAGCGACTTGTGCTCGATCTCCGACAGCTGCCGCAGGACGTATGAGCGCAGCGACGCAACGTCGCGGGCGATCAGCGGGCCGAGTGACGCCACCGTGTCCCAGTCCGTGGAGCTCAGTTTTCCAGTGGAACCAACTCGCTCGACGAGGGGGAGAAGAGTCGACCTGTCACCCAAGACGGCGCCCAGCCGCTCCGACTTGGCGATGCGAGCGAGATCGTCGACCTTGCCTTCGACCCGCTCGATCGCAGTGACGACCTCTTTGATCGCTGCCTTGAGTGCCATCTGCCCGGCCATTGCCTGCATGCTCAACGCTTGCTCGGGGCCGAGATTGACCTTCTTCCAATCCAGGTTGCCGGCGAATTTGCCGGCCCGCCTTACGGAGCTCTGGTTGTAACCGCCCTCCTTGGACGGAATGGCTCCGTGTTGCACGAGGAGCTTTCGAGCACGATCGGAGAACTCGAAGTACTCGCGATGAGTCTGCCGAAAGGCAAACACGTTCGCTGCAAGCTGGGCACCGTCGACAACCAAGTGACGTGACTTCCCGCCGGCCTCCTTGGTGACGGCAAGCATCTGATCGATGAACGCCGAGACGTCGCTGGTGGTTCCCTCGACGAGCACGCCACGGCCAGTAGAGAAGATCGCCACCTCGCCCCCGGCCGCCTCGTCGCTCGCTTTGTCCCGTCGCCTCATGCGAGCACCGTAGATGACGGCGACTGAACCGGTGTGCCCTGGAACCCCACCCGACCCGACGTGGCCTTACCCGGCGACAGTGCCGCCCAGATGTCTCACCCTCAGCTTCGGTTCGGCGGGAACGCTTCGGCGATGCGGTCCCAAATTTCAAGGCCTTGGCTCGCTTCGAACTTGAGCCGCGGGTTCCCGGGAAGCCATCCACTGAAGTCCGACAGTCCAACCCAGCTCGGGGTTGGTTTGGAGGTCAGTTGGTGGCGAGACGGGCCGCGTGTGTGATGCGTTCGAGCGGGTCGGGGTCCTTCAACTCGACAATGGCGCCGTTGTGCCAGGCCCAGGTGCGCAGGTTCTGCTGGTCGATGATCACGGCTACCTCACCGTCGCGTGTGGCGCCCCAGATGCGGGCGATGGTGGGGAGGGTTCCGGTGGGTTCGGTTCGGTTGTACCGGGCGAGTGGGGTTCGGTAGCGCTCGACCCATTCCGAGACGTTGCCGTCGCCGGGCCAGGCGCAACGCCACGACCATCCTGGGGACTTTGCCTGGTCGAGGAACTGGACCGCCATCTGTGCGAACGACGTACCAGCGGCGTGCTCTGTGGGGCCGAGACCGGCGATGGCGCCGATGGTCGCAGCAGCTTGGTCGAAGCTGGCGCCGCTGGCGAGGTGGTTCCAGATTCCCCGCCACACCCACCGTGGGGTTCCTTGCTGGTTGAACACCCATGCTGAACCGGGTCGGTTGAGTGAGACGCGCGGTCTCTGGGCGGGCCAGTCGACTGATCGATCGTCGAGCGGTTGTAGTTGGATCCGGTCGTAGAAGCCGCCGCAGTCGTGTGTTTCTACGATCCGCCCGAGCGTCGTGGGCCACCGGTGGGACAGGGCCGCTACGAGGCGCCAGGCGAGGGCTTCGTACTGCTCGCCGCTGTCTGGTTCGGGGAGCTGCTCATCGGTGCCCCAGTCGGGTGTGGCGCGGTCATCGAGCACGCGGACTTCGGCCCCGATGCGGGCTGCAACCTTGGTCAGCAGCTCGAGGTCGTTGGTGAACCGGGGCGACCAGCGTGCCGGGATCGGCACCCCGATGCAGGCTCTGGTGGCGTGGCGGTTGAGGTTGGCGATGTCGAACCAGGCGTCGAGGTCGTCGGCGTGTGTGATGAAGTGCCGGTAGAGGACCGCTTGGATGAGGGACCGCCGGTAGTAGCGGCCTTGGCCGCCAGTGGCAACCTTCAGCTCGATTGCTAGTGGTGTGGAGCCGTGGCGCAGCAACGCGTCGAGGTAGCGAGGCTTCGCGCCGTGTCCCCACAGGGTCGGGAACTGGCTGCCGCGGGCAACGAGTTCGTCATCGAGAACCAGTTGGTGTTTGTCCCAGCCATGTGGGATGAGGCCCTTGAGCAGTCGGGCTTCAAGGGTGTGCTCGTCGATGATCGGAACATGGTTCTTGATCCGGTGGGCGAGCGGCGCGCCGCGGATGTCGGTCTCGCGGAACTTGAGTAGCAGCGCCCGGATCTTCTCCGCCGCTGCTGGCACACTCAACCCGTCGCCGGGTTCGTCGCTACTGGTGGTGATCGTGACCGACGGCGTACCGAAGACTTCGGTGAAGGTCTTGCGTTGCGGTCCGTCGCCGTTCTTGCCGGGTTTGCCGATGGTGAGGGTTCCCGTGTCGAGGCCGACGGTGCCGATCTGGAGTCCGTCGATGCGAAGCGCCCACACGTCGTTGGGGCCCTTGCCGATCGCCGATGGGTACAGATGTAGCGACGGGTCGTTCACGGCGTCCACGATGTGCAGCGCCAGCGCGCCGGGCGGGGTGGTGAGCCGCGGCAGAAGCAGATCGTCGACCCAACCCTTGCCCCGCTTGTCACCGGCTGGCCAGGTCGGCGCTGGGGCGGTGTCTTCGATCCAGCCTGTCTCAGCGCGCCGGTACCAGATGCGTGCCGTGACGCCCTGAACTGCGTCGCGGAGCGAACGCATCGCCTGGTCGGCCTCGCTCGGGGTGTCATCTGGCAGCGGGCGATCGATCAGCACGTTGACCGCCGAACGATCCATCGAGAGATCCGCGTGGGGATCGTGCGGCGAACACTCGAAGATGGCGAGCGCATCGAGCAGCGCCCCGCAGGTCGTGTGCAGGTCCGCGTCGGACGCCACCGCAGTCGTGATCTGATCGCGCCAACGCAACCGCCACACGTCCTGACCGATCGACAGGCGCGTGTCGGTCGCCGTCGCCAGGGTCGACATGTCCGCGTGGGAGCCGTCCTGCAGGTGGTCGAGCAGCGCGGCGGCGGTGTGCTCGTTCACGGGCGGCACCCGTCGGGATCTGCTGCGACGGCGTAGCGGGCGACGTACTCGTCGGAGGTGATCGCCGGATCGGAGAACATCGCCGGGTTGACCGACACGAACCGATCCGGATGGCGCAACAGGCGCCCCCACACGTCGCTCACCGTCGAACCGAGCGCGAGCTGCGAGGGCCGATGAACCGACTGCTGGTAGGCGAGGTTTGCGGGCGGAAGAACATGCACCACCCGCACCCGGTCGACGCCGTGAGCCCGGGCCCTTTCGAGCTCGTGAGCGAGAAGCTGCTGGCGCATCAACTGATAGAAGGGTTCGTCGAGCAGATCGCAGAACTCGAGCAGATCGCCGATCACCGGCCCATCGGCGGCCATCAGCGCAGCACCGTACCGATTCCAGCGAACCTTGTCCTTGTGCGCGTCGACGGTGCGTTTGCGGTAGGACTCGGTGTACTTCCATTCGACAAGCACCAACTCAACCACACCACCCGAGGTGCGATGCACGAACGCCGCGTCGACGCTGGTGCAATGCGCGCCCCGAACCCGCTGCCCCCCGACCGCTTCACCGAAGTAGTCACAGTCACCGATGTACTCGAACGTCAAGAACCGCCCCGGTTCGATCTCCAAGACGTCGGCCGTCCCCAACAACTCCCCGAAGGCTCGCACGACTCGCTCCGGGTCGGTCACCATCTGACCGAGCGCGTTGACGCACTGCACCTGTGACGACAACAGATGATTGCTCGGTCCATCGCCGATGCCGGCATGCCACGGGATCCCCAATACGTGGAACAACGCCAGCGCCGTTCCACGTACCTCCGGCAGCAGCGACACCGTCGCATGCTCCGCCGGCAGACAGAACTCGTAGAGCGGACCACCCGCGGCGCCGTCCTTGTCGACGTACGCGGCGGGCACCTTCGCCTCAGCCGGCACCGTGTCAGACGACTGCTTCCAGGCGGCAGCCCGATCCCGTTCCGCGTTCGTGTAGGACTGATCGAGTGCTGCCATAGCTGTCACCGTACGACGCCGGTGTGACAGGGAGCGCCGCCCCGGACTCTGTGACACCCCGCGCTCACACTGACCTTGTCGAAAGGGAAGTACATGCGCCGTGTCCCCGTCAGCCCCAACCACCCGAGCCTCCACCGCCCCGCGGCGTCCACGCTGTTGGCGTCGCTCGGTTGGCGGACGCTGCATCTGATCGATGTCGACAACCTGCTCGGCGACCCGGGCTGCTGCGAGGGCGACCGCATCAGGGGGCTGTTCGACGCGTACCGGCAGGCATCATCGTTCGTCCCCGGCGACCATGTATTCGTCGCGACCGGGTGCAACGCCCAGCACGCACTGGAGGTCGAGCTCGCCTGGCCGTCGGTCTGTCATCGTCGCCGGTCCGGTCGCGACGGCGCGGACATGGCCTTGCTCGAAGAATCCGAATGGGCTGCCCGCGCAGGTCGGTTCAGGCGGGTGGTCATCGGCAGTGGTGACCGCATCTTCCTCGACGCGATGGACCGCCTCCGCGCGGTCGACATCACCGTTGACTTCGTTGCCCGCCGCCGCAGCCTCGCTGCCGCGATCGGGGTGCGTGCCCGGGATTGCATCCGCTTCCTGCCCGAGTTGGTCTGATGTTCCACAACACACTGACGGTCTGCCCCGAATGCGGCGAGCGCACGGTCGTACCGGTGGTCTACGGCTACCCGGGGCCCACGATGTTCGAAGCCGTAGAACGCAACGCGGTCATCCTCGGCGGTTGTGTCGTCCCGAGGCGTTACAGCCACGGCTGTACCGCCTGCGGCTGGCGCGACCGGGTTGCCTTCCTCCCACAAGCCGGCGGGTATGTGCCGGGTGGTCGTGATTGCGCCTCCTGACTCGGGTTGGATGTGCGGTCCGCTTGAGCCGCTTGCCTAGATCCGGTCGGTTTGCTGATCTCGTGATCCGCTTGCGGTCAAAGGCTGGCATCGGGTTGCCACCCGGAATAGAGCCATCCGACGTCACGGGCGGCGACGACGACCCGGTCCTTTGGTTTGCTTCGCATAGCCCGGCGGTAGGCCGCGGCGAGGTCTGGTAGAGCGGGAGGCGGATCGGCCCATTCGAGCTCGTCGTAGCGGTCGGGAGGAGTCGGCGTCGGTTCTCCCGCCGGCAGGGCACCGAACAGTTCCCACGTCCGATACTGAAGTGCGCGCGTGACGTCGGGGTGGTTGTTTCCGTCAGTGGTCTTGGCCAGGAAGGCGGGGGTGAGGCACAGGTTCCACAACGCGGTGTAGCTGGTGACATCTTGTCGGGCTTGCCAGATGTGGTTGTACTGCACGTCGCGTCCGCGGCCATGGCCGGCAGCCCAAAGGTAGGCAGCGGTGGGTGAATGGTTGTCGTCGTACATGACGCGGCGCCCGTTGACGACGCCGAAGGCGCCGACCTTCTCGCTGGCGAGGGGATTGCGTCGCACAGTTGGGAAGACCGGCTGCAGGCCTGTTTGGGCGACGGTCTCAGGGTGCAGCATGACTGTGTGCTTGGCCACCGCGTGCATGGTCGTGGGGTACCCGGCCTTTGCCAGGACTTCGGCGAGTTGGCGTACGCCGTCGGGCTCGTCTGACCGTCTGTTGTTCGCCCGAGCGTTTGGCGCGCCTCTCGTGAACACGACCCGCTCTCGGCTGAGATCGATTTGGTGGACGATCCAGCCCGCTTCTAGCCATGCGGCGGCGTGCACGTGTCGCGGGTTGACGGCGTTGCCCCACCATGACCGATGTATCCGTGCGGATGCTGGCAGCCCGCCGATCATCACGTCGAGTTCGTCGAACCCGAACTCCAGGCGATCTCGGCCGACGCCCCGGAGTACGTGCGTGAGCGGCAAGTACTTCGAGGCCATTGGCCCATGTTCGCAGAATCTGCGGTCGTCGACTGTCGCTCTCAGTCGCGCTTGGGACTCGTCTTGGTCGTTGTATCCATCCATCCAGCCGATGATCAGCAGTTCGAAGGCGGGTGCCGCTCTCGGGCAGCGTCAGACGATTTCATCTTGACTCGATCGAACTACTGTCCTGCGATGAACGGCCTTGTCGAGTTTGTGGGTCGGAGCCTTGTGGCGGTGGGTTGACGGAGGGAATGACGATGACCGAAGACGCCGACAATGATTGCCTGAAGTACGAGACCCCGAGGGAGCTCCTCACGCGGTTGAAGCTCAGCCGGGAGGAGGCGATGCAGCGGTTGTTGACCTCCTTGATCCTGGATGCGCCGTACCCGCGGTGGAACACGCCGCAGGTCCCGTCAGCCATCGGACTCGAGTGGTTGTGCCGCGTGCACGAGCTGTCGTTCGGCGACGGCTGGGAGAACGGCGAGCCCGTGTTCATCGACGAATTCGAGCTGCGGGGACTCACTGATGACGAACGCGGTGGCGCCCCGGATTACGCCCTGCTCTGGCCTGGAAGGGTGTGGATGATCGAGCTGAAGAGCGAGGCCGCGAGTCATCGCGCTGACCAGCTGCCCATGTACCTCGACCTGGCCCACCGCCACTTCCCCGGCGCAGCCATCGATCTCACCTACCTCACTCCGCCGCTACAGAAGTCGGGTCCCCTCTGTGCACCATGGGCCCGTTACGCCCACCTGACATGGCAGCAGATCCGGGGGCTGATCCGAAGCACGTGGCCCTCGCCCACGTCGCCCAGCCAGGCGGAGGTGATCGACGGGCTGTGCGAGGCGATCGAGATGCTCGAACGGCCTCCGGCTGAATGGCGGGCACATGTTGTCGGTACCCCAGAGGTCGAACCCGCTCCTGCTCCGTTGCCCGCCGAGGTCGGCCACGCGGCGGCAGCCGCCACCGCTGACGATGGCGTGCAGCGTGGCCTCGATGTCGCGGCTGGTTCCTTGGACGAGCTGCTCGAACTGAGATTCGAGATCAAGAAGATGATCCAGGCGCAGTCCTCCGGGTCTCCCCTCCGCCGAGTTCGCCCTTGGATCTGGCGTCAGGAGTCGAGCGGTGGCGCGCCGCTCACTCGTTTGGGGGCACTCGAGGGCTACGAGCTGCGGGTCTCCCGGTACGAGAAGCCCGTGTGAGTGGCCTGGGCCGTAACCGATTCGACCCTTTCACGTAACCGACCCCACGATCAGCCCTAACGGCTTCAGGCCCACAGGGTTTCGCGCCGCCCCCGAGGGGCCTGGGGGCGGACCGGAACCCGCGGCGAAAGTGCTGCGGAGGTGCGGTCAGCACCCGGTTGGTACGAACTGGCAGGCTAGTTGCCGTTTCGGGCGGTCGAACCGTTCACTTCATGCGAACTGAACTCGTCGCCGGTTTCCGGGCGCAGTGATGCCGCCCCCGTGGGGCGGCTGGACTGAGGAGAATTCGTCCCGAGGGCTCAACAGCCACTTCTCTCGTCGATCCAGATGTTGAACGAGTCTTTGCGCCAGTGAAAGTAGGAGAGCGAGCAGCAGTTCCGTGTGCGGCTGTCATGAGCCGCTCAGCCGGCAGGTCCGCTGCTCGGCCGACGAATGACAAGATGAGTGCCATGGCGAAATCGAGTGTCGTTGCACGTGTGCTGTCCGGCGATCGACTCGAATGTCAGATCATCCCACCCAGCGGCCACCAGTTGATGCTGACCGGCAGCACCTCGCAGGCCGCGCCTGAAGTGGACGGTGCTGCCGGGCTCGCGAAGAACCGAGCCCTCGTCGACAACGCATGGGCCTTCGCCAAGTTCACCTACCTGAAAGTCAGCCTCCCTACGGAGGAGGAACAGAAGGTGGCGGGCAAGCAGGCGAAAGCCCATCAGCAGATTGCGGTGTGGATCGCCGATCTGGCTGATGATCTCGGGCAAACGATGATCAGGGGTTGGTGCTCCAGCTGCTTCGCCGATGCGGATCATCGCAAGGTCAACGACCCGGCCGGACCACTCCCGGCGTACCTGTGCACGAACTGTGGGTCGCCAACGCTGCCGTGCGCAGCACCGCGGTGCGACAGCATGGCTGTCATGGGGCGCGGCCCTATCCGGGTGCCTCGGTACTGCGCCGAGCATCGCCACGACATCTCGAGGTTCGCCAAGGCCGGGCACAAGATGGCGACGTTGACGGAGTATCAGGACTTCCTCGAGTACGAGAAGCCCAATCTGAGCCGCACGACCAAGCTCGTCGGCGTCAGCGCTGTGGCGATCGCCACCGGCGGTGCCGCAGCGTTCGGTGCCGCCCCTGCCATCGGCGGAGCCATTGGCGCCCAGTTCGGTGGCTACTCAGGTGCTGCCGCAAGTAGTTACGGCCTCGCCCTCTTGGGTGGCGGCCCAATCGCAGGAACCGGTTTCGGCATGTTCGGCGGCTCCGTCTTGCTCTCCGCCATCGGGGGCGGCCTGGGTGGCGTGTTGTGTTGGGTGCGTCGTCTCCCAATGGGCATTGGTCGATCGCGGTGTGTTCGAGGTGACCGATCTCGTGGGTGGCCGGTTGGAGGTGCGCAACATCGGCACCGGCGACCGGGTCGTCGTCGTCAACACGCATGTCGATGGCCGCACCAAGAAGGGCGATGTGCTGCTGGGCCGGCCGGTTCCCGTGGGCGACACGCATCGCTCGTTCGCCGGGTTCCTGCGCATCAACCGTGCGATGGTGCAGCAGATGTTGGCCGCGATCGACAGTGGTGATCCAGAGGCGATCGCCGAGGCCTACGCGCCGATGCTGGCACCGCCGACGGTCACCAACACCGATGGCGAGGAGCTGGAGCTGAACTCGGTCGAGTGGCACGTGCCGCCGGCAGCGGTGGTGGAACTGGGTGTGCGGTTGGCCGCAGCGGGTTTGACGACTGTCGAACCACGTGCAGGCGATTTCACCCGTCGTTGGGCCCTGCTGACACCGGGTGCGAACGGCGAGACTGTGGTCGCAACGGTCGGCTTCGACGGCGCCACGCTCTCCGGCGAGACCAACTCTGCCGCTCGGGGGGACCGGCTGGTCGAACTCATCGCTCAGGCATTGCCGCAGGCCGCTGTGACCAATCGCCGGCGCAGCAAGTTGGACGATGTGCGCCAGATACGCGCGTCCGCGGGCTTCGCAGAGCCGGCGTCGGATCCGGAGCTGGCCGGCGTGTTGCGCGAGGTGGTGAGTGCGCAGGAGCGTCGCTGGGTGGACGAGCAGATCCCCGCGTTGAAGGGCCGCACACCCCGCGAGGCAATGGCGGATCCGATCGGTGTGGAGGAACTGCAGCATCTGCTCGATGGTTTCCCCGACGACCCCGACAGCTTCAGCGCGATGAGTGCCACCCGCATTCGCCGCATCCTCGGGCTGTCAGCCGACCACTGAGGCGGCGGCCGGCACCGACCACCGTCAGTGGGCCGGTGCCCCGGAGGACCTCGGCGAGGGGGCACCTTTGGGCTGGCGTCGTTCGGCCGGTCGCGTGATCCTCGAACGTGAGCACGACGTGCTGTCCGAGTTCGTCGGTGCTCTGACCGGTGCCTACTCCGATGCCGGACTGGACGTGCTGCGCAACGAATGGGACTGATTCATCTCGACGCAGGCGTGGTCATCGGGCTCCTCGACGCGAGCGACGCCCACCACGAATCCGCCAGCAGCGCACTTGCCGACGTCGTGCGGTCCGGGGATCGTCTGGCCATGGCCGCATCAGCGTTCGCGGAATGCCTCGTCGGCCCATCGCGTCGTGGCGGGAGTGCAGTGGCCACCGTCGATGAGTTGTTCCGCCGCCTGCCCATCGAGGTCGTCGGCCTCGATTCCGCTACTGCCCGCGTGGCTGCCGCCTTTCGGGCGAGACACACGTCGCTCCGCCTGCCAGACGCGCTCGTTATCGCGACTGCGGCGAACAGCTCTGCTGATCGCCTGATCACCACCGCCCGGCGTTGGCCGACAGCACGAAATCTGGGGCTATCCGCCTCGATCACGGTTCTCTGACCGGCCCGGCCCGGCCCGGCCCGGCTCGCGTGCCGCCGTGGTCGCCAACTGCACTGTGCGTGATGCGGGTTGCTCCGGTTGTGCCGTGCGATATGTTGCGGCTTGTGGAAGACCGCACGTTCATCAGCGCAGCGGACATGGACCGCATGACGCCGAACGAGCGCGCCGAGGCCGTGATTGCGGCCACCTGCCACTCTTGGGACGAAGTCCCCGAACCGTTCCGCTCGAAGATCTTGGCTGAGATCGACGAGATGGCAAAGCGGTTCCCGCGGCGTGACTGAACGCACAGTCCGCTTCACCGAGAGCTTCTTCGAACGGCTGGAGGAACCCCTGCCCAGCGAGCGTGATGTACATGGTCGTCAACGAGCACGACGTCGAGGTGTTCCACATCTCCTTCGACGTGGGCTGAGCTGCAGCTGTCATGGATCCACCCCGCCGGTCGTGACGCGGTAGTCGTCGGCACAGGGTGGCGATCGCCTCGACGGTGCAAGCCGCGCGTTGGTT
Source organism: Ilumatobacteraceae bacterium (assembly GCA_043721915.1). Lineage (GTDB taxonomy): Bacteria > Actinomycetota > Acidimicrobiia > Acidimicrobiales > Ilumatobacteraceae > UBA668. Next base: position 7,611 of record JAYSPV010000026.1, on the reverse strand, counting down.
CACGTCTTTCGGACGCGACCCGGCGTCCGAAAGAGGTGAACCGGAAGTCTGTGCGCACCGCTGCGCACGCGCAGTTCGCTGGCCGGATGCAGGTTGCATCGATGCCGCCGTGCGATTTGTTGCGGCTCATGCAGGAGCGCCGCTTCTACTCTGTCGACGAGATGGCTGGCATGACGCCAGACCAGCGCGCCGCAGTGATCGAGGCCGCCACCTGCCATTCTTGGGACGAAGTCCCCGAACCGTTCCGCTCCGAGGTCTTGTCGACCGCACGCGAGCTGGCTCAACGGTTCCGAGATGCCTCCCGCGCCATGGCGGATGGAGGTTGCAGCGATGCAGCCGTGCGATATGTTGCGGACTGTGGAAGAGCGAAAGTTCATCAGCGCCGCGGATATGGACCGCATGACGCCGAACGAACGTGCTGACGCGGTCAACGCCTCCATTTGTCGCACTTGGGATGAAGTCCCCGAACCGTTCCGCTCCAAGGTCCTTGCCAGGGCCGAGGAGCTGGCAAAACGGTTCAACCGCGGTGACTGAGCGCTGGGTCCGGTTCACCGAGAATTTCTTCGACCGGCTCGACACGCTGCTGCCGGAAGAACGCGGAGCTGCCGGAACTCCGTCGGCGACTGACTTCATCGTGTTCGAGGTGCCGCCTATCCGTGACAGGTTGGCTGCAGATGCAATGGGAACAACTCTGCCCATCGACGACCCGTCCGTGCGTGTGAGCGTCACGTCGGGGGTGCTCGTCAGTCGAATTGCCGTGTAGCCGGGACCACTTGTCCCGATTCGGTGACCCCGTTCGCCGCTGAGCGACCATCTGATATGTTCAGCCGTTGTACGCCACGTTCTCACTTCAGTGAGACTGCGAACGAGGGGTAGTGGTCATGCTGAACGGCTCTGCCTTGCGCGACGAGATTGCCTTGAAGCTGAGATCGATCGGTTGTTCTTTGCGCCGGCGAGGCGCGCCGGGCTTGATAGCGCTCTTGGTAATTGCGGGACAGCCGCTCGCTGTCGCGGCCGAAGGGGCACCCGACGCGGCGCCAGAGCGTTACGTGTTCTACCTGGCCGCGCAGCCGAATCGAAGTCTTGATGATCTTTGCCCGGGCGACGTCGTGCGGTTCGACGTGAAGGCTGAGCGGTTCATCGCGAACAAACGCGCAACGGACACTGACATGAACACGAGTCCGCCGGTCCAGGTGTATGGCGTCACGATCAACGGGGCTGTCGGCACCCCAGCGGTGGGGAGTCTGAACACGGCAAGTCAGGTCACCTCCGCGCGGGGTACCCCTCCCGGCTCGGCAGTGTTCACCTTCAAGGCTGCGAAGCCGGGTTTCACCACCATCGTCTTCACGGGCGTCGCCCAGCAGACGGGCTGGTTCGCTCTGTTCGTGGCCGACCGCCCCTACCTGTCGACCGAGTTCGAGGTGATGGTCAAGAATTGCGAGTATTCGGTCACGGCCACCAGCCACTGGAGTGGCTTCAATCTCCGATACTCGGCCATCGTGAGCGATGTCCGTATGTCGTCGGCGGACGGCAAGAAGTTCACCGGCGCCGGTACGTGGGAGTTCATGATCACCTCCGGCGGCGAGTGTCCGAACACCCAGTTCTTCGAAGCGCCGGTTGTGCTGACGGGCGAACTGAACGGCGACGAGCTACGGGTGTCGGTCACCTACGACTTGCCAGTCGGAACGTGGACCTTTCGGAGCTCCATCAGCCGCTGCGTCGGCGGGCCGAGCGAGACGGTCACCCAGTTCGCAGAACGCCTCACGTTCCCCGTCTCGGCGCGAGGAGGAAGCTTGAGCGTGCCCCAGACGTTGCGCGACATCACCGGCGCAGCAGTGTACGAGCTGCCGAACGGCTGGGCGAGAATCACGGTCACGCCGGTGGTCTCGAAATGAGGAGGCGTTGCGCGCTGTGCATCGCGGTGGCTCTTCTGACGGCATGTTCACAGGCGTCGCCGACGGATCGCCCCGCAGGTTCGTCTGCCGAGCCGGGAGCGACCGACCCTTCGCCGGTCGACGCGTCCAGCGAACCCGAAAGCCCGAACGCGGAACCGGGGACCGTCGACATCGTCTTTGACTACGGACCAGGAACGTTCAATCTGTTGGCGCCAGCGTCACAGCTTGCTGATCTCTCCGCCTACAGATCGACGCTGATCATGTCGTTCACGGGGACCGAGTCCGGCCAACCCAGCGAGTGGTCGAACACGTACGAAATGATCACGTCCGGCGACCCGGCCGCGCGCCAGTTGACGTTCACGAGCCCCAGCGGCGACGGCCAAGACGCACAAGCCCCCGTGTACCGCGCCGAGATCGGCGGGATTGCGTACGAGAAGCGCGGCGAGGCGGGCTGCACGAGTGGAGGGATCATCGACGGCGACTCGCTGGTGCGCTGGGAACCGGCAACATTTCTTCCCGGCGTGACCGGTGCGGTCGAATCGGGGAGAGAGACAGTCAACGGAGTGCTCGCCGTTCGTTACGACTTCGACGAGCGTGCGTTCGGCTCGCTCCCGGAATCAACGTCGACGGGCCAGATGTGGGTTGCGGCGGACGGCGGGTTTGTCGTCAGGTACACGCTGACGACGCTTGGAACATCGGAGTACTTCGGCGAAAATGGCGAGGGAACGCTGACGTTCGACTACCAGCTGACCGACGTCAACACAGCGCCGCCCATCGCCTTGTCTGCCGACTGCGCTGACGGCACGACCGACGCTCCGCTACTGCCCGATGCCGCCGATGTCGTGCGCGTACCTGGCCTGGTGAGCTACACGACCTCTGTAACGGCCGACGAAGCCGTCGCGTTCTACCAGGAGCAGCTGACGGCGCAGGGCTGGAACCCGGTCGGGGATCCAACAGTTGGCGAGATCGGCACGGTCCAGACATTTCAACGCGCGCCCGACGAGCTCGTCGTCGTCGTACGCGGCGGTGAAGCCGGCACGACAGTCCGGCTGGTGCCGGGGTTCATCGCGCCCGACGAATGAGGGTGCACGGTGATCCGGTACACCGGCCCTGCGATTGAACTCACCGTCGACATGGACGACGTTGCTTCGTCCGTAATGGTCGACTTGAGGGCTGTCGACGGGCCGCTGCCGAACTCGGTGTGGGCTCCACGTCGCTGTAGCACCACCCGGTCGAGTGGGCGTGGCTGAGGAGCTAGGCGTCCACGACGAACTACTTCGCTGGATTTGCTCAGCAGGCTGCACGGATCCACCAGCTCGGGCACAAGTGAGCACCTACGAGCTCCACGAGGCGTTTCTCTTCGAGCAACTGATCGATCCCAATCGAGACTGCGTGTAACTCGGCGCCCCGGGGGTACCTTGGCGCTAGCCACAATCGGTTGAGAGCGGTCAATGACATCGAACCAAGCACTCCGGGACCCACTGGGTGTCGATCGGAGACGGGCTCGTACGCGGGTGGAGGGCGCCGAACCGCTTCTCGCCGAGCTGTTCAGCATCGAGCGTCTGGAGCAGCACGCACGGACGCTCGCCGCTGCGCAGGGTGTCACGAGTACACCCCATCGCGGACGCGACGTCCATCGTCGAATCACCGAGAACGGCACCGTTCTGGTGGACTCGTACCACGTGCTCGCCCGCGCAGTGAAGGACGAACGCTCGATCACGCCGGCCGCCGAATGGTTGATCGACAACTTCCCGATCGTCGACGAGCAGCTGCGCGAGATCCGCGACGACCTGCCCCCGGACTACTACCGCAAGCTGCCGAAGCTGGCCGACGGCCCCCTCGCCGGGTACCCGCGGGTGCTGGGCCTGGCCTGGGCATATGTTGCCCACACCGACAGCCGCTTCGACCCGGAGAGCCTGCGCCGCATGGTGCGCGCCTACCAGGAGGTGGAGCCGCTCACGATCGGCGAGCTGTGGGCCCTCGCCATCAGCCTGCGCATCCTCCTCGTCGAGAACCTGCGCCGCCTCGCGGAGCAGATCATGAGCCGACGAGCCGCGCGCCAACTGGCCGATGAGCTCGCCGACGGCATCCTCAGCGGCCCCGACAGCCCGGACAAGGCCGAGGCATCCCATCGAAAGCTCTCGCGAACGCCGCTCCCCACGGCCGCACGCGTCCAATTGTTCCAGCGGCTGCGCGATCTCGACCCTGCCACCACTCCCTCGCTGCCGTGGCTGCTGAACCTCCTCGCCGGCCAGGGAGCGACCGCCGAGGAGATGGTGCGTCTCGACCACCAGGGCCAGGCGACGATGAACGTGACAGTCCGCAACGTGATCACGAGCATGCGCCTGATCTCGTGGTTCGATTGGGCGCAGTTCGTGGAGAGCGTCAGTCTCGTCGACGACGAGCTGAGCGAGCGGAGTGCGTTCGCCGACATGGACTTCAACACGCGGAACCGCTATCGGACCGCTGTCGAGGAGATGTCGCGTGGCTCCGGGCTGCCCGAGATCGTCGTCGCTCGCAAGGCCGTGGAGATGGCGTACGCCACGCCGATGACCAACGGTGCGGCCCCCTCGCAATCGGCTCGGCATCGAGATCCTGGCTACTACCTCGTCTCCGACGGTCGCCCGGCGCTCGAACGGGCGCTCGCCGTGAGGGTGCGTCTGTCGGAGCGATTGCGGCGTGCCTTCGTCAGCGCTGCCGGTGTCGGCTACCTGGCGTCGATCACGGCCGTCACCGCGGTCGCTGTCGCCGTGCCCCTGCTGCTGGACCGGCGGGGTGGCGCTGCGGGCATCGGGACCCTCATCGTTGCGCTCCTCGCTGTCATCCCGGCTTCCGACCTCGCGATCGCCCTGGTCAACCGGATGGTCACCGGCGTGTTGGGTCCGCAACCACTCGCCCGGTTGGATCTCGACGACGGCGTTCCCACGCACATGCGCACCCTCGTCGTCGTGCCGATGCTCCTCACCAGCGAGGCCGACGTCGAGGCCCAGGTGAACGGTCTGGAAGTGCACTACCTCGGGAACCGCCTCGGCGATGTCCGCTTCGCCTTGCTCTCCGACTGGCTCGACGCGGCCACCGAGACCGTCGCCGGCGACGACGAGCTGCTCGCGACTGCGGCGAGCGCCATCGATCGGCTCAACGAGCGTCACGGAGACGCACCGGGCGGCGGCGCCCGCTTCCTTCTCCTCCACCGCCGGCGCAGGTGGAACGAGGCCGACCACTGCTGGATGGGCTGGGAACGCAAGCGCGGCAAGCTCCACGAACTGAACGAACTGCTCCGAGGCTCCACCACCACGGACATCCTCACCAGCAGCCGACCCGCCTCGACCCCTCCGACCGATGTGCACTACGTCGTCACGCTCGATGCCGATACCCGACTGCCGATGGGTGCCGTCGGCCGCCTGGTGGCGACGATCGCCCACCCGCTGAATCGGCCCACCTTCGATCCGCAGGCCGGCCGGGTGACAGAGGGGTACGGCGTGCTGCAGCCTCGGATCACCCCCACCCTCCCCGCCGAGTACGAAGGGTCCATCTATCAACGGGTCTTCTCCGGGTCGGCCGGGATCGACCCGTACGCGTCGGCCGTCTCCGACGTCTACCAGGACCTGTTCAAGGAGGGCAGCTACACGGGCAAGGGGATCTACGACCTCGACGCGTTCCGGGCCTCGATGGTCGACCTGGTGCCCGACAACGCACTGCTCAGCCACGACCTGTTCGAGGGGGTCTTCGCCCGCGCCGGCCTGGTCACCGACGTCGAGCTATTCGACGAGTTCCCTTCCAACTACCTCGTCGCCGCGAGCCGCCAGCACCGCTGGGCGCGCGGCGATTGGCAACTGCTGCCTTGGATCCTGGGGGTCGCCCGCGTCACCGCGGGTGGACGGAACCGCCGCAGGATCCCGCGCATCGCGCGCTGGAAGATGGTCGACAACCTCCGGCGCACGCTGTCGGCCCCGTTCATGCTGGCCACCCTGGCGGCGGCCTGGACCCTGGCCGGGCCCTCGGCAGGGCTCTGGACCTGGTTCATCGTGGCGACGATGGCGATCCCCGCCGCACTGCCCGTGGCCGCCGGGCTACGACCGCGTCGACGCGGCATCTCCAAGCGCAGCCACGTACGCGCCGTCGGCGCCGACGTCACGGCGGCTGCCGCCAACGTCTTGTTCGGTCTCGCGTTCCTCTCGTACCAAGCCTGGTTGATGCTCGACGCGATCGTGCGCACCCTGGTCCGACTGGTCGTCACCCGACGGAATCTGCTCCAGTGGGTCACCGCCGCGCACGTCACGGCCAGCCGCCAGCTCGGCTTCCGGGGGTTCTGCCGGCACATGGTCGGCGGCGTCGCAGCAGGGACGGTCACGCTGGGCCTCGTCATCGCGGTGAAGCCGCAGGCTGCCTGGACGGCTGCCCCGTTCGTCACCCTGTGGCTGCTCTCACCGCTCATCGCCCTCTGGGTCAGCCTGCCGCCGCCCGAGTCCGCGACGGAACAGCTCTCCGACGCCGACGTCGAGTCGCTGCGCCTCACTGCCCGCAGGACGTGGTTGTTCTTCGAGACGTTCGTCGGCTCTGAGAACCATGGACTGCCGCCCGACAACTTCCAGGACGATCCGGCCCCCGTGGTCGCCCATCGAACGTCGCCCACCAACATCGGGATGTACCTGCTCTCCACGGTGACGGCCCGCGACTTCGGTTGGATCGGCACGACCGAGATGGTGGAGCGGTTGGAGGAGACTCTGGCGACGATCAGCGGCCTCGAGCGCTTCCGCGGACACCTGTACAACTGGTACGACACTCGCACCCTGCAGCGGCTCGAGCCGGACTACGTGTCAACGGTGGACAGCGGCAACCTGGCCGGTCACCTGCTGGCGCTCGCCAACGCCTGCCGACTGATGATCGACCAGCCGCTCCCGGTCGCAGCGGCACTTGCCGGGATCGGTGACGGGCTCGCCCTGACGCGCGCAGCCGCCGGTGCCCTTGGCGACGGTCGAAGCCACACGATCTCGCGGCGAGACCTCGACGAGGCCCTGGTGCCGTTGGCGGCTGTCGACGCCGCCGTTCCCACCTCCCCCGACGCATGGGTGTCGCGTCTCGGCGAGCTCACTGCGCTCACTCACACGCTGACCGATGTCGCCGTCGCCCTCGGCGCCGGACGCGGCGAGCCCGCCGACAGCGAGCTCGTGATCTGGGCCCGAGCAGCACGTTCGAGTGTGAGCAGCCACGTCAGCGACGCGGTGCTGCTGCGATCCGCGGCGCAGAGCGAAGCCTTCCCGACGATCGGCGAACTGGCTGAGACCGCCGACGATGGTACCGGTGGCACGGCTGGCGGCGCACTGGCGGCGGCGGCGCTCGTCCGCCGGCTCGCGGCGATCGCCGACCATGCCCAGCAGCTGTTCCGCGAGATGGACTTCGGCTTCTTGTTCGACCCCGTCCGTAACCTGTTCTCGATCGGGTTCAGGGTCCGCGATGGTTCGCTGGATCCGAGCTACTACGACCTGCTGGCTTCCGAGGCACGGCTCACCAGCTTCCTCGCGATCGCCAAGGGCGACGTCGGCCCCGACCACTGGTTCCGGCTCGGCCGCTCGTTGACGCCGGTCGGCCGCGGCTCGGCGCTGATCTCGTGGTCGGGGTCGATGTTCGAGTACCTCATGCCGGCGCTCGTCATGCGCGCTCCCGCCGGCAGCCTCCTCGGCCACACGTACCGGCTGGTCGTGGCCCGCCAGATGAG
>JAYSPV010000025.1:0-24508 GCA_043721915.1 Ilumatobacteraceae bacterium | reverse complement strand
CAGCAGTGCACCGACCGCTCGCGTCGTGCTGGCGCAACTCGAGGTGCCACTCGCCGCAGTGCAGTTGGCGCTACGCAACGCGCGCGCGGCGGGCTCGCTGACTGTGCTGAACCCGGCACCCGCTCACGCGCTCGACGAATCGATCCTGGGCCTGTGCGACATCGTGGTGCCCAACGAGCACGAGGTCGACCTGCTCGGCGGGGTCGCGCGCTTGCTGTCGCTCGGAGCGAAGGCAGTCGTGGTCACGCTCGGCGCCGATGGCGCCGCCCTGCACACCGCTGACGGCGTCACCCGCATCGAGCCATACGCGGTCACCCCGATCGACACGACCGGCGCCGGCGACACGTTCTCCGGTGCGCTGTGCGCACGCCTCGCCGCCGGCGATGATCTCCCGACGGCGCTCCGGTTCGCAGCCGCAGCGGGCGCGCTGTGCACCACCAAGGCAGGCGCCGTTCCCTCGATCCCATACCGGCACGCGATCGAAGCGCTCATCATCGCAGGGTGATTGCGACCCAGCCGTTCATCTCGTCGGTCGCAACCACCCGCAGCGGCAGCAGGGCTTCCAGTACGTGTGCATGGCCGGCGGCGAGGATGCCGCTGATGACCAATGCCCCGCCGGGCGCCACCACGCGCGCCAGATCGGCAGAGAGTGCCACCAGCGTGGGCGCCAGGATGTTGGCCAGCACGACGTCGTAGGTGCCATCGACGTCGGCGAGGTCGGTGGTGCTCACCTCGATCCGGTCGGCGACGGCGTTGGCGACGGCATTGCCGGTCGTCGTCGGTACGGCGGCAGGGGCTATGTCGATCCCGACCGCATGTCGCGCACCGAACAGGCACGCTGCGATGGCGAGCACACCCGAGCCGCAGCCCACGTCGATCACGCTGCAACCCGGCGTCACCAACCGTCGGGCGGCGCGCAGCGACAGGATCGTCGTCGGGTGGTCACCCATTCCGAAGGTTGCCCCGGGCTCGATGTGCAGCACGGTCACTCCATCAGGTGCATCGAACGGCACCCATGCCGGCCGTACGACCAGATCCGGCGCCACCCAGATCGGTTCGGCGAACTGTCGCCACGTGTCGGCAACTGCCTCATCGACTTCCACGAAGCGCGCTGGCCAGGGCAGGACGGCGTCGCTCTCCACTGCGTCGTCACCGAGTGATGTCCACAGCTCCACCGTCGTGTTGTCGAGCGAGCGTTCCTCAATGGCCACCACGCCGAGGCCCCACAGGGCGTCGCTCGCCAACTCGACCTCGTCCACGCGCACAGTGACCACGAACTGTCGCATCAGCCGATCCGACGGAGATTGGTGGAGTACGTCTGCGCACGTTGGACGTATGCACGAACACCCTGCGCGATCAGTGCTGGGTTGGCCTTGCCCTCGCGAATGGTCGCTGGACTGCCCACGGCTAGTGCGCCCGACGGAACCTCGGTGTCGTTGAGGACCACTGAGTTGGCGGCGACGATCGCACCCGACCGAACGATCACCCGGTGGAGTACGACGCTGGCGTTGCCGATGAGGCAACCCGCTTCGATGGTGCAGCCCTCCAGGTGGACGATGTGTCCGATCACGCACTCGTCGCCCACGATCGTGGGCCACTGTGGAGTGGTGTGCAGCACGCAGTTGTCCTGCACGCTCGTCCGATCGCCGATCGAGATGAAGCCTTCATCACCACGGAGTACTGCGCCGGGCCACACCGAGCTCTGCGCGCCGATGCGGACGTCACCGATGATCACTGCATCGGGGTGGATGTAGGCGTCGGGGTGGATGCTGGGCACGAGGTCGCCGAGGGCGTAGATGGGCACACACCGAGGGTACCGATCCTGTTCACGGTGGAGCGAAGCGCTGATGAGCAGATACCGTGGACGCCTATGTCCCGCAGGATCGAAATCGAGCTCACCAGTGCGCGCCCCGACGGCACGTGGACCTGGCGTGCAGCAGGTGCCCAACAACCAAAAGGCGTGTTGGATGGCTCGCTCCTTCCCGGGGGCGCCACGATCGGCATGATCCTCAAGGCCGACGCCGAGAGCGAGCTCGACGGCACCAGTATCTTGTCGGTCAGCCAGGGCAAGGCGAAGGCAGAAAAGGGCAACTTGCTCGAACTGCTGCCCAGCGACAAGCCGTTCGAGGCTGTCATCGAGACGAAGGCCCGCCGTGATCGTGGCGACCGTGATCGTGGCGACCGTGATCGTGGCGACCGCCGCGACCGTGGCCCCCGCCCCGGTGGCGAGCGTCCCGGTGGCGAGCGTCCCGGCGGCGGCCCGCGCCGCGATCGTCCGGCAGGAGCGCCTGGTGAGGGCCGCGATCGCGGCCCCCGCCCGGGTGGCGATCGGCCTGGTGGCCCCCGCCCCGACCGTGGCCCCCGCCCGGGTGGCGATCGTCCGCAGCGCCCCCGCTTCGACGCCCCGCCCGAGCTACCGTTGCGCCCGAAAGCGAAGCGGCTCAAGCCGGGCCGGGCGCACCGCAACGCGGTTCTCGCCGATCTGCCCGAGGCACAGCGTGCCGTCGCAGAGCGGGCCCTTCAGGGCGGTATCCCTGCGGTCCGACAAGCTGTCAACGAACAGAACGCTCGCCTGAAGTCGGAGGGCAAAGAAGAGATCCCGGCAGCTGGTCTGCTGGCAATCGCCGAGCAGTTGCTGCCGAAGCTGCGCGTTGCCGAGTGGCTCGATCGCGCCGATGCGGCCGTTGCCGATGTCGAGGAGCTCGACCTTCGTGATCTGCGCAGCGTGGTGGCCTCCGCGGAAGACCCGATGGTCGCCAGGGATGAGAACGCACGCGAGATCTCGGCGACGCTCAAGGCCGCCCTGGTGACCAAGCAGGAGAAGGAACTGAACCTGTGGTTCGGCGACATCGACGCAGCGATCGGTGTCGGTCGCATCGTGCGTGCGCTCAAGCTGTCGTCGCAGCCGCCCAAGGCCGGTGTCAGGTTCCCTGCGGAGCTCGCCGGCAAGCTGGCGGCGGCCACCATGGCAAGCCTCACGGGTGACTCGCTTCCCGATCGGTGGATCGCGGTACTCGAGGCTCTGGCATTCAGCCCCGTGCGCACCCAGGTGCAGCCCACCGGCAAGCCTGCACAGGTCAACGACGAGCTCTTGGCCACGGTCAAGCGGCTCGGCTCGCTGCTGCCGACGATTGCTGCGCTGTTCGATGTCGCCGTCGACGCCAAGGCCCAGCCGAAGCCACTTCGCCCGACACGTCCGGCAAGCCCCGCCAAGAAGGCTGCCGTACCGACCCCGCCAAAACCGGCAAAGCCTGCGGCCGTCCCTGTGGTCGTCGAGGTTGCCGTCGTCGACGAAGCCCCGGTGGTTGACGAAGAAGTCGTCGTCGAGGAAGCCGCCGCACCCGAGGCCTGAGCGCCGGTTCGGCGCTCCCAAGTCTCTGCCCCTACAGTCAGGCCCATGTCTGACATCGTGAAGTATGAAGTCCACGGCCGTGTCGCGCTCATCACGCTCAACCGTCCTGAGGCCCGCAACGCCGTCAACGGCGACGTCGCCGAGGGCATGGAGGCCGCCATCGATCAGCTGGAGGCCGATCCCGAGGTCTGGGTCGGCATCATCACGGCCAACACCGACGGACAGGACCGTCCGGTGTTCTGTGCCGGAGCCGATCTGAAAGCGATCAATAGCGGGCAGGCCGGCGGCCTCAACACCAAGCGCGGCGGTTTCGCCGGGTTCGTCTATCGCGAACGCACGAAGCCGATCATCGTCGCAGTCGACGGCCTTGCCACGGCAGGCGGCTGCGAGATCGTCCTTGCAGCCGATCTCGTGGTTGCCACCACCCGCAGCTCGTTCGGCCTCGCTGAGGTCAAGCGCAACCTGATCGCCGGCGCTGGCGGGCTGTTCCGGCTACCACGTGCCATCGGCCAGGCCGCTGCGATGGAGGCGATTCTCACCGGCGAGCCGATTCCCGCAGCACGGGCCTACGAGCTGGGTCTGATCAGTCGGTTGGTCGAACCGGGACATGCCGTCGAGGCTGCGCTGGAGCTCGCCGCCAAGATCACCGCATCTGCCCCGCTGGCCGTGTGGGCGAGCCGCAAGGTCGTACTCGCCGCCGCGTACTCCGACGACGAGACCCTCAAGCGGATGACGAACGAGGAGTTCGCCAAGGTCATGGGGTCGCACGACACGAAGGAGGGCCTGATGGCCTTCATCGAGAAGCGCATCCCGAACTGGAAGGGCGTCTGAGCCGTCACCGGGACGAGCGTCAGAGGGGCAGTGAGACGGTGATCTTGCGTGCCTTGATCCCCGCGCGTTCGTAGAGGTTCTTCGTCTCGCGATCGCCCGGGAGCGCTGTGCCTTCGATCACGGTGCAACGACGGTCTCGCGCAGTGGCAATCGCTGCCTCGAGCAGCCAATCGCCAAAGCCCACCTCGCGGGCATCGGGGTGCACGAACACCTGCAGCACCTCGGCTGCGCCGCTGGGGACCACGGCGAGCTGCAGATAGCCGACAGGAACGTCGTCGATCAGCGCCAGCCACACAGATGCCTCGGGATGCTCGACCAGCGCTGCCCACTCCCCGACTGCTGGCCGCTCCGCCATGTGCGCAGGGCCTCCTCGCTGCTCGACGAGGAGCTCACGCGCCAGTTGCTCGAGCAACGCGATGTCGGCTGCGTCGTCCAGCACCATCGGGCGGACAACCTGTTGCATCAGGAGCTCAGCAACTGCTCGAGCTTGGCGAGGACCGTCCGACGCGCTCGCCGAGCTTGCTCGTAGTCGCGTATCAGAAGCAGCTCGGCATGGGGAAGGCGAGCCAGCAGCCGAACCACTTGCGCCGCTGCCAACTGGTCGTACCCTTGAAACGGCGGCTCAAGCGATTCCGCCGTACTGGGCTGCTCGGGTGGCGCCGTGAGCACGGCTGCGGGTTGTGGAACCACCGCAACGGTGGCGAGACGCCGCTCGAGCTCGTTGCGGCCGTAGTTCACGGCCATCTCGCCTACCCAGCGAGCGACCTTCACACGCTCGGCGACGCGTGTTCGGCCCTCGGACACCGTGAGGGGCGCCTGGTCACATAGCTGACGCACGAGCTGAATCGGCGTGTGCACCAGCAGGTCGAGGACCTGCGAGGTGAGCGGGCGCGGTTGGGTCACGACGGTTCAGCTGAAGATCGGGCATTCATCGTCGCCGATGGGGCACACCGGGGCACCCTGGCGAACGAGCAGGAAGCAGCTCGGGCAGAGCTGCTCGTCGGCCCGCTTCGGCTGCAGCCGGTCGGTCGCCTCCCCGCGCTCTTCAGGCTCTTCTTCCTCGTTCTCGTCGTCGTCGTCGGCCGCCACCAAGCGATCCTTCAAGATCGTGTCGAGGTCGGCCTCTACATCGTCGGGGGCGATGATGTCGTCATCGTCGTCATCGTCCTCGGCAGCAACGGAACGGCGGACCGGGCCGCTCGTGTCGTCGTCGTCCTCGGCCTCTTCTTCGTCCGCGGCGACGAAATCATCGTCGAGTGCCAACAACTCGTCGTCCTCTTCGAGGACATCTTCCTCGAGTTCCTCCTCGTCGAGCTCCGCCGGATCGAGCTCGACCTCTTCGTCGGTCTCCTCGAATTCCTCTTCGGGTTCGTTCGTCATCTCTTCGTCGTCAGCCATCATCGTCCTTGTCGTTACCCTGAGTCACCCGTGCAAGGCCCGGGATACTACGGCGAGCGCCAGCGGAGGCTACTCACCCTTGGGGTGACACCGGTCACCCATACGCCTCAACTGTTGCCGCGGCGGGCTTCTGCCCGCCGTTCGGCCTCCAAACGCTCCAACTCGGGTGCTTTGGTGGTCATGTGCGACATCGCTCCGGCGACCGCGGTGTGGCCGGCCTCGTCGGCGATCAACCTGTGCATCTCCAACGCGATCCGCCGATAGGACGGATGGCCCTGCGGGGAGGAACGCAGCTCGAGCATGTGGATCGCCTCGCGCGCATTGAACTGCATCGAGTACCGCATCCGGTAGGCCATGCTCACTGCGTACTGCGCCTGCTGCGGGAACTCTTCCTTCAGCGAGTCGTACAGAGCGGCAGAGCGGGCCATTGCATCGTCGAACACCTCGGCCATGCCAGCGTCTTCCACCAGCTCGGGCCTGACGTATCCGTGATTCGGGGTCAGCGCCTGCCATTCGATGGTGAGCATCCGGTGACGTTGGAGGTCGCGGAACGCGCCATAGTCGCTGAGGACGTCGAAGCGGTAGTCCACTCGCTCGAACGCGCGACCGGGCTTGTGCCGACGGTTCTCGCGATCACCGACATATGCCTGGATCAATGCCAGGCGCTCTGTGGTGCCGAGCGTCTTCACCCGCGCCATCACCTGTCGCTCCGGCAGTTGTGTGAGCGGATAGCAGATCGCCGCAAGCAGCTTGTCCTCGGCATCGGGGTCGAAATCGACCAACTGCACCGATTCCACCTGTTCCACCGGAGACGTACCGAACAGCGACTGCACGAGCGCCGACGTGTGGTCGCGAGTGCCGGCGAGGTACTGGCCCCAGCGGCCGCCGCGTTCAGGGATGTCGACGCGGCGCAGGAAGCTCGGGATCACCTTGCGCAACTCATGCAGCATCAGGTCGGCGTAGTGGCGGGCCTCCGGCAGAGGGTGGGCACGCATCCGGACGAGCAACGCCTCGAAGGCCTGGCCCGTGCCGTAGATGCCGACGTTGCTCAGCGACGCGGCGGGCAACACGCCGCGTACTGCGTCGAGCGCCTTCGCGCGCGTGGCCTGTCGATACACGAAATCGCTGTCTCCGACTTCACGCGGCACCGTGGCCCGAACGTGATCCGTGACACGACCGAGCAACAGGCTGTAACTGTCGAACATGCGGTCCATGTCGCCCACGTAGCGAGTACCGAACCGGCTGGAGAGGATCGCCGGGTCGCGATAGAAGCGGAAGCGCCCACCGAGTCGAGCGTCGTAGCTGATGTAGCGGGTGCTCTGCTCGAGGTAGCTCATCAGCCGACCCCACTCGAGCACCTTGGTGAGAATGTTCGACGCCTGCTCGCAGGCCAGGTGTACGCCACCCAACTGTGCAACCGAGTCGTCGCCGTACTCGAAGAACACCTTCTCGTACAGTTCTTCCGCTCGTTCCAGGCCGATCGTGGCATCCACCGAGACGTCGCCGGCAATGTCGAGGTCGCCGACGAACTCGTCGAGGAACAACCGGCGGAGGCTCTTCGGGCTACGGCTGTAGCGCGCGAAGAGCGCGCCCTTCACAACCTCCGGCAGATTGACCAACGCAAAAACAGGGCCATCCAGGTTGGTGAAGTATCGGCGAAGGATGTCTTCTTCGCCGGGGGTGAAATCCTCAGGGACGTAGACCGTCACGAGGGTTCATCCTACGGTGAGCGATCAGCGACGGTGGGGATGCACCGAACCGATCATCGGCACCCGATCACAGCACCTGCACGCCCGCGGGGCGGGTCGCGAAGGCGGCGTTCATCCGATCGCGCAGTTCGGCGGATGCCCACAGGTCGACGACCGTCATCGCCATTGCCTTGGCGCCATCGATGATCGCTCTATCGCCCTGCGGGCTCGCCGCCCAGGTGGCGAACTCGATGCTGTGAATCGGCACACCTTCGGGCGCAACCTTGATCATCGGGTGGATGGACGGCACGAGGTAGCTGATGTTGCCCATGTCGGTGCTTCCCATCACCCGCTTGCCGCTCGTGACCGGGTCGAGGACCTCGCGTCCGACCGTGGCAGCGTTGGCGACGTATGCCGCGACCATCGGTCCGTTGTCGATCATGTCGGCACACGGGTTCGGATCCCACGAATGCGTGAGGGTGCACCCACACGCAGTTGCCGAACTCTCCAACGCGGTGAGCACGCGATCCTTCAGCGGCTGCAGACTTTCAATGGTGCCGGCACGTACGTACCAGTCCATCGCGGCGAGTGCCGGCACGATGTTCGGCTTGTCGCCACCGTTGGTGAAGATGCCGTGGATGCGTTCGTTCGGCCTGATGTGCTGACGCATCGCCGCGATGTTCATGTACCCGAGCACTGCTGCATCGAGGGCGTTGCGCCCTTCCCACGGCGCCGCCGAGGCGTGAGCCGACTTTCCGTGGAACTGCACCAAGAGCTCCTGGATCGCGATGCAGTCCATCTTGATCAGATCTGCGTCGGCCGGGTGCACCATCATCGCGGCGTCGATGCCCTCGAACGCACCCTTTCGGGCCATGTGCACCTTGCCGGCGCCGCCCTCCTCCGCCGGGGTGCCCATGATCCTGACCCGGCCACCTGCGGCTTCGGCGACGAGCGCCGCGGCCAGCCCGGCGCCCAGGCCCGCCGTACCGATGATGTTGTGGCCGCACGCGTGGCCGACGCCGGGTAGCGCGTCGTACTCGCACAGCACCGCGATCGTGGGGCCGGCTACGCCGACGCTCGCGTCGAAGGCAGTCTCGATCCCGTATGCGTGACGAACCGGAACCACGCCATTGCGCTCCATCACGTCGGTGAGGAGGTCGTGGGCGAAGCGTTCCTCGAAGTTCAGCTCGGGGTTGGCGTGAATCTGATGACTTGCATCGATCAGCTGATCGGCAAGCTCGTCGACACGCGCGCAGACCGCTTGCTTGAGTGCTTCGGTGTCCATGAGTCGTCTCAGTTCCCTTCGTGGAGGAGCACGATCTTGCCGAGTTGGTCGCCCTGCTCGAGGCGAGCCAATGCGTCCGGGTACTCGGCAAGCGAAAATGCCCGATCGATGTGGACCGGTAGCCCCTGGGCAACGAGAGCCGACACCTGGTCGAACTCCTCGTAGCTGCCCATCGTGCTGCCGATGATCTCGTACTGCTTGAAGAACAACCTCGGCAGGTTCAGCTCCACCTTGGGACCTGAGGTGCCGCCACACACCACCAGGCGGCCTCCGGGCTTGAGCGAGCGCACGGCCTGGTCCCAGGTGGCCGGACCAACGCTTTCGATGACCACGTCGGCCTCCACGGGCCATCTGGCCGCTGCACTGTCGTAGGCGGCCGTGGCACCCATGAGGAGCGCCTGCTCGCGCTTTGCCTCACTACGGCTGGTGACCACGACGTCGCAGCCCATGTGACGCGCAATGGCGAGCGCGGCGCAGGAGACACCGGAGCCGATCCCCACGACCAGGACCGTGTGGCCGGCTCGAGCCCGAGCCCGACGCAGCATCCGGTAGGCGGTGAGGTACGCAAGTGGATAGGCAGCACATTCCTGCCAGCTGCGGCCCGCTGGGCGCAGCCGCACGTTTCGGCTAGGAGCAACGGCGAACGTGGCATGACCGCCCCAGCGGTGCTCGCCGTAGATCATGAATCCTGGACCCATCGGGCTGTCGTTGCCCAGGGTGACGATGTCGGCCACGGGTGACACGCCCGGATTGATGACGACCTCGTCGCCGACCTGGACCGTGGTGACCGAACTGCCCACGGCCTCGACGACACCCGCAACATCGCACCCTGGGATGTGTGGCAGGGGCGGTTTGGGCATCGCGCGGGTGACCCACAGATCCATGTGGTTGAGCGCCGATGCCATGACCCGGATCGCGACATCGTCGGCGCCGACTTCCGGCTGGTCGACCTGACCCCAGCGGTATCGGCCGGGCGACTCGTCGAGGATCCACGCGTCCATGGAGACGACCCTAACGCAGGTGGGCTCGCGTCGATCAGGCGTACACGGTGAGAGCGTCGGGCTCGACGGTGACCGACAGCGAAGCGGCGGCCCCCCAACGCACACCGTCGACCCACACGACCAGCGGTCGGGCGAAGCGAACCGAGTGCGCTGCTGCCTGCGTCGTGGTGAGGTGTGGATGCGGCGCATGGGTGCCGGTGCGTGCACGCCGGTGCGCTTGGACACGGTCGCGCAACGACATCGCCGGCTGAACGAGCAGGGTGTCCACCTTGCCGTCATTGGGGTGCGATCTGGGCGCGACGTCGTAGTCGCCGAGGAACTGCGCGTTCATTGCGAAGTACACCTCCCCGCGCCACCATGACCGGCGCGCGACGACGTGGGCAACCGCCCAGGTGACGCGACCATCGTCGGCCTCGACCCGCAGGACGTCGACCGGGGCCATCATCACGTGGCCGGGGAAGCGACCGCCGTGGCCGCCGCCGATCGTGCGCGCGAGGTCGCCGCCACCGAGACCCACCGGTTGGAGCGCTCGTGCACTGGAGCGTTGCGCCGTGACCCACTCGCGAGCCGCGCGATCGGTGGGGACAACGTGGAGGTTCGGTGGTGACTGCACGTGCTCGCCCCAGGGCTGGTTGCGCCGGATCGTCACGTCGGTGACGGCCCGGCGTGTACGGCAGGTTCCTGATCAGGCGGTTCAGGGTCGTCGTCGAGGCCTATCGCACTGGACGACGCCACGACCCCCCGGAACAGTGCCTCAGCAGCCGACGCGGCTGCCTGCCGAGTCGCCTTCACCGGGGCCACGATGGCGAACTGACGAAGCAGGTCGATCAACTGTTTCATCGTGCGGACGAAGTCGCCACCCGAGAGCTCTTCTGCAGCCACGACCTCGGCGAAGCCCTCTCCCGCAGCCCACGCAAAGGCCACGGCGACGAACGTGGGGTCGGGCGGCCTGTGCACACCGAGGCCGGCAGCCTCCTCCGCCTCTTGGAGCGCGTAGCTGGTGCGAGCGATTGACTCCCAACGGCGTCGGACCATCGCCGACGGGTACCAGGGCAGTGGAGGTGGTTCGGGGCTTCGGTGCTCGTACACGAAGACGCTGGCCAAGCCGGCGAGATCTGCGGGACCGAGACCATCCAGCAACCCCTGGCGAACACACTCGACCACCAGCAGATCGCTCTCGTGAAACAGCCGGGCAAGGATCTCGCCTGCGTCGGTGAGCGTCCAACCCTGTACGTAGCCCCAGGCCTGCAGCACGCTCAGCACCCGGTCGAAGTCGCGAGCGATCGATTGGCTTCGCCCTTTGACGCGTTGGCGAAGATCGTCGATCTCGCGGCTGATGCGGTCGGCTTGACCGGCAGCCTTGAGCCGATCGGCCAGATCAGGGTCGCGTTCCACCGGGTGCTCGCCGTCGTAGGCGGTCTCCGCCCGACCCCGACTGCGACGGTGGGGACCGACGGTCGCCTGTTCCAACCGTGTCGCCACCAGGCGCTGGAAGTCGTTGCGGTTCGGTGCGAAGTCGGCGGGCATCTCCAACCGACCGATGCTGATCGGCGGTTCGTCGAAGTCGTCCACAGTCAGTATCAGCGAGTCGCGACGGGTCGTGAGTGCGGTCAGGCGCACGCCGCCCTTGCGATGTGCGTTGGCGATCACGGCCACCCTGCCGACGTACCGACCCTTCTCGACGTAGAGGATGTCACCCGGCCTCAACTTCATCAGAGCAACCGAGATCGGGTCGTCGCGCACCATGGCACCGTGACGCGGCTGGCTGTCGCGTTGTTGCAGCCGGCGGAACTCGTCGATGTCGCCGTAGGGGCTGCGCGCCTTGTCCGACAGCTCGGCGAGATGTTGCTGGCGGCGCTCCAGCCGCGCCTCGATCTTCACCACCTCGCGATCGGTCTGGTACTGCGCGAAGGACAGGTTCAACAGGTGGTGCGCTCGCTCGCTGGTGTACGAGCGAACGAGGTTGGCGGCCATGTTGTACGTCGGCCGGAATGCGGACAGCAGATGGAACGCACGACTCGCGGCGAGCGTTGCAACCTGCTCGAACGGCACGAACGGGCTCCACAGAACGACGGCGTTGCCCAAGTCGTCGAGACCTCTGCGACCTGCCCGCCCGGTGAGCTGGGTGTACTCCCCCGGTGTGAGGAACGTGTGGTGATCGCCGGTGAACTTGGTCAGCTTCTCGATGACCACGGTCTTGGCGGGCATGTTGATGCCGACGGCCAGAGTCTCGGTGGCGAACACCGCCTTTACCAGGCCTTCGACGAAGCACGCCTCGACGATCTCCTTGAACGGCGGCACCATGCCGGCGTGGTGCGCGGCGATCCCTGCCTCCAGTTGGGCGAGGAACTGCCCGTATCCGAGCACGGCGAGGTCGAGCGGGTCGAGCGCGGACAACCGTGCGTCGACGATCTCGTGGATCCGGTCTCGTTCCTCGCTCGAGGTCAGGTGGACCCCGGCGGCCAAGCAGGCCTTGGCGGCTTCGTCGCACTGGTTGCGACTGAAGATGAAGTAGATCACCGGCAACATCCGGTTGCGATCCAACAGTTCGACGACCTCCAATCGCGATGGCGTGTACAGCCGCCGTCGTCCCTGTTGCTTGCCTCCCTTCTGCCGGTCGCGGCTACCGCGCGCCGCCTCGGCATCGAGGCGCATCGCGTCGTGGTTGGCGTGCCCGTTCACCATCACCGGCAGCAGGTGCAACCGGTCGTGTGTGGTGTCGCCGATCAGGTAGAGGTTGTCCAGCCGGACGGGCCGGCGATCCTCGAGGATGGCGCGGGTCTGGCCTCTGACCGTGGTGATCCACTCGGCGAGCTCGTTGGCATTGCTGACCGTGGCTGACAGGCAGACGAGCCGGATGTGGGTCGGAAGGTGGATGATCACTTCCTCCCACACAGGTCCTCGGTACGTGTCCTGCAGGAAGTGCACCTCGTCGAGAACGACGACCGCCAGATCGCGCAGCGCAGGGCTGCGCGCGTAGATCATGTTGCGCAGCACCTCGGTGGTCATCACCACGACCGGGGCGTCTCCGTTGATGTTGTTGTCGCCGGTGAGCAAGCCGACCTGCGCCGCACCGAGCCGGTCGACGAGATCGCGGTACTTCTGGTTCGAGAGGGCTTTGATCGGGGCGGTGTAGAACGCTCGCTTTCCATCGATCACCGCTGCGTCGATCGCATACTCGGCCACGACGGTCTTCCCGCTGCCGGTGGGCGCCGCAACCAGCACCGATTCGCCGTCGTCGAGCGCGTCGAGCGCGCGGAGCTGGAACTGATCCAGCGGAAACCCGTAGTGGGCGATCAGCTCGGCCCTGTCAGCTCGCGGGGTCGCTATGGCGTCAGGCCTCCGCGGCTTCGCGCTTGCGCTTGCGCTTCTGTGCGATGCGACCGATGACCACCGAGATCAGGTAGAAGAGAACCATCGGCACCGCAAGGGCCAACATCGAGTACGGGTCGCCACTGGGCGTGATCACCGCCGCGATCACGAAGATCCCGACGATCGCATAGCGCCACTGCTTGAGCAGGGTCTGGGGCGTCAGCACTCCGACCAACTGCAGGAAGACGAGCAGCACCGGGAACTCGAAGGTCACGCCGAACGCAGCGATCATCAAACCCACGAGGCTGATGTACTTGCTGACCTGGAAGTTGGCCTGGACGTCGTCGCCGGCCCACGAGATCAGGAAGTCGAGCGCAGGGCCGAGCGTCCAGTAGGCGACGAACGCACCGAGCAGGAACAGCACCACCGACGAGAGCACGAACGGAACCGCGTACTTCTTCTCCTTGGCGTGCAGGGCCGGGACGATGAAGCGCCACAGCTGCCACATGATCACCGGCAGGGCCAGGATGATGCCGCCGTAGGTGCAGATCGTGAGACGGGTGGTGAAGCCCTCGAGCGGACTGATGAACTGCAGGTTGCCGGCACACAGCCCCGGCTTGCGTTCGCACAGATCGGTGTAGGGCTTGCGCAGGAACGTCAGCAGCTGGCTGTAGAAGACCTGCAGGATGATCATGCCCAAGACGATCGCGAGCACCGAGCGGATGATGCGGGTGCGCAGCTCTGCGAGGTGCTGGGTCAGCGTCATCCGGTCTTCAGGAGTCTTGAGCTTCGTCACGTCCGGATCGGTTCGGAAGGGAACCTTCATTCCTTGGTGTCCTCCACCGCAATGGCCTCGGGGTCGATTGCGGCCGGGGTGGCCTCGGCAGACACCTCGGGAGCCGACCCAGCGTCGGCGTGGTCGGCGCGTGAGATGCTTGTCTGCCGCCGCGGGTTGGCGGAACCGAAGTTGAGACCGGCTTCGCGACGTGGGGTGGGGGTTTCACGCGGCGCGGCGCTGCCGAAGTTCAGCCCCTTCTCGCGGATGATCTGACTGACGCCGGGGGTGGCAGCTGAGTCGGGCGTGACCCCGGCATCAGGATCGAGATCGAACTTCGCGGCTGCCCGTACCGCGTCGGCGGTGCCGCGCAGCTCGCGCAGCGGCTCGTCGAGCACGTTGCGCATCTCGCCCTGGAAGCCGCTCGCCATCTTCTTGAACTCGGCATATCCCTTGGTGAACTTCCGTACTGCCTCGGGCAGTTTCTCGGGGCCGAGAATCACAAGAGCGATCAGCAACAGAAAGATCAGCTCGCTGCCCTCGATGTTGAACACGGAGGCGAGTCTAGGAGGAAGCGACCCGATGTGGTGCCTCACCTCGACGTTCGTCGACCGGTGGTTGTTGGCCGTCACCATCACGGCCGCAAACCTCCGGCGTGGCATCATCATTCAGTGCAACAACGGCTGCCCTCGCTGCTCGACGATCCGATCGCCTTTGCCCATCGTGGTGCCAAGGGCTACGCCCCGGAGAACACACTGGAGGCATTCGCCCTCGGTTTGAAGCTGGGCGCCAACGGCTTGGAGAGCGACGTGTGGGTCACCGCCGACGGCGTGCCGGTGCTCGACCACGACGGTGTGGTGCGACGCACCCTCGGGCGGGGCCGGCCGATCGCGGGTCTCGGACGAGCTCAACTCCCGGAGCACATCCCTGCCCTCGCCGATCTGCTGAGCCACTGCGGCAGCGGATATCACCTCTCGCTCGACCTGAAGGACCCGCGGTCGGGGCAGACGGTGATCGATGTCGTGCGCGAGGCTGCGCCGGCAATGCTGGAACGACTGTGGCTCTGCTCGCCCACGTGGGAGGCACTGCTGCCGTTACGGGATCAGGGCGTTCGTCTGGTGGACAGCACGTCGGTGCAGCGGATGAAGGAGGGGCCCGAGCGCCGCGCTGCCACACTCGCTGCCAACGGCATCGACGCCCTCAACATGCACCATCGCGAGTGGTCCGGTGGGATGGTGGCGCTGCTCCACCGATTCAACCGCCTCGCCTTCGGCTGGGACATGCAGGAGGACCACATCCTCGAGCGCTGCTTCAGGATGGGCTTGGACGCCGTCTACAGCGACTTCCCGGACCGGATGATGGACGTGTACCGCGAGCAGGTGGGCGCACCGCGCCCGATCGTGTGAACTACAACCAGGTCCAGTCGCCGACCGGCCAGATCACGACGAACGCACGACCGATGATGTCGCGATAGGCGACGGGGCCGACGGTCTGGTCGCGGCTGTCCTTCGAGCCCCCGCGGTTGTCGCCCATCACGAACACGTTCTGCGCGGGCACCTCCAACGGGGCCTGGTCTGGGCCGCAGGCCGTGGGCGTCACCACAGCCGGGTCGAGATAAGGCTCGACAACCTCGCGCCCATCGACGTAGAGCACGCAGCTGCGGTATTCCACCGTCTCGCCGGGCAGAGCAACGACTCGCTTGATGAGGTCACGCTCGCCGGCACCCTCGAACGTCTTGAGCACCACGACGTCGCCGCGGCGAGGATCGTGCAGGCGATAGCTGAGCTTGTTGACCAGCACGCGATCGTTGTCGTGCAACGTGGTGATCATCGACGTTCCTGCGACTTCGAACTGCTGGAGCACGAACGTTCGCACCAGCAACGCAGCCGCGACGGCGACAACGACGACGATCACCCACTCGGACCATGCGCTGCTCTTGCGGCGGGCCGGCTTGGGCCCGCCCGTCGGGGTGCCGTCCACGGGCGGCGAATCGTCGGTGGGTTCGATCAACGGCTCGTCGGACATCGCCGACACGCTAGCGGTGTGGGTGTTGTACCCACCGGCAGCCGGCGCGTGCGTCGTGAATTCACAACGAAGCGATCAATTTCTCCACCCGCTCGTCACGGCTCTTGAACGGGTCCTTGCAGAGCACTGTTCGTTGGGCCTGGTCGTTGAGCTTGAGATGAACCCAGTCGACGGTGTAGTCGCGCTTGCGTTCCTTGGCGCGCTTGATGAACTCGCCGCGCAGGCGTGCTCGCGTCGTCTGTGGCGGAGTCTCGATGGCCGCCTCGATGTCGGTGTCGAGGCACATTCGCTCCACGAGGCCGCGATCCTGCAGCTTGTAGAACGGGCTGCGATCGCGCGAGATGTCGTGGTACTGCAGGTCGAGCAGCTGCACCCGCGCATCCCCCAACGCCAGACCGTGCCGCTCGCGGAATGCTTCGATCAGGCGGTACTTGATCACCCAGTCGACCTCGCGGTCCAGCTTCAGCGGGTCGTTCTCGATGGTGCTGATGCAGTGCTCCCACATCTCCAGCGCCTTTTGTTCCAGCGGCGGAAAGCCCTTCGTGTCGGCATACCGCAGCGCACGGTCGAGGTACTCGCGCTGGATGTCGAGCGCGCTCACCTCCCGCCCGTTCACCAGGCGCACCTTGCGACGGCAGGTCATGTCGTGGCTGATGTCGCGAATCGCTCGAATCGGGTTCTCCAGCGTCATGTCGCGCAACACCACCGTCGGGTCCTCCAACATGCGCAGCATGCATGCCGCGGAACCGACCTTGACGAAGGTGGTGTACTCGCTCATGTTGCTGTCGCCGACGATCACGTGGAGGCGGCGGTACTTCTCCGCGTCCGCGTGGGGTTCGTCACGGGTGTTGATGATCGGCCGGCTGCGAGTGGTGGCGCTGCTGACGCCTTCCCAGATGTGCTCTGCGCGTTGCGCCATCGTGAACTGGGCGCCGCGCGCCGTCTGCAGCACCTTGCCGGCACCGGTGAAGATCTGGCGGCTGACGAAAAACGGGATCAGCACCTCGGCGTAGTGGCTCATGTCGTCGGCCCGGCGAGTGAGGAAGTTCTCGTGGCACCCGTAGCTGTTGCCGGCCGAGTCGGTGTTGTTCTTGAACAGGTAGACGGTGCCGCGGATGCCTTCTTCGCGCAGCCGTTGCTCAGCCGACTCGACCAGCCCCTCCAGGATGCGTTCACCGGCCTTGTCGTGCACCACCAGGTCGTACAGGCTGTCGCACTCCGGCGTCGCATACTCGGGGTGCGAGCCGACATCGAGATACAGGCGGGCGCCGTTCTGCAGGAACACGTTGCTGCTGCGGCCCCAACTCACCACCTTGCGAAACAGGTAGCGGGCAACCTCATCGGGGCTCAGCCGGCGTTGACCGCGCAACGTACACGTGACCCCGTACTCGTTCTCGAGCCCGTAGATACGCCGCTCCATGCGCGCACCGTAGCGCAGGTTTCGACCGACGTGCTGCCGTAAGGTTCAGCAATGCGGCGCATCAACATCGGGGCCAAGGCCGTGCTGGCCGTGCTGCTCGCCATCTCGCTGGTGTTCGGCGATGCCGACCGGTTCCACGACAAGGCAATGGGTGCGCGGGCCATCGCGTATCCGTTGCTGTGCGCGATCCCCTCCGTCGCGTGGTGGCTGCTCCGCAGACGGCAGGCCGAGCTGCCCTATCCCCACGCCGCCGATGCGCTGGTCACAGCATCCTTCCTCGTCGACCTCGGCGGGAATGCGCTCGACCTGTTCGACCGCCTCGAATGGTTCGACGACGCTGCCCACTTCCTGAACTGGGCCTTCCTGGGTGCGGCGCTCGGCATCACCCTGCGGCGCGGCAGGAAGCCGTGGGAGCTGATCTGGATGGTCACCGGTGCAGGCGCGGTGATCGCCGTCGTCTGGGAGTACGCCGAGTACACGTCGTTCGTGCAGACGGTCGAGCAGTTGGGCATCTACCGCGACACGATCGGCGATCTGTGCCTCGGCACCGGCGGGGCATTCACGGCCGGCGCGATCATCGCCTGGCGGCAGTGGGCGGCCACTCGTGCCGACTCGGCGAGTCAGCGAACCGCAGGCTGACACCGGCCGCGGCCTGCGCGGCGGCCGGCAGGTGCGCTGGGTCCACGACCGCGATCACCGGATAGCCGCCGGTGGTCGGGTGGTCGGCGAGCATGATGATCGGGTGGCCGTCGGGCGGCAGCTGCACCGCACCCTCGAGCATGCCCTCCGACGGCAGTTCGGCGACGTTCGCCCGGCGCAACACCGGGCCACCGAGCCGCACACCGACGCGGCTGGTGGCCGTCACGGTGAACTCGCTGCTCATCAGTTGCGCCCACGTGTCGGCATCCGCCCACTCCAGCCTCGGTCCGGGCCAGAGCCGCAGGGTGAACCGCAGCGGGGCGCGCGCCGCTGACTGGGAGGCGGCGGCAGTCAACGGATCCGGGCCGGCCGTCCACCCCGCCGACGTCGACAGCAGCCCGCCCCTGATGGCGACGTAGACCCGTGCGCCGTCGAGCACCCGGCCGATCCGCATCGACGCGCCGGCCGGCATGGCCACCGGGCTGCCCCAGCCGACGGGCGGGCCATCCGCCACGGTCACCTCGGCTACCGCGCCCGTGAGTGCGACCATCGTGGGTTCATCGAAGCCGAGCTTCAACCCGCCGGACGACTCGATGCCGGGTTGGGACTCGCTGTTGCCGACGAGTCGGTTGGCCAGCCCGAGCGAGGCGATGTCGACCGCTCCCCCACGGCTCTGGCCCAACCAGGCCCGGCCAGTACGGCCCCCATCGACCAGGCTGCCGGCGATGCCCCAGCTCACCACGCGGATCATGTCGGCCGGAACCTGACGTTCGTGCCGGGTGCGAGCAACGCCGGCGGTGTCGCCTCGTCGTTCCACAGTTCGGCCTCGGTGCACCCCAGCAGGTGCCAGCCACCAGGACTCTCCCGTGGATAGACACCGGCGAACTCGGCGGCGATGGCCACCGAACCGGCCGGCACACGCGTCCGAGGCGTTGCTCGGCGCGGCAGCTGCAGCCGCAGCGGCAGGCCGACCATGTACGCGAACCCCGGCATGAAACCGCAGAACGCGACCGTGTACTCGGCGGCGCTGTGCAGCTCGACGACACCGTCGACCGACAGTCCGGTCGTGGCGGCCACCTCGGCGAGGTCGTCGCCCTCGTAGGTGACGTCGATGGTGACCAACCGTGAGCCGGCCACGTCGAGACCAGGCTCGGCCGCCACCAGAAGGTCGAGGTCGAGCGTTCCGTCGTGCACCACCAACACGGTGCGCGCTGCGGGGACGATCTCGATGGCGCCGGGCAGGCCGCCCGCGCGCCATGCGGACGCGGTCGCCATCACCTCTGCCAGCGAGTCCAGCTCCGCCAGCACGGCTCGCGGCCCGTACGGCAGCAGCTTCACGAGACGAACGGGTGCGGCGTGAACCCATTGGCAGCCAAGGCCCGCGCAACCTCGGCGAGGATCGTTGGCGCACCCGGAGTGTCGCTGTGCACACAGATCGACTCCACCCCGGCTTGCACCAGCCTGAGCGCCTGCGCCGCAGCATCATGCGCGTCGACGATCAACGCTCCGGGGGTGGTGCGAGGCACGAGCAGACCGTCATGCGTGTATCGCCGATCGGCGAAGCCCTCCCGTACGAACCGGATGCCGACGTGCTCGCATGCGCGCTGCACGGCCGAGCGTGGCAGCCCGAGAATGGCCAATGAGGGGTTGTACTCGTACACCGCTGCCACGACCGCCTGCGCCTGTCGTTCGTGTTCGACGATCGCGTTGTACAGCGCCCCGTGTGGTTTGACGTAGCCGACGCTGCTGCCGGCCACACGCGCGAAGGCATCGAGGGCACCGATCTGGTAGATCACGGCGTTCGCCAGATCGTCGGGCTGCATGTCGATGAACCGCCGGCCGAAGCCGGCAAGGTCGGGGTAGCTCACCTGTGCGCCGATCACGCACCCGAACTCTTGGGCCAGTGCACACGTTCGGCGCAGAATCGTCGGGTCACCGGCATGGAACCCGCAGGCCACGTTGGCCGACGTGAGCAGCGGCATCAGCGCCTCATCGGGCCCACCCGGCCACGCGCCGTACCCTTCGCCGACATCGCTGTTCAGGTCGATGCGGCGATCGCCGGGCATGGTCAGCCGGCCAACGCCTCGGCAACGGTGGCGTCGGACAGCCGCCGGAAGCAACGGCGGCCGTTGCTACGCGAGAGCACCGCCACCTCGAGGTCATTGGCGGCGAGCGTCCGTTCGGGCCCGGAGAGTGCCCTGGTGGCCTCTTGCACCGCTGCTGCCAGCGACTGGCCCTCGGAGTATGCGTCCTTCATCCGGCCTGCGATTGCTTCCGAATCGCCGCCCAGCACCGTGTAGCGCCGTTCATCGACGACCGTGCCGTCGTAAAGAATGTGGAACAGTTGATCGTTCGCCGACGTGACCCCCACCTCCGCAACCAGGATCTCCACCTCCATCGGCTTCATCTCGTGGGTGAAGATCTGGCCGAGGATCTGGGCGTAGTTGTTGGCAAGGCTGCGGGCGTCGACATCGTCGCGGCTGTATTGGAAGCCCTTCAGGTCCGCTGCGCGGACGCCTGCTACCCGCAACTGGTCGAACTCGTTGTACTTACCGACGCCGGCGAACGCGATGCGGTCGTAGATCTCGCTGATCTTGCGCAACGTGTTGCTCGGGTTCTCCGCGACGAGCGCGATGCCGTCGTCGAAGCGGACGGCCACCGACGCACGACCGCGGGCGATGCCCTTGCGGGCGTAGTCGGCCCGATCCTTCATCACCTGCTCGGGAGAGACGTAGAACGGCTGGCTCATCGCGACCTCACCTCGCTGGTGATCGACTCGAAGACGGTGACGAGCTCGGCATCCTCGAGACGTGACCAACCATCAGCGGTGATGGTGGCGACCACCGGATAGATGCCGCGGAGTGCGTCGGGGCCCCCTGTGGCGGAGTCGGCGTCGGCCGCCTCCCAGAGCCCACGACAGGCCAACGCCACGGCCGCAGCCCGGTCGAGCTCGTCGCGCCACGCGATCTTGATGACAGTGCCGGCGTGCAACATGCCCGACCCAGTGGCGACGTAGTCGTGCTCCTCGTAGCGGCCACCCGTGACGTCGTACGTGAACAGGCGGCCGTTCCCGCGGCGAAGGTCGTAACCAGCGAAGATCGGCACCACCACCATGCCCTGCATCGCGGCCGGGAGGTTGCCGCGCACCATCATGCTCAGCTGGTTCGCCTTGCCTTCCAGGCTGAGCGCGCTGCCTTCCACCTTCTCGTAGTGCTCGAGCTGCAGTTGGAACAGCTTGATCATCTCCATCGCCGGGCCGGCGGCACCGGCGATGGCAACACCGCTGTGCAGATCGGCCTGCACCACTTTCTCCATGCCGCGGTGGCTGATCAGATTGCCGCTGGTGGCCCGCCGGTCACCCGCCATCACGACGCCATCGGCGTATCTCAGCGCAACGCATGTGGTGGCATGTGGAACCGCGAGCTCGCCGTGAAAGTCGGCGGCTGGTGCCAGACCGACCCGCTTGAGCAATTCGGGAAAGCTGGAACCCGGATCCGTCCCCGGGGTGAACATCGGCATCGACATCGAACTACTGGCCGCCCTTTTGCACGTACGACTTCACGAAGTCCTCGGCGTTGGTCTCCAGCACGCCGTCGATCTCGTCGAGGAGATCGTCGAGCTCGGCCTTCAACTTGTCGCCGGTGGCGGCAACCGGGGCAGCGACATCGGCTACCTCGTCGCTGCGTGTGGGTGTCGGTTTCTGCTTCTGGGTGCGTTCGGCCATGTGTTCCCCTTACGTTCGGACCCGCGAGCGGGCCTTCAGGCACCCAGCCGGGCCAGCAGCTCGGCTGGGGTATCGCTCTCATCGATCAACCTAGCCACGGAATCCGCCGTGCCGCGCAATGGTTCCATCATCGGCACCCGTCGAAGTGGATCTCGCCCGATGTCGAACACCAGGCTGTCCCAGTTGGCAGCGACGACCTCACCGGGCCACTTCGCCAGGCAGCGTCCGCGAAAATAGGCCCGGGTCGTGGTGGGCGGGTTGGTCATCGCGTGCCGCACGTCGTGGTCGGTGACGAGCACATCGAGGCCGACCCGGCGCGCGAGGCACTTGTCGCGGCGTAGGTCGTGGTACTGCAGATCGAGCGCCTTCAGCCGCGCGTCGCTCGGGCGGGCATCGTGGCGCTGTGCGTAGGCCTGCACGATTCGACGCTTGGCCACCCAGTCCACCTGGTGGGCGACCGAGTCGGGGTCTCGCTCCAATCCGGCCAGGATCTGCTCCCACAGGGTGAGCACCTCGACGCCGACTTCAGCGCCGACGGCATCCAGTCCGTGCGTTGCGGCGTAGCGCTGCGCACGCTCGAGCAGGGTCCACTGCATCTCCAGTGCG
Source organism: Ilumatobacteraceae bacterium (assembly GCA_043721915.1). Taxonomy (GTDB): domain Bacteria; phylum Actinomycetota; class Acidimicrobiia; order Acidimicrobiales; family Ilumatobacteraceae; genus UBA668. The sequence goes on along the minus strand of JAYSPV010000025.1, from coordinate 2,452 downwards.
GTGACTCGCCGGCCATCGCGCAGTAGCACTGCGCGCCGAAGTGACGGGTCGTGGCTGATCTGGCGGATGGCTGCGACGGGATTGGCGAGGGCGAGGTCGTCGCCCACCGCGTCGTCCTCTATCATCGCGAGGATGATCGAGGTCGCCCCCAACTTCACCAGCGTGGCGGTCTCGCTCATATTGGCGTCGCCGACGATGACGTGCAGCCGCCGGTACTTGGCAGGGTCGCAGTGGGGCTCGTCGCGGGTGTTGACGATCGGCCGCTTCAACGTGGTCTCGAGACCGACCTCCTCCTCGAAGAAGTCGGCGCGTTGGCTGAGCTGGAACGGCACATCGGAGGCGGTGACCCCGGGGACCTCACAGCCCACCTTGCCGGCGCCGACGACGACCTGACGGGTGACGAAGTGGGGCGTGATCTGCTGCACGATGCGGCCGAACGGCACCTCACGAGCGACGAGGTAATTCTCGTGGCAGCCGTAGCTGTTGCCCTTGCCATCGGAGTTGTTCTTGTGGCAGAGGATCTCGGCGCCATCGGGCAGCATCGCGGTGGCGGCCTGCATGCTCGCCCACACGATCTCCTCCGCGGCACGGTCGAACAGGAGGGCCTCGCGAGCCGTTCGGCACTCCGGGGTACTGATCTCGGGATGGGCGTGATCGACGTAGTAGCGGGCGCCGTTGGTGAGTACGGCGTTCACCAGGTGCGTGTCGATCTCGGGCGCCAGCAGATCGTCGACGCTGAACCCGCGGGCGTCGCTGCCCGGGTGTTCGTCCTCGAAGTCCCAGCCGACCTTGCGGCTGTTGGCGGCAAGGTAGGCGTTGATCAGCAGTGACGACGCAGTGACCGGGTTGCTGTCGGCGCCACGCACGAGGATGCCGTACTCGGTCTCGATGCCGCACACCTTCGGGATCGCCATGCGCCCGACCCTAACGCCAATCCCTGGTGGAGCCCCATTGGCACGAGCTCGGTGCAGGCTGCGCTGCGCTGTAACCACGTGGCCGCTGCGGTGAGCGAGACTGCAGCGATGACCGACTGGACAGCGATCAGCCGCCGCAACGCACGCTCGGTGCAGACAACGATCGGCTGGATCTTCTGGGACCCGGGCGCCGTCCGACGCTATGCAGCTGTCGGTCTGCCCGATGCGTTCGCCGGGCCGCTGGGCTACATCGGGGCTCGATGCGCACCGTTGGCTGCGGCAGGGCCGCAGGCCGTGATCGCTGCCTTCGGTTCGATCAGCCCGTTGGGCATCAACGGGCTGTACTCGGTGCTCCCGGCGGAGCGGTTCGGCGAGTTGTGGGCGGCACGCGACGAAGCCGTCGCCGAGGGTCTGCGGGCATACGCGCCGGAGATCGTCGAGCCGTTGATCGCGCTGGCGCCGGCACTGTGGCCGATCGTCGAGCAGTTGCCGCTGGTGGGCCGGGTGTTCTTCGGCGCTCACCTGGCGATGCCGCGACACGACGATCCGCTCCTGTCCGGTTGGCATGCCGTCAACTGCCTGCGTGAATGGCGCGGCGACACGCACTGGGCGCTCGTGGTCGCAGCTGGCCTGACGCACGCCGAGGCGTCGATCCTGCACAACGCCTGGTTGGGGTACGAGCCCGACTGGTTGGCGACCTCGCGCGGCACTTCGCCTGACGACCTCGTTGCCGGCTGGGCGGCGCTCACGCGCAAGGGGCTCGCCGCTGGTCACGAGATGACGGCCGAAGGTCGCGCCCTGCGACAGCGGATCGAGGATGACACAGACCGCCTCACCACGCTGCCGTGGGAGCTGCTCGGCGGGCAGCGAGCGCGAGCGTTCGCCGAAGACTTCGAACCGCCGTGCGAGCTACTGCTACGGCGTGTCGACGAGACGGCCGGTCCCAACTATCAGCCTGCCTCGCGGCTGCGCCCGGGGCAGCAGCCCTAGAGGTACTGCCCGGTCGCGACGCGCTCGATCGCGCGCCCGCCTGCACGATCCTTGGCCTCGCGACCCTTCACGAGCGTGCGGATGAACACGATCCGTTCACCCTTCTTGCCGCTGATCTTGGCCCAGTCGTCAGGGTTCGTGGTGTTGGGCAGATCCTCGTGCTCCTTGTACTCCTGGCGGATGCTGTCGAGCATGTCGTCGAGGCAGACACCACGGGCACCGCCGGCGATGACTCTCTTGATCGCGAGCTTCTTGGCGCGACGCACGATGTTCTCGATCATCGCCCCTGAGGAGAAGTCCTTGTAGTAGAGGATCTCCTTGTCACCGTTCTGGTAGGTGACCTCGAGGAACTGGTTGGCCTCGTCGTCGCGATACATCTCGGCCACCGTGGCGGTGATCATCTCAGGCACCGACGACCCGGCGGCGATCGGGATCTCGTTGGTGAGGTACTGGGCGAAGATCTGTGTCGCCGCAGCCTCGTTCGGCCGTTCGATCTTGATCTTCACGTCGAGGCGACCAGGCCGCAGGATGGCAGGGTCGATCAGGTC
>JAYSPV010000024.1:0-41366 GCA_043721915.1 Ilumatobacteraceae bacterium | reverse complement strand
GAACTCCCCTGGCGGCGGCGCCGTCTTCACCATCACACTGCCGCTCGCGCACTGAGCGAGCCGCCGATAGCGTCAACGACGAGGGCCTTCGGCCCGTTTGGAATCGAGCAGTACGTGGCCCAACCCGAGGCGACAGCCCCCACGGCAACTGCGCCCACCCGCCGTTGCTTTCGTTGCCTGCAGACGTTCGCCTGTGAGCCAGCGGATCTGCACCCAGGCCCAGCCCAGTGGTGGCTGTGCGATCCGTGCCATCAGTCGCTGATCTGATCAGCCGCCACGCAACCGGTCGATCTGGCGACGATCGCGCTTGGTGGGTCGGCCCGCGCCACGATCGCGCGGCAGCACCGGTTCGCTGACCTCGCGGGGTACAGGCGGGCTGTGGTCGACCAGGCACTCGGCCGCGAGCGGCGCCCCCACACGCTTGGCAATGATCTGCACCACCTCCACCACCCGTTGCCGCTGGGCGATCCGTGCCTCGACACGATCACCGACGGCGACAGTGGTCGCCGCCTTGGCGACGCGGCCGTTCACCGTCACGCGTCCGTTGCGGCAGAGCTCGGTGGCGACCGAACGCGTCGGCGTCAGCCGTACCGCCCACAGCCAGATGTCGAGTCGAATGCCGTCGATGAGACTCATCGTGTCACCCTGGCACCGGTGTCGGGCTGTCATCGCCGCCCGCACGGGCATGCCACATGGAAGGATGGCAGGACGATGGACGCGGGACACTGGTTGCTGGAAGTGGTGGAAGCGATGCCCGACGGTGTCATCATCGTCGATCACGACGGTGAGATGCTGCTCGTGAACCGCGAGATCGAACAACAGCTCGGCTACAAACGTGAAGAACTGCTCGGCGAACTGGTGGAGATGGTGCTGCCCCACGCGAACAGGGAGGCCCACGTCAACCACCGCGCAGGGTTCCTGCAGTCCTCCCATCGCCGCTCGATGGGGCAAGGGCTGCAGCTGGAAGCTCGGCGCTCCGACGGCAGCACGTTCCCCGTCGAGATCTCCCTCGCCCCGGCCGAGGTCGCCGGAGAAGCAGTCGTGATCGCCACCGTCCGCGATGTCTCCGCCGCCCGTCAGGCGGACGCCGATCTCGCGGCCGCTCGCCAGCGGGTGATGCTCGCGGAGGACCACGAGCGGATCGCCCGCGACCTGCACGACACGGTGATCCAGCGACTGTTCGCCGCCGGTCTCTCGCTGCAGAGCGTGCTGCCGATCGTGCCGGACGCCGCGAAGCTGAAGATCGAACGGATCATCGACGACCAGGACGACGCGATCCGTGAGCTGCGCACGGCGATCTTCGGGCTGAGCAGCAAGCGCAGCGCCGGCCGTACGGTCCGTGTCGTCGTCAACCAGCTCGTCGACGATGTCTCGCGGTTGCTCGGCTTCCGGCCGACGCTGCGTTTCGCGGGGGTGCTCGACAGCATCGATGAAGAGCTCACCGCCGAGGTCGCCGCGGTCGTGCGGGAGGCCCTCAGCAACATCGCTCGCCACGCGGGCGCACACCGGGCGGAGGTCTCACTGAGCCACATCGGCCAGCGACTGTCGGTCGTGATCAGCGACGACGGTGGTGGCATCCCGAGCAGCCACCGGCTGGGAAGCGGGTTGTTGAACATGACGGCCCGCGCCGCGCGCCTGCACGGCACCTGCTCGGTCACCTCGGGCGAGGGCAGCGGCACCACGGTGCGCTGGCAGGTTCCCGTCGGCGACTGAGCTGCGCGGCTACGACTTGCTGTTGCCGCCCGCCGCCGCTGCCTTGACCGCGAAGACGGCCGCTTCGGTGCGCCGGCTCATGCCCAACTTCATCAGCATGTTGGAGACGTAGTTCTTGACCGTCTTCTCTGCGAGGTGCAGCTCGACGCCGATCTGGCGGTTGGTGGCGCCTTCGGCGATCAGGTCGAGGATCTTGCGCTCCTGCGGCGTCAGCTTGGCCATCCGCTCGTCTTCCTCGCTGGGGTGACGAAGCCGGTGCAGCACCTTGGCGGTGACCGTCGGGTCGAGCAGCGACTCGCCACGAGCGACCCGACGGATCGCCGCAATCAGGTCGTTGCCACGGATCTGCTTGAGCACGTACCCGGATGCCCCGGCCATGATCGCCTCGAAGAGCGCGTCGTCGTCGCTGAACGAGGTGAGCATCAGACAGGCGAGGCCGGGCAACTGACTGCGGACTTCGCGACACACCTCGACCCCGCTGCCATCGGGAAGGCGAACGTCGAGCACGGCGACGTGCGGGCGTACCGCCGGGATGCGCTGCAACGCCTCGGCTGCGGTGGAGGCCTCGCCGACGACCTCGATGTCGGGTTCGGTCTCGAGCAGTTCACGCACGCCACGGCGCACGATCTCATGGTCGTCCAACAGGAAGACCTGAATGACTGGTGAGTCCGATTCCATAGTCCGCCATCTGATCACACCCGCCGGCGACTTTCAGGGGTCCTTGGTCACATTCTCACACGCGGTCGCGGACCAATAGAATCGCAGCGTGCTGCAGACTCGACCTCCCACAGTGCTCCCCCAGGCCAACGACGCCTGCTGGTGCGGCAGCGGCCGCAAGTACAAGCGGTGCCACAAGCCGCTGGAAGGCCGCGTGCTGCAGGGCGAGATCAGCCCGATGCGCAGCGTGCCCGATCACATCGTCAAACCGTCGTACGCAGCCACCGGTCAGGTGCAGCGCTGGGCGGAGGAGCGGGTCAAGACGCCCGAGATCATCGAGCGCATGCGCCACGCGGGCGCCATGGCCTCCGAGATCCTCCGTCTGGCGGGCGAGGTGGTCCGCCCGGGAATCACCACCGACGAGATCGACGTGTTCGTGCACGACGCCACCATCGAGCGCGGCGCCTACCCCAGCCCGCTGAACTACCACGGCTACCCGAAGAGCGTGTGCACCAGCGCCAACGAGATCATCTGCCATGGCATCCCCGACAGCCGGGTGCTGCAGGACGGCGACATCCTCGACATCGACGTCACCTGCTACGTCGGTGGGGTGCACGGCGACACCAACGCCACCTTCCCCGTTGGCGACGTCGATCCGGTGAGCCGCAACCTGATTCAGGTCACCGAGGAGTGCATGTGGTATGGCATCGAAGCCGTGGTGCCCGGCCGGCCACTCAGCGACATCGGGCGGGCAATCGAGAACCACGCGAAGAAGCACCGCTACGGCGTGGTCAGAGCGTTCATCGGTCATGGCATCGGCGAGCAGTTCCACACCGACATCCAGGTGCTGCACTACTACGACGAGCGGGCCAGCATGATCATGCGACCAGGCATGACGTTCACGATCGAACCGATGATCACACTCGGTGGCTGGCAGCACCGGATGGTGTTCGACGACGACTGGACAGCGGCCACCGCCGACGGCAAGTGGACGTCGCAGTTCGAACACACACTGCTCGTCACCGACGACGGCGTCGAGGTGCTCACCGCGCCGGGTTCGGTGTCGCCCGTCGCCCCCTGGAATCGGTGAAGTCCACTCGCGGCGCGCCTGCACCGCGGGTCTAGGCTTCGTGTGCGCCCGCGATTCGGGTGCGCGTACAACGGGAGGTCGCTGCGATGACGGACGGAACCCACGGTACTCCGGGGCACGAACTGCCCCCTCCGGGCGGCACGCCCCCGCCCGCCTGGCAGCCCACGGAGCCCATTCTGCAGGTGCCGCCCGCGTCAGGGCCGCCCACCACACAATTGCCACCGATCGTGCCGGCCACGCCGGCCGCTGCCGGCTGGAACAGCCCTGGTTCGCCGGCCGGCCCGCCGCAGATGCCGCCATCGGGGCCGCCCCCCGGAGCGTTCGGCCAGCCCGGTGGGTACACCGGTGCTCCGCCGCCTGCGGCCCCGGCCAAGAACAAGAAGCCACTGTTGATCGGCGGCGGGCTCGCTGCCGTCCTGCTGGCGGGTGGCATCGGTTTTGCTGCCACCCGCGGCGACGACACACCGGGCGCAAACACGACGGCCGCCGCGGTCACCACGCTCGCTCCCACCACCAGCGCAGCGGAGGCGACCACCACCACGCCCGTGACGCTGCCTGTTTCCGACATCGACACGATCGCCAGATCCGTCGTGCAGATCACCGCGTTCGATGCCAACGGCGACGGTCTCTGGACGGGTTCCGGCACGATCATCTCTGCCGATGGCCTGATCCTCACCAACGCCCACGTCGTGGCCAACTCCGATGAGGGTCGCTACGCGACACTGGAGGTCTCGATCACCGACAGCGCCGACAGTGCACCGGTGCCCACCTACATCGTCGACGTCGTCGCCTTCGACCCGGCGCTCGATCTGGCGGTGGTGAAGGTCAGCGCACTCACCGACGGCACATCGACTCAGCTCACAGATGTTGCGTTCATCCCCGTCGGCGACTCCGATGCCGTCGGCCTCGGCGACCAATTGCGCATCTTCGGCTACCCGGGCATCGGCGGCGACACGATCACCTACACCGAGGGATCGGTCTCCGGCTTCACGTCCGAGGCCGGCGTCGAGGACGACCGCGCCTGGATCAAGACAGACGCGACGATCGCCGGCGGCAACAGCGGCGGCACTGCCGTCAACGACGCCGGCGAGCTGATCGCCGTCCCCACCCGCGCCTCGGCCACCGAGGGCGACGTGACCGACTGTCGCGTCGTGCAGGACACCAACGGCGACAACATCGTCGACGAGAACGACAACTGCATCCCGATCGGCGGTTTCATCAACGGCTTGCGGCCCACCAACCTGGCCTCCGCATTGATCGAGCAGGCGCAGCTCGGCGAGATCGTCTCCACCGAGGTCGACCCGCAGACCAATGTCGACACCACGTCGATCTTCGCGACGGCGCCCGTGTTCGGCCCCGACGTCAACGCCGACGACACACCCACGCAGATCGTCCAACAGCTGCCCTCAGGCTCGGTGAAGGTGTGCGGCTTCTTCGACTACGAAGGCATGACCGACGGTTTGCCCTGGGACGCTGTCTGGAGCATCAACGGCGAGTTCAACGCCGACTACAGCATGCTCGCCAACGAATGGATCGGCGGCGTCGAGGGCAGCAACTGGTGGGTGTGCGCCGGCAACGGAGAGACCGCCCTACCGGAGGGCTCGTACGAGCTGTCGATCTACGTGGGTGACGATCTGATCAACTCCAACACCGTCTTCGTGGGTGATGCCTATGTACCGGTCGGCATCAGCGTGATCAACGGCACAGCCGGGGAGGTGTGCTACCTGCGCCTGTCGCCCGGCGGCGCCCAGAACTGGGGGCCCGACGAGTTGGGTGCCGAAATCACCATTGCGCCCGGCGCGAGCGTCCCGCTCACGGTGATCGGCGCCGTGTACGACGTGCTCGCCGAGGATTGCGACCAGAACACGCTGGTGGAGACGTACGGCATCGACCTCACCGGCGGTGGCGACATCACGTTGACACCATGACTCTGACCTAGACCGTTGGTAGGCCCACGCCGTGGCAACATGCGGCGTGGGCCTGCTGCGTGACGATCTCGATCGGCGAATCGTCCAGCTGGCCATCCCCGCGCTGGGAACGCTGGCCGTCGAGCCGTTGTACGTCCTCGTCGATACGGCGATCGTCGGCCGTTTGGGCACACCGCAGTTGGGCGGTTTGGCCATCGCCTCGACGGTGCTGTTGACCGTCATCTCGCTGACTGCGGCCCTCGAGTACGGCCTCACTCCCGACGTCGCGTTCGCACACGGCCGCGGTGATGCCATGGAAGCACGACGGGCAGCGACCAATGGCCTGCAACTGGCGGCGATGCTGGGCGTGCCGATGGGCGTCGCCCTCGGGCTGGCTGCTCGGCCGCTGTGCTGGCTGCTCGGCGGTCGCAACGACGTGCTCGAACACGCCAGCACCTACCTCCGCATCAGCGCTGTCGGGTTGCCGTTCGTGCTGGTCGCGTACGTCGGCCACGGCGTGATGCGCGGGGTCAACCAACTGCGGCTGCCATTGCTCCTCGTGGTTGTCGCGAACGTGGTGAACCTGCTGCTCGAGATCGTGGCGGTGTACTGGCTGGACCTCGGCGTTGCCGGGTCAGCGTGGAGCACGGTGATCGTGCAGGTGCTCGCCGCCGGCGCCTTCATCGGCATCATGCGTCCGCACCTCACGCGCATGCGGCCGGCGTGGGCACGCATCAGACCGGTCCTGGCCAGCGGCCGGCATTTCGCGGTTCGCTCGCTGGCGATGTTCGCGGTGTGGAACTCGGCCACGTTCGTGGCGGCGAGAATCGACACGCCCACGCTCGCCGCGAACCAGGTGCTGACCCAGCTGTTCATGTTCCTGGCGCTGATGCTCGATGCGCTTGCGATCCCTGCCCAGTCGTTGGTCGCCGGCGCGTTGGGGGCCGCGCAACCCGGTGAGGCGAAGCGCGTCGGCCACATCAGCACACGCCTGTCGCTGTGGGCCGCGTTGGGGCTCGCGGTGCTGCTCGCAGTCGCCAGTCCGTGGGCGCCCCACGTGTTCAGCCAGGACGGCGCTGTGCAGTCACGACTCACCGCCGGCCTGCTGATCCTGGCAGTGATGCAGATCCCCGGGGCGATTGCGTTTGCGTTCGACGGCGCGCTGATCGGCGCGAAGGACGAACGCTGGCTCGGCCGCCAGGCCGTCTACAACCTGCTCGGCTACGCGCCGCTCGCGCTGACGACGTTGTGCTTCCCGTCACTCGGGCTGGCCGGCCTCTGGGGCGCGCAACTCACTTGGATGACCCTGCGAGCCGTCGTCAACTCGCGCCGCTGGCACCACCTCGGTTCCGCCAACTTCGTTCGTGTCATCCCCTGACGACGTGCGGCGTCGGTTTTCGATGACACAAATGCCGAATCGGTGAGAAGGTGGCGAGATGCAACTCGGGATCTTCGGCATCAACAGCTCCACGACGCACGGACCGGGGGCCACGACTCGGCTGGCGCGACTGTGCGAGGAGCTCGGCTACGAGAGCTGGTGGGCGGGCGAGCACGTTGTGCTGCCCTCACCACGGGTCGCGCCGTCACCGATGCGACCGGAGGACCCGATCCTCGATCCGCTCGTGCATCTTGCGTTCGTCGCCGCCGTCACCGAGCGGCTCGTGCTCGGCACGGGCATCATCATCCTCCCCCAGCGCAACCCACTGGTACTGGCCAAGCAGGTCGCCTCCCTCGATGTGCTCAGCAACGGCCGATTCGAGTTCGGCGTCGGCGTCGGCTACCTCGAGCCTGAGCTGAATGCGATCGGTGTGACACTGGCGGAACGTGCAAGCCGCACCGACGATCACCTCGCCGCGATGCGTGCGCTGTGGTACGACGACGCGCCGGTGGCCTTCGATGGCGCCCACACCCGGTTCGCAGGTGTCGACGCCAACCCGCGGCCCACGCGCCGTGTCCCGATCGTGATCGGCGGCCGAACGGCCGGCGCGTATCGTCGATCGGTCGAGCAGGGCGACGGATGGTATGGCTTCTTCCTCGACCCGGCACAGACCGGCGAGTGCCTCGCAGGGTTGGCTGTTGCGGCCGCTCGCTACGACCGGCCTGGCGAACTCGGGCGGCTGCGGATCAGCATCACGCCTGCTGGGCCGGTCACTCGCGAGTCGTTGACCGCATATCGCGACCTCGGTGTGGACCGACTGATCGTGTACCCGGTGGGCGCTCGTACTGAGGCCGAGGTGGCGCAGTTCATCCGCGATCAGGCCGAGGTCGTGCTCGGCTGATCAGTCGCGCAGTGGGATGCTCGCAAGGAGGCGGGGGTTGAGGCGCACCGTCGTGGCGGACAGGCCGCTGCCCGCGGCGTGCTGCAGCACCCACTCGTTGGCAGCCGGCGAGCGCAGCACTGCCATCACCCGCTCAGGCTGGTCGGTGGTGCAGGTGATCACTGGGACACCGGGAAGCCAGGCGCCGCGCACGTCGTGCACCGCCTCGATCACCTTCGTCTGATTGGCGATCAGGATCTTGGGAACCAGCCGGGAGGCGGCCCACTGCTGGAGGGCGGGCGTCAGCCGATCCAGCGCGACTCGCGGCGCCAGATAGCGCTGCTTGGCGAAGCGCATCGGTCGTTCACCCCACCAGCAGCGATCGAGATCGATCAGCCCACTCGTGATCAGTGGCGGGCCGTCGAGTTCGTCGCCGACGGCGCCGACCAGTCCGTAGTACTGGTCGCGGAAGTCGACGGTGAAGCGAGCGATGTCACCGAGGGTCGGCCCGTCGTGGTGTGCGGTCGCCCGCCCCGTCAGCAACGCCGACCACGTGCTGGGCATCGGCATCGCAGGCAGCACCTCGAACGACGGGCCGCACGCCCTGCGCACCTCGCCCTGCTCGCCGCCGACCTCCCACACACCGGCCCACACGCGCACGTGCGCGTCGAACATCATCGTCGGCGACCACCACATCCAGCGCAGGGCCGCGACTGCGTCGACCGACGCACGGATGGCGGCCGCATCGCGGGTGGAGAGCAGCGACTGCGGCAACACCAGCCCCACACGGCCACCGGGCCGGCAGAGGCGGACCGCGAGCGCGAGGAACTCGGCGGCGGCATCGGCATACGGCCCACCACCGAACCTGCTGCTGCCGCCACGTGAGGTCAGCGACGACATCTGGTTGAGGAACGGCGGGTTGCCGATCACGACGTCGAACTGCCGACTGCCCCAGTCGCGGGCGAGCGAGTCGTCGTGGATGAACGTGGTCGTCGGGTCGATGTCGACACCCGTCTGCTCGGGCAGACCGGTCGCATGCAGGAAGCGACCATCGCCGCAGGCCGGGTCGAGCACCGAGCGGGCACCCGGGAACACGGCCTCGCGTACCACCGCGTCCACCAGTGCCGTCGGGGTGTACCACGCGCCCAGTTCCTTGCGCGTCGGGCGAGCACGGCGCTCACGTTGGGGTTCGGTCACGACATCAGCGTAGGGTTCTGCCCCGTGACGGCATCGAACCTCACCGGCGCAGCCGACCGCTACCTGTCCTTCGACCGTGATCAGTGGGCCGCACTGCGCGCAGCCACCCCGCTCACCCTCGGCGAGGACGACCTCGAATCGCTGCGCGGCATCAACGAGCGCATCGATCTCGACGAGGTCGCGGCGATCTACCTGCCGCTCACACGCCTGCTCAACCTGTACGTGGCGGCAACCCAGAACCTGCACAAGGCGTCGGCCGCGTTCCTCGGCACGCTCGCCCCGAAGGTGCCGTACGTGATCGGGGTCGCCGGCAGCGTCGCAGTCGGCAAGAGCACGTTCGCCCGCATCCTGCAGGCGCTGCTCGCCCGCTGGCCCGACCACCCGAAGGTCGACCTGATCACCACCGATGGCTTCCTGCACCCCAACCGGGTGCTGGAGGAGCGCGGCATGATGAACCGCAAGGGCTTCCCCGAGAGCTACGACACGCGGCGCCTGCTGCAGTTCCTTCGCGACCTGAAGAGCGGGGCCCCCGAGGCAACGGCGCCCGTCTACAGCCACGTCGTCTACGACATCGTGGACGGCGAGCAGGTCGTGGTGCGTCAACCCGACATCGTGATCATCGAAGGCCTCAACGTGCTGCAGGTGGGTGCGCTCACCGAGGGCGCTCAGATCACCGAGTTCGTCAGTGACTACTTCGACTTCTCGATCTTCATCGATGCCGCGGTCGGCGACATCGAGCAGTTCTACGTGCAACGGTTCCTCACGCTGTGCGAGACGGTGTTCCAGAATCCGGACAGCTTCTTCCAGCACTACGCGCACCTCAGCCGGGACGAAGCCATCGAGACCGCCCGTTTCATCTGGCGCGAGATCAACGGCAAGAACCTACGCGAGAACATCGAGCCCACCAAGACTCGCGCGAGCCTGATGCTCACCAAGGGCAGCGATCACCGCGTGACCGGTGTGAAGCTGCGGCGGTTGTGAGGCTCACGCTCGCGGCCGTCGGGGCCGTCGCCGCGCTGTTGCTCGTCGCCTGTGGCGACGACGCGCCGGCAAAGGTGGGCCCGTACGACCGTGTGCCGGTACCCGCGGTTCCGGACCGCACCGAGGCGATCGATCCCGCGGTCACCAGTGGCGGTGCCGACGGTCAGTACTGGGCGGAGCTGACCGACGGTTCGGCCGCTGCCCCCGGATTGCTGACGTTCCGACTCACGCAGGCGTTCTTCGCCGCCACCTGCTTCGAGGAGCTGGGCGAGGACGACTGCCCCAACGACTACGGAACGCTCGACGAGCCGCACCGGGTCGTCGATGTCTCGGTCGCCGACCTCGCGATCGTCACGGTCGTCGCCGAGAACCAGCAGAACTACGCGGTCACCGCCGACGAACTGGCCGTGCTCGTGAGCGCTGGCTCGGGTGCCGCGTCGCCCGAGGACTATCGGTACGTGGCGTTCCCGTTTCTGCTGACCATGCGCGGCGGCAACGTGGTCGAGGCGCACCAGGTGTGGGTGCCGTAACCACCACGGCAACGACACCGCTGCTCAAGCGATGCCCAGCCAGGCCGGCAGCTCGGTGATGTCGGCGAGTTCGGCAAAGTGCTCGTCGTGGTCGACGTGCTCCAGTTCCCACAGCAGCGGGTAGGGCACGTGGACACCGGTGCCACCCAGCGCCATCACGGGCAAAATGTCGCTGCGCACGCTGTTGCCGACCATGCACACCTGTTCGGCCGCGACACCAAGCTTGGTGAAGATGCGGTCATAGGTCTGCGGATCCTTCTCCAGCAGGATCTCGACATCGGTGAAGTGGTGTGCCAGGCCACTGGTCTCCACCTTGTGCGTCTGGTGGATGAGATCGCCCTTGGTGACCAGTACCAGCCGGTAGTGCGCACCAACCGCAGCCAGCACCTCGGGCACGTTGGAGAGCAGCCGCACCGGTTCGGTGAGCGTTTGGCGCACGATCTCGAGCAGTTCTCCGATCACCGCCGTGGGCACGCGCCCGTCGGTGATCGTGAGCGCCGCCTCGACGGCTGACAGGCCGAACGCCTTCACGCCGTAGCCGAACACGGGGAGGTTCTTGCGCTCGACGCCGGTGAGCGCGGCCCGCACGTCGATTCCTTCGGGGGCGTACGGCGCGACGAGCTCGACGAACCGCCGCTCGCTCGCGTCGAAACCGTCCTCGCTGTGCCACAGCGTGTCGTCGGCATCGAAGGCGAGGATCTCGAACGGCTTCATCGGGTGCAGGCCTCCTGAGCGGCGATCAGCGAACGGCGATCAGCGATGCAGCGCGTTGAGGTAGTTGTACACGGTGATCCGACTGACGCCCATCGCATCGGCCACGTCCTCGACGGCGCGCCGCAGGATGAACGCGCCGCGGTCGTCGAGCAGCCTGATGGCCTTCTGCTTCTCCTCGCGCGGCAGGTTGGGCAGCGGTGCGCCCATCTCGCGCTCGACGGATTCGATCAACCGATCGAGCGCACCGTGCAACGGCGCCGGGCGAACCGCGGCGATGACGACGCCCTCCCACTTCAGCGGCAGGTCGCCGGCTTCGCGATCCTCGACCGCCACCAGTGTCGCGCCCAACTGTTCGACGATCGGCTTGACCGCGAGGACGAGTGGGTGCCGGGGCAACTTGTTCATGTGCCACCGGCATCGTCGGCGACGCGCTCGGCGTGCAGGCTGACATGGGTGGCACCGTTGGCGAAGGCCTCGGCGATGATCGCCCCGGACACTGCTGCTACCTGAGTCGCGGCGACGGTGCACGACGAACCGAACGGGCCGAACTCCACCGCGACCCCGAGTGCCTCGGCAGCGGCGACGGCCGCCGTCACGTGCGGGCCAGGGTTGCCCTCGTGGAACGGCTCGATCGTGAACTCCAGCAACAGCACGCTGCGATGGTAGCGAGCGAGCGGGCAGCCTGAAACAGGGCCGGTCGGTGGCAGGACATCAACGACAGTCGATGGCGACAGCGAGCGCTCCGCAGACCTCGCGCATTCGATCGTCGCTGAGGCGCCCCATTCGTTCGACGAGGTGACCCACCGAAAGGGTGGTCGGCACGTCGAGTGCCAGCGCGCACCGTTGAGGAACCGGATCGTCGCCGGGCTCCAGGACCACCTCGCTGGCGAGGCCACGAATGCGAGTGGACGCGAACACCACCAGGGTTCGTCGCAGCCTCGGAATCGCTGTGTCGCGAGTGAGCACGAGCGCGGGCCGTCGCCCAATGTCCGGCGTCTCGCACCACCACAACTCGCCACGAAGTGGCAGCAGCGTCACCACTCTCCAGCCCTCTGTTCACTGCGATTCCCCGGCGCCGCCTGCACGGCGTCGAGGAACGACTCGAGATCGCCCCATTCGTCCGGGGCGCTGAGTGGGATCTGCTCGTAGACGGCGTAGGACGCATCGATCTCAGCGGCACGATGCGCCGCCACCAGTGCCGCCAGCGCAGCATCGAGAAGGGCGGCGTCGTTGCCGAGACCCAGGTTGCGCGCCGCGCCCAACACGGCTTCGTCGACGGTGGTACTGATCCGGATGCGAGGCATGCCACAAGTATGGCATACATCTGCCACGAGTGTCATCGGGTGCCCATCACCCGTTGCAGGTCCGTGCTGCGGGCGATGCAGTCGCTCCCGGCCGCGTCGAACGCCTGGTTCAGCTTGCCGAGCGCGGTGCGGAACGAGGTGTTCCAGTCGTTCTCGAACTGATCCCGGGCCGGGCCGACCCAGGTGGTGCCGCCGAGCGCGGAGCTGACCGCGCTCATCACGCTCTCGATGCTGGTGATCTGCTGCTTCAGTGAGCGGCCGAGGGATGCGAGCTGTTCGGGGTTGGCGCCGTACATGGACATGATGGGTTCCTTTCGCCGGCTCGCACGGTGCGACGCCGTCACCAGCACTGGGCACACCGAAAGCACTCGACCGGAAGACTCAGCGGAGGTCGCGGCGGGCATCCAGCAACGGCAGCAGCAGCGCCACGTTGTCGGGTACGAACCGTTCGGCGGCCATCAGGTCGGTGAGCTCGTTGCGTGTCACCCAGCGCACCTCCGCGATCTCGCCGTCGGTGAACGTGAACGGCCCGTCGTGCACGGCGAGGTAACCCCGCCCGATGAGTGCCACCGACTCATCCCGGAAGCGGCCCTCCCCGAGGCGTTCCAGCGCGTCCGCGCTCACGCCGAGCTCCTCGGCCAGTTCGCGGCGGGCGGCGCCGGCGTAGGTCTCGCCCGCGGCCACCACGCCGCCGGCAGCGAGGTCCCACATGCCCGGCCACAGGTCCTTGTCATCGGCTCGCCGGTGCACCAACAAGCGACGGTCCGTGCTGACGACTGCAATCGAGACGGCTCGGTGCTGCAGCCGGTTCGCCCGCATGGCGGCGCGAGTGACGGTGGCGATCACGCGGTCATCGTCGTCGACGACATCGACCAGTTCCTGCGCTGTCGAACCTGCCATGTGCTGTTGCATAGCATGCGCCGCATGGAACTCGACACCCTGCGCGACGAAGCTCGCGACCTGCTCGACGAGACAGTGGCGCTGCGTCGCACGTTGCACCGCTGGCCCGAGCTGGGCAACGACCTACCGGTCACCCGCGAGAACGTGCTCGAGGCACTCGACGGATTGCCGCTGGGCATCACGCTGCACGAGACCACCAGTGGCGTCGCCGCGGTGCTGGAGGGCGGCAAGCCGGGTGAGACGGTGCTGCTGCGCGGCGACATGGATGCGCTGCCGTTGAAGGAGGACACCGGGCTCGACTTCGAGAGCGCCACCGAGGGTGTCATGCACGCCTGCGGCCACGACACGCACACCGCCATGCTGGTGGGCGCGGCGAAGCTGCTGAGTGCCCGACGCGAGGAGATCCCGGGGCGGGTGCTATTCATGTTCCAGCCCGGCGAGGAGGGCTTCGGTGGTGCCGACCTGATGCTCGATGAGGGCCTGCTCGACGTCGGGCTGCGCGCCGATGGCAGCGAGTCGCCCGTCACGGGTGCGTACGCGTTGCACATCACCAGCAACCTGCCGTCGGGGTGGATCGCCAGCAAGGGCGGCTCGATCATGGCCTCGGCAGATCAGATGCTGATCACGATCGTCGGCCGCGGCGGCCACGCCAGCCAGCCCCACGCGGCGCTCGACCCGATCCCGATCGCGTGCGAGATCGTCACCGCGCTACAGACGATGGTGACCCGCACGATCGACGTGTTCGATCCGTCGGTGGTCACCGTCGGGCGCATCACCGCCGGCACCACCAACAACATCATCCCTGAGACCGCAGTGATCGAAGGCACCATCCGCGCGATCAGCGAGCGCACGCGCGCGAAGGTGCGCGAGGGCATCCGCCGCGTCGCCGAGGGCGTCAGCGCCGCCCACGATGCGGAGGTGATCATCCAGTTCACGGACGGCTATCCGGTCACGGTGAACACGCCCGGCTCGGCCGACTTCGCGCTGAAGGTTGCCGGCGAGCTGATCGGCGCCAAGCAGACCGTGCGGCTGCCCAACCCGGTGATGGGCGCGGAGGACTTCAGCTACGTGCTCAACCGTGTGCCGGGGGCGATGATGTTCCTCGGCGGTACCGGCAGCGACCGCAACCCGGCCACGGCAGCGCCCAACCACTCGAACCGGGTGCTGTTCGACGAAGAGGCGATGGTCAACGGCATCGCCGTCTACGGCGCAATGGCGTTGCGGCACCTCACCGGCCTGCCCGGCTGAGACGCCTCAGCGGCAGCCGCTCAGGTCCGGATGCGCAGAGTGGCGAGCTGGAACGGCTTGAGGGTCAGGTTGACGAAGCCGTCGGCGATGTCGAGTGCGGTGTGCGGCTCCTCCAGCAGGTTGCACAGATCGGCGACGGTCATACGCGCCGGGGTGCGCACGGCGACGGTCGTACGCGCGCCGCAGACCTCGGCGAGCCGCACGATCAGGTCGCCGCTGCCGTCGTCGGCACGCTTGACTGCGCTCACCTGCACACCGGGGTGATCGACGCTGACAACCGGCGGGGCGATCTCCTCCGCGTTGCCCGCCGGTACCAGGCGCAACGAGGTGTTCAGTGCGTCCGCCTCGCGCAGCACGTCGTGCAAGCCCGGGCCATGCGGCAGAATCGCGATCGTCACGCGGTGCTGACCGTGGTCCTGCACCGGGTCGGGGTACTTGGCGGCGCGCAGCAGCGAGACGCTGATGCCGCCACTCTGCACGCCGTGGCCGTAGCGCCCGTCGTTGAGCACGGCGACGCCGAAGCCAGGCTCGCTGATGTCGACGTAACGGTGTGCGCACACCTCGAACTTCGCGGCATCCCACGGGGTGCTGGCGTGGGTGGGCCGCATCACGTGACCGAACTGGATGTCGCAGGCGGCCTCGCGTGCATGCACGTCGAGCGGCACCATCAGCGTGAGCAGCTTCTCGTCCTCGTGCCAGTCGATCTCGAAGGTGAGGTCGAGGCGCGCGCTGCCGGCTCGCATCGTCATGTCGGTGACCAACGTCGAACGGCCGAACTCGCGACGGACCCGCAACGTTGCCACCAGTGGGCCGGCATCGATGATCTCGACGGAGAGCGCCTCGGTGAGTGGCGACCCGAGGCCGCGAGTCCACCGTTCGACATCCCACGCGTCGTACTCGACGGGGTGGTCGGGCGCGAGCTCGATCGTCACCTTCCGTCCGGTGGGTAGCAGCTCGCGGCCCGCGTGGACGTCGATGATCGAGATGATCGTGCCGTCGAGATCCCAGCTGGCCGCCAGCGATGCGTTGGTGAAGCTGCGCTCGGTGACGGTGACGTGATCGTCGACCAGCGTTGCCACGTGCGCGGCAATCCCGAAGCCGGGCACTGCGACACGCGCCGCGACCGTGCCGTCGTGCAGCAGCTGCGTCGGCCCGTCCCCGCCGGGTGCCACCGGGCCCGCCACCACCTCCACCCGCTGCGTTCGTGTCGCGTTCGCCACGACCATTGTCGGCGGTGCGAGACGCGACATCGCCGCCGCGATCAACACCTCCAACCGGGCCGCCACATGCGCGTGGGCGGCTTCGCTGTCCTCGTAGACCCAGGTGATCGACGAACCGGGAATGATGTCGTGGAACTGCTGCAGCAGCACTTCCTTCCACAGCTCGTCGAGTTCGGCGGTCACCTCCGCGGGCACGATGTCGGCGGCGGTGGCCCACCACAGCTCTGCTTCGTGCAGCAGGCGCTCACAGCGACGGTTGCCGACCTTGGTCTTCGCCTGGCTGGTGAGGGTGCCGCGGTGCATCTCGAAGTACAGCTCGCCGTTCCACACCGGCAGCGGCGCACCGCTCGCGACCTCGGCCTCGACGTGGGCGAAGAACTGGTCGGTGGTACCGGGCGTGATGCGCGGTGCGCCGTCGAGATCGGCGAAACGACGTGCGCGTTCGATCATCTCGCGCGTCGGGCCGCCGCCACCGTTGCCGTGGCCGTAGGGCATCAGCGACCAGTCGCTCCAGGCGTGGTCCTTGAAGTTCTTTTCGCTGAACACGACCTCCTCGCCGACGATCGTCGCGTTGTACGTGTCGACCGGCGGGAAGTGGGTGAGCACCTGCGTGCCGTCGAGGCCCTGCCACTGGAACGTGCTGTGCGGGAAGCGGTTCTGCTTGTTCCAGCTGAGCTTCTGGGTGACGAACCGGTCGCAGCCGCCGGCGGCGAAGATCTGTGGCAGCGATGCCGGGTAGCCGAACACGTCGGGGATCCACACGTCCTTGCAGCGGGCGCCGAAGCGGGTCTCGAAGTAGCGCTGGCCGTACACCATCTGGCGCACCAGGCTCTCGCCGCTGGGCAGGTTCATGTCGGCCTCGACCCACATCGCACCCACCGGCTGCCACTGCCCGCGGGCCACGCGCTCGCTGATCCGCCCGAACAGGGCCGGGTACTGACGCTCCATCCAGTCGTACTGCGCGGCCTGCGAGCAGACGAAGCGGTACTCGGGGTAGGTGTCCATCATCCGCGTCGCGCTGGCGAAGGTGCGGGCGCACTTGCGGACGGTCTCGCGGATCGGCCACAGCCACGCGCTGTCGATGTGCGCGTGGCCGACCGCGATCACGTGATGCGCACCGTCGCGGGCCTGCAGGGCGAGTGCGGGTTGCAAGACCGCGCGAGCCGCTGCCGCGGTGCCCGCGACGTCGTACAGATCGAGCGTATTGAACGCGGCTTCGATCTCGCGCAGTAGGCGTTGCCGCCGCTTGTCGGTGGCGGGCAACGCTGTCATCAGCCCGAGCAGCACTTCCACATCGAGCAGCAGGTGGAACACGTTGTCGTCGCGTACCGCTAGCGACGCCTGGCGCAGCGAGTAGATCGGCGTCTCGCCGGAGGTCTTCAACGAGCCGAGGTGGCCGTAGCGAGTGCCGGCCATCGGGAAGGCCGGGTTGGCCGCGGCCTCGACCACGATCTCCAGCGGGCCGGCCGGCGCATCGGGCAGTGGCACGCCGGTGCGGCGTGGGTGGATGCCCTGCACCGGGTCGCCGAGGCCATCTGCGCCGGGTGCCCACACGAGACCTTCGCTCTGGAAGCCGGCCGCGTCGGGGTGGAAGCCGAGATCGATGACGGCTTCGAGCTGCACGCCGGCCCACGCGGCAGGCACGTCAGCGGTGAAGCGAAACCAGGTCGTTCCCCACGGCCGGCTCCACTTGCTGCCGATCGCAAACGGTCGCGCCTGCGTCGCCAGCCCGGCCATCGCCTCGGCGTACGGCACCGGCTCGCCGGGCGCATCCCACGCCTCCACCTTCATCGGCACGCTGGCCGAGTACATCGCCGGCATCACCCGCTCGCCCAGCTCGCGCCGAATGCGCCGCTCCACCAACACCGAGTCGTCGTGCATGTGGCGAGGCTACGCGCTACACGCCGGGTGGCATTATGCAGACCATGCGCCCACTCGCGATGGAACCCTGATGATCGACATCTGGCCCTGCTCGGCGGATGGGGCGGCCATCCTCGCCCACCGAGGTGGCGCGTCGCTCGGCGCCGCGAACAGCACCGACGCAGTGGTATTGGCAGTGGCTGCCGGCGCCGATGCAGTCGAGCTGGACCTGCAGGAACTGGGCGATGGCACGCTCGTCATCACCCATGACGGCGGCATCTGGACCGACGGGCAACGGGCGATGCTGCGCGACATGGACCTCGCTCGGTTCGTTGCCCTCAGCAACGGGCCGGCGGTGCTGCTGCAAACGATGATCGATCTGCTCGCTGCGCTGCCGACCGGCCTCTACCTCGACGTCAAGCGTGTCACCGTCCCTGGGCTGCTGCGGGCGATCGACGCCGTCTCCGCGTCGGCCATCGCCGGCCGTACGGTGATCGGCTCGTTCGATCTCACAGTCGCCGGCACCGTCGCCGAGGATGGACGGCTGCCCGCCTCGGTGCTGTACCGCGACACGTCGTTCGACCCTCTCGAGCTGGCAGAACGCACCGGCTGCTCGATGGTCCACCCCTGCTTCGACGACGAGCCGTGGATGGTCGGGCAGCTTGCCGGCGGGTGGATGGAGCGCGTCCACGCTGCGGGCCTCGCGGTGGTCGGCTGGAACTCGAACGACTCGGCGCTGTTGGCCGAGATGGTCGCTGCCGGGTTCGACGCCCTCTGCACCGACGACCCTCGTGTGTCGACGAGCGCCGGCTGAGCGCGCGGGTGACATCCGACCTCGCCACGCACCTCCGATACTTCACTTCCTCCGGTGACAGGACACACCTACCCGCGCCGCGCGTCCCTCAGCTGGCACAACGGATGCAGCGGGTGGCGCTGGGCAGGGCGAGCAGGCGCTCGACCCCGATGAAGCCGCGGCAGTTCTCGCACACGCCGTAGCCGGGCTGCTCGATTCGATCACGGGCCAACAGCATCGCCTCCCGATCCGCCGTCGCCTGGCGGAGTAGTGCCGCCACCTGTTGGCGCTCGAACGCGATCGTCGTGCCCTCCGGGTCGTGTTCGTCATCGACGTTCGACTGCACCGCCGCGGCGACGATGTCCTCGAAGCTGTGCGTCAACATCGCGATCTGTGCAGCGAGCTGATCCAATTCGGCGAGCACCTGGCTGCGCAGTGCGCGACGGTCACGGCTGGTGAGCATCGGTAGGTCAGGCACCCACAGAGCATGCCGCGGCGAGCTGGCTATCGTCACCAGTATGGGTCCAGCCGATCGTCCGTCGCCTGTTGCCGGGTAACGTCGCCGCCTGATGAACGATCGCCCGCTGGCCGGTATCCGAGTCCTCGACCTCACGCGTGTGCTCGCCGGGCCGCACGCCGGGCGCATGCTGTGCGACCTCGGCGCCGAGGTGATCAAGGTCGAGCCGCCTGAGGGCGACATCACCCGCACCACCTGGCCGCGCGTGAACAGCATCTCCAGCTACTTCGCGCAGCAGAACGCCGGCAAGCGCTGCATCAGCGTCGATCTCGACCACGCGGCCGGGCGCGATGTCCTGCTGCAACTGGTCGCCCACTGCGATGTCGTGCTCGAGAACTTCCGGCCGGGTGTGATGGAGCGCCTCGGGCTCGGCTGGCAGGCTCTGCAAGCCCGCAACCCGCGCATCATCCTCGCCAGCGGCAGCGGGTACGGGCAGACCGGGCCGTGGGTGCATCGCCGCGCGTACGCCCCGGTGGTGGGGGCGGAATCGGGTTTCACCAAGTCGCAGGGCGACGCCCGCCGCGGCGACTACGCCAACGACCCGCACAGCCACGCCGACATGTACACCGCGCTCGAGCTGGGCGCCGCCGTGCTGGCTGCGCTGTTCCAGCGCGAACGCACCGGGCGCGGCGACCGCATTGACGTGTCAATGGCGCAGACGATGCTGTACGTCAACGAGCACGCTCACGACGGGTTGTGGGACGAGCCCGTGCCCGACGGTGTCATCCGTAGCTTCCGCCCGATGGACTACCCCGTGCTGACCGCGATCAACGGCGAATCGGTGGTGATCAGCGGCCACCCGGCGGAGAACAAGACGTTCGACTTCTACATGGAGACGATCGGCCGGCCCGAGCTGTGCGCCGACCCACGCTTCGCCGACACGGGCTCACGGCTTGCCCACCTCGATGAGATCCACGCCCTGTTGCACGAGTGGGCGGCCACGATGCCCAGCGCGGATGCGATCGAGGAAGCCGCCTCGCGCAACAAACTCGCAGTCGGTCGGCTGCGCTCGGTGCACGACGTGTGCAGCACCGACTGGGCGCGCGAGCGCGAGGTCGTGGTGGAGATCTCCGATCGCGGCGACGGCACCATCCGCATCCCCAACGCGCCGTGGCGGTTCGAGGGCAGCGATGTCCGCACCGGCGGGGTGCCCCGCTACCGCGGCGAGGACAATCGCGCGGTGCTCGCCGAACTGCTCGGCATCACCGACGCCGCGATCGACCAGCTGGAGGCCGACGGCGTGCTCACCAGCCGGCTTCCCGCACGAGGCTGAGCACGCGTGCTGCGCTTCCCGGTTGCCCCGATGAAGGCGGCGTTGGGCGCGCTGCCGCCTGCTGCACAGGACGACCAGTGGGCATACGAGATCAAGTGGGACGGCTACCGCACGATGGCGTTCGTGGAGGGCGGCCGCGTCCGGTGGCAGAGCAGCAACGGGCTCGACGTGACGGCGAAGTACGTCGAGCTGAGTGGCTTCCCAGGCTCGGTGAACGCGCTGTCGGCGATCATCGACGGCGAACTGGTAGTGCTGGATGCGAACGGGCGGCCCAGCTTCGAGCTGATGCAGCGCCACGAAACGGAGGTCGCGTTCTACGCCTTCGACGTGCTGCAGATCGCGGGCACCGACACCATCTCCCTCGCCTACGAGCAACGGCGCGCTCTGCTGGAGTCGTTGGTCGAGCCAGCGGCGCACTGGATGGTTCCCGCGCACCGCATCGGTGACGGCGCAGCGCTGTTCGCGGCCACCGGCGAGCGTGGGTTGGAAGGCATCATGGCCAAACGGCTCGGCTCGCCGTACCAGGTGGGCAAGCGGTCGCCGAACTGGCGCAAGGTGAAGCACCGGCTGCAGGTGGAGGTGACCATCGGCGGCTTCAGCCAGGGCACCGGTTCGCGCTCGAACACGTTCGGCGCGCTGTTGGTCGGCGTGCCGGCCGATGACGGCTCGCTGCGGTTCGCCGGGGGCGTCGGCACCGGCTTCGACCAGGCACTGCTCGACCAGCTGACAGCGGCCTTGCGAGCGCTGGTGGTGGCTGAGTGCCCGTTCAACACGCGCCCGCCGAAGGCGTACCTCGCCGATGCAACGTGGGTCCGCCCCCAGCTGCGCGCGCTCGTCGAGATCGCCGAATTCACCAACGAGGGCCACGTCCGCCACGCCGCGTTCGTCCGCCTGCTCTAGCGTGGCGCACCGTGATCACTCGTGACGATGCTCTCGCCCTCGACGCTGCCGACCCGTTGGCCGCCTTCCGCGATCGGTTCCACATCCCCGACCCGTCGGTGATCTACCTCGACGGCAACTCGTTGGGCATGCCGCCGAAACGTACGCTGGAGCGCCTCACCGAGATCTTCGAGAACGATTGGGCCACCGGGCTGATCCGCAGTTGGGGCCACTGGGTCGACATGCCCCAGCGGGTGGGCGACGTGCTGGCCCCGCTGATCGGCGCCGGCGCCGGGGAGGTGGTGCTGCACGACAACACCACGCTCAACGTGTACCAGGCGGTGCACGGTGCGCTCGGCCTGCGACCCGGACGCAATGTGATCGTGATCGGCGAGGACGACTTCCCCACCGACCGCTACGTGGTCGACGGCATCGCAGCGGCCACCGGCCACACGGTGCGCCACGGCTTCGACCAGCTCGACGATGTTGCCGTCGTCGTGCGCAGTGTCATCGACTACCGCACCGCGGCGCTGGTCGACGTCGCCGCCGAGACCGCCCGCGCCCATGCGGCCGGCGCGCTGGTGGTGTGGGATCTCTCGCACGCGTGTGGCGCAATCGACATCGACCTGCGCGGTTGCGGCGCTCAGTTGGCCATCGGCTGCAGCTACAAGTTCCTCAACGGCGGGCCTGGTGCGCCGGCGTGGACGTTCGTCGCGCGCGAGTTGCAGGACACGATCCGCCAGCCGATCTGGGGTTGGTTCGCCACCGAGGACATGTTCGCGATGGGACCGACGTTCCAGCCGCGCGCCGACATCGCGCGCATGCTGCTGGGCACGCCGAGCATCCTTGCGCTGGCGGCAGCCGAGGTGGGCATCGCGCTCTCCGCCGAGGCGGGCATGCCCGCCATCCACGCCAAGGGTGGCGCACTGACCGGCTTCGCGATCGAACTGTGCGACCAGTACGGCCTGGCCACGCCCACACCGCGCGACCACGCCCGCCGCGGCAACCACGTCGCGGTGGAGCACCCCGACGCGAAGGCGTTGGTGAAGGAGCTCACCGACCGCAACGTGTTGTTCGACTTCCGCGAGCCGAACATCATCCGCGCCGGCTGCTCGCCGCTGACCACTCGCTTCGTCGACGTCTACGACGGCATGGCCGCGGTCGCCGCACTGTCCCGCTGACCGACGTCGGCCCACTTGCCGTTCACGCGGCAGAGGGGAGCCGCACCACCGAACAGCCCTCAGCCTCGGCGACCGCAAGTAGCACAGGGTCGGCGGTCGCCAGGCTGTGGCCACCGAGCACCGCGGTCGCCGCGCAGAACGAGTCGGCCAGCGACAGCGTGCGACCTGTGGGCAGGTAGTGGCGGGCTCGCAGGCGGCCGGCCTCCGCGCCAACCGGGTAGTCCGCCGACAACACGTCGATGCCCAACGCGGACACTGCCACCTCGATCTCGTCGCATGCCACACCGTGCACGCGCTCCATCCGATCGAGCACCTCGGCCAGCTGCACGGACGACATCGCCAACTCGCCGGCCCACAACAGACGCTGCACCACCGGCGCGGCCGCCTCGTCGCGCAGGTACGCGATCAGTGCATACGCATCCAGCAGCACCGTCAACTCGACACCCGCTTCTGCTTCGCCTTCTCCTCCGCCCGCTCCTGTCGTTGTTCGGCCTCGCGCAGCTCGTCCGTGGACGGCCCGGGGCCGGCGAAGCGACCGCGGAAGTAGGCGATGGGATCGTCCGGGACGGCCCGCACGACTGCAAGATCGCCGCGGTCGATCACCGCGACACGCCCGACGCCCCACCGGCGACGGATGGCAGCCGGCAGCGAGATCGAGCCGTTGGAGGTGACGCGCACGATGGCGGCCTCATATCCCACGCTGGGAGACTGCGTATGATCACTCATGGATTCATCATACATCGGCTCCGCTGGGACAGCAGCCGGGCGACGTCTCCTACACTCCGCTGCGGGGGTGCTGCGCGTGAGTAACGACCAGACGGAACAGTTCGACGCAGTCATCGTCGGCGCGGGGTTCGCCGGGATGTACATGCTGCACACGCTGCGCGAACACGGCTTTCGCGCGCAGGTGTTCGAGGTGGCCGACGACGTTGGTGGCACCTGGTACTGGAACCGCTACCCCGGCGCGCGCTGCGACGTGGACAGCTTGGAGTACAGCTACTCGTTCAGCCCCGAGCTGGAACAGGAGTGGGAATGGACAGAACGCTACGCGGGGCAGCCGGAGATCCTCCGCTACGCGCAGCACGTCGCCGACCGCTTCGACCTGCGCCGCGACATTCGCTTCGAGACGCGTGTGGTCTCGGCCGACTTCGACGACGCGACGACCGGCTGGACCGTCGTCACTCGCGCCGCCGACGGCAGCGAGCGCACCACCCGCAGCCAGTTCCTGATCATGGCCGTCGGCTGCCTGAGCAGCACCAACCTGCCCGAGTTCCCCGGTCGCGACACGTTCACCGGCGCCAGCTACCACACCGGCACGTGGCCGCACGAGGGTGTCGATTTCACCGGCAAGACCGTGGCCGTCATCGGAACCGGTTTGTCGTCGATCCAGTCGATTCCGGTGATCGCCGCGCAGGCCGCACAACTCACCGTCTTCCAGCGCACACCGACGTACACGGTGCCCGCTCAGAACCGGCCGCTGACCGCTGAGGAGATCGCTGCGGTGAAGTCCGATTACCGCTCGCTGCGCGCCGCCAACCGCTTGATGAGCGCCGGCTTCGGTGCGAGGAACTCGCGCGGCGAGATCGGCGCGCTCGAGGTGGACGACACCACCCGTCGTGCGGAGTACGCGAAGCGATGGGACATCGGCGGCTTCACCTTCCTCGGTGGCTACAACGACCTGATCCTCAACCCCGCCTCCAACGAGACGGCCGCCGAGTTCGTGCGTGAACGGATCGCCGAGACCGTGCACGACCCTGCGACCGCTGCGCTGTTGACGCCCACGCATGTGATCGGTTGCAAGCGGCTGTGCTTCGACACCGGCTACTACGAGACGTTCAACCGGCCGAACGTCTCGCTCGTCGATGTCAGCCAGGCGCCGATCGAGATCACACCCACCGGTGTGCGCAGCGGCGGCGTGGACCACGCCGTCGACGTGATCGTCTACGCCACGGGCTTCGACGCGATGACGGGCAGCCTGCTGAAGATCAACGCCCGCGGGCCGGAGTTGTCGCTGCAGGAGGCGTGGGCCGCTGGGCCGCGCACCTACCTCGGGCTCTCCGTGCACGGATTGCCGAACATGTTCACGATCAGCGGGCCCGGCAGCCCATCGGTGCTGACCAACATGATGACCTCGATCGAGCAGCACGTGGAATGGATCCGCGACTGCCTGGTGGCGTTGCGTGATCGCGGCCAACGCCGCATCGAGGCCCGCGAGGACGCGCAGGATGCGTGGGTGGACTACGTCAACATGATCGCCGGGATGACCCTCTTCCCCACCTGCAACTCCTGGTACATGGGCGCGAACGTGCCCGGCAAGACCCGAGTGTTCATGCCGCTTCCCGGCTTCCCGCCGTACGCCGAGCAGTGCGCGGCCGTCGCGGCCAACGGCTACGACGGTTTCGTGCTGGCATAGCCCGGACCGGCGACAGCCACTGCGGCTAGGTGGCGAGTTCGGGGCGATCGCGGTAGTCGGCGAGCGACTCGGGGTTGGCGAGGGCCTCGGTGTTGCGCACCTCGCGGCCGTTGACCACGTCGGCGACGGCGAGCTCGCTGATCTTGTTGCTGCGCGTGCGCGGCACGTCGCCGACCTGCACGATGCGCGCCGGCACATGGCGCGGCGAGGCGTTGGCGCGCAGCCGGGCGCGGATCTCGGCCTGCAGCGCGTCGGTGAGCTGCCCACCGGGCACGAGCTTCACGAACAGCACGATGCGCGTGTCGTCGTCCCACTCCTGGCCGATGGCGACGGCCTCGACCACGCCGGGGATGTGCTCCACCTGCGCATAGATCTCGGCGGTGCCGATGCGCACGCCGCCGGCGTTGAGCGTGGCGTCGCTACGGCCGTGGATGACCATGCCGCCGCGCTCGGTCCACGAGGCGAAATCGCCGTGCGCCCACACACCGGGGAAGCGATCGAAGTAGGCGGCCTGGAACTTGCTGTCGGTCGTGCCGTGCTCGTCGACGTCGCCCCAGAAGCCGACAGGCACGCTCGGGAACGGCGCGGTGCAGACCAGCTCGCCCTTCACGTCCGCTGCCGAGACCGGGTTGCCGGCCGTGTCGAACACGGCGACCGCCATGCCCAGCGCCGGCCCCTGGATCTCGCCCGCGTACACCGGGCGGGTGGGGTCGCCCCCGACGAAGCAGCCGCACAGATCCGTGCCACCGCTGATCGAGGCGAGGTGCACGTCGGGCTTCATCGCGTCGTACACCCAGCGGAAGCCCTCTTCGCTGAGCGGTGAGCCGGTGCTGCACAGCGTGCGCAACGCCGACAGGTCGTGCGTGTCGACCGGTCGTACGCCTGCCTTGTGCACGCTGTCGACGTACTTCGCCGAGACACCGAGCAGGGTCAGCCGTTCGCGCTCTGCGATCTCGAACAGGATCGACGCCGTTGGGTGCGCAGGGTTGCCGTCGTACAGCACCGCGGTCGCGCCGGATGCCAGCACGCTCACCAGCCAGTTCCACATCATCCAGCCGCACGTCGTGAAGTAGAGGACGCGGTCGCCGGCACGCACGTCGCAGTGCAGCTGTTGCTCCTTGAGGTGCATCAGCAACACGCCGAGGGCGCGGTGGGTGATGCACTTCGGCTTCCCCGTCGTGCCGCTGGAGTAGAGGATGTACACGGGATGGTCGCCGGGCAGCCGGGTGAACTGCAGTGGCGCACCGGCGTGCGCTGCGAGGTAGTCGCGCCAGCGGACGCCTCCGGTGATCCCGGCCACCTCCGGCTCGGCCTGCACCACGCCGACGACGATCGTGCGGCGCAGCGTGGGCAACTGCGCGGCGATCTCGGCGATGCGCTCCAGGCAGTCGAACGACTTGCCGCCGTAGCGGTAGCCGTCGGCCGCGACGAGCACGGTGGGCCGGGTCTGGCCGAAGCGATCGACCACACCCGCGACGCCGAAGTCGCTGGAGGTGGAGGTGAACGTGGCCCCGATCGCGTTGGCGGCGAGGAACGTGATGATCGTCTCGGCGACGTGTGGCATGTAGGCGGCCACTCGATCGCCGGGCTGCACCCCGTCGGCCGTCAGCGCTGCCGCGAGCGCCGCCACCTCTGCGCGCAGTTCGGCCCATGTGTAGGCGCGCCGCTCGCCGTGCTCGGTGATCGCGACGATCGCATCCTCGCCGGCTCCCTCGCGTTCGGCGAGTGCGTTCTCGGCGTAGGACACCGATGACTGCGGGAAGAAGCGGGCGCCGCGCACGCTGCCGTCGCCGGCGTCGAACGCACTGTCGCCCGGCTCGCCGATGACGCCGCCGTACGCCCACATCCGCTGCCAGAACGCGCCCGGGTCGTTCACCGACCACCGGTGCAACGCCACCGAGTCCAACACCTCGGGGTGGTCGTCAGCGACGGCCCGCCGGAACTCCTCCATGCGGGTCGTCGCAACACGCTCGGCGCTCGGCGTCCACAGTGGTTGCATCCTGCTCCCTCTCGCGCATCGGGCCGCAGCGCGCAGCCTCGGCATTCTACGATCGCGGGCGAGCCGCGTTCGACACGTTGGTCCTCACCGCCAGCGCACCAACCCCATCGTCTCCGGTCTCGTCATTTCGATTTCGAATCGGTACTGCCAAGCAGTAGGCCAGGGTCGTCAGCGCGGCCTCGGTGGCGCCGCGCTCAGTGGTCGGCAAGCACCTGTTGCGCGAGCGCGAGGGACGCCTCGGCCACCCGCCGGTGTTCTGCGGCGAGCCGATGGAGGGCTGCGGTCTTGGTAAGGATCAGTTGGTGCGGGCTTCCGGTGTGCACGGTGGTGTGGGTGACGGGCAGCTCGGCTTCTTCGATGCGGCGATGGATGTGCTGCCGGCGCGGCTTGGCCAGCGGCCAGCTGAGCCGCTGCGCTGTGGGATCAGCCAGGAAGGCCGCCAGCGCAGAACAGTCGGAGCAGTGACCGGCACCGACAAAGTCGACGATTGACCAGTCATCGGGCTGACGTTCGGGTTGGGCCAACTCTGCCGCGAGCGTGACGGCGCTCCACCGGGCCAGCGCGGGAATCGCGATCGCCGTCTGGGCGCTGGGCGACAACTCGGCGGACTCGCGCAGCAGTCCGACAAGTAGCGGCAACGAGTGCGGCAGTTGGTTCCGCATGCAATCGACCAACCGATCTCGGGTTGACGGCGGGTCGGCGACCGTCGTGGCCTGCAGAACTGCCAACGTGGGTGCGGCCAGGGAAACCAACGCACTGTCGCGTTGTGACGGAACAGGGGTTGCGACCATGCGGTTGAGTTCGCTGATGATCCACAGGCCGAGCTGCTGTACCAACACATCGGCCAGCCATCGGCCGTGGCCACCATCGGCCCGGTCGCTGGGCACGTCACCTGCCACGAGGCCGGCGCACAGCTCCGCAAGCTGCGACACCCATTCGCGGCGCGGAACCATCGCCTCACCGGCGCTGTAACGCGGCACGGCCAGCCATGTGCGCACGCGCGCCTCGACCCAGCTGGCGTGGTAGCGGCCGACCAGAGCGCTCAGCAACGGGGCATCTGCGGGTGCCAGCGCCTCAACGACGAACGGGTCGAGGAGTTGGGCTGCGAGGTCGGCGTCGCCCAGCTCATTGGCGAGGCGCAGCGCAGCGGGCATCACCCTGGCTTGGTCGAGACCGCGGACCGCTTCGGGCCAGAACCGCAGCAGGGTGACCACATGGTCTGCCCGTTGCGTTCGTGCCTGTTCGTCGTCGGCGTCGAGCCCGAGAATCTCCACCAGTGCGCCGACTGGGTCGGCTTTGGCGCGTAGCGCGAACGCCCGGGTTCGGGGCCACACGACGATTGCGGCCCGCCGATACCAGCGATCCATCGTGTTCCCCCAGTTGCCCATGAAGCCCGTGTACTCGGTGTCGTAGGGCTTGAGCTGCAAGCTTGGGGTGACCTGCGCCAACTCGTTGGGCTCGACGTCGCCTGTCAGCAGATGGGCCTCACCGGCGGCGGCGGTGAGTGTCACGCTCGAATCGAGCAGCTCGGCGACCGCGCCATCGGACCCATCGGAGTCGGAGTCGTCGTCGAAGTCGTCGTCGAAGTCGTCGGAGTCGTCGGCGTCGTCGCGCGCCGACCAGCCGCGTTGGCTGCGGCGAGGGTTGTCGTCGTATGCGTTGCGGGTCTCCTGGATCTCGGCATGGGCGAGCGCGACCTCGCAGTTTGCCTGCTCGGCGGCTGCACGCAGCACTTCGACCCGGGCCGCGTCGTCGCCCTTGAGGTGGGTCCAGCGAAGGCCTCGTTCGGTGTAGTGGTGATCGAGCAGGACGACCAGCCGGTCGGCGGGTGCTTCGGCGTTGCGGTCGCCGCGCCAGCGCGGCGGGGGTGTTTCGGTGAAGTGCCGACGGAGAAGTTCGGCGGCGGTGGAGATGGTGGTGGGCGTGCCCTGATGGGTCGCCGTCACCCCGGTCAACGAAAGGTTGTAGGTGAGGACCACTCGATGACCGCTGAGGACGGGCAGCACCTCGTGGCGTGTATCGGCATAGAAGGCGACGAAGGTGAGTGACGAGGCCGAGCCTGCGTAGCTCACCTTCTCGCCGCGGTGTTCCACAGCCAGCTCGCCGCCAGTCGAACGCGACGGCAACATCACCACGAGCGTGGCAACCATCTCGTCGGTCTTCTCCGAATCCTGATGAGCGGCGAAGAACTGCCCGGTCTCGTAGAGCAGCACCGAGTGCAGTTCGGCATCGAGAATGCTTCCCGCGGGCAGCCCGAGGTCATCGCGAACGGTGCGCAGGATCGGGCCGAGGGTCTGGTTCCAGCGGTGCTGATCGATTCGCACTCGCGATCGCGGAATCTCCCAGGTGTCGCGTACCCGCTTGTCGAGGATGGTCTCCTCCCCGAGGCCGTACTCGGCTGGGTGGGCGATGGACCGCAATCGCTTTGCCTGCGCCGCAAGTACGGGCACAGCAAGCCGCCCGACGCCTTCGACCTCGATGGCCAGATCGGTGGCAGGGGCGCTGCGGCGGGTGGCGAACGAGCCTTTGCGGCCGCCCGGTGCACGGAGCAGATCGGCGAGATCATCGCGAGCGACGAAGGACACGCCGGCGAGATTACCGGCAGATGTGCGGGTATCTACGGGTCAGGCTCTGCCGAGCGCGCTCGGCCCGAATGCATCATGCACCCGCTACCAGCACCATCAACTCCGAGCAGTTGTTGAACCACGTCGTAGGTTGCGCTGTTGGTCGTTGAGCGAGGCGAAGAACGTGCAGCGACTGCGCAGCCCGGTGTCAGGCGCGGCGGGTGCGGGGGCCGGCATGCGCGACGCGGCTGGGGACGGGGTGGCCGACGAGGCGCTCGGCGAGCAGCGCGGCCTCGATCAGCGCGTCGATACCGATACCTGTGTGCACACCGAGATCGTCGCACAGCGCGACCAGTTCCTCGGTGGCGACGTTGCCCGCAGCGCCGACGGCGAACGGCGAACCGCCGAGGCCGCCCACCGACGTGTCGAAACGGGTGACGCCCGCCTGCATGCCGGCATACGCGTTCAACAGGCCCGTGCCGCGCGTCTCGTGCAGGTGCAGGCCGACGTTCGAGCCGGTGAGCGCGAGCACGTCGCGGAGGCGGCGCGGCGTCGCCATGCCGGTGGTGTCGGCCAACGTGATGGCAGTCGCTCCCGAGGCGCGTAACCGCTCCGCGAGGAGTGCGACCGCGGCGGGCGCGATGTCACCCTCGTACGGCGAGCCGAACGCGCACGAGATGACGGCATCGACGGGAACGGCCACTGCGCCGACCAGCGCGCAGATCGCGGCGATCGCCTCCACGCTCTCGTCGATCGTCATGTGCACGTTGCGGACGTTGTACGTCGCGGAGGCAGAGATGGTGACGGTCAGCGCATCGACGCCGGCGGCGAGGGCCAGCTCCGCGCCGCGCACGTTGGGCACCAGCACGGTGCGCACGACGCCCTCGGGAGCACCGAACCCGGCGACCACCTCGCCTGCACCAGCCATCGCCGGGACGGCCTTCGGACTGACGAACGCGGCCACCTCGAGGTGCGTGAGACCGGCCGCGAGTAACGCATCGAGCAGCTCCAGACGGCCCTCGACGCTGATCGGCGCTTCCGCCTGCAGACCGTCGCGGGCGCCGACCTCGCGGATCGTGATCTGCTCGGGAAGGTTCACCGTGGGCTCCGTTCGTTGCCGACAGCATGCAGCGCGGCGAGCGCCATGTCGCGCAGCATCGGTGACAGCGTGCGCGCCTGCAGGCTGCCGGTGTGCGGCGTGGAGTTGATCAACCCGATCGCGGCCTGCACTGCGGCGACCGCCCGCGGCCGAGCGAGGCGCGGATAGCAATGGCGCAGCGCGGCCACCCACACGTCGACGTACTGGCGCTGCGCGGCACGGATCGTGTGCGCCTGCTCATCGTCGAGCTGGCCCAGCTCGCGGCCGTGCACGACGATCAGGTCGCGCTGGCCGAGCGCGAACCGCACCTGCATCTCCACCAGCCCGGCGAGTGCACTCTCGGGGTCGGGCGCCGCCACGACGCATTCCCGGCCGCCCACGAGCAGCTGTTCACTGACCTCGGTGAGCATCGCCGCCAGCAATGCCTGCTTGCCGGGGAAGTGCCAGTAGATGGCGGGGCCGCTGACGCCTGCGGCCGCGCCGATGTCATCGATGCTGGTGGCGCCGTAGCCGCGCGTGGCGAACAGGTGAGCGGCCGCGTGGAGGATCTGTTCAGCGCGGCCGGCCACGCCACCACCCTAACGAGCGTTCAGCCGACGGGCCTGATCACCAACTGCCGGAGCTGCCCCCACCGCCGCCCCCGCCGACGCTGCCGCCGGAGAACCCGGAGAAGCCCGAGCTGCCGCCACCGCTGCCCCCGCCCGAAGCTGGTCGGTGCCGGCGCCGTGTGCGTCTGCGACCACGCAGGCGCGTCACTTGAACGATCGTTAGGGGCCAAGGTGGTACCCTAACGATCGTTCAGCGCGAAGGGGGTTCGACATGATCGAGTTCAACGACGAGCACGAGGCGTTCCGATCAGTCGTGCGCGACTTTGCCCGACGAGAGCTTGCGCCGCACGTCGACGAGTGGGAGGCCGCTCACGAACTGTCGCTCGCTGCCGTGGCCAAGATGGCCGAGCTCGGGTTGTTCGGCATCGTCTTCCCGTGGCGGTGGGGCGGCAGCGACGGCGACTTCACCTCGCTGTGCATCGCGATCGAGGAAGTGGGCCAGGTCAGCCAGAGCCTCGGCATCACGCTGTCTGCCGCAGTCGGGCTCGGCGCCAACCCGATCCACTCGTTCGGCAACGAAGCGCAGCAGGCCGAATGGCTGCCCGACCTGGTCGCCGGCCGGCGGCTGGGGGCGTTCGGGTTGACCGAGCCGGATGCGGGCAGCGACGCCGGCGGTACCCGTACCCGCGCCACCTACGACAGCGCCACCGACGAGTGGGTGCTGAACGGCAGCAAGGCGTTCATCACCAACTCGGGCACGCCGATCACCTCCGTGGTGACGGTCACCGCGCTCACCGGGCCGGCGCAGGACGGGCGGCCCGGCGAGATCAGCTCGTTCATCGTGCCGTCGGGAACGCCGGGCATGACCATCGAGCCGGCGTATCGCAAGCTCGGCTGGCACGCCAGCGACACGCACGGCATCACGCTGACCGACTGCCGGGTGCCAGCCGCGAACATGCTCGGCGCACAGGGCAGCGGCCTGCGCAACTTCCTCGCGATCCTCGACGACGGGCGGATCGCAATCAGCGCGCTGGCGGTCGGCTGCGCACAGGCGTGCCTCGATCTTGCGGTCGAGTACGCGAAGGAGCGGCACGCGTTCGGCGGGCCGATCGGGCGCTTCCAGGGCTTGGCCTTCCAGTTGGCCGATCTCGCCGTCGCGGTGGAGAACAGTCGCAACCTCACGTACGGCGCCGCACGACTGAAGGACACCGGCAAGCCGTTCCGACAGGCCGCCGCGATGGCGAAGCTGTACAGCACCGAGACGGCTGTGAACGCGACTCGCACCGCCACGCAGGTGTTCGGCGGCATGGGCTTCATGGAGGAGTCGCCGGTGGCGCGCTTCTACCGCGACGCGAAGATCCTCGAGATCGGCGAGGGCACCAGTGAGATCCAACGGCTGGTCATCGCGCGAGGCTTGGGCCTTCCGGTCGGATGAGCGGAGCTGAGGGAACGCGATGAACGAGCATGAGGATCTGCAGCGGCGCACCGAGCGGGCGCTCACTGGAAACCTGCACAAGGAGGGCGAGAAGCTGGCCCGCCAGAACAAGCTGTTCGTGCGCGAGCGGCTTGCCCTGCTGTTCGACGAGGGCACGTTCGTGGAGGACGGGCTGCTCGCCAACACGCTCGCGACGGACCTGCCGGCCGACGGTGTGGTCACCGGCCAGGGCCGCGTCGACGGTCGGCCGGCGCTGGTCGTGGCCAACGACCCGACCGTGAAGGCCGGCTCGTGGGGCGCGCGCACCGTCGAGAAGATCGTGCGGATCACCGAGTACGCGTTGCGCCACGAGCTGCCGATCTTCTGGTTCATCGATTCCGCGGGCGCACGGATCACCGATCAGGTGGAGCTGTTCCCCGGCCGCCGCGGTGCGGGCCGCATCTTCTCCAACCAGGTGAAGCTGTCGGGCAAGGTGCCCCAGATCTGCTGCCTGTTCGGCCCGTCGGCCGCGGGTGGCGCCTACATCCCGGCCTTCTGCGACGTGGTGATCATGGTCGAGGGCAACGCCTCGATGTACCTCGGCTCGCCGCGCATGGCCGAGGAGGTGATCGGCGAGGTCGTCACGCTCGAGGAGATGGGCGGCGCACGCATGCACGCCACCGTCAGCGGCTGCGGCGACAACCTGGCGGTCGACGACGCCGACGCGATCGACCAGGCACGCCACCTGTTCGGCTACCTGCCCGAGCGGTGGCGTGAGCGGTCGCCCGTCACGCAGGCCGACGCACCGGTGCGGGGCCTCACACGAGCCGAACTGCCCGCTGTCGAGGCCGCTGGATATGACATGCATCGCGTGATCGACTGCCTGGTCGACGCCGACACGTTCTTCGAGTTGAAGCCGCTGTTCGCGCCGGAGCTGACCACCGGGTTCGGCCGGCTCGACGGCCAGGTGGTGGGCATCGTCGCCAACAACCCGATGCACAAGGGTGGCGTACTGTTCGGCGACAGCGCCGACAAAGCCGCACGTTTCGTGTGGATGTGCGACGCGTACAACATCCCGATCGTGTTCCTGGCCGACGTGCCGGGGTTCATGATCGGCACCGTCGTCGAGCGAGCGGGCATCATCCGCCACGGGGCGAAGATGATCACGGCCATCACCGAGGCCACCGTGCCGAAGATCAGCGTGATCGTGCGTAAGGCCTACGGCGCCGGGCTGTACGCGATGTGCGGGCCCGCGTTCGACCCGATTGCCACCATCGCACTGCCCACCGCGAAGATCGCTGTGATGGGCCCCGAGGCCGCGGTGAACGCTGTCTACGCGAACAAGATCCAGGCGATCGACGACCTCGACGAGCGGGCGGCATTTGTGGCCGAACGCCGCGCCGAGTACGAGGAAGATGTCGATCTGTACCGGCTGGCCAGCGAGCTGGTGATCGACGCAGTGGTGCCCTTCGAAGCCCTGCGCGACGAGCTGATCGCGCGCTTCGCGACCGCCGACCCCGTGGACCGCGAGGCCGTTCAGAAGCGCCACGCGATCTACATGGGCTGAGGCGCCAAATGACCCCCCGTCCGCCCGCTGGGGTACGATTTCACCACTCGGGAGGACTACCGCCTTGAAGACGACCGAAGAAGAGAAACAGGAAGCAGTCCCCACAAAGGTCGTTGCACCTGCCACACGGTCGACCTCGCCGGCACCTCGAGTGGGCGACGCAACCAGCTCCTACCGGCGCGAGGCCAGCCGCACGGCCGCCGAAGTCGTCGCGCGGTTGTCCGGTTCCACCACGGTGCGCCGTTCGCCGGCACTCGTCGTCGGCCCGGCGAACGACCCCTACGAGCGCGCGGCTGACCAGGCGGCCGCTGAAGTCGTCGCGCGATTGTCGAACGAAGGCGGCGCCCTCCGTACGCCGGGGCTTGCTACCGACCCTCTTGCCGGCGGGCCGGTCGTGCGTCGCGAACTCGACGACCGGGCAACCAGCTGGAAGGACATCGATGCGCAAGCCAACAGCAAGCGCCTCGCACACGCAGCTGACGACTACCTCTTCGACAAGAGCCTGGCCGCCAGCGACGACGACGCCGCAACGGCTGACAAGATCGAACAGCAGAAGGGTCTGGTCAAGGGCCAGCACGATTCCGACGCGCTGCCCCCAGCGTTCCATGCGCTGTACGCCACCGACCCACGGGCGGCAATCGACCAGTTCCACCCCACCCCCAAGCAACTCGCCACGCTGAGCGCGCGCGACGCCGGCAAGGTGGGCAAGGGGAAGTGGGGCGCGCTGAGCAACTTCGAGGCCTTCGCGGCGAACGAGGGCGATGAGGAGCGCACCAAGCGAGACTCGGCGCGATCGCTGATCGCCGCGCCCGGCGGGGACAGTGGGCTGTTCAGCCCCCAGGAGATCGTTGCGCACCTCGGTGCCTTCAAGGACGGGGCTCACGCGTTTCTGCCGCCGAACGTCAGCCAGGCCATCGAGGGCGAGGTCGTCTGGGACGGCTTCCACGGCTGGGGAGCGATCAAGAAGGATCTCGACGGTTCGATCGTGGCGAAGGACGCGAACTTCGTCGCACCGCTCGCCCAGGCCAACGCGGTGAACGCAAAGGCGCACGGCGAGGATGGCATCGAGACTCTCGAGAACGAGCTGGGCATCACCGGGAAGGGCTGGTCGAACTCTGCAGCGAACCCGAACAAGGAGATGATTCGTTGGGTCATCCCCAAGCCGAAGCTCGATCCCGACCCGGCCACGACCGGGGTGTTGCTGAAGATGGCGACCGGTAGGGAAGTCGGCGCCGATCCAGAGGCGTGGGTTGCCGGTGGCTTCACCAAGGGTGGGGCACACGAGGCGACCCTCGACGCCATTCCTCGCGACGACCTCGTCGCGAAGCTGGCGAATCGAGAGATCGTTCAAAAGGTCGAGAAGTACCCGGAAACAGGCGACGACATCCCCAAGGGTGCCAAAGGCGCCGTCGTCGGGAAGAAGCCCGCACCGGCTGGATGATCCGGCGGCACGCCGTCGGAACTCAGCCCTGTAGCAGCGAGCGTCTACGGGCGGCGGGCGACGGCCACCCACTCGTACTCACTGCCCAACAGCTTGATGTCCTCGAAGCCGGCATCGGCGAGTGCTTCGGTGAACTGCTCGCGGTGCCACCAGCGCACCCGGATCTTGCGGAAATCGGTACCGGTGAGACGGCCCGACGGGTCGTAGGTCTCCACCCGGTTGTAGGTGAGCGTGGTCTGCGGCGTCACGTCTTCCCCCACCGCTTCGTCGACCACGAACGTGTTGCCGCTGACCCGATCGGTGCCGGTGCGGCGCAGTCGCCACCCGAACCCGGTCGTGTCGCCGGGCGCGTCGGTGAACAGGGTGATCGACAGACGGCCGCCAGGTTCCAGGTGATCGAAGTAGCTGGCGAGAGCGACCAGCGCAGCGTCCTCGTCGACGATCAGCGAGAAGCTGCCGGCCGGGCAGACGATGGCGTGGAAGCGGCGGTCGAGCGCGAGCGGCGCCATGTCGCCCTCGTGCAGCACCACGTCGAGGCCACGCTCGGTGGCGTGCTGCTGGCAGATCTCCAGCATCGCCGGACTGTTGTCGACGCCCTGCACATCCAGCCCCGCCTCCAACGCGGGAATCAGGAACCGTCCGTTGCCCGTCGCCAGCTCCAGGCCCGTGCCGCCGGCTCGACGAAGTGTCTCGTGGTGCACGGCGTCGTCGGTGTACACCGTCCCGGGTGGCATCCATGCGTCGTACACGCGGGCGGCCCCGCCGGTGTACGAGTTGTTCGCGGGAAGCCGATCGACGAACCGTGCAGCGTCAGACATCGCGAGAGTGTCGCGCGTCCGCGGCGCCACCCTGGCCGGAGTTATCCCAGCTCCGGTCCGGATGCCAGCACGTTCCCGTCGGCGTCGACCACGTCGTAGGTGACCAGCTGGTCCTCCGCAAGGACGATCACACCCACCTTCAGCTCCGGATGGCCCTGCACCACCACCAGATCGAGCACCCAGCGCTCGCCGTTGGACCGCGTGACCCGTAGTTGGGCCGCCCTCGGATCGGTACTGACCGCCACCGCACCCACGCCGCCGTTCACGCCGACTAGGACCGGCTTGCTATACACGGTGCCATCCAGCGGCAACAACGTCGACCCACCACCTGTTGCATCGCTCACCAAGATGCTGCCAGCAAGGATCGCAACTTGCACCTGGCCCGACTCGCCCTCTGGCGAGGTGCAGGAATATAGGACGGTCGCAGCGTTGACCGGCTCCACCACCTGGGTGACCGCGACGTCGCCAACGACGGCATCCGGCATTGACACCGACGGGTCGGTTGTGGCCGGAACCTCGCCGGGCACCGTCTCGGGCACCGTACCTGCGACCACCGTGCCGTCGGTGCCGCCGACCGCTGGCTCGTTCGGCACTTCGACATCGATCGCAGACCACTCGGCATTCGTCGCCGGCCGAACCGACTCGGCCAGCGCGACCAGGTCAACAGCGGGATCGTCGGTGGCGAGCGCGAAGGTCCGATCACCGTCACGCCACACGATCTCGCGGAGGCCCGAGTACGGAACCAACCCGATGTAGCCGCCGTTCCCGTTGACCTTCACAGCAGCGAGCTCACCGAACCCGGCTGCTGATGCCATGTCGTTCTCATCTGCCCAGCCGATGATCAAGCTGGCACCGCTGTCGCTCGCCGCGTGTGAATAATTGACGATGGCGGGACCGTCTCCCATCACCCGCGACCAGACCACGGAGATCTGCTCGTACGGATCTCCGTGGAAGAGCGGCGACAGGCCTGCGGGCAGCGAGGCCAGCTCGATGAACGGCTCACCGTCGACGACCTGCACCGCGCTGAACAACTGCGCGATTCGGTCGTCTGCGAGGCCGATTGCATTCACCTGCAGCTGGCCATCGAGACTGTCCATCGCGCAGCGAACCGTCTGCTGATCGTCGCCACAGGCGGCAACACCATCCCGCACGGCGACCTCGCGGAGGTTTGAGTATCCGGCCATGTTCGGCAGCCCGGTGATCAACAAGCCGTCGTCCTTCGCCGGGTCCTGCCAGATGATCTGCACGTACGGGGCCATCGGGTCATCGCGTGTTCCGTACGTCGCCATGGTGATCCCGAATTCATTCGGTCGCAGCACGGTGCTCTCGTCGCGTGCCTCCGTCGCCTTCCATCCCTCGGGGAGGTCGCCGATCACGTAGCGGAGGTCGGCGGGATCGCGCTGGTCGGCGGGCTCGGCCTGCCGTCCCGACACCCACACGAGGCCGGCGATCACCGCAACCACCGCCGCCATCACCAAAGCCGGGCGCAGCCACACGGTCGGGCGCTCGGGCGCCGGTGCGTTCCAGGCGTGCACCATCGCGGCACGCTGCAACGCCGTACCAGCGGCGCGCCCGCGGGTGTCGGTGCGGGTGGGCAGTTCGTCGTTCATCGGTCGTCCTCCTTCGTTTCCAGTTGTGATGCGAGCGCCGCACGGGCCCGCGAGAGATGCGTCTTCACCGAGCCCACCGAGCACGCCAGGTGTGCGGCGATCTGTTCCACCGAGAGATCCTCCACGTAGAACAGCGCGACGGCCCGGGCCTGCTGTGCGGGCAGGCGACGCACGGCCGCCCAGAACTGAGGGTCGACCGGGTTGTCGGCTGCGGCCGCGTCGAGCGACCGATTTCCCAAGCGAACGAGGGCCAGTGCCTCTCGCTTCCCTCGCCGCCACCGCGATACGGAACGGTTGAGTACCAGCCGCCGCACCCACGAGGAGGGGTCGTCGTACCCCGACAGCTGTGGCCACTTGCGGTGCGCGGCGCTGAACGCGTCCTGCACCAGATCTTCCGCATCACCCCAGTTGCCGGTGAGCGAGTACGCGAGCGCCAGCGTGCGCCGCGATGTCGCGGCATAGAACTGGTCGAACGAAATCGCCAGGGGAACCGACGCCGCCGATGGGTTCACCTCGGAGTTGATGAGCACACTTCTTACTCGCTGCAGCCCCCGGTTCGGTTGACAACGTCGTCCAAGCGACGGTTCCCGCTACTTCGAGGGCGAAGCGGTATCAGGGTGCGGCACCGGCCGCAGATCGAGTTCGGCGATGTTCGTGAAGTCGTCAGGGTTCACGGTGTACAGCGGAAGTCCATTCGAGATTGCAACCGCAGCAATCAATGCGTCATAGGCCCGCGCCTTCGGCTTTCGCCCAGCTGCTCGCAGCCCGGCAGCGATACGGCCGAAGGCCCGAGCCGCCGCGGCGTCGAAAGGGAGGGGGTCGAAGTCGTGCTCAGCCTGTTGCACGTGGGCCTGGCGCGCAGCGCGCTCGGCGTCGTCGGCCGCAACGAGCGGGCCGACACTGAGCTCTGCGAGCGTGATTGTCGTGATCGTCGGCCGCGCACAGAACACCGCCGGGTCGACGATTCGCGGCAGCAGGATGACGGTGTTGGTGTCGAGAATCCCGTCGGCGGCACCGCTCACAGCGACACATCCAGGACCGAGTCGATGTCGTCGCGGAACCGGACGGGGTCGACGTGGGGCAGCCGGCGCCACCGACTCACGAGCGTCGCGGCATCGAGAGGTCGCGGGTGCAGGGGGCGGAGTTCAGCAACCTCGTGCCCGTCGCGGGTAACCACGAACGTGTCGCCGCCGATCACGCGGTCGATCACCTCGCCGCCGTTGTTGCGGAGTTCGCGCACGGTCACTTTCTTCATATCACCGACTGTATCACGCGTGATACACAGCTCATCGGCCAGCACGTCGACGGTTGGCGCAGGCGGCCGCATGGTCACGCGGCCAATGCGGCGCGACACGCGAGAATCCCGCGTGCACGCAGGCCCGCCGCTTCGAAAAGTTCCTGCAAGGGGGCAACAGGGGCCGCGAGAAACGCAACCCGGTCGGCGACGACAGCCTCGAGGAGGCACTCATCGATGCTGCATGTCAGGAAGCCGCCCGGCGACATCGTCTTGAACACCTCTAGCTGGTGCTCATGGGCACGATCGAAGCCGACCTTCAGCGCCGCCAGTTGCCGCTGGGTAGGGCGCGTCGGCCGCCGAGATGGGGCGATGTGCAGTGCTGCGCCCTGAGTGGAGAGCACGGCCCGGTTGCCGGCGAATGGCATCAACCAGTCGCTGGGGCCACGCAACGCCTCCACCTCGTCGTCCCAAGCGTGGGCCGCAGCGCTGTCGTCGGCGTCATCGAACTCGCACACGGTCGAGATCGTGAGGCGGCGAACCCGACCCAGCACGCGACCGTCGACCGCTGCGACTCGGCCGATGCCGTGCGACCAACGTTCGATCGGTGTCACCTGATCGTCGAGCCGCAGCAGGTCGGCCATCGCGTCGTACGCGTCGACGGTGATGGTCCAACCGATCGAGTCCATCTGCGATGGCACATGCACCACCCCACCGGACGTCGTGGCAAAGCTGTCGCGGCTGCGCAGGACGCCGCCCAGGTACTGCAGCACCTCCGGCCCCGCCATCAGAGGGGCGAGGGCATCGACCACGAGCGCAGTCAGCTGGTCCCGCGGGATTGCCGACGTGCCGAGGAGCTTGGAGGTGGTGGCGAGCACCAGTTGGAGCCGATCGATGGTGGAGAGTGGAGTGTTCGTGGCCATTCGCCGGACGGTACGCCGAACCTGTGACAAGGTAAGCCGGACCGTCGGGGCGGGTAGCTGCTGACCCGACCCACACTTGGTCAGTGGGCGTCAGACGCAGGCGGCCGGCATCGTCACGTCGACGGGCTGGTTCACGCTTGTCAGTTCCAACGTCATGACATCGAGTTGATCTGGGTGTCGGCAGCGCCCGCGGGGCCCACCGGCATCGCGGCCATACCGTGACGAGCGCCTGCGTGATTCTGGTCGACTCAGATCGACACTGGCTGTGGATTCCCAACGACCAGACGCGGTGGAGGCCCTCGCCGAGAAGGGCAAGCGACCGATGGCGCGGCTACCGGGCCGCGACTCTCACCACTTGCACTGGCTCTTGACGCCCAGTCGCCTCAGGACGAGGGAGGCGGGGCAGGCGCTGAACGAGACGTAGAGCCACTGGTTGACACCGACGAAGGCCGTCAGCAGCAGGAACCAGGGACTCACGACGGCGGCGAGCGCGGCACTCAGCAACGTCACCGTGGCGGCCATCGCGAAGAGCATTCGCTCCAGTGGCCAACGCGTGGTTGCGGTGGCGGCGTGGGCGGAGGTGGATGTGGCGTTCATGGGGACTCCAAAGGGGTGGTGGCCCGGCACCCGAAGGTGCCGGACCGATGGATGGTTCAGTGGCTGAAGTTGACGTGCGGAAGGACCTTCTGGAGCCACCTGGGGGCGTACCAGCTCTTCTCACCGAGCAGCGCCATCGTTGCCGGGACGAGCATCACTCGCACGATGGTGGCGTCGAGCAGGACCGCCACAGCGAGTGTGAGGCCGAGCTCGGTGGGCGGGATCGGGCCGGTGACACCGAACGCGATGAACACGATGATCATGATGATCGCGGCGTTGGTGATCGGGCGGCCGGTGCGGGCGATGCCCTCACTGATCGCCCGGCGGGTGTCGCCGGTGGCCTGGTATCTCTCCTTGATGGCTGCCAGTAGGAACAGCTGGTAGTCCATCGACAAACCGAACAGCAGGGCGAAGAAGAACAGCGGCGCCCAGGCATCGACGAAGCCCTGGTGCTCGATGCCGATCAGGCCGGCCCCGTACCCGTGTTGGAACACGAGCGTAGCGAACCCGAAGGCGGCGCCGACCGTGAGCAGGTTCATCAAGATCGAGAAGAGGGCGATGACCACGCTGCGGAACACGACGAGCAGCAGCAGGAAGGCGACCACGAGGATGATCGCGATTGCATACGGTGCCCGATCGACGAGCACCTGGGTGAGGTCGTGGTTCTGGCCCGCCGGGCCACCCACCTTCGCGTTCGGCACTGCGGTGTCGAGCTGGCTACGGAGGGCTTCGACCACATCGGCGGTGGCGGATTCATCGATCTGCGTGCCGGGTGTGACTCGCACCACGACACGGCCGGTCGGAGCCGGCGGGGTCACGACGCGGGCGTCGACGACGTTGTCCGTGGCGCTTGCCACATCGATCACCGTCTGGGCGTCGGCACCATCGACCGTGACGAAGGCGGGGCCGGCAGCACC
>JAYSPV010000023.1:0-5832 GCA_043721915.1 Ilumatobacteraceae bacterium | reverse complement strand
CGGCGTGTGTCCGGGGACCTTGGCTGTGGTGATGATGACGTCGAAGGACTCGAGCAGGGTTGCGAGCTCGGTCTGCTGGGCGTCCTGCTCGGCCTCGGTCAGCGCTCGTGCATAACCGCCGCCGCCGGCACCGTTGGCCACCGAGGGGGCGACGAACGCGGCCCCGAGGGATTCGACTTCGCCACGCGATGCTTCGCGCACGTCGTAGCCGGTGA
Organism: Ilumatobacteraceae bacterium; assembly: GCA_043721915.1. Lineage (GTDB taxonomy): Bacteria > Actinomycetota > Acidimicrobiia > Acidimicrobiales > Ilumatobacteraceae > UBA668. The sequence continues at coordinate 5,617 of JAYSPV010000023.1, read as the reverse complement.
CGATCGCTCCGAGCCGGTGGCATGTCGCGATCGCCTGCAGACCCGCCACGCCGGTACCGATCACGATCACCTTCGCCGGGGTTGCGGTGCCAGAGGCTGTGATCATCATCGGCAAGTAGCCGCCGAACGCCTCGGCTGCGACGATGGCTGCCCGGTAGCCAGCGGCACTGGACTGCGAGCTGAGCGCATCCATCGACTGGGCTCGGCTGAGCGTACGCGGGATCATCTCGAACGCGACGATCGTCACCTGGCGATCAGCCAGTTGCTGCACGGTCGACAAGTTGCCGAGCGGGTCGAGCAAGCCGATCAGCGTCTGCCCCTCGCGCAGAGATGCGACGAGGGCGCTGTCCGGGGGTCGTACGACCGCAACGACGGTGCTGTCGGCGACGACCTCGGCACGAGCCACGAGACGAGCCCCCGCCGATGCGTACAGCGCATCCGGGAAGCTGGCGGCTGCACCGGCCCCGGGTTCGATCAGCACCGAGCGACCTGCGGCGCAGAGCAGTTTCACCGCGGACGGGTCGAGCGCCACCCGATGCTCTCCGAGGGCGGTCTCGCGCAACACGCCGACGGCAAGGGCTGTCATGACGGTTTCTGCGTCGCGGACGACGGCACGTGCTCCAGGCGTCGTCGGGTCGGGAGAGGGCGATGCCTGTGGGGCTGGATGGTTCATGCAATGGCTCCTGGCTGAGGGCTTGCGGGGGTTGGGAGGGTCGGGTCGTCGAGTCGAGATGGGACGAGAACGGCGGCGCCGTGAAAGGCCCCGGCGCGGAGGTCGGCGAGCGCCTCGTTGGCCTTCGAGAGCGGGTACCGGGTGGTGGTGGTCACGATGCCGATCTCGGGAGCGAGCCGGAGGAACTCGACGCCGTCGGCGCGGGTCAGGTTGGCGACCGACGCCAGCTCTCGTTCCTCCCACAGCAGTGAGTAGGCGAACTGGGGGATGTCGCTCATGTGGATGCCGGCGCAGACGACACGGCCGCCTTTGCGTACTGCCTGCAACGCCGCGAGGACCAGGCTGCCCACGGGGGCGAAGATGATGGCGGCATCGAGCGGTTCGGGCGGCACCTGTCGGAGCCTCCTGCCCAGACGGCGCCGAGTTGACGGGCAAAGGTCTGGGTGGCGACGTCGCCGGGTCGTGTGAACGCGAACACCGAGCGCTGCTGCCAGCGGGCGACCTGGGCCACGATGTGTGCTGCTGCGCCGAAGCCGTACAGGCCGATGCGCTGAGCCCGCTCTGGGCTCCCGGCCATGCCGAGACCGCGCCAACCGATCAGCCCGGCGCACAACAAGGGTGCGAGCGCTTCGTCCGTGCCGATCTCGCCGAGCGGGAACGCGAACCGGGCGTCGGCGACCGTCGAGGTCGCGAATCCGCCGTCGATCGTGAAGCCCGTGAAGCCCGGGGCGTCACAGAGGTTCTCACGGCCCACTTGACAGAAGTCGCACACGCCGCACGTGTGGCCGAGCCACGGGATGCCGACCCGTTCGCCGATCGACAGACCTTCGACGCCGGGACCGATGGCATCGATGCGGCCGACGATCTCATGGCCCGGGATGATCGGGACGACGGGGTTGGGCAATTCGCCATCGACGACGTGCAGATCGGTGCGGCACACTCCGCACGCCAGCACCCGCACCCGTATCTGGTTCGCCTGCGGGGAGCGATCGGGTAGCTCCGTCCACACCAGCGGAGACCTCAACGAGCTCATCGTCATCGCGTGGATCGTCAGCTCCCTGCGCCGTAGCCGTCGGAGGAATCGACATGCGTTGGCTGCACTGATTGCTGTAGCCGGCGCAACATCCGCGGCAGGCCGGGTGCTAGGTCTTCGGCGACGAGGCCTGGTCCGAACTCGGTGGCGATCGCGCCATGCAGCCATGCGGCTGCGCACGCGGAATCGAATGGGTCGAGACCCTGCGCGAGCAACCCGACGACGAGACCGGTGAGCACGTCACCGGCGCCGCCGGTCGCGAGGCCAGGTGGCGCGTTGCTGTTGATGACGGCACGTCCGTCCGGATGAGCGATCACCGTGTCGGAGCCTTTCAGGAGCACGACAGCGCCGCTCGCGGCGGCAGCGCGGCGGGCTCGCGTCATTTTGTCGGCCGAGCTGTCGAACAATCGCTCGAATTCGCCGTCGTGGGGCGTCAGCACACAGGGTCCCTTGATCGCGTCGAACAAGCGGTCCGGCGCGCTTGCGAACGACGTGAGTGCGTCGGCATCGAGCACGACCGACCGGTTGACGAGGGAGACGTCCAATGCAGCGAGCACTGCTCGACGTGTCGGCTCCCCGATGCCAACGCCCGGACCGATCGCGACCGCGTTCCGGCGGGCGTCCGTCAGCAGCTCCGCGAAGTCATCGGGCTCCTGTTCCGAACCCCGCAAGGCCCGCACCATGACACCGGTCAGAGCCGTTGCGTACACGGCCCACACATGCTCCGGAACGGCCAGCGTCACCAGTCCGGCCCCGACGCGCATCGCTGCCGACGCCGTCAGCCGGCTCGCACCCGTGATCTCACCACCGCCCAAGACCAGAGCGCTTCCCCGCTGGTACTTGTTGCCCTCCGCGTGTGGCCACGGGTATCGCGTCTGCCACAGCACGGGATCGTTCTCCCACGCCTGCGGGGTGACCCCGTCGAGCGCGTCATGGGGCGTACCGATGTCTGCGAGCACCACCTCGCCGCACAACGCTCGCCCCGGATAGATGAGGTGCCCGGGCTTCTTGCGAAAGAACGTGACGGTGACCGCAGCGGGCGCAGCGGCGCCGCGAACCTCGCCCGTCGCTCCGTCCAGCCCGCTCGGCACATCCACCGCACAGATCGACGATCGAGCCGCGACCAAGGCCTCGATCATCGCCAGGGCATCGCCCTGCACCGGACGTGACAGACCGGCCCCGAAGATCGCGTCGATGACGACGCAGCCATCGATGAGCAGGTCGGGTGACAACGCCTCCACCGCGCCGGTCCACAGCGATGCGCGATGTGATCCGTCTCCCGATGCGACCGCACCAGCGTCGAGTGATGCAACCCGAACCAACCAGCCGCGTGCCTGTAGTTGGCGTGCGGCGACGAGCCCGTCGCCGCCATTGTTTCCAGGGCCGCACAACACCAGGACCGGGCGCGGTGACCAGTGCTCCATCACCGCCTGGGCGACCGCACCTCCGGCAGCTTCCATCAGGGCGACCCCGGATACGCCCGCGGCGATGCTCGCACGGTCGACTCCGGCCATCTCCGCCGGCGTCAGCAGCACCTGTCGATCGGGATCGCATCGACTCATCAGGTCGCCGGTGCGCCAGCGGCGATGACGAGAACGGCGAAGTCGGCCTCGCGGAGCAGCTCGCGTTCGACCGATCCCGCGAACAGGCGACTGACCCAACTGCGCGCATCGGTCCCGACGACCACGACATCGGCACCATGGTGATGTGCAGCGGCGATGATCGCGGATGCCGGATCGCCGACGTCGCCGATCGGTGTGACCTGGTCGAGTCCTGCATCGTGTGTGACGAGTCGCGCCTCGGCCTCGGCACGTTGGTCGGCGGACGGGACCTGGGCCTCGGAATCGGCGCGGTTCGGCACCCATGCCGGTTGGTACCAGGTCGCCATAGCCGTCGCCGGCCAGACATATCCCCACTTCATCTGCGAGTACGCTCCCTCGCCGACGTTGATGGCCAGGTACGTCGCTTGGTTTCCGAAGAGGCCGTGAGCGGTACGCACGACGTGCTCCGACATCGACGTGCCGTCGACCGCGATCAACACCGTCGGGCCGACAGAATTCGGGGGTTCTGTCGGCGAGGCACTCGCGACAGTCGTCTCGCCGGTGGCCCGAAGACGGGTGTCGAGCGATCCGGCATTGCCGAGGCCTCGGCCGGACTCGACTTCGCCGGCGGTGAGGAACTCGTCGGTGCCTGCCGGGTGGCCGGGAGGGTACGGCTGGGTGGAGGTGTCGATCGGTTTGCTGTAGGTGGTCATGGTGTTCTCCTGATTGGTCGTTCGTGGTGAGGGGATGGGGTTCGGGGCGCTCGAACGCCGGGCGCGGTGGCGGCGGCTCAGGTGAGCGTGAGCTCGTCGGTGAGCTTGGTGACACCCGGCGCCGACCACGCCGTGCGCCTGATGCGCTCGCGCTCGTCCCAGGACGAGACCGAACCAGTGAGTGTCACGTCGCCGCCGTCGGACATGACGTGAACGTTGTTCGCGTCGACGAAGGCGGAGCGTCGCAGCGCAGCCGCGATGCGCTCGTGGATGTCGTGCGCCGACGTCGCGTGCGCGATCTCGATGTTGTTGTTGATGTTGAGGACACCGGCGACGTACCTCACCGCAGTCTCCGCTGCGCGACGTTGGACATCCCAGGTGACCGTGCCATCGAGCGTCAACAGGCCGTCGCGTACGGTTGCCCGCACCGTGTCAGGAACCTCCGTGTTCCACTGCAGTGCATGTTCGGCGTACTCGGCGATGTCGTGATCGGTGCGGCCAGCGGTGCCCGCCAGTTCGACGACGATGTCATCGGCGATCGCGCGCACGCCCCTGACGCGCTTCGCCGCCCGAACGGCTGCGAAGCGGCTGGCATAGTGGTCCACCGTGCCTGACAGTGTCACGGTGCGCTCGTGGGCGCTGACGCCGACGCTCGCTGCGTCGAGCGTCGGATCCCATTTCAGTTCCTGTTCAACCTCGCGCTGCAGCTCGCTGTCGGTGATCGATGGTGGTGCTGTTCCTCGCATGGGGGTCCTCACGTTCTCTTCGATGTTCGGCCCGGGTCGGGCGGTTTGTGATGTGGTCGCCGGGACGATTGTTGGCGTCGGGTGGACTGCGTTCTGGGGGCCGGTCATCGGTGGGGAATGCCCGTTGTCAGTCCGCCGTCAATGACGAACTCGGCGCCGGTGGAGTAGCTGGACTCGTCACTGGCCAGGAACAGGACCAGGTTGGAGACCTCAGCGGGCTGTGCGCTGCGTCCGAGCGGGATCTGCAGGGCCGTGGAGTCGAGTCCTTTGGTCATGTCGGTGTCGATGAAGCCTGGGTGGATCGAGTTCACCCGGATGCCATGTGCGGCGACGTCGAGGGCAACGGACTTGGTGATGCCACGGACGGCGAACTTGGACGCCACGTAAGCGTGGAGGCTGGCGCTGCCACGGAGCCCTTCGACAGAGGACACGTTGATGATCGACCCGCCACCGCGGGCGATGAGCGCAGGGATGGCCGCCTTCATGCCGAGGAAGGTGCCGGTGAGGTTGATCGCCAGCGTCTTGTTCCACAGCTCGAGTGGGAAGTCGACGATCGGGGCGGCGTTGGCGATGCCGGCGTTGTTGACGAGGACGTCGAGGCCACCAAAGCGGTCGAGCGCATGAGTGACCGCCGTGGACCAGTCTGTCGGGCTGGTGACGTCGAGGTGGATGTAGCTAGCCGAGGTGCCGAGTTCGGTGGCGAGCGCCGCTCCGACGTCATCGAGCAGGTCGCCGATCACGACCTTTGCGCCCTCGGCCAGGAGCCTGCGAGCGTGCGAGGCACCCAGTCCGCGTGCGCCGCCGCTGATCATGACGACCTTGTCCTGTACTCGCCCTATTGTGCTCATTTGCTTGCTCCGCTTCTCGTGGTGATTCGTTCGTGTCGTGGTCGTGTGCGGGCTCCCGGGGGG